>NZ_JAVDPW010000005.1:0-580514 GCF_031453975.1 Inquilinus ginsengisoli
GAAGCGTCCCACCGCGGCTGGGGCCAGAGCATCGTGATCGGCGTGGCCGGGGCGGGGCAGGAGATTTCGACGCGGCCGTTCCAGCTGGTGACCGGACGGGTGTGGAAGGGCTCGGCCTTCGGCGGCGCCCGGGGCCGGACCGATGTGCCGAAGATCGTCGACTGGTACATGTCGGGCAAGATCGAGATCGACGCGATGATCACCCACAAGCTGCCGCTGGAGCGGATCAACGAAGGCTTCGACCTGATGCATGAGGGCAAGTCGATCCGTACCGTGGTCGAATTCTGATGACCGCGCCCGTCCTTCGCAGCAAGCACCGCGCCTTCGAGGGTGAGGTCGGCTTCTACAGCCACGCCTCGTCCGAGATCGGCGGCGAGATGCGGTTCTCGGTGTTCGTGCCGCCGCAGGCGGCCGAACGCCCGGTGCCGGTGCTGGTCTACCTCGCGGGGCTGACCTGCACCGAAGAAACCTTCATGACCAAGGCCGGCGCCCTGGGCCATGCCGCCGAATTCGGGCTGATGCTGGTGGCGCCGGACACCAGCCCGCGCGACCGGAGGTATCCCGGCGACGACGCGTCCTGGGATTTCGGGCTGGGCGCCGGCTTCTACCTCGACGCGACGGCGGCGCCGTGGCGGGACGGCTACCGGATGCACGCCTATGTGACGCGCGAGCTGCCGGAGCTGATCGGCCGGCACTTCCCGGCGCGGCGTTCGGCGATGGGCATCTTCGGCCATTCCATGGGCGGGCACGGGGCGCTTGTGGCGGCGCTGCGCAACCCCGGCCTGTACCGGTCGGTGTCGGCCTTCGCGCCGATCGCGGCGCCGTCGCAATGTCCCTGGGGGCAGAAGGCGTTCGGCAACTATCTCGGCCCCGACCAGGCCGCCTGGGCGGAATGGGACGCGACCGCGCTGGTGGAGCAGGGGGCCCGCTGCCCGGAGCTGCTGATCGACCAGGGCGAGGCCGACCAGTTCCTGGCGCGCGAGCTGCACCCGCATCTGCTGGAGGCGGCCTGCAAGGCCGGGGGCCAGCCCCTGACCCTGCGCCGCCATGCCGGCTACGACCACGGCTACTACTTCATCTCCAGCTTCATCGCCGACCACATCCGCCACCACGCCGGCACGCTGAATCGCGGCTGAGGCGGCCCTACAGTGGGAACCGCACCGGCTGGCCCCGTTCCAGGGCGGTCAGCCGGGACGCCACGCCGAGCGTGGCGAAGGACGCGGCAAGGTCTGCTGCGCTTTCCTTGAAATGGAACCAGCCTTCGTTGTGGATGGCGACGATGGCCGCCTGCGGGAAGGCGGCCGCCGCCTCCAGGGCGTCATTGCTGCCCATGGTCATGCGGAACCGGCCCCGCGGTTCCGCGGCACCGGTGAACAGCATCACCACCTTGGGCGCGAAGCGGCGCGCCACCTCGGCCATCCCCTCGTACCAGACGGTGTCGCCGGTGATGTAGATCGCATCGCCGGGCTCCTGGACGCCCAGCAGGAAGCCGACGACGTCGCCGGAGATCGGCTCGATGCCAACCGGGCCGTGGCGCGCCGGGGCGGCGGTGACGAACAGCCGCTCCGCATCCTTGCCCTCCAACACCTGGGTTTCGAACGGGGCGAGGCCCAGCGCATTGCCCCCCAGTCGTTCCGCCCCGGCGCGGGTGGTGTAGGTCGTGCCGACGCTCGGCAGCATGGCGCGCCCGCTGCTGTCGAGATTGTCCAGATGGTGGTCGTGGCTCAGCAGCACCGCGTCCAGCGCTCCGATCTCCTGGACCGACAGGGCGGGGCCGGAGGTCTTCTCGAACCGGACCGGTGTCTCCCGGTACAGGCCCGGCGGGTCGAAGGTCGGGTCGGTCAGCAGGCGCAGGCCGCCGATCTCGACAAGGGCGGTCGGGCCGCCGATCAGGGTGATCGTCAGGGTCGATGGGGGCATGGCGCGGGATCCTTTGCGAAGTCCGACCCGTTGCAGATGGGCGGTCCTGCCCCGCGATGGAATACCCATAATGTCAGACCTAATGGGCGCCAATCCTCTTGCCATCGGCGGGGCGGCTGACCGACATTCGGATCGCGCCGGCCGCCCCTTCCGCGCGGCCCGGCCCCTCGGCCCACGACCAGGAGTTTCCCCATGACCGATCCGGTGCGCGTCCTCGTCGTCGGGGTCGGCCATATGGGCTTGTCCCATGCCCTGGCCTATCACCGGCTGGACGGGTTCGAGATCGTCGGCCTGGTCGCCCGCTCGATCGCCAAGGCCGACCTGCCGGCAGAGCTGGTGGACTATCCGCGCTTCGCCGACTACGCCGCGGCCCTGGCCGAGACCCGGCCGGACGCGGTGTCGATCAACACCTATTCCGACACCCATGCGGAGTTCGCGCTGAAGGCGCTGGACGCCGGCGCCCATGTCTTCATGGAAAAGCCGATCGCGACCACGGTCGAGGATGCCGAGCGCATCGTCGCCCGGGCGAAGGAAACCAACCGCAAGCTGGTGATCGGCTACATCCTGCGGGTCCACCCGTCCTGGGTGAAGTTCATCGAGGTGGCGAAGACCCTGGGCAAGCCGCTGGTGATGCGGATGAATTTGAACCAGCAGAGCTCCGGCCCATCCTGGACCTGGCACCAGAACCTGCTGCAGTCGCTGTCGCCGATCGTCGATTGCGGCGTCCACTATGTCGACGTGATGTGCCAGATGACCGGGGCCCGGCCGGTGCGGGTGCACGGCATCGGCGCCCGCCTGTCCGACGCCGTCGAGATCCACAATTACGGCCATCTCCATGTCGTCTTCGACGACGGCTCGGTCGGCTGGTACGAGGCCGGCTGGGGCCCGATGATGAGCGAGGTGGCCTATTTCGTGAAGGACGTGGTCGGGCCGAAGGGCAGCGTCTCGATCGTGGTGCCGCAGGACGGGCAGGGCGAGGCCAAGACCGACGCGATCTCCGATTCCGCCGACATCGACCGCCACACCAAGACCAACGCGCTGAAGGTCCATTCCGCCGCGATCGACGGGAACAACCATTTCGTCGAGAAGGACCGCTGGATCACCATGGCGGACGAACCCGGCCACCAGGAGCTGTGCGACCGCGAGCAGGAGCTGTTCCTGCGCGCGATCCGCGAGGATCTCGACCTGACCGATTCGATGCAGGCGGCGATCGACAGCCTGCGCATCGTGCTGGCGGCGGATGAGAGCTTCCGCACCGGCGAGGTCGTCAAGCTCGCCTGACCGGACCGCAGCACCCGGACCGAAACGAGAGGAGACGCGGCATGGCCGCCGACAGGCCCGATCCCGAATCGCGGGGCTCCGGCCACGCCATCCCGCCCGGCGTGGCCATCGTCATGGGCGTCTCGGGCTCGGGCAAGACCACGATCGGCAAGCAGCTGGCGCGCCGCATGGGCGGCATCTTCGCCGATGCCGACAGCTTCCACCCGCCGGCCAACATCGAGAAGATGAAGGCCGGCCACCCGCTGACCGACGCGGATCGCTGGCCCTGGCTCGACGCCATGGCGGAACAGATCACGCGCTGGCTGGCCGAAGGGCAGCCGGCGGTGCTGGCCTGCTCCGCGCTCAAGCGGGTCTATCGCGACCGGCTGGTCGCCGGCCGGCCGCAGGTCGCCTTCCTCTACCTCTCGGGGTCCGAGGCGGTGATCGCCACACGCCTCGCCAACCGCCGGGGCCATTTCATGCCGCCGGCACTGCTGCGCAGCCAGTTCGAGACGCTGGAGCCGCCGGGGCCGGACGAGCGGGTGGTGACGGTCGACATCCGCCACCCGCCGCGCCGGATCATCGACATTGCGACCCGCCGTTTCGGCCTGCCGCCGCAGCAGCCCAAGCCGCCGGCCGGGTGACCTAGCCCGCCTGGGTCAGGGGCACCACCGCCGGCGCCAGCCTCTGCCGCAGCGTCTCCTCGAGATGGTCGACCGCGCGGTCCAGCCGGCCGAGATGCGGCGCCCGCACTACGCTGACGGTAAAGTCGGAGCGGAAGCCCGGCACGTCGATGCGGCGCAGCTCGTCGCGCGCGGTGTAGCGGCGCGACGGCAGCACGCCCAGGCCGAAGCCGCTGCGGATCAGCGCCTGCTGCATCGCCACGTCATGGACCTCGGCCGAGATCCGCAGCGTCAGCCCTTCGCGGGCGAAGATCGCTTCCAGCAGGGTGCGGACGTCGCAGGAATCGCCGGGGCTGACCACCCAGTCGCAGGCGGCGAGGTCGGCCAGCGACGGCCGGCGCGGCAGGGTCAGGCTGCGGGCGCCGACCACCACCAGCTGCTCCTGCCCCACCACGCGGCCGGGATAGGGGGCCGCGTGCTTCTGCATCATCACCACCGCCGCGTCCAGCCGGCCGCGGTCCAAATCGGCCAGCAGCGTCGCCGCCTGGCCGCCGATCAGCCGCAGCGACAGCCGGGGATAGCGCTGGCGCAGCTCGCGCATCAGCGCCGCGAAATCGGCTTCGGCGAAGGCGTGCAGCACGCCGACGCCCAGGCGCAGGGCCCCTTCCGGTTCGGCGCCGTTGCCGGCGCTGGTCTTCAGCTCCTCCATCGCCGCCAGGATGGCGCGGCAGCGGTCAAGCGCGGCGAGTCCCGCCGGGGTCAGCCGCGGCGGCTTCACCCGCCGGTCCAGCAGGGTGACGCCGAGATGCTGCTCCAGCCGCTGGATCTGCCGGGTGACGGCCGGCTGGGTCAGCGGCAGCCGCTCCGCCACCCGCTGGATCGACCCGGTCTCGGCCAGCAGCACGAAGGCGCGCATCTCGTCCAACATCATGCCGATCCGTCATGAAGTTTCTGAAAACAATGAATTTGAAGACTAGCCGATGGCGGGCGATCTCTCCAGCGGGATCACTTCCGGGAGAGATGAGATGAAGGCGTTCGTGATCGAAGAGGGTTCGGGCCTCGACCGGCTGGCGCTGGTGGAGCGGCCGGTGCCGGAGCCGCGGCGCGGCGAGGTGGTGCTGCGGATGCGCGCCGCGTCCCTGAACTACCGCGACCTGGAGATCGTGCGCGGCACCTACCACGCCGGATTTGCGCTGCCGATGGTGCCGCTGTCCGACGGCGTCGGCGAGGTCGTGGCGGTCGGCGAGGGCGTCACCCGCGTCGCGGTCGGCGACCGGGTGGCCTCGACCTTCTGGCAGGGCTGGATCGCCGGCGATTTCGAGGGCATCGAACGGGCGGTGCCGCTGGGCGGGCCGGGCCCCGGCGTACTGGCGGAATATGTCCGGCTCGACGCCGAGGGCGTGACCCGGGTTCCGGACCACCTGACCGACGCCGAGGCGGCGACGCTGCCCTGCGCCGCCCTGACCGCCTGGACCTCGCTGGTCGCGGAGGGCGGGCTGAAGCCCGGCGACACGGTGCTGGTACAGGGCACCGGCGGGGTCGCGATCTTCGCCCTGCAATTCGCGGTCGCGGCCGGCGCCTGCGCCATCGTCACCTCGTCCAGCGACGCGAAGCTGGAGCAGGCAAGGGCGCTCGGCGCCACCGGCACGGTGAACTACCGCACCACGCCGGACTGGCACCTCGCGGTGCGCGAGCTGACCGGCGGCCGCGGTGTCGACCATGTCATCGAGGTCGGCGGCCCCGGCACCTTCGCGCGCTCGCTGGCGGCGATCCGCACCGGCGGCCAGATCAACGTCATCGGCTATCTCGGCGGCAAGTCAACCGAGATCAATCCGATGGAGATCCTGTTCCGCCGGGCCCGGATCCGCGGCATCCCGGTCGGGTCGCGCGACAGCTTCGAGGCGATGAACCGGGCGGTCGCGGCGACCGGGTTGCGGCCGGTGATCGACCGCGGCTTCGCCTGGACCGAGGCGCCGACGGCGCTGCGGCACCTCGAATCGGCGCAGCACTTTGGCAAGGTGGTGCTGACATTCTAGCAGGCCCAGCGCAGCCAAGCGAAAATTGTCACAATTCAAGGGGTTGGCAGGCGCGGCTGAATGACTACTCTCAAGGGGCACCAGCCATTCCCCGGAGAGAGTGAGCCCGCCGATGCCGCGGTCCCGCCGCCCCTTTCTGCTGCCTCTTGCCGTCCTCGCCGCCCTGGCGGCGACACCGGGCGCCCACGCCTGGTCCGACCGCGACTTCGGCGTGGTCACCGGCCAGCGCGACATCCGCGGCGCCGGCTCGGTCGGGGCGGCGCTGCAGTCGCAGGTTCCGGGCTTCATCGCCCGGACCGGCGTCACCTTCGACATCCCGGCCGATCCCAATCCCGGATTCGCATCGCATTGGGACCGGCTGGAGACGTCCCGGCGCACCGCCGCCGGCAAGGCGGAGGCGAGCGTCACCCTGTCGCGGCTGCCCTGGTTCGTGCCGTTCTGGCAGTCGGCCAGGGTCGAGGCCAGCTTCGACCCGCAGGCCGCGGAGGGCGCCGGGCAGGTGGCGGCAGTGCTGTCCCGCGCCTGGTCGCTGGTCGGCCTCTCCGGCTCGGTGGAAGACCGCTATGCCGTGATGCAGGACGGGCTGCTCGGGCCGCAGGCGCCGGTGACGCACTGGGAGATCGGTCGCAGCACCCGGCTGCAACTGCCCTGGGGGTCCACCGCGCTGCTGTTCGGCAGCCAGTTCTCCAGCACCGACCGGCTGCTGACCGGCAGCGTCGGCGTGGAGCAGACCCTGTTCGGGCCGCTGCAGCTCAACGCCTCGTTCATCGACCTCGGCACCGCGCAGCCCGGCGCCCGGATCTCGGCAGGCTTCAAGCTCAGCTGGTAGGCCCGCGCAGCCCCGTTCTGGCGTCGGCATGACGACCGGTCTTGCGCCCGGCAGGCAAAGCTGGAAGACTGTGGTCTAGACCACTCACGTCCAACCGCTCAGCCACCGAACGGACCGCATGGGAACCGAAACCGCGTCACGCCGCTACAGGGGCATCGACACCTGGGAGGATGCGGAGATCCTCGACGCGCTGCTCGAATCCCAGCTCGCCGCGGTGGCGGCGGTGCGGCCGGCCCTGCCGGCCCTGGCGGCGGCGGCGGCCGATGCGGCGCCCCGGCTGGGGCGCGGCGGCCGGCTGGTCTATGCCGGCGCCGGCGCTTCCGGCCGAATCGCGGCGCAGGACGGGTCCGAACTGTTCCCGACCTTCGGCCACCCGCATGACCGCCTGGAATACCTCATCGCCGGCGGCACCGGGGCGCTGACCCGGTCGGTCGAGAACGCCGAGGACGACGCCGATGCCGGCCGGGCCGAGGCCGAGGCGCTGCGCCTGGGCGCCGATGACGTCGTGGTCGGCGTCGCCGCCAGCGGCGGCACCCCCTACACCCGCGCCGTGCTGCAGGCCGCGTCTCGCGCCGGCGCCCTGACCATCGCCGTCGCCTCCAATCCCGGCGCGCCGATCTTCGGCGACGCCGCCCATGTGATCCTGGCCGCGACGGGGGAGGAGCCGATCGCCGGTTCCACCCGGCTGAAGGCCGGCACCGCCCAGAAGGTGGTGCTGAACCTGTTCTCGACGCTGGTGATGACCCGGCTGGGCCATGTCTATGACGGGCTGATGGTCGACATGCAGCCGACCAACGCCAAGCTGAACGACCGGTCGGTGCGCATGCTGCGCGCCATCGTGCCGGTCGACGAGACGGCGGCCCGGGCGGCGCTGGCGGCGGCGGGGAACAACGTCAAGCTGGCGGCGCTGGTGGCGTCGGGCGACAGCGCCGAGGACGGGCGCCGGCGCCTGGCCGGGGCCGGCGGCGATCTGCGCCGCGCCCTGGCGGCGATCCAACGACAATAGGGATACCGGGCGCCGCGGGGCCGTCCCGCCGCCCGTGTGCACGGCGAAACGCCGAACAGAGGAGGCAGGTTCATATGTCTTATTCATTTATCCGCGGCGCGTTCCTGGCCGGGGCGGCGCTCGTCGCCCTCGCGGGCCAGGCGGTGGCCGCCGACGTCACGCTGACGATCGAAAGCTGGCGCAACGACGACCTGAAGATCTGGCAGGACACCATCATCCCGGCCTTCGAGAAGACCCATCCCGGGATCAAGGTGGTGTTCGCGCCCTCGACGCCGACCGAATACAACGCCGCGCTCAACGCCAAGCTCGACGGCGGCACCGCCGGCGACCTGATCACCTGCCGGCCGTTCGACGCCTCGCTGGCGCTGTTCCAGAAGGGCTACCTGGCCCCGGTCACCGACCTGAAGGGCATGGACACCTTCTCCGACGTGGCCAAGAGCGCCTGGATCACCGATGACGCCAAGACGCTGTTCTGCGTGCCGATGGCCTCGGTCATCCACGGCTACCTCTACAACAAGGACATCTTCGCGGCCGAAGGCCTGACCGTTCCGAAGACCGAGGCCGAGTTCTTCGCCCTGCTCGACAAGATCAAGGCCAAGGGCGAGGTCGCGCCGCTCGACATCGGCACCAAGGACCAGTGGGAGGCCGCGACCATGGGCTTCCAGAACATCGGTCCGAACCTGTGGAAGGGCGAGGAAGGCCGCAAGGCGCTGATCGCCGGCACCCAGAAGTTCACCGACAAGCCCTATGTCGAGGCGTTCGAGGAACTGGCGAAGTGGCGTCCGTACCTGCCGGACGGCTACCAGGCCCAGGCCTATCCGGACAGCCAGAACCTGTTCACCCTCGGCCGCGCCGCGATCTACCCGGCCGGGTCCTGGGACATCGCCGCCTTCAACGCCCAGGCCGACTTCAAGATGGGCGCGTTCCCGCCGCCGGTCGAGAAGGCCGGCGACAAGTGCTACATCAGCGATCACACCGACATCGCGCTCGGCATGAACGCCAAGACCAAGAATCCGGAAGCGACCAAGGCGTTCCTGGAATGGGTGGCGACGGCCGAATTCGCCGACATCTACTCCAACGCCCTGCCGGGCTTCTTCTCGCTGTCGAACCACCCGGTCACCATCAAGGACCCGGTGGCGGCGGAGTTCGTCAGCTGGCGCAAGCTGTGCGAGCCGTCGATCCGCAACTCGTACCAGATCCTGTCGCGCGGCACGCCGAACCTGGAGAACGAGCTGTGGAACGTCTCCGCCCAGGTGCTGAACGGCACGCTGACGCCGCAGCAGGCGGCCGAGCAGGTCCAGAAGGGCCTCGACTCCTGGTACAAGCCGGCCAAGTAGGCTGACCACCGGCGCAGGGCGCGGTCCGGGTTTTCCGGGCTGCGCCCTGGCGCTTATCCGGGCCGCCGATCATGCTGTCGGATCGCCCGCTTTCCCATAGACTGTTCCCATGGCCAGCACCCAGACCGTCGTCATTCCCCGCGCCCAGATCGCGGGCCGCCGGGGCCGCTTCCCCTGGCACATCGTCGTCTTCCTGGCGCCCGCGTCGCTGATCTACACTATATTCATGGTGTACCCGCTGCTCGACAGCATCCGGCTCAGCCTGTTCGTGCAAGATGAGAGCGGGGTGCGGCACTACGCCGGGCTGGCCAACTACGCGGCGCTGTTCTTCGACCCGCAATGGGCCGACCGGTTCTGGAACGCGCTGCTCAACAATTTCCTGTTCTTCGCCGTGCACATGCTGGTGCAGAACCCGATCGCGATCGGGCTGGCGGCCCTGCTGTCGCTGCCGCGGCTGCGCTTCACCAACACGTACCGGACGCTGATGTTCACCCCGACGCTGCTGTCGGTGGTGATCATCGGCTTCATCTGGAAGCTGATCCTGTCGCCGACCTGGGGCGTCGCCAAGTCGATGCTCGGCACGGTGGGCCTGGGCTCGCTCTTCGCCCCCTGGCTGGGGCAGGAGCAGAGCGCGCTGCTCACCCTGGCGCTGGTGTCGGTGTGGCAATGGGTCGGCATGCCGCTGCTGCTGACCTACGCCGCGCTGCTGAACATCCCGGAGAGCCTGACCGAAGCGGCGCGGGTCGACGGCGCCAGCCAGATGACGATCTTCTGGCGCATCAAGCTGCCGCTGATCTGGCCGACCATCGGCATGGTCTCGATCCTGACCTTTGTCGGCAACTTCAACGCCTTCGACCTGATCTACGTCGCCCAGGGCGCGCTGGCCGGGCCGAACTTCGCGACCGACATCCTCGGCACCTTCTTCTACCGCACCTTCTTCGGCTTCCAGCTGCAGCTGGGCGACCCGACCATGGGCGCCGCGGTGGCGACGGTGATGTTCGGGATCATCCTGGCCGGCGTGATGACCTACTTCTACATCGTGCAGCGCCGGCTGCAGCGCTACGAGCTCTGACCCATGGCCAACCGCACTTCCCCCGTCTCGGCCGCCGCGATCCATGCGGTGCTGCTCGGCTACACCATCATCGCGCTGTTCCCGATCGTGCTGGTGCTGTTCAACGCCTTCAAGTCGCGCAAGGCGATCTTCAGCCAGCCGCTGATGCCGCCGACCGCGGACAGCTTCAGCCTGATCGGCTTCGACACGGTGCTGACCCGGTCGAATTTCGGGCTCTATTTCGGCAACAGCCTGACCGTGACGCTGGTGACGCTGTTCCTGGTGGTGTTCCTCGGCGCCATGGCCGCCTGGGCGCTGTCGGAATACAGCTTCCGCGGCAGCGCCACGCTGGCGGTCTACCTCGCCATCGGCATCATGATCCCGATCCGGCTGGGTACCGTCTCGATCCTGCAGCTGGTGGTGTGGCTCGGCCTCAACGACACGGTGTGGTCGCTGATCCTGGTCTACACCGCCATGGGCCTGCCGCTGTCGATCTTCATCCTGTCGGAGTTCATGCGCCAGATCCCGTCCGAGCTGAAGGATTCGGCGCGCTGCGACGGGGTTGGCGAATACCGCATCTTCTTCCGGATCATCCTGCCGCTGGTGCGGCCGGCGCTGGCGACCGTCGCCGTCTTCACCATGGTGCCGATCTGGAACGATTTGTGGTTCCCGCTGATCCTGGCGCCGAGCGAAGGCGCCCGGACCATCACCCTCGGGGTGCAGCAATTCGTCGGCCAGTACGTCACCGACTGGAACGCGGTGCTGGCCTCGCTGACCCTGGCGATCATCCCGGTGCTGGTGCTCTACGCCTTCTTCTCGCGCCAGCTGATCTCCGGCCTGACCTCGGGCGCGGTGAAGGGGTAGGGCGGAGCCCCTCCGCGCCCGGCGCGGGCGCGGTGACGAATTTTCGCAGGGCTGGCGGCTTGTCGGCGGGGGCAGGGCGGGGCTACCGTCGCCGGCTTTCCTCATTTCCCGGGATCCGGAACCATGGCCTTCCTCGCCGCCTCGCTCGCCCGCGTCAAGCCGTCGCCGACCATCGCCGTCACCACCAAGGCGGCCGAGCTGAAGGCGGCCGGCCGCGACGTCATCGGCCTCGGCGCCGGTGAGCCGGATTTCGACACGCCCGACAACATCAAGCAGGCTGCGATCGCCGCGATCCAGTCCGGCAAGACCAAATACACCGCGGTCGACGGTACGCCGGAGCTGAAGAAGGCGATCGCCGCCAAGTTCCTGCGCGAGAACGGCCTGACATACGAGACCAGTCAGATCACCGTCGGCACCGGCGGCAAGCAGGTGCTGTACAACGCGCTGCTGGCGACGCTGAACCCGGGCGACGAGGTGGTGATCCCGGCGCCCTACTGGGTCAGCTATCCCGACATGGTGCTGCTGTGCGGCGGCACCCCGGTGCCGGTGACCTGCCCGCCGGAGAAGAGCTTCAAGCTGCAGCCGGCCGACCTCGAGGCCGCGATCACGCCGAAGACCAAGTGGCTGATCCTGAACTCGCCGTCGAACCCGACCGGCTCGGCCTACAGCTTCGCCGAGATGAAGGCGCTGACCGACGTGCTGCTGCGCCACCCGCATGTGCATGTGCTGACCGACGACATGTACGAGCACCTGGTCTATGACGGCTTCACCTTCGTCACCCCGGCCCAGGTCGAGCCCAAGCTGTACGACCGCACCCTGACCCTGAACGGCGTGTCCAAGGCCTATTGCATGACCGGCTGGCGCATCGGCTACGCCGCCGGCCGGCCGGACCTGATCAAGGCCATCGCCAAGGTGCAGAGCCAGTCGACCTCGAACCCGTCCTCGATCAGCCAGGCGGCGGCGGTCGAGGCGCTGAACGGCCCGCAGGATTTCATCCCGCGCCACAACGAGGTGTTCAAGCAGCGCCGCGACCTGGTGGTGTCGATGCTGAACCAGGCCTCCGGCATCACCTGCCACCGGCCGGAGGGCGCGTTCTACGTCTTCCCGTCCTGCGCCGGCACCATCGGCAAGCAGACCCCGGACGGCAAGGTGATCGAGACCGACGAAGATTTCGTCACATACCTCCTGGAATCCGAGGGCGTGGCGGTGGTGCAGGGCTCGGCCTTCGGGCTGGCGCCGTTCTTCCGCATCTCCTACGCCACCGCCACCGAGTCGCTGCACGAGGCCTGCATCCGCATCCAACGCGCCAGCGCCGCGCTGCGGTAGCATCAAGTCCTGTCGGTCGGGTGCGCCGAGGCGAACCCGGCCGACGGCAGGAGAGATCGACCATGCGCATCGCGATCATCGGGGCCGGGGGCGTCGGGGCCGTGTTCGGTGCGGCGCTGCAGCAGGCGGGGGCGGAGGTCGCCTTCGTCGCCCGCGGGGCGCATCTCCAGGCGCTGCAGACCCGGGGCCTGACCATCCGCGACCAGGCCGGCGCGACCCTGTCGACGGGCGCGGTGACCGCGGTCGACGACCCAGCCGCGATCGGCCCGGTCGATCTCGTCATCCTCACCGTCAAGCTGTGGGACCTCGCCGCGGCGGCCGCCGCGATCCGGCCGCTGATCGGGCCGGCCACGCTGGTGCTGCCGCTGCAGAACGGGGTCGAGGCCGCCGACATCATCGCCGCCGCCCTGCCGGGGCCGGAGGTGCTGGGCGGCGTCGCCTATGTCTCCGCGCGGATCGAGGCGCCCGGCGTGATCCGCCAGACCGGGACGATGCGCAGCCTGGCCTTCGGCCATCGCAATGGCAGCGCCGGCGAGACGGTCCGGGCGCTCGACGCGTTGTGCCGTGCCGCCGGCATCAAGGGCGGCGCCAGCGACCGGATCGAGGCGGTGCTGTGGGAGAAGCTGACCTTCCTGGCGTCGGTGGCCGGCGTCGGGTCGGCGACACGCCAGCCGATCGGGGTGATGCGGGCGGTGCCCGAGACCCGGGCGCTGCTGGCCGCCGCCTTCGCCGAGATCGTGGCCGTCGGCCGGGCGCGCGGCGTGGCGCTGGCCGCGGACCTCGCCGAGCGCACCATGGCGACCGTCGACGGGCTGCCGGAGGTGACGCGGAGTTCGATGCAGCAGGATCTCGAGGCCGGCGGGCGGCTGGAACTGCCCTGGCTGTCCGGCGCGGTGGTGCGGCTGGGCGCCGCGGCCGGCGTCCCGACCCCGGCGCATGCGGCTTTGCTGGGCGTCCTGGCGCCCTATGTCGAGGGGCGGCGGTAACAACGGCCCCTCCTGCTGCGAACTAGATGGTGAGACCATGCGGTCTCGTCGCTCAGGACCGGTGGAAGGAAGCATGCCGATGTTGATCAAGCGCAATCCAGGCTGGCGGTTGCCGGAGAGCCAGACGACGCCGGAAGCGGTCTATCTCGACCGGCGGCGCCTGCTGCAGGCGATGGGCTTCGGCGCCGGGCTGCTGGCCACCACCGGGCTGGCAACGACCGCGGTAATGAGGCCGCATCCGGCCCTTGCCGCCGACGCGCCGGACCCGACCGCGGACCTCTATCCGGCCAAGCAGAACCCGCGCTACACGCTCGACCGCGCGCTGACGCCGGAGAAGGACGTCACCACCTACAACAACTTCTACGAGTTCGGCTCGGACAAGGACATCTGGGAGGCGGCGCAGGCGCTGCAGATCCGGCCCTGGACGGTGAAGTTCGAGGGCATGGTCGAGCAGGAGCGGGAGGTCGACATCGACACCTTGATCCGCGCCATGCCGCTGGAGGAGCGGCTGTACCGCCACCGCTGCGTCGAGGCCTGGTCGATGGCGGTGCCGTGGACCGGTTTCCCGCTGAAGGCGCTGATCGACTACGCCAAGCCGACCGGCTCGGCAAAGTATGTGCGCATGGAAACCTTCCAGAACGACACGGCGCCCGGTTTCGCCCAGACGTTCTACCCCTGGCCCTATGTCGAGGGCCTGACCATGGCCGAGGCCACCAACGAGCTGGCCTTCATGGTCACCGGCCTCTACGGCAAGCCGGTGGCGAAGCAGGACGGCGCGCCGCTGCGGCTGGTGACTCCCTGGAAATACGGCTTCAAATCGATCAAGAGCATCATCCGCATCAGCTTCACCGACGAGCGGCCGGTGAGCTTCTGGGAGCAGCTGCAGAGCAGCGAGTACGGCTTCTGGGCGAATGTGAACCCCCAGGTGCCACACCCGCGCTGGAGCCAGGCGATGGAGCGGGTGCTGGGCACCGGCGACCGGGTGCCGACCCTGCTCTACAACGGCTACGGCGAATATGTCGCCGACCTCTACAAGGGGCTGGAAAGCGAGCGCCTGTACACCTGAGGTCCAGCCCCCGCGGCCGGGGCGGTTTCGGCGGGCGGCATGCGGCACCGGCATGCCGTCTGCAGGTGTTTCCGGATTCTGCACAAAAAAAGGGCCGGAAACATGTTCCGGCCCGAGTCAAACAGGGAGGCTTCACGTCTGGGAGACGCAAGGAGCCGGCAGAGCCGGACCCTTGTTCTTGCTGCGCTGCAGCACGAACGCTCCTAAGATAGGCATTCTGTGAGCGATTGGTAACCAGTTTCTACCAATGCTTTTATGCGCGCTTTGCATAGCTCGTTCTGGGCGGCGCAGACCCCAGCAAATCCGCCATTTATCCGTGGGGTTTTGCACAGATTTCAGGCGTTTGCCGTCTTTTTCTCATCCCAAGGGCCTAGGAAAACGCGCGCGGCTGCCTATGCGCGGCTTGCAGGCCTCGCGACGCAGCCGGGCGGCAGGGGTCAGAACTTGCTTTCGGCGACCTTGCGGACGAGGAAGTCGCGGAACACCGAGATGCGCTTGGAGTGACGCAGCTCCTCGGCATAGACGAAATAGGCCTCGGTGGTCGGCCCGGTAACCTCCGGCAGCACCCGCACCACGTTCAGGGTCGGGTCGACCATGAAGTCGGGCAGGGCGGCAAGGCCCAGGCCGCTGCGCACGGCGCGGTAGATCGCGTACTGGTTGTTCACCCTGAGCGCGATCCGGCGGCCGCCCTGCGGCGGGCTGCCGACATGGGCCAGCCAGTTGATGTCGGCGATCGGGCCGCGCGCATCCTCGCCATAGATGATGATCGAGTGCTTGTTCAGGTCATCCAGCGTCTGCGGGATGCCGTTGCGCTTGAGATAGTCGACCGACCCGAAGATGTGGATCTTCACGGTCATCAGGTGGCGTTGGATCAGGTCCGGCTGGCGCGGCGGGGTCATGCGGATGGCCACGTCGGCCTCGCGCATGCCCAAATCCAGCTCCTCGTCGTCGATCAGCACCGACAGGTCGATGTCCGGGAAGGCGGTCAGGAACTCGCGCACCCGCGGCGTCAGCCAGGTCGAGCCGAAGGCGACGGTGGTGGTGATCTTCAGCGGCCCGCGCGCATGGTCCTTGCTCTCGCTCAGCTGCGCTTCGGTCATCGACAGCTTGGCGAAGACCTCCCGCGCGGTGCGGAACAGCAGTTCCCCCTGCTCGGTCAGGATCAGGCCGCGCGCATGCCGGTGGAACAGCGGAACCTTGAGGCTCTCCTCGAGGGCGCTGATCTGGCGGCTGACCGCCGATTGGCTGAGGTTCAGCTTCTCGCCGGCATGGGTGAAGCTGCCCGCGTCAGCGACGGCGTGGAAAACGCGCAGCTTGTCCCAGTCCATGCTTAGACACCCGTTCGTTTCTTGCGCGGGCGACAAGGGCGGGATGGTCGATATACCAGCGCTCGGCGTCGCGCCTGCGAATCACACTATATGCACTATGAGGGCCACCCCCGACCCAACGCAAGCGAAGCTTGGTCGCGGCGGGAACAATTGTTTCGCCAACGCCCGGGGGGACGCCACCCCCTTCGCCGTCGCGCCTATGAAAAAGGGGCGGTGAAAATCGGGACCGTCGAAGGGGGCGGGGCCGCAAGAACGCCTTCGACCAATCTCCCGTCATCCCCGCGCAAGCGGGGATCTCATGACGACTTGAGCGGACGTCATTCCCGCTTGCGCGGGAATGACGTCCGAGGGGGTGGGACTAAACCGCGGCGGCGGCCATCGGGCGGGTGTCGCGGTCGGCGATGCGGGCGAGATGGCCGGTGCCGGCATGCTCGGACAGGAAGCGTTCGGCCTCCAGCGCCGCCATGCAGCCCATGCCGGCGGCGGTCACCGCCTGGCGGTAGACCCGGTCCTTGACGTCGCCGGCGGCGAACACGCCCGGGATGTCGGTCGCGGTCGAATCCGGTGCGGTCCGGATGTAGCCGTCGGCATCCATCGCGACATGGCCCCTGAACACCGCGGTCGCCGGGTCATGGCCGATGGCGACGAACACGCCGTCGGCCGGCAGCAGGGTCTCGGCCCCGTCGCGGCTGTCGCGCAGGCGCAGGCCGGTCACCGTCTCCGGCGTGCCGGCGCCGACGATCTCCTCGACCACATGGTTCCACACCACCTCGACCTTGGGGTGGGCGAACAGCCGGTCCTGCAGGATGCGCTCGGCGCGCAGCTGGTCACGACGGTGCACCAGCGTCACCTTGGTGGCGTGGTTGGTCAGGTACAGCGCCTCCTCGACCGCGGAGTTGCCGCCGCCGATCACCGCGACCTCCTTGCCGCGGAAGAAGAAGCCGTCGCAGGTGGCGCAGGCCGAGACGCCGCGGCCCTGGAAGTGCTGCTCGCTCGGCAGGCCCATCCAGCGCGCCTGGGCGCCGGTGGCGATGATCACGGAATCGGCCTCATAGACCGCGCCGGAATCGGCGGTGCAGACGAAGGGCCGGCGCGAGAAGTCGACCTGGGTGATCAGGTCGAACTCCAGCCGCGTGCCGCAATGCTTGGCCTGGGCCTCCATCTGCTCCATCAGCCAGGGGCCTTGGACGACGTCGGCGAAGCCCGGGTAGTTCTCGACATCGGTGGTGATCGTCAACTGCCCGCCGGGCTGCAGCCCCTGCACCAGGATCGGCTCCAGATTGGCGCGGGCGGCGTAGATCGCGGCGGTGTAGCCGGCCGGGCCGGAACCGATGATCAGGACCTTGGTGCGATGGGTGGCCGGCATGGCAGATCATCCGCTGCGGAAAGGGGTCACCGATAGATAAACACCGGGGGAAGCCACGGCAAGGCGGCGCTGGCCAGGGGTGCGCCCTGGGCACGGGGGACGGCGTGGTCAGGCCGGTCCGAACAGCGCCCGCACCCGGGCCGCCGCCTGCGCGGTGTCGTTCAGCGGCGGATAGGTCCACTGCTCCAGCCGGCCGGCGAAGGGGCGGGTAACGCCCTCGGCCGCCAGCGCGTCCTGGAAACGGCGGTGCTTGGGTGCCAGCTCGGCCCAGGGCACGACCAGGACGGGCTTGCCGGTGGTCGCCGCCTCCGAGGTCATGTTGACGCTGTCGATGGTGACGATCACGGCATCGGCCAGGGCCAGGAAGCCGAAATAGGGGTTGGGGCCTTCGCCGTCCCAGATCCAGGCGGGCAACCCGTCCAGCGCCGCCCGCAGCGCCGCGACCTCGCCCGGCGGGGTGCGGCGGCTGGTGGTGACCATCAGCCCGGTGCCGGCCCGCGCCAGCTCGGCCAGCTGTCCGGCGAGTCGGGCCAGGGCGCCGGCCGGCACCGCCACCGACTTGCTGCTGCCGCCGATCAGCACCGCGGCGCGCGGTCGCGGCAGATGGTCCAGGCGCGGACCCCATTCCGCCGCCGCCGCCGCGAGACGGGCCGGGGTGACCAGGTTCAGCGCGCCATGGGTGGCGAAGACGTTGGGACCGGTCAGGCCGTCATGGCGCGGCGTCACGATCAGATCGAATCGCCGCGGGTTGACGCCGGGACGAAATATTTGCACAAGGCGCGTCCGATGACCGCTGGCGCGCTTCACCGCGAGGGCCGGGAACACGCTCTGCCGGCCGGCTGCGATCAGCAGGTCGGGCCAGGGCGGGCCTTTCAGTCCGAAGCCGGCGGCGGATCGAACGGGATCGAGGAACCGATGCCAGCCATGGCGCGCGTCGAGTCGGAAGACCTCCGGGACGGCGCCGACCGCTTCGGCCAGTCCGAGGCACTGGTTCTCGTTCGCCGGACGGCCGTCGGACACCACCCAGACCCCCAGGGACTCGATGTCGCCTTCCCCTTTGCGGGGCGTCGCGCTCATCGTGCCGCAGCCCCGCCGGAACGCAGGAATGCACTTGCGCCAAGCGAAAGTCCGGCAATATCCTTGCGCGTAATCACGGAAGACCTTTCATGAGAGAACCTATGCGCCGTGTGAAGCTCGACCGCATCGACCGACGTATCCTTCGCGACCTCCAGGACGACGGCCGGATGACCAACGTCGAGCTGGCGCGTCGTGCCGGCATCTCCGCCCCGCCCTGCCTGCGCCGGGTCCGGGCGCTGGAGGAGGCGCACTACATCCGCGGTTACCATGCCGACATCAACCCGGAGGCGCTGGGATTCGGGGTCACGGTGTTCGCCCAGGTCGGGCTGACCAGCCAGGCCGAGGCCGATCTGCGCAAGTTCGAGGAGCTGGTGGGCAGCTGGCCGCTGGTGCGCGAATGCCACATGCTGGCGGGCGAGACCGACTTCCTGCTGAAGATCGTGGCCGAGGATTGGGACAGCTACCAGCGCTTCCTCACCACCCAGCTGACCTCGGCGCCGAACGTCAACCACGTCAAATCGGCGCTGGCGATCCGCACCGGCAAGCTGCTGCCGGGCGTGCCGATCGAGGTCGAGGTCAAGGACCATCATCGCGAGGACTGAGCCCCGAGGCTTCGGGAGCTGAGTATCGGAACGGGGGCCGGCGTCATGCCGCGCCCCCGTTTTTCATGGGCGTTTCGCGCGCCATCGCCGTGGTCCCGGGCGGCGGGTGGCCCAGCAGGCACTGGCGCAGCGACTCGAACTGCTCGGCCCGCGGGTCGCTCTGTCGCCAGGCCAGCCCGACGGCGCGGCCGGGCGGCGGCCCGTCGAAGCCGGCATAGGAGACCAGGCCGCCGACGCTGGCCTCGCCCAGCGTGGCCAGGCGCGGGAACAGGCTGTAGCCGGCGCCGGCCGCGATCATCTGGCGCAGCGTCTCCAGGCTGGTGCTGTGCCGCCGCCCGCCGCCGGCGCCCAGCGTGCCGCACATCTCCAGCGCCTGGTCGCGCAGGCAGTGCCCGTCCTCCAGCAGCAGCAGGCCGTCGCGCGGCAGGTCGCCGATGCGGGCGGCGCCGTCGGCCGCGATCGGCCGCTCCGCCGGCTGGGCCAGGACGAAGGGCTCGAAGAACAGCGGCGCGGTGGCGATCTGCGGGTCGGCCACCGGCAACGAGAGGAACACCAGATCCAGCGCGCCATGCCGCAGCGCCTCGACCAGCTGGTAGGTGCGGCCCTCATTCAGGATCAGCTCCAGCCGCGGGAAGGCCTCGCGCAGCGGCCGCAGCATGTGCGGGAACAGGTAGGGGCCCAGCGTCTCGATCGCCCCGACCGACAGCGGGCCGGACAGCGGGGCGTCCAGCTCCTGCGCCAGCGCCATCAGCCGTCGCGCCTCCAGCAGCACGCGCCGGGCCTGGGCCAGGATGGCGTCGCCCTTGGCGGTGACCAGCACGGTCTTGCCGCGCTCGAACACGGCCAGGCCCAGCGTCTCCTCCAGCTTGCGGATCTGCATGCTCAGCGCCGGCTGGCTGACGCCGCAGCGCTCCGCCGCCTGGCCGAAATGGCGGAGGTCGGCGACGGCGACGAGGTATTCGAGATCGCGGAGGGACAGGCCGGAGAGGGTCATGACTCCAATGTAGGATAAGCAACGCCTATCTTCTACATAGAGTCGATCGATTGGATCTTATCGGCTTGGTCGGCGAGGCTGGGGTCAACGCCAGGAGCCAGCCATGCCCTCCATCGCCAGACCCGCCCTCGTCGCCCGCCGTCGCCGCATCGCCCTGGTGCTGCTGCAGATCGGCGGGCCGGACCGGCTCGACGCCGTCGGCCCGTTCCTGCGCAACTTCTTCTCCGACCCCGAGATCATCCGCCTGCCGGGCCTGCTGCGGGCCGGGGTGGCGCGCTGGATCGCCCATCGCCGCACCCCGGTGGCGCGCGAGATCTACCGCCAGCTCGGCGGCGCCTCGCCGATCCTGCTGCAGACCCGGGCTCAGGGCCGGGCGGTGGCGGCGCAGCTGCGCGACCTCGGCGAGGTCCGGCCCTTCGTGGCGATGCGCTACTGGCACCCCTTCGCGGCGGAGACGGCCGAGTCGATCCGCGCCTGGCAGCCGGACGAGATCGTGCTGCTGCCGCTGTATCCGCAGTATTCGACCACCACCACCCGCTCGGCGCTGGCCGACTGGGATGTGGCGGCGCGACGTGCGGGGCTGGTGGCGCCGACCCGCCGCATCGGCGCCGCGCCGGCCGATTCCGGCTTCATCGCCGCCCAGGCCGAGCTGATCCGCCGCGCCTGGCCTGGGGATGGCGGCCGGCACCGGCTGCTGTTCACCGCCCACGGCCTGCCGCTGTCGATCGTCCAGGCCGGGGATCCCTATCCCGATCATGTCCGGGTCTCGGCCGAGGCGGTGGTCGCGGCGCTCGGCATCCCCGACCTCGACTGGCGCATCGCCTTCCAGAGCCGGGTGACGCCGCAGGCATGGCTGACCCCGGACACCGAGCACGAGGTGAAGCAGGCCGGGCAGGACCGTGTCGGCCTGGTGCTGGTGCCGATCGCCTTCGTCTCCGAACACTCCGAGACGCTGGTCGAACTCGACCGCGAAGTCCGGGCGGTGGCCGACGCCGCCGGGGTGCCCTCCTTCATCCGCGTGCCCACCGTCGGCGTCCATCCGGCCTATGTCGCCGGGCTGGCGGCCCAGGTGCGGCGCGCGCTCGCCACCGACCTGCTGCAGGAGGCCGCGTAATGCGCCCGACCTTGAACGCGCTGATGGCCGATCTCGCCCGCCACGATGCCCGCCTAACCCTCGAGGACGGCCGGGTCGGGGTTCAGGGCGACCTGCCGGCCGATCTGCTGCTGCGGCTTCACCGCCATCGCTGCCAGCTGCTGACGCTGGTGGAGCGGGGCAATCACTTATCGCACCGATAAGAACGATCGAATTCCTTTATCAGCCGATCCCCTCGACTATCCCTTCATGGCGGACATGCCGCCCGAACAGGAGCTCTTGATGACGACCCTCACCACCGCCTTCGGCGCCCCGGTCTCCGACAACCAGAATTCGCTGACGGCGGGGCCGCGCGGCCCGGTGCTGATCCAGGACTTCCACCTGATCGAGAAGCTCGCCCATTTCAACCGCGAGCGGATTCCGGAGCGGGTGGTGCATGCGAAGGGCGCCGGCGCCTACGGCACCTTCCGGGTCACTGCCGACGTCTCGCGCTGGACGTCGGCGAAGTTCCTGGCGCAAATCGGCAAGGAGACCGAGGTCTTCCTGCGCTTCTCGACCGTCGGCGGCGAGAAGGGGTCGGCCGACGCCGAGCGCGACCCGCGCGGCTTCGCGCTCAAACTCTACACCGAGGACGGCAACTACGACATCGTCGGCAACAACACTCCGATCTTCTTCATCCGCGACCCGCTGAAGTTCCCGGACTTCATCCACACCCAGAAGCGCAACCCCGCGACCAACCTCAAGGACGCGACGATGGTGTGGGACTTCGCCTCGCTGTCGCCGGAGGTGCTGCACCAGTTCACCATCCTGTTCAGCGACCGCGGCACGCCGCGCAGCTATCGCCACATGGACGGCTTCTCCAGCCACACCTTCAGCTGGATCAATGCGGGCGGTGAGCGAGTGTGGGTCAAGTACCACTTCAAGACCCGCCAGGGGATCGAGAACTTCACCGCCGACCAGGCGGCGAAGATGACCGGTATCGACCCCGACCACGCCACCCGCGACCTGTTCGCCTCGATCGAGGATGGCGATTTCCCGGCCTGGACGGTCTCGGTCCAGATCATGACCGAGGCGGAGGCCGAAGCCTTCCCGATCGATCCGTTCGACCTGACCAAGGTGTGGCCGCATGCCGGCCACCCGCTGATCGAGATCGGCGAGCTGGTGCTGAACCGCAACCCGCAGAATTACTTCGCCGAGGTCGAGCAGTCGGCCTTCAGCCCGGCCAATGTGGTGCCCGGCATCTCCTTCAGCCCGGACAAGATGCTGCAGGGGCGGCTGTTCGCCTATGGCGACGCGCATCGCTACCGCCTGGGCGGCAACCACGCCCTGCTGCCGGTGAACCGGCCGCACGCCACCACCGCCCAGAACTACCAGCGTGACGGCCAGATGCGGACCGACGACAACGGCAAGGGCGCGGTGCATTACGAGCCGAACAGCTTCGGCGGGCCGAAGCAGGACCCGGCGGCGGCCGAGCCGGCGCTGCCGCTGCGCGGCGCCGCCGACCGCTACGACCACCGCGTCGGCAATGACGATTACAGCCAGGCCGGGGACCTGTTCCGGCTGATGGATGACGGCGCCCGCACCCGGCTACTCGACAACATCGCCGGGTCGATGCGGACAGTGCCCGAGGCGATCCAGCGCCGCCAGATCGCGCATTTCGCCAAGGCCGATCCGGCCTATGGCGCTGGCGTGGCCGAGCGGCTGGGCCTGACGGTCGCGGCCGCGGCCTGATCCGACAGGACGGCGGCCGTTGCTCTGTGGGGCCGCCTGGACTGGCCCGTCATCCCGGGGAGTGGCAGCGATGCCGGCCCCGGGGTGACGGGTTTTTTCTTTGGGGGAATCAGGCGGGCGGCAGCAGCGTCTTCTCCATGAACACGCTGAGCGGGTCGGGGCCGTAGGCGCCGAACGGGCCGGTCTCGCGATAGCCGAAGCGGCGATACAGGCCGATCGCCTCGACCGACCGGATCCCGGTCTCCAGCCGCATCAGGCGGATGCCGTGGCCGATCGCATCCGCCTCGATCGCCTGCAGCAGCGCCCGTCCCAGGCCGGTGCCGCGCGCGCCGGCGATGACGAAGATCCGCTTCAGCTCGGCCGTGCCGTCACCGCCCGGCGCGTAGCCGCCGCAGCCCACCGCGCGGCCGGCGTCGCGGGCGACAAGGAAGCGGACCTCCAGCGCCAGCAGGGCGGCGATGCCGGGCCCCGGGCGGCTGTCTTCCGGGTAGCGGCCGGCCGAGCGTAGGTCGGCCTGCGCCAGCAGGTCCCGGATCTCGGCCTGGTCCGGGCTCTCCCGGCCGATGGTCGGTGTCATTCCTGATCTCCTTGGTTGGTTCGTCCGTGTGGCAAGCCGTCGCGGCGGCCCGGTCAACGCAGTCATGCAGGCCCAGGCGATCCGAGGCCGGCGCTGCCGTGGTATGTCCGACGAAATTCAAAGTCCCGTAGCCGAAGGTGGCAGATGCCCTTCGACGCTTCCCCGAAGCCCGTCGCGCCGGTCCGGCGCGGCGCCCTTCTCACTGCGCTCAGCCTGGGCCTGGTGGTGGTGCTGCTCGACGTCAGCATCGTCAATGTCGCGCTCGACCAGATCCGCGGCCTGATGGACGACGGCGTCGCCGGGCTGCAATGGGTGGTCAACGGCTACACCCTGGCCTTTGCCGGGCTGCTGCTGACCGGCGGCGCGCTGGGCGACCGCTTCGGCGCCCGGCGGCTCTATCTCGTCGGATTCGCCCTGTTCACTTTGGCGTCGCTGGGCTGCGGCCTGGCCCCGTCCGGCCCGGTGCTGATCGCGGCGCGGGTGGCGCAGGGGCTGGGGGCGGCGCTGCTGGTGCCCTGTTCGCTGACCCTGCTGACCCATGCCTATCACGATCCGCATGAGCGCGCGCGGGCGATCGGCATCTGGGGCGCGGTCGGCAGCATGGCGATGGTGGCCGGGCCGGTGGTCGGCGGGCTGCTGATCGCGCTGTTCGGCTGGCGCAGCATCTTCCTGGTCAACCTGCCGATCGGCCTGGTCGGGCTGTGGCTGACGCAGCGCTTCACCGTCGAGACCGAAGGCCGGCACAGCCGCGCCCTCGATCTTCCGGGCCAGATCCTGGCCATCGTCGGGCTGGTGGCGCTGACCGGCGCGATCATCGAAGGCGAACCGATGGGCTGGGCCAGCCCGGTCGTGCTGGGCGGGTTCGCCCTGTTCCTCACGGCCGGCGCCGCCTTCCTGTGGGTCGAGGCGCGCAGCCCGGCGCCGATGCTGCCGCTCGGCCTGTTCCGCCAGTCGACCTTCTCGGCCGCGTCCTTCATCGGCTTCCAGGTCAACATCGCCTTCTACGGCTCGCTGTTCCTGCTCAGCCTGTATTTCCAGGGGCCGCTCGGGATGTCGCCCCTGGTCACCGGCCTCGCCTTCGTGCCGATGACCGGGCTGACCGGGCTGATCAACATCGTCGCCGGGCGGATCGCGGCGCGCTGGGGCTCCCGGCTGCCGATCGTGACCGGCCTGGGCATCGGCACGGCCGGCTTCGCCGCCCTGGCGGTCGTGCTGACGCCGGCCTCGACCTATGGCGGCATCTGGTGGCCGCTGTTGGTCATCGGCTTCGGCATGGCGCTGGTGATACCGCCCCTGATCGCGGCAATGCTGGCGACGGTCGAACGCACCCGCGCCGGCGTCGCCTCCGGCGTGCTCAACGCGGTGCGCCAGACCGGCGGCGCGGTCGGCGTCGCCATGCTCGGGGCGATCAGCGGCGGCGGCGATTCCACCGCCGGCATGCGCGCGGCCATGCTGCTTTGCGCCGGCCTGCTGGCCCTTGCCATGATCGTCGGGCTGCTCGGCATCCGGCCGCCGCCCGGACCGCTGGCCGGGGGAGGACCGGAAGCCCTCCACTGACTGGTGCGGGCGGCGTCAGCCCTCGTCGCTCCACCATCGCTGGACCTGGCCGGCGGGGTCGATCCGGTACACATCCGGGTTGGTCAGCCCGGCCCAGGTGTCGAAGCCGCTGCGGCCGTCGAAGCTGTGCAGGATCAGCGCCAGCAGATTGCCATGGGTGACGACCGCCACCGGCCCGCCGGCATCGGCGGCCGCGGCATCGACGGCGGCGCGCCCTCGCGCCATCGCCTCGGCGCCGGATTCGCCGCCGGGCCAGCGCAGGCCGGGATCGGCGAAGGACTGGCGCAGGCGATCCCGCCAGTCCTCGGCGGGGTCGGCGGCCAGCACCCGCTCCGCCAATCGCTCGTCGATCCCGAGCGGCAGCCCGAGCCGCGCCGCCAGAGGAGCGGCGCTGTCGCGTGCACGGAGGAAGGGGCTGGAGACCACTCGTGCGATCGGCGTTGCGGCCAGACGGTCGCGCAGCCGCAGGGCCTGGGCGTGCCCTTCCTCGGTCAGCGGCGCCGCCGGCTCCTGCCCGGCCGCCCGGCAATGCCGGATCAGATAGATCCCGGATGTCATGGTCGCCGCTCCTCCCGCCTCCCATCCAGTGTAGCCCGCACCGCGCCCGCCACGGCGCCGCCATCTCTTCGCCGCAGGGCCGTGTTTCTCTCCATCCCTGCGCCCGGGCCGGGATCGTAATGGCCGCCGGATCGTTTCCGTCAGGGGCCGCTTCGGAGAGCCCTATGGTCAAGAGCAAGCCGCCGCTTCTCCGCGTGATCCAGGGCGGCCGGCAGGACGGTGACGCGGCGGCGGTCGACGCGCTGCTCGAGGCGCGGATCGAGACCCTGAAGCGGCGCCGGCCCGACCTGGCGGAGATCGACCTGACCAATGCCGACACGCTGGCCCCCGACGCCGTCCGCATGCTGTTCGCTCAGGTCCCCGGGGTGCCGGAGGCGGTGCAATGGCCGGTGGCGCTGGTCGAGGGAGAACGCAGCGCCGCCCTTGCCCTGCTGCGGGAGCGGATCGCGCGGCTGCAGCGGCAGCAGCCGGAGCAGGAGATCGACCCGGCCCGGCTCGACATCCTGCCGCGGGAGTTGCGCGACACCCTGCTGGCGCCACCGCTGGTGCAGACCGAGGATGGCTCGTTCCTGCTGTGGGATGACCCGTCTGCGTGACAGCGATGCGCCGATGGCCGGTCCCTGGCCGTCGTGACTCGTGCTAGGAACAAAGACCGAACGAATTCGAACGAGTCAACCGCATGCCCTTCGATGCATGTCCGGACCCTGGCACGCCGGCCCGGCGCGCCGCCCGGCTGACGGCCCTCAGCCTCGGCATCGTGGTGGTCCAGCTCGACGTCACCATCGTCAATGTCGCGCTCGACCAGATCCACGCGCTGATGCCGGGCGGCGTGGCCGGGCTGCAATGGGTGGTGAACGGTTACACCCTGGCCTTCGCCAGCCTGCTGCTGACCGGCGGCGCGCTGGGCGATCGCTTCGGCGCTCGGCGGCTGTACCTCGCCGGCTTCGCCCTGTTCACCCTGGCCTCCGCCGCCTGCGGCCTGGCGCCGTCCGGCACGGTGCTGATCGCGGCCCGGGTGGGGCAGGGGCTGGGCGCGGCGCTGCTGATGCCCTGTTCGCTGGCGCTCGTGGCCCATGCCTATCACGACGCCGGCGAACGCATGCGGGCGATCGGCATCTGGGCCGGCGCCGGCGGCATGGCGATGGTGGCCGGGCCGGTGGTCGGCGGCGCGCTGGTGGCGCTGTTCGGCTGGCGCAGCATCTTCCTGGTCAACCTGCCGATCGGCGCGATCGGGATCTGGCTGACCCTGCGCTTCACCGTCGAGACCGAGGGCCGGCACAGCCGCGCCCTCGACATCCCCGGCCAGGTCCTGGCGGTGGTCGCGCTGGTGGCGCTGACCGGGTCGATCATCGAGGGCGCGCCGCTGGGCTGGACCCATCCGGCGGTGCTGGGCGGCCTGGCCCTGTTCCTGGTGGCCGGCGCCGGCTTCCTGGCGGTCGAGGCCCGAAGCCGGGTGCCGATGATGCCGCTCGGCCTTTTCCGCCACCCGGTGTTCTCGACCGTGTCGCTGATCGGCTTCCTGATGAATGCCGGCTTCTACGGCTCGACCTTCCTGCTCAGCCTCTACTTCCAGGGGCCGCTCGGCCTGTCGCCCTTCGTCACTGGCCTGGCCTTCGTGCCGATGACCGGGCTGATCGCGCTGATCAACGTCGTGGCCGGGCGGATCGCGGCGCAACGGGGCGCGCGGCTGCCGATGGTGTCGGGGCTGTGCCTGACCGTGGCCGGCTTCGGCGCGCTGGCCCTGGTGATGGGCCCGGCGACGGATTACGGCGCGATCTGGTGGACGCTGCTGATGATCGGCTGCGGCACGGCGCTGACGGTGCCGCCGATGACCGCGGCGCTGCTGGCCACGGTCGACCGCGCCCGCGCCGGCATCGCGTCGGGCGTGCTCAACGCGGTGCGCCAGACCGGTGGGGCCATCGGCGTCGCCGTGCTGGGCGCCATCGGCGGCGGCGGCGCCTCGATCGAAGGCATGCGGCTGGCGATGCTGCTCAGCGGCGGCGCGCTGCTGCTGGGCCTGGTCGCCGCGATCGTCTGGATCAGGCAGCCCGGCCAGTGATCGGCCGCGCCGGAGACCGCCGTCTCGGGCACCGGGTGCGACGCATCGCATCGGAACGATCGCCGGGGCCACCCGTTGGCCCCCCATGTCTCAGGAATCCAAGCCCGGCTCGGGCCACGCGCCATTCGGCGCCTTCGCTCCCTCCCTTCCCCTTCGCCTGATCGGTGCGGCCACGCGCGCGCTGCCGGAAAGCGAGTTCTGCCGCCGGGTCGCGGTGACGCTCCGGCCGCTCGGCATGATGGGCGGCGGCGCCATCGTCGACACCGAGATCCTCGGGTCCCGCATGCGGATCGACCTGTCGGACAATGTCTGCGAGAAGCGCGCGCTGTTCACGCCGCAATTCTTCGACACGGCCGAATTGCGGGCGCTGGCGGATGCCGCGACCGAGGATTTCGCCTTCGTCGACCTCGGGGCGAATGTCGGCCTCTACTCGCTGGCCGTCGCCAGGGCCGTGGGGCCGTCGGCCCGCATCCTGGCGGTCGAGCCGCAGCCCGACATCTTTCGCAGATTGTCGTTCAATCTCCACGTCAACGGCCTGACCGAAGTCCAGGCGGTGCGATGCGCGGTGTCCGACCACGGCGAGGAGACCGTGATGTTCGTGGATCGGGACAACAAGGGCGCCAGCAGCATCGTCGACTCCGGCGTCGATCGTCGCCCCAGGGTGGTCGTGCCCTGCAGGACGTTGGACACGCTGCTGGACGACGCCGGGATCCACCGGCCGGACGCCATCAAACTCGACATCGAAGGCGCTGAAGGCCGCGTTCTGACCCAGTTCTTCGGCGCCGCGGACGAGGACAGGTGGCCGCGGATGCTGATCGTCGAGACGCACCGCAACAAGACCTGCATCAAGCTGTGCCTGGCGCGTGGTTATCGCCTTGCGCAGAAGACCCGGAGGAACACGATTCTCCGGCTGCCGCGATAGCCGACCTCGGTCCGGCTACGCCACGGCGCGGCGGCGGGCCGGGGACTTCTGCAGCCGGCGCAGCCCCGCCAGCAGGGTCACGGCCAGGCCGGCGCCCAGCACGATCCAGGCCGGGCGCGGGCCGAAGCCGAACATCAGGTTGGCGCGCAGCACCCGCATCGGGTCGATGCCGGTGAACAGCCCGTACATCGCCGCCTCGCCGCCGGCCACCACCAGGGCGGTGACCACCGACAGCAGCATCAGCGACCACAGCGGCAGCGCATCGCCGCGGCCGAAGCGGCTGTCCAGCACCCGCCAGGCCAGCAGCCAGATGGTAAAGCCGGCCAGCATGGTCGGGATGGCGACATCGATCTTGGACTGCATCACCCCGTGGACCAGCCCCAGCACCACGATCGGGTAGATCAGCCGGTGCAGCCGCTGCCAGTTGCGGCCGCCCAGGCGCTTGATCATGGCGTCGGTCGAGGTGGCCAGCAGCGGCATCAGGCACAACAGCGCCACGAAGCCGATGGTGAGGTAGAGGCGCTTGACGATTTCCGACGCCACGAAGCCCAGGTCGAAATGCTGGGTGACGATGTAGCCGGTGAGATGGATCAGGACATAGGTCGCGGCAGCGACGCCGATCATGCGCCGCACCTGGATCAGCTGCGGCCAGCGCAGCACCCGCTTCAGCGGCGTCACCGCCAGGCCGATGACCAGCAGGTACAGCGTCCACAGCCCGATATTGCGCAGGAAGGTCTGCACCGGGTCGGCGCCTAGGTCACCAGCTAGCAGCCGCCCGCCATACCACAGGCCAGGCAGGAACAGCAGGGCGAAGACCACGGTCTTCAGCCAGGAGAAGCGGCCGCCGCGATCATGGAAAGGCCAACGCATCGGGTCCTCGGTGGGCTCGGTCGGGTCACGGCCACGCGGACAGAGATGCGCGGTCACTCCCTTATTCGCAAGCGCTGGCCGGGATGTTTCATGACATCGGGGTCATGTGAGCAGGGCTTCCCCCTTCCTGTCATTGCCGGGCTTGACCCGGCAATCCAGGGGCCACCAAGAGCCGCTCTGGCCGCCCCTGGATCCTCGGGTCAAGCCCGAGGATGACAGTTTGAAGGCGAGGATGCGGAACGGGATCAGGCGTCGGTGCTCGCTGCCTGCAGCCGTCCGATCACCGTTCCACCGACCACCACCGTCGCCGCCACGACCTCGTGGTCGGAGATGGCTTGCCCCTCCGCGTCCACCGCCGCGATGGTCTCCGGCGCCTCGGCCTCGGCATTCCGGGTGAACAGCCAGTCCAGCTTGGCGAAGGGCGGCACGGGGGTGCCGTCCGGGCGGGTGCGCTGGGTCGGGCCGGGCGCGTTGCAGCGGCGCCAGTCGAAGCCGGCGTCGCGCAGCACCGCGAACAGCGGCTCGGCCCCAGTGGCGTCGAGCGGGCCCGGCGCTTCCGTCGTGTTGAAGTCACCGCCCAGCACCACCCCGGCGCCGGCCGGGACCAGCCGGTCGATCGCCGCCACCAGCCGCTCGGCCTGGCGGCCGCGGTCGGCGGCGTCGCTGTGGCTTTCGAGATGGGCGGCCACCAGCCAGAGCGGCCGCGGCGAATCCAGCCGGGCGGCCAGCGCCATGCGGCCGCCCAGCCGGCGCTGGCTGCCGGTCCGTCCCGCGAACCAGGTGCCGCCGGCGTCCAGCGGGATGATCACCGGGTCGACCAGCCGGTGGCGGCTGAGGATGGCGTTGCCGTGCAGCCCGATGCGGTTGTCCTCGTCGGCATGCCATTCGCATTCGCGGGAATCGCCGAGGCCGAGCTCGACGAACTCCACGCCATAGGCCCAGCCCATGCCCAGCGCCTCGGCCAGGTCGCGCACCGTGTGCCGGTTGCCCGACCGGGCCATGCCGATGTCGGCCTCGGTCAGCAGCACCACATCGGCGCCGCGCAGCAGGGCGGCGGAGGGGGCGGCGTATTTCAGCCGCTCGGCGTTCCAGGCCGCCACGCGCAGCCGGCCGGGCAGGGGGGCGCTCTCATCCGGTCCCGGGCGGTGCTCCACGGCCGTCAGCGCCGGCACCTGGGCGGCGAAACGGTCATGCCAATCGTCCGGCGCCAGGGCGGCGTCGGCCAGCAGGATCGGGTCCGGGGCCGGCAGCACGCCGGCCCGCCTGGTGATGAGGTCCCGCATGATCCGGATCAGGCCGCCAGCGCCCGCTGGTTGCACAGCGCGGCGAGGCGCCGGGCGCGGGCCAGGCTCTCGGCCAGCTCGCCCTCGTAGCGGTCGGCGTTGAGCTCCAGGATCATGGTGGTGCCGGGCTGGAAGCGCAGCTCGGCGAAGATCTCCTCCCAGGGGATGTCGCCCCAGCCCAGCGGCAGGTGCAGGTCGCCGATGCCCAGCGCCACCGCCTCGGACGGCTCGTAGAACTTCGTCATGCTGTACGGCCGGCCGAAGCTGTCATGGACGTGCAGGTGGCCGGTGGCCGAGGCCATGCTGCGGATCTGGCTGCGCCAGTCCAGGCCGCGGCGAGTGCATTCGATATAGGCGTGGCTGAAATCGATCAGGGTGCACAGGTTGGGGTGGTCGACGGCGCGCACCGTCTCCGCCACCTCGGCCGGGGTCTGGCGGTATTCGTGGTCGCCCATGGCGAAGATGTTCTCGAAGGCCAGGCGCACGCCATAGCCGCGGGCGGTGTCGGCCAGCTCGGCCAGGGCCTGGCGCTCCAGGTCGTCCAGCCGGTCGCGGCCGGCCTGGTCGGCCATCGGCGCCTGGCCGGCATGGTGCACCAGCACGGTGGCGCCGACCTGGTCGCACAGCTCCAGCATCGACCGCACCACCGCCTTCTGCAGGTCGAGATGCCGCTCGTCCATGAAGTTGGAGACGATCTGGCCATGCACGGTGTAGCGCAGGTCGTGGCGGCGGCAGATCTGCTCCAGCCGGTGCACCCGGTCGGGCAGCAGCCGGCCGCCGGCGATCAGGTCCTCGCCGTAGAGCGACAGCTCGGCCGCGTCGGCGCCGATCTCGTTCAGCTTGCCCAGGGCGGCGTCCAGCCGCGACAGGTCGCCCTTGCCGCTGACACCGGTGGAGAAGCCGATGGCGGTGATGATGTCGGTCATGGTGATCTCTCGCTCAGGCGGCGGTGGCGATGGCGGCGCGGCGGTCGGCCGACGGCTCGGCGTCGAGGCGCAGGCCGCTGGTCAGGTCAAAGAAGTGCAGTTGCGATGCCGGCAGGCGCAGGCCCACCGGCTGGCCCGGCGTATACTCCGCCTCGGCCCCGGTGGCGACGGCGAAGGACAGCCCGTCGATATCGGTGTGGACGACACGGCCGGCGCCCAGCTCCTCGATGAAATCGACGGTGGCGACCAGCGCCTCGGGCACGTCGACCGGCACCAGCTCCACCGCCTCGGGCCGGATGCCCAGCGCGGCCGATCGTTCGACGAAATCGCGCCCGGCAGCCGGGTCGATCGCGATATCCTTGTTGCCGTCGAAGCGGAACAGGCCGGGTTCGACGATACGGCCCTCGATGAAGTTCATCGCCGGCGATCCGATGAAGCTGCCGACGAAGCGGGTGCGCGGGCGGTTGTAGATCTCGGCGGGGCGGCCGATCTGCTCGACCACGCCCTTGTTCATCACGATCAGCATGTCGGCCAGCGTCATCGCCTCGACCTGGTCGTGGGTGACGAACACCGAGGTGGCGCCCAGGCGGCGGTGCAGGCGGCGGATCTCGACCCGCATCTGTACCCGCAGCTTGGCATCCAGGTTGGACAGCGGCTCGTCGAACAGGAACACCTCCGGCTCGCGCACGATGGCGCGGCCCATGGCGACGCGTTGGCGCTGGCCGCCGGACAGGTGGGCCGGCTTGCGGTCGAGGAAGTCCTCCAGCCCCACCAGCTTCGCCACCTCGCGCACCTTGGCCAGGCGTTCGGCCTTCGGCACCCCGGCCACCTTCAGCGCATAGCCCATGTTCTGGGCCACGGTCATGTGCGGGTACAGGGCGTAGTTCTGGAACACCATGGCGCAGCCGCGCTCGCGCGGCTCCAGCTGGTTCACCACCCGGCCGCCGATGGCGATCTCGCCGGACGAGATCTCCTCCAGCCCGGCGATCATGCGCAAGAGGGTGGACTTGCCGCAGCCGGAAGGCCCGAGGATCACGGCGAAGGTGCCGGAGGGCAGGTCCAGGTCGACGCCATGCACCACCGGGGTCTTGCCGTAGCTCTTGCGGACGTCGCGGATGGCGATGTGGGCCATGGCAGGTCTCCTCACTTCTCGGTGGCGATCAGGCCGCGCACGAACCAGCGCTGCATCAGCGCGACCACCAGCAGCGGTGGCGCCATGACGATCAGGGTGCCGGCCATCACCACATGCCATTCCGGCAGCCCGCCGGTGACCGGGGGGATCAGGCGCTTCAGCTCGACCGCCGCGGTGCCGAAGGCCGGGTCGGTGGTGACCAGCAGCGGCCACAGGTACTGGTTCCAGCTGTAGACGAACAGGATCGCGGCCAGCGCCAGCATGTTGGTGCGCGACAGCGGCATCAGGATCTCGGCGAAGAACCGCATGGCCCCGGCGCCGTCCATCTTCGACGCTTCCAGCAGCTCGTCCGGCACGGTCAGGAAGAACTGGCGGTACAGGAAGGTGCCGGTGGCCGTCGCCACCAGCGGCAGGATCAGGCCGGGGTAGGAGTTCAGCAGGTTCCACTCCAGGCTGACCTGGATGCCGGTGACCCAGGCGATCAGGGTCGACAGGCCGGTGGCGTCGAGGATGCTCTGGAACGGCGCCAGCACGTTGGCGGCCACCGCATAGGTCGGCACGATGCGGACCTCCAGCGGCAGCATCAGGGTGGTGAAGATCAGCCAGAAGGCCAGCATCCGGGCGCGGTAGCGGAAGAACACGATGGAGAAGGCGGTCAGCGCCGCCAGGGCGATCTTGCCGGCGGTGACGCCCACCGAGACGATCAGGCTGTTCAGCAGCGACCGGCCGAAATCGCCGCGGCCCCAGGCCTCGGCCAGGTTGTCGAGCAGATGGGTGCCGGGGATCAGGCTCATCGGCACCTGGTTCACGCCCCGCAGGTCCTTGGTCGCGGCCACCACGACGATGACGAAGGGCAGCAGCACCAGCAGCAGGCCGGCGATCAGGATCAGGTGGGTGACCGCGTTCAGGATGGGGGTGCGTTCGATCATCGCCGCCTCCGTCAGCCGTAATGCACGCGCCGTTCGACCCAGCGGAACTGGACGAAGGTCAGGCCCATGACCAGCAGCATCAGCACGATGCTCTGGGCGGCGGCGCCGGAGTAGTCGAGGCCTTTGAAGCCGTCGAAATAGATCTTGTAGACCATGACCTCGGTGCCCTTAGCCGGGCCGCCCTGGGTCATGATGTCGACGATGCCGAAGCTGTCGGTGAAGCTGCCGGTGAGGTTGATCACCATCAGGAAGAACAGGGTCGGGGCGATCAGCGGCAGCTGGATATCGACCATCCGGCGCAGGGCGCCCGACCCGTCCATGGCGCTGGCCTCGATCAGGCTCTTGGGGATCGACTGCAGCCCGGCCAGGAAGAAGATGAAGTTGTAGCCGATCCAGATCCAGGCATGGCACAGAACCACCATGACCAGGGCCTGGGGACCGTTCAGCAGCGGGTCCCACAGCCCGGGCCACAGCGCGTTCAGCGCGCCGATCATCCCGCTGTCGGGCGAGAAGATGAAGCGGAAGGCGACGGCGGCGGCCGGGGCCGCGATGGCATAGGGCCACACGAAGATCGAGCGGTAGGCGCGGAAGCCGCGCAGCTGGCGGTCGACGAACAGCGCCAGCACCAGGGCGCCGCCCATGGCGATGCCGGTGGCCAGCACGGCGTAGGCGAAGCTGACGCCGATCGAGTTCCAATAGGCGCCGTCGCTGAAGATGGCCTCGAAATTCCCCAGCCCGACCCACTGGTTGCCGCCGCCCCAGGGCTGCTCCAGCGTGAAGGCCCAGTACAGCGCCTGGGCGGTGGGCCAGTAGAAGAACAGGAACACCAGCAGCAGCTGCGGCGCGATCAGCAGCCAGGCCAGGCCCCGATTCCTGAAGAAGGCACGTTTTTCCATCGGATCCGATCTGGAGGCTTGGCAGCGGGGCATTCGCCCTGGCTGTCATCCCCGCGGAAGCGAGGATCTCTTCGGCGACTATCGGGAAGAGAACCCGGGTCTGCGGTGCAGCACTGCCGTGCCGCACCGCGCCCGGGATGACGACCCGGAGAATGGGCCTTAGAGCAGCTGCTTGCCGTTGTAGGTCTTCTCGAAGCGGCGCAGCACCGCGTTGCCGCGCTCCACCGCCTGGTCGAGGCCTTCCTGGACCGAGACCTTGCCGGCGATGATCGCCTGCAGCGCGTCCTGCACCTCCTTGCGGACCTGCACGTAGCCGCCGAGGCGGATGCCACGCGAGACCGGGGTGGTCGGGGTGAAGGTCAAGCTTTCGATCGCCACTTCGCGGCCCTTGTAGGGCGCCTTGTCGTAGAAGCCGGCCGCCTTCATCGCCTGGAAGCCGGAATTGGTCACCGGGATGTAGCCGGTGACGGTCGACCACCACTCCACCGAGGAGGGCTGGGCGAGGAAGTTCAGGAACGCCGCGGCGCCCTTGTATTCACCCTCGGACTTGCCGGCGAGGACCCACAGCGAGGCGCCGCCGACCAGGGAGTTCTTGCGCTCGGTGCCGGCCCAGACCGGCAGCTTGGCCACGTCCCAATGCATGTCGGGCTTGGCCAGCTTGCCGATGGTGCCGTGGTCGCCGACCGAGGTCTGGATCATCTGGCAGGCGCCCGAGGAGAAGCTGTCGACGACGTCCTGGGTGTCCTGCACGCCGCCCTTGGCCTTCAGGACGAAGATGCCTTCGTCGTACATCTTCTTGATGAAGGTGACCTGGTCGACGAACTTGGTCTTGTTGAACACCAGCTCGGCGTCCAGCCCGTCATAGCCGTTGTTCTTGCTGGCGATCGGCTGGTTGTGGATGGCCGAGAACTGTTCGAGGTTGGTCCAGGGGTCGAAGTTGAAGGCGAAGGGGCAGTCGTAGCCGGCGGCCTTCAGCTGGCGCGACGCCTGCTCGACGTCCTCCCAGGTCTCTGGCGCCTTGTCGCGGCCGATCTTGGCGAAGGCGTCCTTGTTCCAGTAGAACAGCGCCGTCGAGGAGTTGAAGGGGAACGACATCAGCTCGCCCTTCGACGTCGCATAATAGTTCGCGATGCCGCCGAAATAGTCGTCCCACTTGATGTCGTAGCCGTTGTCGGCCATCAGCTTGCGGGCCGGGACGAAGGCGCCTGACAGCATCAGGTCCAGCGTGCCGGCGTCGAACACCTGCACCACGGTCGGCTGCTTCTGGGCGCGGTAGGCGGCGATGGCGTTCTGCACCGTGTTCGGGTAGCCGCCCTGGCCGACGCAGACCGCCTGGTAGTCGGGCTGGCTGTCGTTGAAGCGCTTGCAGGTCTCCTGCACCCGCTGCTCCAGGTCGCCGGTCAGCCCGTACCAGAATTCGAATTTGGTGCGCTCGGCCTGGGCCGGCTGCGCAAACACCGCGGCGGCAGCCAGCGCGAACGCGGCCGCCGACAGCTTGGTCACGACGGTCATCCTGATCTCCCCTGTGGTCGCCGTGCATGTCCGCGACGATGGCGACGGGGCGATCCCTACGCGGGGATGATGACGGTTCGATTTAACATCGGTATCGCCTGGATGACATCTGGCAGCCGGGTGGGCGCAGACAAATTCTGCTGTCCGAGCAAGGGATTAGACAATGGGCCGATAGGTCGGTGCCGGTCGTGGTCCTAGCGTTGCGCCGGGCGGCCGCGGCCGATCAGGATGTTTCCCACCAGCGACAGCACGGCGCCCATCACCAAGAAGACGCCGAAGATGATTGCGAACAGGCCGGGCAGGAACCAGCGGCCGGCGAAGCCGTCGACCGCCGCGTCGCTGGGGTCGGCAGGGTCGTAGGCCACCGCCAGATGGTCGCCGCGGGCGAAGCTGGTGCTCCTCACCGGGCTGCGGAACTGCGCTGTGGTGCCCTGGCTGGTGGTGAATTCCACCTCCGGCCCGTTGTCGAAGCCGATGATGACGCCGTCGGCCTGCGCCTGCCGGTTGCTGCGCAGCTCCAGCAGGCCCAGCACGCCGGCCCCGATCAGCCCGAGCAGCCCCAGCCCCAGGAACACCAGGCCGACGATCGGCAAAGCCCGCACCCCGGTCACCCGCGCCATGGCCATGGCCCTCCCCCCGACCGGGCCAGCGGCTGCCAGCAACGCCGAGGCCCCACCTGCCAGGATCGGGATCGCGGGGCCGGATGACAATCCCCTAAGATCCGGGAGGTCGGCAGGCGTCCGGAACGCAAACGGCCCTGCCAGGGACAGGGCCGTTTGTGGCGTCCGGTCGGACCGATGTGGTCAGACGAACTGGACGGTGACGATCTCGTAGCTCTTGGAGCCGCCGGGGGTGGTGACCTCGACCTGGTCGCCCTCGGACTTGCCGATCAGCGACCGCGCCAGGGGGGCCGTGATCGAAAGCCGGCCTTCCTTGATGTCGGACTCGTCCTGTCCGACGATCTGGTAGGTGATCTCTTCCTCGGTGTCCTCGTCGGCCAGGGTCACGGTGGCGCCGAACTTGACGGTGTCGCCGGACAGCTTGGACGTGTCGATGATCTCGGCCCGGCTGATCCGGTCCTCGAGTTCCATCACCCGGCCTTCGATGAAGCTCTGGCGCTCCCGCGCCGCGTGGTATTCCGCGTTCTCGGACAGGTCACCATGCTCGCGCGCCTCGGCGATCGCCTTGATCACCTCGGGTCGTGCCACGCTCTTCAGATGCTTCAATTCTTCCTGCAGGCGGTTGAACCCCCCCGCGGTCATCGGCACCTTTTCCATCGTGCTCCAGTCCCAAAAAGCCAATAAACATTACAGCCGGCGTCACGGACGCCGGTCCATCAGACCTGCTCGTATCCCTGCCCCCGGTGCTACCGCGCCGAACCTAGGTAGGATTGCAGCGGGGCGACTTCAAGCGCCCCGGCCTTCAGCGCGGCGATCGCCTCCACAGTCGCGCGCGCCCCGGCCACGGTCGTCGAGTAGGGAATGTTATTGACCAGCGCGGCGCGGCGCAAGCCGAAGCTGTCCCGCACGGTCTGGGCGCCGTCGGTGGTGTTGAACACCAGCTGCACCTCGCCGTTCAGGATGGCGTCGACGATGTGCGGCTGGCCCTCCATCACCTTGTTGATGCGCCGGACCTTGAGGCCGCCCTGCTCCAGCGCCGTGGCGGTGCCGCTCGACGCCAGGATCTCGAAGCCCAGCTCGGCGATGCGCCGGGCGATGGCGACGATCGCCGCCTTGTCGCGGTCTTTGACCGAGATGAAGACGGTGCCGGCCAGCGGCACCTTCTGGTTGGCGCCCAGCTGGCTCTTGGCGAAGGCGCGGCCGAAGTCGCGGTCCAGGCCCATGACCTCACCGGTCGACTTCATCTCCGGCCCCAGGATCACGTCGACGCCGGGGAAGCGGTTGAACGGGAACACCGCTTCCTTCACCGCGGTGTAGGGCGGGTTCGGGCCGCGCAGGGTGAAGTCGGCCAGCTTCTCGCCGGCCATCACCCGGGCCGCGATCTTGGCGATCGGCGTGCCGGTCGCCTTGGCCACGAAGGGCACGGTGCGGCTGGCGCGCGGGTTGACCTCGATGACGTAGACCTCGTTGTCCTTGACCGCGAACTGGGTGTTCATCAGGCCGATGACGCCGAGCGCGTCGGCCAGCACCTTGGTCTGGCGCTCGATCTCGCGCACCACGAAGGCGGGCAGGGAATAGGGCGGCAGGGCGCAGGCGCTGTCGCCGGAATGGATCCCGGCCTCCTCGATATGCTCCATGATGCCGGCGACATAGACCTGGGTGCCGTCGCGCACCGCGTCGACATCGACCTCGATCGCATCCTGCAGGTAGCGGTCGACCAGCACCGGGTTGCGGCCGGAGACCTTGACCGCGGTGGTGATGTAGCGGCGGAAGCCCTGCAGGTCGTGGACGATCTCCATGCCCCGGCCGCCCAGCACGTAGGACGGGCGCATCAGGCAGGGGAAGCCGATCTCCTGGGCGATCGCCTCGGCCTCCTCGACCGACCGGGCGATGCCGCTCTGCGGCTGGCGCAGGCCCAGCTGGTCCAGCAGGTCGCGGAAGCGCTCGCGGTCTTCGGCCAGGTCGATCGCATCCTTCGGCGTGCCCAGGATCGGGATGCCGGCGGCGGTCAGGTCATGCGCCAGCTTCAGCGGCGTCTGGCCGCCGAACTGGACGATCACGCCCTTGACCGTGCCGCGGCGCTGCTCGACCCGGATCAGCTCGATCACGTCCTCGGCGGTCAGCGGCTCGAAATACAGCCGGTCCGAGGTGTCGTAGTCGGTCGACACCGTCTCCGGGTTGCAGTTGACCATGATGGTCTCGTAGCCGGCCTCCTTCAGCGCATAGGCGGCGTGGACGCAGCAATAGTCGAACTCGATGCCCTGGCCGATCCGGTTCGGACCGCCGCCGAGGATGACGATCTTCTCGCGGCCGGTCGGGTCGGATTCGCATTCGCCGGCGTCGAAGCCGGCCTCATGGGTCGAATACATGTAGGGGGTGGCCGACGCGAACTCGCCGGCGCAGGTGTCGATCCGCTTGTAGACCGGCACCACGCCCAGGCCGCGGCGGGCGGCGCTGGCCTCCGCCTCGCTGACATCCGCCAGCTTGGCCAGCCGGGCGTCGGAGAAGCCCTGCCGCTTCAACCGGGCGAAGCCCTGGGCGTCCTCGGGCAGGCCATAGCGCCGGACCTCCTCTTCCGCCGCGACGATCTTCTCGATCTCGCGCAGGAACCAGGGGTCGAACTTGCAGGCGGCGCGGATCTCCTCGACTCCGAGGCCGAGGCGCATGGCCTGGGCGATCACCAGCAGCCGGTCATGGGTCGGGCGCGACAGGGCGGCGCGCACCACCTGCAGGTCCGGCGCGTCCATGGTGACGCCGGGGATCTCGATCTCGTCCAGCCCGGTCAGCCCGGTCTCCATCGACCGCAGCGCCTTCTGCAGCGCCTCGGCGAAGTTGCGGCCGATCGACATCGCCTCGCCCACCGACTTCATGCTGGTGGTCAGGGTCGGCTCGGCGCCCGGGAACTTCTCGAAGGTGAAGCGCGGCATCTTGACGACGACATAGTCGATCGTCGGTTCGAAGCTGGCCGGCGTCACCTGGGTGATGTCGTTGACCAGCTCGTCCAGGGTGTAGCCGACCGCCAGCTTGGCCGCGACCTTGGCGATCGGGAAGCCGGTCGCCTTCGACGCCAGGGCCGAGGACCGGCTGACCCGCGGGTTCATCTCGATCACGACCATGCGGCCGGTCTCGGGGTCGACCGCGAACTGCACGTTCGACCCGCCGGTGTCGACGCCGATCGCGCGCAGCACCGCGATCGAGGCGTCGCGCATCAGCTGGTATTCCTTGTCCGACAGGGTCAGCGCCGGCGCGACGGTGACGCTGTCGCCGGTGTGGATGCCCATCGGATCGATGTTCTCGATCGAGCAGATGATGATGCAGTTGTCCGCGCGGTCGCGGACCACCTCCATCTCATACTCCTTCCAACCCAGGACCGATTCCTCGATCAGCACCTCGCGGGTCGGGCTGGCGGCGAGGCCGGAGCGCACGATCTCCTCGAACTCGACCCGGTTGTAGGCGATGCCGCCGCCGGTGCCGCCCAGGGTGAAGGACGGGCGGATGATCGCCGGCAGCCCGACCTCGGGCAGCGCGTCGATCGCCTCGGACAGCGAATGGACCACCACGCTCTTCGGCGATTCCAGGCCGATCGCCTCCATGGTCTCGCGGAACTTGGCGCGGTCCTCGGCCTTCTCGATGCTGTCGCGCTTGGCCCCGATCAGCTCGATCCCCAGCCGCTCCAGCGTGCCGTCATCGGCCAGCGCCATGGCGGTGTTCAGCGCGGTCTGCCCGCCCATGGTCGGCAGCAGCGCGTCCGGCCGCTCGGCCTCGAGGATGCGGGTGACGAATTCCGGGGTGATCGGCTCGATATAGGTCGCGTCCGCCAGCTCCGGATCGGTCATGATCGTCGCCGGGTTGGAATTGACCAGGATGACGCGGTAGCCTTCCTGCTTCAGCGCCTTGCAGGCCTGGGCCCCGGAATAGTCGAATTCGCAGGCCTGGCCGATGACGATCGGTCCGGCGCCGATGATGCAGATCGAGCGGATGTCGGTGCGCTTGGGCATGGGGGCGGCCTGCAAGGTACGGAGGGGCACGCTCCAGAAGGAGCGCGCTCTTATAAGGAAGGATCGCGCCCGGGGAAAGCCCTGGGGGTGGTGGGGTGGCGCAGGGCAGGGGCGACCGCACGTCATCTACCACGATCCGCCCCCCTGGCGAAGCCGGGTCGCCGGGACCATTTCCACCGGGACTCAGTGGGAGGGCAGGCATGGCAGTACCGGCGCAGGCGGCGCTCGGCGGCATCAAGGGGGCCATCGAGCGGGAAGAGCGGGCAGGCCTGTCCTACGTCTTCTACGGCCGCGTGCTGGTCCTGGCGCTGCTGGCGATCTACACCGTGCTGTCGGTGCCCGCCACCCGGTCCGTGGTCTATCTCGGGGTCATGGCCGTCTTCCTGGTGCTGGGCCTGATCCCCTATCTGCTGCAGCGCCGCCGCCGCATCGGCGTGATGGGCGTCGGCGCCTTCCTGGTGGCCGACGCGCTGCTGCTGACCGTGCTGATGGTGGCGCCGAACCCGCTGTTCGGTGCCGACCTGCCGGTGCAGTTCACCCAGCGGCTGCCCAATTTCCTGTTCCTGCTGCTGTTCCTGTGCGGCGTGGCGCTGAGCTATTCGCCGAAGCTGGTGCTGCTGGTGGGCGCCGGGCTGGCGGGGGCCTGGTCGCTCGGCTTCCTGTGGCTGGCGACGCGGTCCGACACCATCCTGTTTCGCGCCTCCGACGTGGTCGACATGAGCGTGCGAACCGATGTGGAGCGCGCCACCCGGTCGCTCGACCCGCATGCGGTCAATGTGACGCTGTGGATGATCCAGACCGTCATCCTGGTGCTGGTCACGCTGGTGCTGGCGCTGTCGGTGTGGCGGTCGCGGCGGCTGGTCGGGCGGGTGGCGCGGACCGAGGCGGCGAAGATGGCGCTGTCGCGCTACTTCTCGCCCAATCTGGTCAGCCGGCTCGCCAGCTCCGCCACCCCGATCGGCGAGATCCAGCGCCAGCCGGCGGTGATCCTGTTCGTCGACATCGTCGGCTTCTCCGGCCAGGCCGAGGGCCTGGCGCCGGAGCGGGTGGTGGCGCTGCTGCGCAGCTTCCACCGCCGCATGGCCGAGCAGGTCTTCGCCCATGACGGCACCATCGACAAATATATCGGCGACTGCGTCATGGCGACCTTCGGCACGCCGCAATCGGGGCCGCGCGACGCCTCCAACGCGCTGCGCTGCGCCCGGGCGATGTGCGCCGACCTGGTGCGGTGGAACGCCAAGCGGGCCGCGCGGGGCGCCCAGCCGATGGCGGTCGGCATCGGCCTGCATTACGGCCCGGTGGTGATGGGCAATATCGGCGACGAGCGCCGGCTGGAATTCGGCGTGGTCGGCGACACCGTCAACGTCGCCAGCCGGCTGGAGCGGCTGAGCCGCCGCCTCGAGACCCAGGTCGTGGCCAGCGACGCCGCCGTGATCCAGGCCGGCCGCGAGGGCTGCCCGCGCGAGGTGCTGGGGGCTTTCGATCCCGCCGGGCGGACCGAGATCCGCGGCCGGCAGGAATCGCTGGCGATCTGGACCCTGGCGCCGGCCGGCGCGGCGCGCCAGGATCAGGTCGCGGTGGCGGAGTGAGGCGGCCGGCGGGGGAGCAGCAGAGATGAGCAGCATCGACGGGTCCGGCCTGCGCCGCCGGCCGGCGGGAGAGACCACCGTGGCCCTGCCGTCGGGCGCCGCCATGCCGATCCTGGGGCAGGGCAGCTGGGGCATGGGCGAGGACCGGCGCGAGGCCGACGAGGAGGCGGCGGCGCTGGCTGCCGGACTCGATCTCGGCCTCAGCCTGATCGACACCGCCGAGATGTATGGCGAGGGCGGCGCCGAGCAGGTGGTGGGCGCGGCGATCCGCGGCCGGCGCGACGGGGTGTTCCTGGTCAGCAAGGTCTATCCCCACAATGCCGGCCGTGCCGCCGCGGTCGCCGCCTGCGAGCGCAGTCTGCGCCGGCTCGGCACCGACCGGATCGACCTCTACCTCCTCCACTGGCAGGGTTCGGCGCCCTATGCCGAGACCATCGAGGCGTTCGAGCAGCTGCGGGCCGCCGGCAAGGTGGTGGATTGGGGCGTCAGCAATTTCGACCTCGACGACCTCGAGGATTGGGGCCGCGAGGATGAGGGCCGCACCGCGACCGACCAGGTCTGCTACAGCCTGGGCGCGCGCGGCATCGAATGGGATCTCCTGCCCTGGTGCCAGGACCGCGGCCTGCCGGTGATGGCCTATTCGCCACTCGGCCAGGGCCGGCTGCTCGACGACCCCGGTCTCGGTGGCGTCGCCCGAAGGCACGGGGTGGCGCCGGCGACGGTGGCGCTGGCTTGGCTGCTGACCCGGCAGGGCGTGGTGGCGATCCCGAAATCGAGCCGGATCGACCGGCTGCGCGAGCATCGCCAGGCGCTCGACCTCGTGCTCGACGAGGCCGACCTCGCGGCCCTCGACCGCGCCTTCCCGCCGCCGCGGCGCAAGCTCCCCCTCGCCATTCTCTGAAGCCTGGGCCGACCGATCCTCGGGCCGACCGGCCTCGCAACGGCTGACGGCCGGCTGCATGGGTTTGTGTCGGATGTCATGGCAGCGGCCGTGAATCGACGGATTTTGCGGCTGCGCTGAAGGGATCTTTCCAGGAAAATGGGCTCTGGGCCAATGAGTTCCGGCGTTATACCTAGCTTTTGTAGTGAATATAGATTTTGTCAGCTTTGTGGTAATTTCAAGTCAAGAACCGGATCGAACGAAGGTTCCCTTGAATACTGACTGAACTCTTGGATGATTTTTCAGATTCTCTTTGTCCTCGCGACGGAATGGCGTCGGTGCTTCGTGTGGGTTGCAGGTCCGCATGACACCAACAGGTCTGGCCGGACGCTTATGAAAGAGGATCGATCGCCATGTTGTCCCGTATGAAGCGCGTTCTTGTCGCCGCTTCGGCGGCTTTGCTTCTCGCCGGTGCTTCCGGCGCTGCTTTCGCCCAGGATCGGGCGCCCGCGCCGGTGACGCCGCTGGTCTGGCACGGCCAGGGCACCACGACTCTCGATACCAAGGTGGATTGGCGCCGGGATCGCGATCGCCGCGACTGGGGTCACGACCGCCGGGGCTGGCGCGGCGACCACCACGACAATTGGCGGCGCAACCAGTGGCGCGATCATCGCGACTGGCGCCGCGACCGCCATGACTGGCGCCGTGACCGCTACTGGCGCAACCACCATCGCGGATGGGGCTGGTACTGACCGTCTGATGCCAGTCTGACCTGAAGGGGCCGGCGCATGGCGCCGGCCCTCCTCTCCCGGTTCACATCCGCATCGGCTCCGGCAGGGGCGGCGGTTCGGCCGGGCCGCTCGGCGGCACTTCCGGTGGCGGTTGCCCCGGACCGTCGGGCGGGGTGTCCGGCCTCGGGTTTGGCATCGGCGGCTTGGTCGGATCATCCGGCGGTGGCTTGGGGACACTCATCACCGCGTCGTCCTCGGGCATGATGTTCATGTCGCGTGATGCTCCTGACGCTTGCGGGTCGCTGCGGCCTTCTTGGCCGAGGCGCTGCGTGCCGCCGCCGGGCGCGCGGCAGCCGCCTTGCCGCCGGCCTTGCCACCTTTCTTCGCCGCGGCGTTGGTGTCGGGCTTGCCGCGGCCGGAGCCGCTCTTGTTGCCGCCACCGCTGTCCTTGTTGACCGTCGCCCAGGCCCGGCGCTCGGCCTCCGTCTCGGAAACGCCGCGGGCCTCGTAGCCCTCCTCGATGTGTTCGGCCTTGCGCTTCTGCTTGTCGGTGTAGGCCGATTTGTCACCCTTCGGCATGGCTTGCCTCCTGTGCGGGGTTGCCGTCCGTCCGGCGGATCCGGAATGGCGGCCTCATCCCATCAATCGGACCGGCCTCGGGCTGGTTCCGGGAACGGGGCGGCGAAGCAGGCCGTTTCCCATGCAGCGCCTCCGACCCCGGGGTGCGCTTGCCCGACCGGTCACCTCGCCCCTCTGTGATCGGATCGGTGTCCAGAGGGCGCCTCACGCGACCTCGAAAGGAATGAATCTTGAACAGCCTTCTGAAAGCGGCGCGCATCGCCGCCACCCTCTCCGCCGTCCTGATGTCGTCCGGCATCGCCGCGCTGGCGGCAGCACCGGCACAGGCCGCCCCGTCGGCACCCCAGATCGACCGTCCCGCCTCCGTCCTGCTGGTCGACAGCAGGGACCACAGGCGTCCGTTCGTGGCTGGCCGCTACAACAACCATCGCCAGGACCAGCATCGCTGGCGGAACCACGACAACCACAACCGCAACTGGGGGCGCCACGACCGGCACCACAACAACACCAACAATTGGCGCCGCACCCAGCATTGGCATTGAGGTTGCGGCCTGACTCGCCTCCCGATCCTATCTCTGTTGCGACCGGTTCCGCGGAACCGGTCGCCGGGCGGGGCCGTTGCTTTCATGAGACCCACCATCATGGAGAGCAACCATGCAGACCCAGACGGCGCGTGATCTCAGCAGCCGCGAAACCGAACGGCTGATCGCCAGCGACAAGGTCGAAAGCACCCCGGTGCGGCGACCGAACGGCGACAAGATCGGCACCATCCAGCGGGTGATGATCGACAAGCGGACCGGCCGGGTCGGCTATGCCGTGATGACCTTCGGCGGCTTCCTCGGCATCGGCAGCGACCACTACGCGTTGCCCTGGTCGATGCTGACCTACAATGAGGGCCTCGACGCCTACGAGCTCGACATCAGCGAGGACCAGTTGCGCGGCGCCCCGGCCCATGCCGTCCGCGACCGCTTCGACTGGGACGACCGGCAATGGGCGCAGCAGGTGCACGACTACTACCGCGTGCCGCCTTACTGGATGTGAGTGCGCTGCAGGTCAGAGAATCGGGGCGGCCTTCGGGCCGCCCTCTTTCGTGGCCGGGATCGGGATGGCCGATCAGACCACCCACCAGATCAGGACGATGGCGAACACGACGGCGGCGGCCGTCAGCGACAGGCCGAGCACGCGGCGCATATGGCCGCTGGTCTCGCCCTGGCGGGCCTCGGTGGTGTTGATCGTCGGCGGGTGGTCGTCCGGCACTGTCGCCTCCTCGCTGCGATGGTCGATCGGCGTATTGCGATCGGCTCTCGTGAAGGCAACGGCAGGCGGAAGCGCACGGTTCCGCGACGGGCGCTATCCGGCGGGCGGCGGGTCGACCGGATGTGGCGTGGTCAGGGCGGTCAGCACATGGTCGCGCCAGGCGCCGCCGATGAACAGGTAGTCCTTGGCGTAGCCCTCGCGGACGAAGCCCAGCCGCGCCAGCAGGGCGGCGCTGCGGGTGTTCTCCGGCAGGTGGTTGGCCATCAGCCGGTGCAGGCCCAGGGGCCCGAAGGCATAGGGGATTGCCAGGCCCAGCGCCTCGCGCATCAGCCCCTGGCCCTGCTGCGCGGCGGCGAGGTGATAGCCCAGCGTCGCCGCCTGGAACGGGCCGCGCATCAGCATGTTCAGGTTCAGCTGCCCGACGACCCCGGCCTGGGGCTGGCCGGGCAGGCGCAGTACCATACGCACCGCCCGGTCGTCCAGGAACAGGTCCGCCGTCTCCTCGCCCCAGCGGCGCCAATGGGCCTCGCTGCGCCAGGCGGCGCTGCGCGGCGGCATCCAGGGGCCGAGATGGTCCCACTCCCGGTCGTGGAAGGCGGCCAGCGCCGCGGCCTCGCCCGGCCCCGACAGGGTCAGCGTGACCCGGGGGCCGGTCAGGCGCGGCGGCTCCCGGTGTCGCTGCACGGGTTCAGCGCTTCTGCGCGTCGATCAGGTCGACGAAGCGCTGGAACAGGTAATGGCTGTCCTGCGGCCCGGGGCTGGCTTCGGGGTGGTACTGCACCGAGAACACCGGCCGGTCCTTCAGCCGCAGCCCTTCGTTCGAGCCGTCGAACAGGCTGACATGGGTGACCTCGACCGTGTTCGGCAGGCTTTCCGGCACCACCTGGAAGCCGTGGTTCTGGCTGGTGATCTCGACCTTGCCGGTGGTCAGGTCCTTGACCGGGTGGTTGGCGCCGCGATGGCCGCGCGCCATCTTCTCGGTGCGCCCGCCCAGCGCCAGGGCCAGCATCTGGTGGCCGAGGCAGATGCCGAAGATCGGCAGCCCGTTGTCCAGCAGCGCCTTGATCGTCGGCACGGCGTAGGTGCCGGTCGCCGCCGGGTCGCCGGGGCCGTTGGCCAGGAACACGCCGTCCGGCGCGTGGCCCAGCACGTCCTCGGCGGTCGCCGTCGCCGGCAGCACCGTGACCTCGCAGCCGGCCGAAGCCAGGCAGCGCAGGATGTTGCGCTTGGCGCCGAAATCGATCGCCACCACCTTGCGCTTCGGGTTCTCCAGCTTGCCGTAGCCGGTGGCCAGCGCCCAGCGCGTCTCGTCCCAGCGATAGGTCTGGGTGCAGGACACGTCCTTGGCCAGGTCCATACCCTCCAGCCCGGGCCACGCCTTGGCCTCGGCCAGCGCCGCCGGGATGTCGAACTTGCCGTCGGGGGCGTGGATCACCACGCCGGTCGGGGCGCCGGCGTCGCGGATCCGCCGGGTCAGCGCCCGGGTGTCGACCCCAGCGATGCCGATCAGGCCGAAGGATTGCAGCCAGTCGTCGAAGTCGCGGGTGGCGCGCCAGTTCGACGGCTCGGTGATGTCGTCGCGCAGCACCAGGCCGCGCGCCGCCGAGGTCCCGGTCTCGATGTCCTCGGGATTGGCGCCGACATTGCCGATGTGCGGGAAGGTGAAGGTGACGATCTGCCCGGCATAGGACGGATCGGTCATGATCTCCTGGTAACCGGTCATCGAGGTGTTGAAGCAGACCTCGCCGATGGCGCGGCCGGTCGCCCCGATGCCTCGGCCCCAAAGCACCGTGCCATCGGCGAGCACGAGCGCCGCAGTGGCGCCGGGAGGCGGAGCGGTGTGGGTCATGGCAACCTCGGGGGCATGAATTTCCAGGCATAAAGCACGGACGTTGACAAGATTCCAGCCCCTCTTGCCCGCGCTGGAGGAATGGCGGCCCCCTCCTCTTGCCTATCTCGGCGGGATGGCCGACATTCGCGCCGCTTCTGCCAGGAGGATCCGATCATGCTGCGCACCCAGTTCACCGACACGCTCAAGACGGCGATGAAGGCCCGGGACGAGCGCACGCTCTCGACCGTGCGGATGATCATCGCCGCCCTGAAGACCAAGGACATCGACGCCCGCGGCAAGGGCAACATGGACGGCATCCCGGACGAGGAGATCCTGTCGCTGCTGCAGACCATGGTGAAGCAGCGGCGCGAGAGCATCGCCCTCTACCAGCAGGGCAACCGCCAGGACCTGGTGGACAAGGAGCAGGGCGAGATCGCGCTGATCGAGCGCTTCCTGCCGCAGGCGATGGGCGAAGCGGAGACGGTGGCGGCGATCGGCGCCGTGATCACCGAGCTCGGCGCCGCCGGCATGAAGGACATGGGCCGGGTGATGGCCGAGCTGAAGACACGCTACGCCGGCCAGATGGATTTTTCCAAGGTGTCGGCGGCGGTGAAGGCGCAATTGTCTTAACGGGCGGGCGACCTGCCTCATCCCATCCCCTGTCATGCCCGGGCTTGACCCGGCATCCAGAAAATGCCGACAGCCCCTGGATTGCCGGGTCAAGCCCGGGCATGACAATCGGGAGGCGCGGACTTTGAGAAGAGCGGACCTGCGCGTCGGGAATCGCGTTAGGCTGTAGCGTCCTCGGACATTAGAACCACCGCATGGCCCTCTCCCCCGGATTCCTCGACGAACTGCGCTCCCGCCTCCAGGTCTCGGATGTGGTCGGCAAGCGCGTGCCGCTGCAGCGCGGCACCAAGGGCGAGTTCAAGGCCTGCTGCCCGTTCCACAAGGAGAAGTCGCCCAGCTTCACGGTCAACGACCAGAAGGGCTTCTTCCACTGCTTCGGCTGCGGCGCGCATGGCGACGTCATCGGCTTCGTCATGCAGCACGACCGCCTGTCCTTCATGGAGGCGATCGAATCGCTCTCGGCCCAGGCCGGGCTGGAGGTACCGAAGGCCGAGCCGGAAGACCGCGCCCGGTTCGAGCGGCAGAAGTCGCTGTACGATGTGGTCGAGGCCGCCTGCGCCTTCTTCGAATCCGAACTGCACGGCCCGGCCGGCCGGGCGACGCGCGACTATCTGAAGGGCCGCGGCCTGGATGGTGAGACGGTGTCGCGCTTCCGCCTCGGCTTCGCCCCACCCGACGCCGGCAAGCTGCTCCGCCACCTGCGCGGCCAGGGCTACCAGGATGCGATGATGGAGGAGGTCGGGCTGGTGCGCCGGCCCGAGGATGGCCGCGACCTCTACTCCTTCTTCCGCAACCGGGTGATCTTCCCGGTCGCGGACCGGCGCGGCCGCACCGTCGCCTTCGGCGGCCGGATCATGGAGGGCGACGGCCCGAAATATGTGAACAGCCCGGACAATCCGCTGTTCCACAAGGGTCAGCTGCTCTACGGCATGTCGCGCGCCCGGCAGGCGGCGGCCCAGGGCCAGACGGTGATCGTCGCCGAAGGCTACATGGATGTGATCGCCCTGGTGAAGGCGGGCTTCGAGGCGGCGGTGGCGCCGCTCGGCACCGCCATGACCGAGGAGCAGATCGTCGAGCTGTGGAAGATGACGCCGGTGCCGGTGCTGTGCTTCGACGGCGACGAGGCCGGGCGGCGCGCCGCCTGGCGGGCGATGGACCGCATCCTGCCGCAGCTGAAGCCGGACCATTCCGTCCGCATCGCCTTCCTGCCGCAGGGCGAGGACCCGGACAGCCTGATCCGCGGCTCCGGCGGCGGCGCGGCGATGGCGGCGGTGCTGGACAGCGCCCTGCCGCTGGTCCGCGTGCTGTTCGATCGCCAGACCACGATGCATCGGCTGGAGACTCCGGAAGGCCGGGCCGGGCTGCGCGCCGGGATCGAGGCCCAGGCCCGGCGGATCGCCGATTCGTCGGTGCAAGGCCAGTACCTAGCCGATCTGCGGGCCCGATTCGAGGAAACTTATCCGTTCCGCCCCCGCCGGAAGGAGGGGGACTGGCGGCCGGGCAAGCCGCCGGCGCCGATCGGCCCCAAGCCGCAATCGATCCAGGACGAACAGGACGACCGGGTGGCGATTTGCGTCCTGCTGCAAGTGCTCGCCATGCATCCGGCCCTGGGCGAGGAGGTCGGCGAAAGCTTCGCCATGGTCGAGATCTCCGATCCCGGACTCGATTCGCTGCGCCAGACTCTGCTGGCGCGAATCGGTGATTCGCACGGTCGCGACTCGGATGGGCTTGATTCGAACGTGACTCGGCCCTACCTCACTGTTCCCGAAGCCGGTGGATTGCCGCCGGCCCTGGTCGACCGCATTCGCAGGAAGTGGCCCTTCACCCGGCCGGAGACGTCGCTGGACGAAGCGCGTGCCGGCTGGGCCATGATCATGGGGCATATCGAGCTGCGCGCGCTGAAGCGCGAATTGGCGGATGCGGCCCGGGCGCTGGGGCGGCAGGGCACGGAGGCGGCGCTGGAACGCTGGCGTGGCCTGCAGCAGGAGATCGAACGTCGGCAGACGGTGCCGGGTGGGTTCTAAGCCCCCGGGCAGGGTAGGAAAATAGGCGCCGCGGCGCGATGGGGCATGGCCGATCCGAGTCGTGGCCCTTCCTTGCGCGCGGAAGCTCGGTTATGAGAGCCAGCTTGGGTCCCCTTGGCAACAGGGCCCCGACGGTGGCGGCGAAGGGCACGGGGTGCATATGGCGACCAAGACAGCGACGGCGGCGGATTCTGCCGAGACGCGCGAGGAGAGCGCGGACGGCGCGATGATGGACGTGACGGTCCAGGCGGTGAAGAAGCTGATCGCCAAGGGCAAGGAGCGCGGCTACGTCACCATCGACGAGCTGAACGCCGCCCTGCCCCCGGACCTGACCTCGTCCGAGCAGATCGAGGACGTGACGGCCAATCTCTCCGAGATGGGCATCAACGTCGTCGAGAACGAGGAGTCCGAGGACGCGGCCGCGACCACCAGCGAGGCCGATGGCGAAGGCCGCGCCGCGGGCAATCTCGACGATGACGATGTCGGCCGCACCGACGACCCGGTGCGCATGTATCTGCGCGAGATGGGGTCGGTCGAACTGCTGTCGCGCGAAGGCGAGATCGCGATCGCCAAGCGCATCGAGGCCGGCCGCGAGATGATGATCGGCGGCATCTGCGAGAGCCCGCTGACCATTCGCGCGGTGATCGAATGGCACTCTTCCCTCAAGGACGGGAAGATGCTGCTGCGCGACATCATCGATCTCGACGCCACCTACGGGGCCAGCCCCGAGGGCGAGGCCCTGGCGATGAGCGCGGCGGCTGCGGCGGCGGCGGAACTGGCCGAGCCGGAAGCCGAGGGCGAAGGCGAAGCGGCGGGTGGATCCGCCGATGACGATGATGGCGGCATCTCGCTCTCCGCCATGGAAGAGCAGCTGAAGCCGCAGGTGCTCGAGACCTTCGAGTCGATCGAGCAGACCTACCAGAAGATGCACAAGCTGCAGGAGCAGCGCCTGAGCCAGATCCAGAAGGGCGAGGCGCTGTCGAAGCAGTCGGATTCGAAATACGACAAGCTGAAGGAGGACATGGTCCGGTTGATGGACGGTGTCCATCTCAACAACGTCCGGATCGAACAGCTGGTCGAGCAGCTTTACGGCCAGAACCGCAAGCTGATGGGCCTCGAAGGCCAGCTGATGCGGCTGGTGGTCGAGGGCGGGGTCAGCCGCGAATCCTTCCTGCAGCATTATTTCGGGCACGAGCTCGACCCCAACTGGCTCGAGCGGGTGCGCGGCCTCGACAAGAAGTGGGCCAAGTTCGCCGAGAAGAACGGCACCGCGTCGCAGCGTGTCCGCGGCCAGATCAGCCAGATCTCGGCCGAGGTCGGGCTGCCGATCTCGGAGTACCGCCGCATCGTCTCGACCGTGCAGAAGGGCGAGAAGGAGGCCGGGCGCGCCAAGAAGGAGATGGTCGAGGCCAATCTCCGTCTCGTGATCTCGATCGCCAAGAAATACACCAACCGCGGACTGCAGTTCCTGGACCTGATCCAGGAGGGCAACATCGGGCTGATGAAGGCGGTCGACAAGTTCGAGTACCGCCGCGGCTACAAGTTCTCGACCTACGCCACCTGGTGGATCCGGCAGGCCATCACCCGCTCGATCGCCGACCAGGCGCGGACCATCCGCATCCCGGTCCACATGATCGAGACCATCAACAAGCTGGTCCGCACCAGCCGCCAGATGCTGCACGAGATCGGCCGCGAGCCGACCCCGGAAGAGCTGGCCGAGCGGTTGCTGATGCCGCTGGAGAAGGTGCGCAAGGTCCTCAAGATCGCCAAGGAGCCGATCAGCCTCGAGACGCCGATCGGCGACGAGGAGGACAGCCATCTCGGCGACTTCATCGAGGACAAGAACGCGGTCCAGCCGCTCGACGCGGCGATCCAGGCCAATCTGCGCGAGACCACCACGCGCGTCCTGGCCTCGCTGACGCCGCGTGAGGAGCGGGTGCTGCGCATGCGCTTCGGCATCGGCATGAACACCGACCACACGCTGGAAGAGGTCGGGCAGCAGTTCTCGGTGACGCGCGAGCGTATCCGCCAGATCGAGGCGAAGGCGCTGCGCAAGCTCAAGCATCCGAGCCGCAGCCGCAAGCTGCGCAGCTTCCTCGACACCTGATCGGATCGCGGGTTTCGGTCACGCACGGGCGGCCTTCGGGCCGCCCGTTTCGTTTGGGCCTATGCCTCTGACGGCGGCAGCGGGTCGAACAGGTCAGGGTGTAGCGCGCACCACCTCGCGGACGATGGAGCATTCCACCGCCGCGCGGACGAAATGGGCGTCCTCGACCGCGGCGGGCGAGATCTTCACGATCAAGGTCTCGCGCTGCGGCAGGATCCGCACCAGCCCGGCCGGATGTTGCCGAGGTTGGGCCACCATACTAGTATCGTAGAGAAACCGCAGGCGTCGATCGGCGCTGCCGCAGGACCGATAGGGGAAGCGCCGTCGATGCCGTTCCAGGATCATGCCGGGCCGCGGAAGGCCTGCCGCTCGTGACCATTGTCCATCCGGCGTCCGCGCGGCGCCTCGGGGCGGCGGCGCTGGCCAGCCTGCCCGCCTCGGTGGCGCGGCCGAATTACGACCGCGCCGCGGTCGCCACCGGCATCGTCCATCTCGGCATCGGCGCCTTCCACCGCGCCCACCAGGCGGTCTACACCGATGACGTGCTGGCGGCGGGCGACCTGCGCTGGGGCATCCTGGGCGCCAGCCTGCGCAGCCCCGACACCCGCGACGCGCTGGTGCCGCAGGACGGGCTGTACAGCCTGGCGGTCCGCGACAGCGACGGCGAGCGGCTGCGCGTTATCGGCGCCATCCGCGACGTGCTGGTGGCGCCGCAGGCCCCGGCCGCCCTGATCGAGGCGCTGTGCCGGCCCTCGGTCGCCATTGTCAGCCTGACCGTGACCGAGAAGGGCTATTGCCACGACCCGGCCACGGGGCGGCTGGACGAGGCCCATCCCGACGTCGTCCACGACCTCGCCCACCCCGAGGCGCCGCGATCGGCCATCGGCATCCTGGCCCAGGCCATCGCCCGCCGCCGGGCCGCCGGCCTGAAGCCGTTCACGCCGCTGTGCTGCGACAACCTGCCGGCCAACGGGCGCACCCTGCACCGCATCCTGTCGCGCTACGCCGCGCTGGTGTCGCCCGACCTCGGCACCTATGTCGAGGGCGAGATCGCCTGCCCCGACACCATGGTCGACCGCATCGTGCCCGCCACCACCGACGAGGACCGGGCGCGGATCGCCGCGGCGCTCGGCGTCGAAGACGCCTGGCCGGTGGTCACCGAAGCCTTCACGCAATGGGTGATCGAAGACCGCTTCCTGTCCGGCCGGCCGGGCTGGGAGGCGGCGGGCGCCACGCTGGTGGCCGATGTCGCACCCTATGAGACGATGAAGCTGCGCCTGCTCAACGGCAGCCATTCGGCGCTGGCCTATCTCGGCTACCTCTCCGGCTGCGAGACGGTGGCCACGGCGATGGCGGAGCCGGGCATCGCCGCCTTCGTCGCGGCGCTGATGGCGGACAGCACCCCGACGCTGGTGCTGCCGCCCGGCGCCGATGTCGCCGGCTACAAGCGCTCCCTGGTCGACCGCTTCCGCAACACGGCGCTGAAGCACCGCACCTGGCAGATCGCCATGGACGGGTCGCAGAAGCTGCCGCAGCGGCTGCTCGGCACCATCCGCGACCGGCTGGCCCAGGGCCTGCCGATCGAGCGCCACGCCCTGGGGGTCGCCGCCTGGATGCGCTATGTCGCCGGGACGGACGAGGCCGGACGGCCGATCGATGTCCGCGACCCGCTGGCCGCCGATTTCGCCGCCATCGCACGTGACGCCGGGCCGGTGGCCGACCGGCTCGCGCCGGCCTTGATGGGGCTGCAGGCGGTGTTCGGCGACGACCTGCCGTCGGATCCGCGCTTCCGCACCGCCGTGACCCGCGCGCTCGACGCCTTGTTCCGCGACGGCGCGAAGGCGACCGCGGCCGCCTATGCCCGGTTGCCGTCCCCGGATTGACGCCGCAAAGCGCCCGATGGCCCGAGACTGGAGCCCGCGATGAGGACCGACGCCACCGCATCCCGCTGAGCCGCAGCAGCCCATCCGGTTGTTGCGGCGGTCCAGTCACGGTCCCGGTCTTTCCCTGCCGACGCTGATGCAGATCGCCGCCGAATTTCTTTCTGCGGAGGTCTTCCCATGCCTGCACCCAGGCCGTGGCCCCAATCCCTGACGGCAGCCCTGCTGCTGATGTCCCCCTTCGACCTGCTCGCCTCGCTCGGCATGGATGTCTACCTGCCGGTGGTGCCGCGCATGCCGGCCGCGCTGGCCGCCACGCCGGCGCAGGTCCAGCTCACCCTCAGCCTCTACCTGCTGCTGCTCGGCTGCGGCCAGCTGCTGTTCGGCCCGCTGTCCGACCGCATCGGCCGACGGCCGGTGCTGCTGGGCGGCGCCCTGGCCTTCACCCTGGCCTCGGCCGGGCTGGCGCTGACCGACTCGGCTGCCTTGTTCCTGGCGCTGCGCCTGGTGCAGGCGGCGGGCGGGGCGGCGGCGCTGGTCGCCACCTTCGCCACCGTGCGCGACGTCTACGCCACCCGGCGCGAGGGCGCGGTGATCTACAGCCTGCTGGGGTCGATGCTGGCCTTCGTGCCGGCCTTCGGCCCGCTGCTGGGCGCCGTGGTCGACTACGCCGCCGGCTGGCGCGCCATCTTCTGGCTGCTCACCCTGCTCGGCACCCTTGCCGGGCTGCAGGCGGTGCGGTGCTGGCCGGAGACGCGGCCGGCGGGCGGCGACCGGGTGCGGCTGGTGCATCTCCGCGCCATCCTCGGCAGCGGGCCGTTCTGGATCCACACGCTGGGCTTCAGCGCGGCGCTGGGCGCGTTCTTCGTCTATTTCTCGACCGCGCCCGCGGTGCTGATCGGCCGGCTCGGCCTCAACCCGGTCGGGTTCAGCCTGGCCTTCGGCACCGCGGCCCTGGCGATGATCGCGACCAGCCGCTTCGCCGGCCGCTTCGTGGCCCGCTGGGGCCGGCGCGGCTGCCTGGTGCGCGGCATGGCGCTGCTGCTGGCCGGGGCGGCGCTGCTGGCGCTGGGGCAGCTGGCCGCCGGGCCCTCGCTGTGGGCGTTCATGGCCCCGGTCTGGGTGATCTCGGCCGGCATCTCGGTCACCTCAGCCGTCACCGCCAACGGCGCGCTGGAGGGCTTCGGCCATGTCGCCGGCACCGCCACCGCGCTCTATTCCTGCCTGGAAGGGCTGATCGTCGGGGCCGCCGGCACCCTGGCGGTGCTGGCGCTGCCGGCGGGCACGGCCTGGCCGCTGGCCGGCTTCTGCGCGGCGGCGGCGACGGTGGTGATCGTCCTCGCGCGGCGTCTGCCGGCCGATTGAACGGAGAGGGGCGGACCATTGCAGTCCGCCCCTTCCTCCTCAAGCCGCCAAAGCCGGCGCTTGATCGATGAAGCCGGTGATGCCGGACAGCAGGCCGCCGGCGATCTCGCCGAAATCGGTGCCGGCGACCAGGACCGGCCCGCCCTCCGGCCCCAGCTCCCAGCGGAAGCGCACCCGGCCATTGTGGGCGTCGATGTCGCTGGTGCGGCGGAAGCGATGGCCGGGGAAGCGCTCCTGCACCGCTGCGATCATGGCGTCGATGGCGGCGCGGCCGTCGCCCCGCATCATCGGGTCGACATAGGTGGCGGCCTCGGTCCAGGTCCGGTCGATCAGCGCCCGCCGCCGCCCGGCATCGGTCTCGTTCCAGATCGCGATGTAGCGGTCGACCAGATCGGTGGTGCCAATCATCTCGGGGTTCATGTCGGATCTCCTCGGTGGGCGCGGCGCCGGGGGCTCCGGCGATCCGCGATGCACCGATCCTGTCCTGGCGCGGGTGTCGAAAGCGATTACCTCGCAGGTCATGGATGCGCCGCCGGCCGGGGGCTATCGTCAGCCCATGAAAAGCACCGCCCGCCCGATCGGCGACCATCTGCGCGAATGGCGCCAGCGCCGCCGCCTCAGCCAGCTCGACCTCGCCTGCGAGGCCGACATCTCCACCCGCCACCTGTCCTTCCTCGAGACCGGGCGGTCGCGGCCCAGCCGGGACATGGTGCTGCACCTGGCCGAACGGCTGGACGTGCCGCTGCGCGAACGCAACACCCTGCTGGTCGCCGCCGGCTTCGCCCCGGCCTATCCCTTGCGCGGGCTGGACGACCCGGCACTGGCCCTGGCGCGGCGGGCGGTGGAGCGGGTGATCGAGGCGCAGGCGCCGAACCCGGCTTTGGCCTTCGACCGGCACTGGTACCTGGTGGCCGCCAACGCCGCGGTGGCGCCGTTGATGGTGGGGGCGGCGGCGGCGCTGCTGCAGCCGCCGGTCAATGTGATGCGGCTGGCCCTGCATCCCGAGGGCCTGGCGCCGCGCATCGCCAACCTGCCGGAGTGGCGTGCGCACCTGTTGGAACGGCTGCGGCGGCAGATCGAGTTCACCGCCGACGCCGTGCTGGTCGACCTGATGGCCGAGCTGCAGGCCTATCCGGCGCCGGCGGGCGGGGTGACGGCGCTGGCCCCGCCGGAGGAGGCGCATCTCGACATCGTCGTGCCGTTCCGGCTGGCGACGGAGTCGGGGATCCTGTCCTTCCTGTCGACCACCACCGTGTTCGGCACGCCGGTGGACGTCACCCTGTCCGAGCTGGCGGTCGAATCTTTTTTCCCGGCCGACGCCTTCACCGCGGAAGCCTTGCGTCGCCTCGCCGAAGCGCACGATAGCAAAACTTCGTAACAAAATTGTCTTCCGGTTGTATTTGACATAATTCCCCGTCCGTCGTCACATCAGTCCGTGACTTCCCTCAAGGGAGCCGGCCGATGCGGATGGTGCTGAACTGGGTGCGGCTGCTGGCAGCCGCCATGGGCGACGACGAAGGGCATGAGCGCGAGCTGCGCGATGCGCTGAGACGGGCCGTGCGCACCGGCCGGTCGACCCATCGGTCCCGGCACGGCCGGACCGACCCGGAGGTCTGATCACTCTGCCTTTGTGAGTTTTGCCGCGACTGTCGCGCGTCGCCGCTTGCGGGCGAGGATCTGGTCCAGCGTGGCCGGCCTGAGCTCCTGAACATCCACCCCGACATCGTATTGCCGCGTCGCCGGCGTCAGCTTGCCGTGCGAATGGCCGTGCAGGTCCAGCGACCCGCGGCCGATCTGGTTCCAGGTGCGGAACGGGTAGTGGCACAGGATCAGGTGCCGTCCGTCCAATCTCAGTTCGGCATAGGCCTGCACCGAGGCCCAGCCCGGCGCTGCCAGGGTGCCCGGCCCGTCATTGTTGCCGCTGATCAGGTGCTTGCGGCCGTGCAGCCGCTCCAGCAGCGCCGCCACCGCCTCGGCCGACGGCCCCAGCGCGAAATCGCCGAGATGCCAGACCTCGTCCTCCGGCCCCACCGTCTCGTTCCACAGCGCCACCAGGGCGTCATCATGCGCGGCGACGCTGGGGAAGGGGCGGCGGTCGATCCGCAGCACGCGCGAGTCGCCGAAATGCGTGTCGCTGGTGAAGAACACGGTCACGGACGTCCTCGCCCTCCACTGCGAAAACCCGAGTATAGGAGGGCTAAACCCAAAGGATAGCCCGATCCCATGCTCGTATGATTGCCCGGCGTGGGCCTGGGGCACACATCTGGAACGCTGAAGTTCGATGTGGATCGGTGAGTGTCGCGGAGCGGTCGGAGGCGTTGACTTGCCGGACCGGCCACGCGCCGCCCCATCCCCGCCAGGAGCGGCAAAATGTTCAGAGCGACTGATTTTCGCGTCCAGACGATCAGGTTCGGGGTATTCGATCATCTGGACGATTCAGGGCGCAGTCTCGGCGAGCAATACAACAATCGCCTCGAAATCGCGGAGGCCAGCGATCGATCCGGCTTCCGGGCCTACCATGTCGCCGAGCACCACGGCACGCCGCATGGCCTTGCCTCTTCGCCCAACCTGTTCCTGTCCGCGGTCGCCCAGCGCACGAGCAGGTTGCGGCTGGGGCCGATGGTCATGCTTCTCAATCTCTACCATCCACTGCGGGCGTTCGAGGAAATCTGCATGCTCGACCAGTTGAGCGGCGGGCGGGTCGATCTCGGCATCGGGCGGGGTGCGTCACCGATCGAGCTCGAGTTCTTCGGCATCGACCCGACGCAGACCCAGGAGCGGTACCGCGAGGCTGCCGAGATCGTCCTCAAGGCCATGCAGACCGACAAGCTGGACTATCACGGCTCATATTTCGATCTGAGCGACGTGCCGATCACCTTGTCCCCTCTGCAACGGCCGCATCCGCCGCTCTGGTACGGCACCGGGAAGCCCGAGACAGCCCCCTGGGCCGCCGAACAGAACATCAATATGGCCTGCATCGGGGCGGCGGGGGCGGTCCGGCGGATCACCGATGCCTATCGGTCGCGTTGGGCGGAGATATCAGCTCCCGGGGCCGTCATGCCCCTGCTCGGGATGGTGAGGCATGTCGTGATCGCCGACAGCGACCGCGATGCGTACGAGATGGCGGCCCCGGCCTATGCGCGGTGGTCCGACGCCCTGACCTACCTGTATCGGGCGCGGGGCATTCCCGTCCCGCCAGGATTGTCGGTCCCGTTTTCCGAGGCTGTGGAGAGCGGGCGGTGCGTCGTCGGCACCACCTCGAGCGTGCGCGATGCGTTGCTGAAGCAGGCGCTCGAGGCGGGAGTGACCTACCTGATGTGCCTCCTGGCGTTCGGCGACCTCCCGCTCGAGGCGTCGCTCCGGACGATCGCTTCGATCGGTTCGGAGATCATGCCCGCCTTCGGCTCTGCGGACATCGATCTATCATCGCAGGTCTGATGGCCGTCGCCGCTAAGAGCCCTCAGCGCAGGCCGGACAGCAGGGCGCCGATCCGGTTGCCGGCCGCCGCCAGCTGGTCCCGGCTCACGGCCTGGACCTGTTCGATGTACCCGTCCGGCAGGACCGCGGCGGTCGCTTGCGAGGCTCCCGCGTCCAGCCCCCAGCGCCGGTAGACGACCTCATAGGCCAGCACCCGGCTATGCGTCACCCACCGGGTGAACGCCGTGTCCGGGTCCGGCGACAGCGGCTCCACATCCGGCCCGTATTCCCGCTCCAGCTCGGCCGCGAACGCATCGGGGCTGCTCCGGTTGAGTCCGTCCGGCCGGCCGGCGGAATCCCAGATCCGATGCAGCCGTTCGGGCGCCGCATCCGGGGTCCTGCGGACCCAGGCCCAGTTGCCGCCGGCGTCGGTGAGCGGGAATCGTCCCGACATCCACAGGGCCGCATGCAGGGGCTGGTGCATGTCGCCGACGATGTGGATCATCCAGCACAGCGCCATCGCCCGATCCGACGCGGCGGCCTGCGGGTCGCGCGCGATCACCAAATTGTGGTGGAAGGCGGACTGGGCGTTCCCGAAGGAAAACGGCAGCAGGACCTGCACGATCGACACGATCTTCTGGCTGTAGTGCCAGTTGTCGCGGTCATACGGGCCGCCCCGCGCGGCGTCGGCCCAGACCGCCATCAGCTCGAACAGCCGGCGGTCGCGGGCGCGGCCGGTCAGGGCGCCGAGCTGGCTGTCGAAGACGGCCCATTCCGGATGGGCCTGCATCAGCCGCGTGATGGTGGCGATCGCCTGCGGGTCCTGGCGCTCCAGCAGGTCATAGGCGAGGTCGCCGGTGACCATGTGCCCTTCCGGAAACCAGGCCGCGGCGCGCTGCTGGGCGAACAGCCCCAGCAGCAGCATGGCGCCCAATGCGGCGGCTCGGCAGGCGTGTGTCAGATGGATCGCACGGTCTCGCATCCGGGGCCTCTCCCTGTGTCCCCCGATGACGTTGTGCCGGCCGGGCCCTGTGTCGAGTCTCCTGCGGGAAATCGCCTGGGGTCGCAGAGGTTGGGCTGGCGGCGTCGGCCCGCTTTGGCGCAGTCTCTTGCCAACCGGGAACGGCCCGCCAGGTCGTTCCCCAGCATCAATCTGTGCGCATCAAGGGCGATGACCAGCATGACCCATGATCTCCAGTTCTACATCGACGGCGCCTGGACGGATCCGGTCGTGCCGGCCAGGATCGACGTGATCAATCCTGCGACGGAGGAGGCGTTCACCGCGATTTCGGCCGGGTCGGCGGCGGATGTCGACAAGGCCGTCGCTGCGGCCCGGGCGGCCTTCCCGGCCTTCTCCCAGACCAGCAAGGCCGATCGGCTGGCGCTGCTGCGCCGGATTCTGGACGCCTACAGCGCGCGCGGCGAGGACATCGCCCAGGCGGTGTCGCAGGAGATGGGGGCGCCGCTGAGCTTCGCCCGGGCGGCCCAGGTCTGGGCGGGGCGGGTGCATCTGGAAGCGACCATCAAGGCGCTCGAGGAGTACGAGTTCGAGGAGCAGCGCGGTTCCACCCGGGTGGTGAAGGAGGCGATCGGCGTAGTTGGCCTGATCACGCCGTGGAACTGGCCGCTGAACCAGATCGTCTGCAAGGTGGCGCCGGCGCTGGCCGCGGGCTGCACCATGGTGCTGAAGCCCAGCGAGATCGCCCCGGTCAGCGGCATCATCTTCGCCGAGATCATGGTGGCGGCCGGGGTGCCGAAGGGCGTGTTCAACCTGGTCAACGGCAACGGGCCGGATGTCGGCCAGGTGATCGCCTCGCACCCCGAGGTCGACATGGTGTCGTTCACCGGCTCGACCCGGGCCGGCATCATCGTCGCCAAGGCCGCGGCCGACACAGTCAAGCGCGTCGCCCAGGAGCTCGGCGGCAAATCCCCCAACATCATCCTGGGCGATGCCGATTTCGAAAGCGCGGTGACCCAGGGTGTCGGCGCCTGCTTCGCCAACAGCGGCCAGTCCTGCGACGCGCCGACCCGGATGTTCGTCCCGGCCGCGCGGCATGACGAGGCGCTGGCCATCGCCAAGGCGGCGGCGGAGACGCACAAGGTCGGCGACCCCCGGTCCGACGACACCGTGCTGGGCCCGGTGGTCAGCCAGGTGCAGTACGACAAGATCCAGCGCCTGATCGAGGCCGGCATCAGCGAGGGCGCCACCCTGGTCACCGGCGGCCCCGGCCGGCCCGAGGGGCTGAACCGCGGCTACTATGTCCGGCCGACCGTGTTCGGCCATGTCCGGCACGGCATGGCGATCTCGACCGAGGAGATCTTCGGGCCGGTGCTGTCGATCCTGCCCTATGAGGACGAGGACGAGGCCATCCGCAACGCCAACGACACGGTCTACGGCCTGGCCGCCTACATCCAGTCGCAGGACATCGCCCATGCCCGGCGGGTCGCGGCGCGGCTGCGGGCCGGCACGGTCAACCTGAACTATCCGGACTGGGACACCCACGCCCCGTTCGGCGGCTACAAGCAGTCGGGCAACGGCCGGGAATATGCCGACTGGGGCATCCACGACTTCCTGGAGATCAAGGGCATCGTCGGCTACGGCGCGGCGGGCTGACCGGGGCGGCGGCGGTCAGGCCGGCACCCTCCGGTCGGGCAGCTCGCCGACCTCGCGCACCAGGTCGATGAAGGCGCGCAGGCCGGCGGGCACATGCCGCCGGCCGGGGTAATACAGGGCCAGGCCGGCAAAGCTGGGGGTCCAGTCCTCCAGCACCCGCACCAGGCGCCCGGCGGCGATGTCGGCCAGCACCGACCATTCCGAGAGGTAGGCGACGCCCAGCCCGGCCAGCGCCGCCTCGATCATCAGCGTCGGTTCGTCGAGGATGATCGGCCCGGGCACGTCGAGGGCCAGCGCCTCACCCCGGCGCTCGAACTCCCAGCGATAGATCACGCCGCTCGGCATCCGGGCGCGGATGCAGCGATGCGCCATCAGGTCGCCCGGGGTCTGCGGCCGCGGCCGGTCGGCGAAATAGGCCGGGGCGGCGACCACGGCGAAGCGCAGCGCCCCGCCCACCGGCACCGCGATCATGTCGCCCGGCACGGTCTCGGCCATGCGGATGCCGGCGTCGAAGCCGTCGACGACGATGTCGATCAGCCGGCCCTCGGTGACCAGGTCGACCTTCATCTCGGGATAGCGCCTCAGGTATTCCAGGATGATCGGCGTCAGGATCCGGCGCGCGGCGCCGGCCGAGGTGTTGAGGCGCAAGGTGCCGGCCGGCGTGTCGCGGTGGCGGTTCACCGCCTCCATCGCGCCGCGGATGTCGGACAGCGCCGGGGCGACGCCGGCGACGAACTGCTCCCCGGCGGCGGAGAGCGAGACGCTGCGCGTGGTGCGGTTGAACAGGCGGACGCCCAGCCGCGCCTCCAGCCCACGCACGGCATGGCTCAGCGCCGAGGACGACATGCCGAGATCCGCCGCTGCCGCCCGGAAGTTGCCGCGTCGGGCGACGGCGACCACCGCCTCCAGCTCGACCAGCCCGGATCTGTGCATTGTCCTGATTCCTGCGCTGCCTCATGCAGCTTAATCCGGCTTATCCGCGCAATCCAGCCGGCCCACATCTGGCCCAGGCCGGATTGTCCGGGACATGGAGGAGCAGAATGCGGATCATCGACAGGATCTATATCGACGGCGCCTTCGTCGCGCCCCATGGCACCGAGGTGCAGGACCTGTTCAACCCGGCGACGGGACAGGTCATCGGCCGGGTCACCCTGGGTGACGTCGAGGACACGCGCCGCGCCGTCGCCGCGGCCAAGCGGGCCTTCCCGGCCTTCGCGCGCAGCAGCAAGGCCGAGCGCCTGGTCCTGCTGCACCGGCTGCACGACGCGGCGAAGGCGCGGGCCGAGGCGCTGGCCGCGGCGACCGTCGAGGAATACGGCGGCGCGGTGAAGCAGGTGGCCTGGCGCATTGCCCTGTCCGCCGACTCCTTCCTCCACGCCGCCCAGGTGCTGCAGGACTATCAGTTCACCAGGCAGGTCGCGACGGCCGAGGTGGTGATGGAGCCGGTCGGGGTGGTCGGCATCATCACGCCGTGGAACAGCAACATCGGCTTCATCTGCGGCAAGCTGGCGACGGCGATCGCCGCCGGCTGCACCGCGGTGATCAAGCCCAGCGAGATGAGCGCGATCCAGACCCAGCTCCTGATCGAATGCCTGCACGAGGCCGGGGTGCCGCCGGGCGTGTTCAATATCGTCAACGGCCGTGGCGACGTGGTCGGAGCCGAGCTGAGCGCGCATCCCGACATCGCCAAGATCTCCTTCACCGGGTCGACCGCGGTCGGCAAGGCGATCCTGCGCGCCGGCGCCGACACGCTGAAGCGGGTGACGCTCGAGCTCGGCGGCAAGTCGCCGACCGTGATCCTGGACGATGCCGATCTCGCCCAGGCGGTGCCGCTGGCGATCGCCGCCGGCTTCGCCAACAGCGGCCAGGCCTGCATCGCCGGCACCCGCATCCTGGTGCCGGAGGCGCGGATGGCGGAGTTCCTGCCCCTGGCCAAGGCGGCGGTCGCGGCGGTCAAGGTCGGCGATCCCCGCGACCCGGAGACCGCGGTCGGCCCGATGGTCAGCCTGAAGCAGTATGAGCGGGTGCAGCGCTACATCCGCCTGGGGCTGGCGGAGGGGGCGGAGCTGTTGGTCGGCGGCGAAGGCCGGCCGGCGGGACTCGAGGCCGGCTGGTTCGTCCGGCCGACCCTGTTCGCCGGCGTCACCAACGACATGACCATCGCGCGGGAGGAGATCTTCGGCCCGGTGCTGTCGGTCCTGTCCTACCGCACCGAGGCGGAGGCAATCGCCATCGCCAACGACACGGTCTATGGCCTGCAGGCCTATGTCCTGTCCTCGAATCCGGGGCGGGCGCGGGCGGTGGCGGCGCAGCTGCAGGCCGGGCGGGTGCTGATCAACGGCGCCCAGCATGAGCCGATGGCGCCGTTCGGCGGCTTTAAGCAATCCGGCATCGGCCGGGAATACGGCGTCTACGGGCTGGAGGCCCATCTCGAGCCCAAGGCTGTGCTGGGCGCCGCCGCCTGATCCGGGGCGACAGCCTCGGCGCCGGTTACTCCCCCGGCGTGGTCGGCGCCGGCTCCGCGTCCGACTGGACGCCTTCCACCCGGGTGATCCGCCAAGCCAGCACCAGGGACAACGCCAGAAGTGCCGCGGCCAGCCCGTAGGGCAGGCCGGGCGAGTCCAGGCCTGCCGCTGGTGCGATGCCGAGTGCGAAGCTCTGGGTGAACAGCACCGGGCCGATCATGCCGGTGATGCCGCGCAGCCCTGCCAGCGCCCCCTGCAGCCGCCCCTGCTCGTCCGCCCCGACCCGGCGCGACATCAGCGCCTGCAGCGCCGGCCCGGTCAGGGCCGAAAGCGAGAGCAGCGGGATCGCCGCCAGGAACAGCCAGTCGGTCCGGGCCAGGGCGACCAGGACGAAGCCGGCAACGCCGAAGACCAGCCCCACGGCCATCGCCCGGTGCTCGCCCAGCCGGGCCACGGCTGGCCCGGTCAGGGCCACCGACACCACCATCGACCCGGCGCCGGCCACCGCCAGCGACAGCCCGACCGCCGCCTCGTCCCAGCCATAACGCTGGATGGTGTAGAGCACGTAAAGACTGGGTATTGATTCCTGCGACAGGAACATCAGGAAAGCCGCGCCGGCCAGGCCGAGCAGTGCCGGGCATGAGCGCAGCAGCGCCATGGCACCGAGGGGGCTGGCACCATTCCAGGTGAAGCGGGCGCGCTGCTCCGGCGGCAGTGATTCCGGCAGGATCAGCAGGCCGTAGGCGGCGTTGCCGAGGCTGAGTGCCGCCGCGGCCCAGAACGGCAGCCTGGGATCGATGCCGGCCAGGAGCCCGCCCAGCGCCGGTCCGGCGATGAAGCCGAAGCCGAAGGCGGCGCCGAGCAGCCCGAATTTGGCGGCGCGCTGCTCCGGCGGCGTCACGTCGGCGACGTAGGCGACGACGGTCGAAGTGCTGGCGGAGGTGATGCCGGAGACCAGTCGCCCGATGAACAGCCAGGCCAGGTTCGGCGCCAGAGCCATCAGCACGTAGTCGAGGCCGAGGCCGAGATTGGACAGGAGGATCACCGGCCGCCGCCCGAACCGGTCGGACAGCGCGCCCAGCACCGGCGAGGCCAGGAACTGCATCGCCGCCCAGGCGAAGCCGAACAGCCCGGTGATCGCCGCTGCCCCCTCGACGTCGCCGCCCTCGAAGTCGACGATCAGCCTGGGCAGGACCGGCGCCATCATGCCGAGCGCGAGGACGTCGAGCAGGATGGTCACGAACACGAAGGCGACCGCGGCGCGGCCCGGTGGGCGCGGAGGCGGGCTGGACATCTGCATCTCTCCGAAAATGAACCGCCCTGGATTTTCCGCACCGCGACAACCTGACGGCGGCGCACACGTCCTGCTCTCCTGCGGCCCCTACAGGCTAACCACGCCTTCCGCGACGACCGGCCCCATGCGCAAAGCGCGCGACCAATCGCGGACGCGCATGCTCGATTGGCCCAAGGCGCCCGCACAGCCCGTCCACAATGCCGAGCAATATGCCGGTGAGCTTGGCGAGCTTGGCATCCTCGAGCAACGCAATGTAAAAGATCTCCCTTAAGGTTAACAAATTCGCCATGAATACGATTGGATATCGCCTCCCATATCGCAAGAAAAGCTGAACAGCGTTGCGAGCGCTGTAATAGCGCCGGTACCAGGGATGATTGAACGTCATCATCTCGAATGGGCCCAGCTTGTGGCGACGCAGATCTCCGATCCGATGCGACAGCGTCAGTGCCGGAGTTGCGTAGAGCGGGACGTTGCTGGCGCGCGCTCTGAAACAATATTCGATATCGACATGATCAATAAAGAGTTTCTCATCGAACGGGCCGAGCTTCGCAAAAGCCGCGCGTGAGATCACGCTGCCAGAAGAGATCAGGAATATACAATGCTGCATGCCAGCGTCTTCCCGCATGTCAAGCCGGCGTACGGCAATGCCTTTGCTTTCCAGCACCGGGAGATACTCTTGAACGACTTCGTCGAAAATCCTGGGTCCCAGCATGAAGGGCTGTGAGGCCAGCGTCGTACAAATTTCGCGCATAACCGGAAAGTAGTTCTCCGGCATAACCGAGTCTTGATCGATCAGGGCAACTGCGTCCAAGCCCCGCTCGAACTGACTCGTCAATCCACGGTTATGAGCCCCGGCAATGCCGTTCTTATTTCCCTCATATATCAAAGTTATATCATATTCTTCAAACAATATTTCCAGTTTATTGTCGGGTTTCGGTGTATTGTCTACGACAACAAGGTCGTCGCAGTGTCTGCGTAAATCGACAACCCGCGCGATTTGGTCCGCCGTCGGGTGGAATAGCACGACCACTGCCCCGAGAGTTGTCATCTGGTCTCACCGTATTCGGATGTGAGCCGCGCCGACATTGCCGACACTTCGATTCTTGAGACAATCTGGCCTATTCCGCCGCCGGCGCGGTCGGCGCCGGCTCGTCGCGGGCGCCGACATAGCGGCCGAAGACGCCGCCGAGGATGCGGTTGAGGTCGTCCATCACGGTGAACACCGCCGGCACGAACACCAGGCTGAGCACGGTCGAGGTGATCAGCCCGCCGATCACCACCGCCGCCATCGGCGAGCGGAAGGACCCGCCTTCGCCGAAGCCGATCACGGACGGGACCATGCCGGCGATCATCGCCACCGTGGTCATCACCACCGGGCGGGCGCGCTTGCGGCCGGCCTCGATCAGCGCCTCGGTGCGGCCCGCCCCGGCGGCGATGGCCTCGATCGCGAAATCGACCAGCAGGATGGCGTTCTTGGAGACGATGCCCAGCAGCATCAGGATGCCGATCACCACCGGCAGGCTGATGGGATAGCCGGTCACCAGCAGCGCCAGGAAGGCGCCGCCGATCGACAGCGGCAGCGACACCAGGATGGTGACCGGCTGGGCGATGTCGGCGAACAGCAGCACCAGCACGGCGAACACCATCAGCACGCCGGCGCCCATCGCCAGGGTGAAGCCGGAGAACACCTCCTGCATGATCTCGGCGTCGCCATAGGGCCGGATATTCACCCCCGGCGGCAGGGCGCGGACCGAGGGCAGGGCCAGCACCGCGTCCATCGCCTCGCCCAGCGGTGTCTTGCCGATCAGGTCGCCCTCGATGGCGATGCGGCGCTCGCGGTCGTAGCGGTCGATGGTGGTGGCGCCTTCGCCGAAGCCGATGGTGGCGACCGAGGTCAGCGGCACCTTGGTGCCGGTGGCGGTCGGCACCCGCAGCGTCTCGAAGGTGCCCATCCGGCCGCGCGCGGCCTCGGCGATCTGCACCCGGATCGGCACCTGCCGGTCGCCGGCGGAGAATTTGGCGAGGTTGGCCGAGACGTCGCCCAGGGTCGCAATCCGCACCGTCTCGGCGATCTGCGCCACCGACACGCCCAGCGCCGCGGCCTCGGCCAGGCGCGGCATGATGCGGATCTCCGGCCGGTCGATCGCGGCGGTGGACACCACATTGGCCAGCACCGGCACCTGGTCGCGGATCTCGCGCTCGATCGCCAGCGCCGCGTGCTCGATCGCCTCGGAATCATTGCCCGACAGCAGCAGGGTGAAATCCCGCGCGCCGCCGCCGGCGCCGAAGCTGAAGCGCAGGTCCGGCACCGCGGCGACCTTGGCCCGCATCGCCGTCTCCCACGCCTTCTGGTCCATGTCGCGGTCGGCCCGCGGCACCAGGGTGGCGACCAGGGTGGCCTCGCGCACCTCGCTGCTGGCGATGTCCAGCGGGTTCAGCCCGCCACCGCCGACCACGGCGTACACGCTGCTGACCTCCGGCTGCGCCCGCAGCATCGCCGCCAGGCGGTCGGCCACGCCCTGGGTGTCCTCCAGGGTGGATCCCGGCGGCAGCTCGATCGACAGGGACGAGCGGGAGATGTCGTTGTTCGGCAAGAGGCCGGTGGGGAACAGGCTGGCCAGCGCGGCCGAGGCGACGAACACTGCCAGGCCGCAGGCGATGGTCTTGCCGCGGTGGCGGATCGACCAGTCCAGCAGGCGCAGGTAGCCGCGCATCACCGCGCCGTCATCCGGCGTCCGGTGCTGCTTGTCATGCAGCAGGTAGGCCGCCATCAGCGGCGTCAGCAGCCGGGCCACCAGCAGCGAGAAGGTGACCGCGACGGCCACGGTGATGCCGAACTGCTTGAAGTACTGGCCGGCGATGCCGCCCATGAAGCTGACCGGCAGGAACACCGCAACGATGGTCAGGGTGGTGGCCACCACGGCCAGCCCGATCTCGTCGGCCGCCTGGATCGCGGCGCGGTAGGGCGACTTGCCCATCCGCATGTGGCGGACGATGTTCTCGATCTCGACGATGGCGTCGTCGACCAGGATGCCGGTCGCCAGCGTGATCGACAGCAGGCTGATCGAGTTCAGCGAGAAGCCGAGGAGGTCCATCACCGCGAAGGTCGGCAGCACCGACAGCGGGATGGCGAAGGCCGAGATGATCGTCGCCCTGACGTCGCGCAGGAACAGGAACACCACGACGATGGCCAGGATGGCGCCTTCGATCAGCGTCTCCATGGTCATGTCGTAGTTGGCGCGGGTGTAGTGGACCAGGCTGTCGATCTCGGTGATGGTCAGCTCGGGATGCGCGTCGGTCAGCGCCTTCAGCTGCACCGCCGCGGCGTCGGCGACGGCGACGTCGGAAAAGCCCTTGGCCCGGAACAGGCTGAAGGCCACCACCGGCTTGCCGTCGACCCTGGCGAAGCTGCGCGGCTCGGCGCCGCCATCGGTGACGGTGGCCAGGTCCTGCAGCAGCGCCTGGCGCCCGCCGGGCAGGCTGATGCGCCGCTGCGCCAGGTCGGCCACGGTGGCAGCGCCGGCCAGGGTGCGGATCGACTGCTCCTGAACCCCCACCGTGCCGCGTCCGCCGGCCAGGTCGATGTTGCTGGCGCGCAGCTGGTCGTTGACCTCCGACGCGGTGATGCCCAGCGCCGCCAGCCGGTCGGGCCGCAGCGCCACCCGGATCTCGCGGTCGACGCCGCCGATGCGCTTGACCTGGGCGATGCCCGGCACCGCCTGCATCGCCCGCACCACGGTGTCATCGACGAACCACGACAGCTGCTCGGTGCTCATCGACGGGATCGAGGCGGCGTAGGTCAGGATCGGCAGCCCGGCGACGTCGACGCGCTGGATCACCGGCTCCTCGATGCTCTGCGGCAGCGACGAGCGGATCTTGGCGATGGCGTCGCGCACGTCGTTCATGGCCCGGTCGGTCGGCGTCTCCAGCCGGAACTCGACCATGGTGACCGCCACGCCGTCGGACAAAGCGGAGGTAACGTGCTTGACCCCGGTCAGCCCGGCGACGGCGTCCTCGACCAGCCGCGCCACCTGGGTCTCCAGCTCGCTCGGCGCCGCGCCGGCCTGGGCGATGGTCACGGTCACCACCGGCACGTCGATGTTCGGCATCTGCGTCACCGGCAGCGACCGGAAGCTGACGAAGCCGAGCACGATCAGCACGGCGAACATGACCAGGGGCGGGATCGGCTTGCGGATCGACCAGGCCGAGATGTTGAGCGCCATGTCAGCCCGCCTTGGCCGCGGCCGCGACGGCGCCCTGCACCGGGGCGATGCGGTCGCCGGGGCGCAGGAAGCTGCCGGCGCGCAGCACCACGGTGTCGCCCTCGGCCAGGCCGCGGCGGATCTCGACCCGGCCGTCGCCGACGAAGCCGATCTCGACCGGGCGGCGGTTCACCACCGCCTGGTCCACGGCCTGGACATAGGCGCCATCGGCGCTGAAGAACACGGCCGACAGCGGCACCGTCAGGGTGCGCCGCCGGCCGATCTCGATCATGCCTTGGGCGAACACGCCGGGCCGCAGCCCGGGTTCGGCCGGCAGGGTGATGGCGACCCGGCCGAGGCGGCTGGTGGCGTCGACCGTCGGGTCGACCAGCCGCACCGTGCCGCGGATCGGCGCGTCCAGGCCGGTCAGCTGCAGCTCCGCCGCCTGGCCGGGCATGACTCGCGGCATGCCGGTCTCGGTCACCTCCGCCAGGAACTCGACCTCGCCGTCGCGGATCATCCGGAACAGCGGCGGGCTGGTCACGCCGACCACGGCGCCGATCCGTGCCTGCCGCTCGGACACCACCCCGGCCACCGGGGCCTTGATCTCGGCCCGGGCGATGCGCAGCGCGATCTCGTCCCGCTGGGCCTCGGCCAGGTTCTTGTCGGCCGCGGCGGACCGGGCGGTCTCCTCGGCCGAGGTGATCCGGGCAGTGGCGACCTTGACCTCGGTCTGGCGCGCCAGCAGCTGCTCGGCCGAGGTGTTGCCCGAGGCGCGCAGCGTCTGTGCCCGCTCCAGCGACGCCTGGGACTGGGCGGCCGAGGCCTCGGCCTCGTCGATCGAGGCGCGGGCCTGCTGGATCGCGGCCTCGGCCTTGGCGATGGTGGCCTCGGCCTGCGCCAGCTGGGCGTCGAGCTGGGCGTGGTCGAGCCGGGCCAGCACTTGGCCGGCGGCGACCCGGTCGCCGACATCGGCCTCGATGGTGACGATGCGCAGCCCGTCGACCTCGGCCCCCACCAGCACCTCCTCGCGGGCGGCCAGCGTGCCGGTCACGGCCAGGGTCTCGACCACCTCATGCATCTCGGCCCGGGCGATGGTGGTGGCGGGCGGCGGCGTGGCCGGGCCGGCGTCACCGACGGCGCGGTCGGAGGCCAGGATGCGCCAGCCCCCGGCCACCACCGACAGGCAGGCCACGCCCGCCAATAGCAGCAGGCCGAACCAACGGGAGCGGGACCGGCTCATGATAGCATCTCTGTTTCTCGCTCAGGCGGAGGCGCGCTGGTCCCGCGGCGTGGCCGGGTGGCCCGGTGCATCGCCCCGCTTCGTCGCAACCACGTCGTCCAGGATCGCCGCGATCTCCCGCCGGGCGTCGTGGCGGGCGAAATCGGCCCGCAACGCCTGGGCCCGCAGGCGATAGCGCGGGTCGGCCAGCACCTGGCGCACCGCGTCGCGGATCTGCTCCGGCTTCGGCTGGCCGGTGCCGAGGCTGATGCCCGCCCCGCTCCAGGCGACGCGGGCCGCGATCTCGGGCTTCTCCTCGCTGTCGGCGGCGACCACCATCGGCACGCCGAGGCTGAGGGCGAAATTGACCGTTCCATAGCCGCCATTGGTGACCAGGACATCGACCTTCGGCAACAGCCGATCATACGGCAGAAACACCGCCGCGCGCGCATTTCCCGGCAGGGGCACCGGGATGGCTTCGACCGGCGGGCCGCCGGTGGTGGCGACCGTGATCGCGTTCTCTCCGGCCAGCCCGGTCAGCGTCGGGCCGATCAGCTGGCTCAGATCCTCATTGGCCAGGGTGCCCTGGGTGGCCAGCACCACCGGCCGGCCGTCCTCCAGGTCGGCCCACCAATGGGGCGGGGTGAAGCTCTCGGTCGGGGGCGCCAGCAGCGGGCCGACGAAGCGGACGGTCTTGGGCAGGTCGCTGCGCGGATATTCGAAGGCTTCGCCGGTGAGCTGCAGGTAGAGGTCGGGCAGCGTGCCCAGGGCGTCGAGCAGGAACACCGGCAGGGGCGCACAGCCCAGCCGGGCGAGCGTGTCGTTGAAGTACTTCTGCACGCCGCCGAGCATCGACTGCTGCATGAACTTGGTGGCCATGGCGTTGCGCATGCGGGCGGCGGCGTTGGCCGGCGGCGGCATCGCCGACCCGAAGAAGGCGGTGTCGGCGCTGGTCAGCGCCAGCGCCGAGATGCCGACGGACAGGACAGCCGGCCGGGCATGGCGCGGGCCCAGCAGCAGGGGAAGGGTGCCGCAGAACATCGCGTCGGTGAGAATGACGTCGGCCGGGAACTCCCGCAGGATGTCGCGAAGCCCCCCGGCCTGGTCGGCGATGACGTCGGCGAAGAAGTGCTTCAGGCCGAACACCAGGCGGGGCAGGCCGGGCGCGATCTTGGCGCGTTCGGGGAAGTGCTTGTCGGGATCGCGGTGATCGAGGTCGATGGCGCTGCGGAACGGGACGAAGCGCGCGCCGGTCGCCTCGGCCTTCTCGCGGAACGCGCTGCCGGTGTTGACCACGACCTCATGGCCCTGCAGGGCGAAGTGCTGGCTCAGCGCCAGCAGCGGGGCGACGTGGCCGGGAAGTGCTGTGGCGGCGATGAGGATGCATGCCATGGGCGGTGCGTTCATGTCCTGGTGCCGGGCGGCGGAAGCCCGCCGCCCGGTCGGTGTTGGTCCTGTCGCGTCGCTACTCCGCGGCCTGGTCCGCCATCTCGGGCAGGGCGAAGGCCATCGGCGTCCGGCTCAGCCCCAGCTTGACCAGGTACCGTTCGAACAGCTCGGGGGTGATCGGCCGCAGCTCGGCGCCGACCTGGCGCAGCCTGGCATGGGTGCGGTCGGCCGTGACCTCGGGCAGTTCCATCCCGGTGTCGTGCTGCGACAGGATCGACACCACGGTGAAGATCTCGTCGTCCGGGTTCGCCAGCAGGTAGTCCCGCACCCGGTCGACCCATTGCTCGAAGGGCAGGGTGTCGAGATGCAGGCCGATGCGCTCGAAGGCCGGCATCAGGTCGCGGAGATAGGGTTCCTTGTGGCTCTTCAGATGGTGGACCTCGCCATGGGTTTCGCGGCTGCGGGCCAGGTTGACGATGGCGCGGGCGACATCGTCGGCCGGCGTCATGGTGATCCGCTCCTCGACATCCGGAATCGCGCCGACCTGGGCGTAGAGCCGGATCATCCGCCAGATCATGTCGGTCTGGTTGAAGATCGCGTTTGCGCGATCCCCGGTGATGGCGCCGAGCCGGTAGATCGACACCGGCAGGCCGCGGGCCTGCGCCTGGCGGGCGAAGGTGTCGCCCACCCATTTGCTCTGGGCGTAGCCGCCCACCAGCCCCTGCCAGGAGACCAGCTCGGTCTCCTCCGAGATCTCGCCCGGCCCGCTCTTCAGGTCGACGACGCCGAAGGTCGAGATGTAGTGCAGGGCCTTGGGGCGGCCGTTGGCGGTCCAGTCCAGCAGCGTCAGCACGCTGTCGGCATTCGACGCCTTCAGGGTGGTGTAGGTCTGCAGGAAGTCGACCTGGGCGCCGGAATGGTAGATCGCATCGCATTCGTCGCGGACGATGCGGATGCCCTCCGCGTCGAGGCCGAGATCGGGGTCGCCGAGATCGCCGGTCAGCACCTCGATGCGGTCGTCGTCCCACACGGCGGCGAGGTGCCGGTCCTCCAGCGCCTGGCGCAGCCTGGCCTTCCCGGCCGCAGTGCTGCGGGCGCGGACATGGCAGACCACGCTGGCCGCGGTCTCCTGCAGCAGGATGGCCAGCAGGTGGCTGCCGACGAAGCCGGTCGCGCCGGTCAGGAAGATGCGGTCCGGCTCGGCCGGGGCGGCCCCGCGGCCGGCGCCGATATGGGCCGGCAGGACCGCCTCCTCGGCCAGGTTCGGCTTCTCCAGCTCGGCCTGGTCGATCCGCTCGGCCAGCCCGGCGATGGTGGAGACCTCGAAGATCGTCCCCAGCGGCAGGTCGACGGCGAACACCCGGCGCAGCTTGGCGACCAGCTGGGTTACCTGCAGCGAGTTGCCGCCCAGTTCGAAGAAGCTGTCGTGGATGCCGATGCGCTCCAGCCCGAAGGTCTCCTGCCACAGCCCGGCCAGGGTGACCTCGGTCGGGGTGCGCGGCGGCGCGTAGTCGGCATTCGTGCTGTCCTGCCGCTCTGGCGCCGGCAGGGCACGGCGGTCGAGCTTGCCGGCCGGCGTCAGCGGCATGGCGTCCAGCTTCACGAAGATCGCCGGGACCATGTAGTCGGGCAGGGCCTGTCCGAGATGCCGGCGCAGCGCCGCCGGGTCGACGTCGGCGCCCGGCGCGGGCACGACATAGGCAATCAGCCGGTTGTCCCCGGACGGGTCCGCCTGGGCGATGACCGCGACCTGGGCGATGTCCGGATGGCCGGCCAGCGCCGCCTCGATCTCGCCGAGCTCGATCCGGAAGCCGCGGATCTTGACCTGGTGGTCGGCCCGGCCGAGGTAGTCGAGCGTGCCGTCGGGGCGCCAGCGGGCGATGTCGCCGGTGCGGTACATGCGGCTGCCCGGTTCGCCATAGGGGTTGGCGACGAAGCGCTCCGCCGTCAGCCCGGGCCGGTTCAGGTAGCCGCGGGCCAGGTTGATGCCGGCGAGGTACAGCTCGCCGGTCACCCCGGCCGGAACCGGCTGCAGGCCGGCGTCGAGCACGTAGAGCTGGGTGTTCCAGATCGGCCGCCCCAGCGGCACCGGGCCGGGCTCGGCGTCGCGGCGGCATTCCCAGTAGGTGACGTCGACCGCGGCTTCGGTCGGGCCGTAGAGGTTGTGCAGCGGCACCGTCAGCGTGGCGTGGAACAGGGTCTGGAGGTCTTCGGTCAGGGCCTCGCCGCTGCAGAACAGCCGCCGCAGCCCGTTGCAGCCCGCCACCTCGGGGTCCTGCAGGAAGGCGCGCAGCATCGAGGGCACGAAGTGGATCGTCGTGATCCCCGCCTCGCGGACCAGCCGGGTGAGATAGGCCGGGTCCCGGTGCCCGCCGGGCCGGGCGACCACCAGGGTGGCGCCCTCGATCAGCGGCCAGAAGAACTCCCACACCGAGACGTCGAAGCTGGAGGGCGTCTTCTGCAGCACCCGGTCGTCGGCCGTCAGGCCGTATTCCGCCTGCATCCATTGCAGCCGGTTGACGATGGCGCCGTGCGGGACCGAGACCCCCTTGGGCCGGCCGGTCGAGCCGGAGGTGTAGATGACATAGGCGGGGTGGAGCGGGGTGAGGGGCGCACGGTCGCCCGCGGCCAGGTCGGCGTCGTCGGTCCCGGCCAGGGCGACCGCCGCCTCCACCGTGTCGAGCACCAGCAGGTCGGTCCCGGCGGGCACGATCGCCGCCAGCTCCGTGCTGGTCAGCACCGTGACCGGCCGGGCGTCGTCGAGCATGAAGGCGATGCGGTCGGCCGGATAGTCCGGGTCGATCGGCAGATAGGCGGCGCCGGCCTTGAGGATGGCAAGCAGGCTGACCACCAGCTCGACCGAACGCGGCAGGGCGACCGCCACGATCTGCTCCGGCCCGGCGCCCCGCGCCGTCAGCAGGCGGGCGAGCCGGTTGGCGCGGGCGTTGAGCTCGGCGTAGCTCAGCGCGGCGTCCTCGAACATCAGGGCGAGCGAGTCCGGCGAGATCCGGGCCCGGTTCTCCAGCAGCGCCGTCAGGGTGGTGTGCGGCACCGGGTGGTCGGTCTGGTTCCAGCCGGCCACCAGCTGCTGCCGCTCCGGCGCAGTCAGGATGTCGATGCCGCCGACCGGCTGGTCGGCCTCGCGGGTGATCGATTCGATCAGCCGCAGCAGCCGCCCGCGATGGCCGGCCAGGTCGTCCGGCGTGTACAGGGCCGCATTGGCATCGAAATCGATGTGCAGGCCCTTATCGTCGCCGCGGTCGTAGATGAAGACGCCGAGATTGTTGGTCGAGCCGTTGGTGAGGTTGTGCGGCGTCATCGCATGGCCGCCGAAGCGCAGGTCGTAGTCGAAGGGCTCGATGTTCACCAGCATGGTGAACAGCTGCTGGTTGTTGGGCAGCAGGTTGAGGTCGCGGCGCATGTCCTCGTAGCGGTACTGCTGGTGCCGCAGGCATTGCCGGACCTCGGTGCCGACCTGGCGGATCAGCTCCAGCATGCTCATGCCCGGTGCGATCTTCAGGCGCAGCGGCACCGCATTCGCGAGCATCGAAGGGGTGCGCCGCATGCGCCCGTTGGCCCGGGCCGTCACCGTGAGGCCGACCACCAGGTCCTCCACGCCGGTCATGCGGTGCAGGAAGGCGGTGGTCAGGGCGATCAGGGTCTGCGGCAGGCTGGCGCCGACCGACTGGGCCAGGCGGCGCAGCGCCGCCACCGTCTCCGGGGGCATGGCGGACTGGTCGCGCAGCGGCCCGGGGGCGCCGACCTTGCGGTCGGACAGCGTGATCGGCGGCGGCGTGTCGGCGAAGCGCTCCATCCAGTATTGCCGGTCGCGGGCGAAGCGGTCCGAGCCGCGATAGCCGGCTTCCTCGGCCAGCAGCTCGGGCAGGGCGCCGAACGCCGTGTCATTGGTGGGCGGGCGATCCTCGACCAGCGCGGTGTACAGCTCGGCGACGCGCCGGGCGCACAGGCCGCCGGACAGGCCGTCCAGCACGATGTGGTGGGCCCGGTGGTACCAGAAGAACACGTCGGGCATGATCTTCAGCACCGCCGAGAACCACAGCTCGTCGGTCAGCAGGTCCAGCGGCCGGTTGTAGTCTGCCTTCATCCATTGCCCGGCCGCCTGCCGCGGATCGGGCTCGGCGCTGAAATCGACGAAGGGGATGTCGCCGTCGTAGCGGGGCCGGACGATCTGGCGCGGCCCGTCGATGCCCTCGACGAACCGGATCCGCAGCGTCTCGGCCTCCTGCGTCAGCTGCCGCAGGGCGGCCTGCAGCAGCGCCGGGTCGATCGGGCCGTGGATCTCGAGCGCCTCGGCCAGGTTGAATTCGGTGTCCGGCATGAACTTCTGCGCCAGCCACATGCCGGTCTGGGCGGTGGTCAGGGGGAGCGAAGCGCTTCCGAAATCGATGCTGTCCATGGCTCAACCCATCTCGCTCGGCAGGGAAGGGCGGCCACTGTTCCGCGGCCGCCGCTGGGTGGTCATCGCTGGGCGGACAGCGTCTTCGGACGCAGATCCGTCCAATGGGCGTCGATGTAGTCCTGGCAGGACCGGCGGTCGGCATCGCGATGCGCCGCGGCCCAGCCGGCCGGAACCGGGATGAAGGCCGGCCACAGCGAATGCTGCCCCTCGTCGTTGACCAGGACGTGGAAGCGGCCGTCCGGATTGTCGAAGGCGCTGGTCATCGCGGGGCTCCCGGTCGCCGGCATGCCGCCGGCGCCGACCGGGATCGGTCGACGGGCGTCCGCAGGATTCGAATTGAAATCTTGAGCCGCCTGGCCGTGCCGTTGCCGGCGCCCGGGGCGACGATGGTGGTCCGCACGCTCGCCTCTCCACTGGGCCAAGCCAAACGTTTGGCGCGCGGGCGCCCGTCCGACATCGGCTCAATTGTTCTGGTTGCGCGAAGCTTCCGGCAAGAGGAGGGGATTCACGAGCTGTATAGGTTTACAGGTTTCGCCTACGCAAAAATGATGATGTCATGCATCAATCCTCGGGCGATGGCCTGCGACAGCGTCGCCACCCCGAATTTCTGCTTGGCATTCTCGGTGTGGAACACCACCGTCCGCCGGCTGATTCGCATGATGTCGGCGATGTCCGACGCGCTCTTGCCCTTCGCGGCCCATTGCAGGCAGTCGATCTCGCGCGGCGTCAGCGACGGGCGCGTCCGCGGTTCGGGATGGTCGTCCTGGCGCAGCTTGGCGTGCAGGTGCAGCGCGATCAGGTGCAGCGCATGCTGATGCCGGTCGATGCAGCGCTGGAAGTCGGGCTCGATGCCGAATTCGGTCAGGGTCAGGCTCGAAGCCTTGCCTTGGCGGTCATGGATCGGGATGGTCAGGCCGCGCCGGATGCCGGCTTCGGCCGCCTCCTCGAGGAAGGCTTTCTGCTTGCGCGTCAGCGGATCCTTGAAGGATTCGATCGTCCAGGCGAAGGGCAGCATGGTCCCCACCGCGCGCGCGATCACCGGGTCGATGCGGTCGTACCGATTTTCGCCGTAGCGTTCGACCCAGGAATCCGGATAGGTGGTCAGCACCAACGGCGCGTCGGCCTCGGCTCCCGATGGGAAGCTGACATAGGCGAAATGATTCAGCCCGTAATCCTGGATCGTCTGCTCCAACAGATCCCGGATGTCTTGCCGGCTGCGGCTGGATGGAAGGTGTAGGATGAAATTCTGGAAAATTTGATCCATCTGGTCCTCGCCCGCATCATGCTTCTGTCGGCACTTCTCCCTATTTGCAGAAAATTTTACTTTTATTTTGATCCCTGTTACCGCGCATTACGACCTCCGTTACAACCGACATACTATTTGTATTTCTAGGACGCGGCAAAGGCTGATTCGCATAAAACGGTATGAATTTATGGCTGCGACAAGCCGCCACGCTTGCCGCGGATGCTTCCGCGACCCGTCCCCTCAACCAATCCTTGCCATTCGATGCCGGGTGACGGCGGCCGCACGTCGACTCGACCGATCCGTCTCGAATCCAGTTATCCTGCATAACATAGCAGGTATTATTGCCTCGATTTGGCCAATAGGAAGATTGTCGCAGACTAGATCTGCAGACAGACAAGGATCGCACCGAGCTGGATCAGAATCCGTCGAGACCGACCCCTATGGACCTCGATAGAGATTCTTTCATCGTTTCACTGTCCCCATGAAACCTGACGGGTGGTCTTGCCTCGATCCCCCGATCGTGAACCCTTGCTTGATATGGAGAAGACCTCAATGAGCGACATCTTTGATTTCTCCGGCATCATTGGCGGCGTGCTCAGCGGCGTCGGCCAGGCGGTCGGCGGTGCGGTGGCCGGCGTCGGCAGCACGGTCGGCACCGCCGTCGGCGAGGCCGGCGAGGCGGTCGGCGGTGTCCTGACCGAGGTCGGCGGCGTCGTCGGCGGTGTGGTCGGGGACGTGGTCGGCGGCGCCACCGCCGGCGTCGGCGCGGTGCTGGACGGCGCCAGCCACGCCGTGGGCGACATCGTCACCGGCGCGGGCCAGGCGGTCGGCGGCATCGCCGACGGTGTCGGCCATCTCGTCGGCGACCTGTTCGGCGGCCTGTTCGGGCACACCGACTTCCATCTCTGATCTGTGTCGCGGGGCGGGGAATTGACCCCGCCCCGCAACTCAGGCGAAGCGGCGGCTGAGGAAGGGCGATCCCGCCAGGCCGAAGCGCCAGGGCGTGCCGGCGCCGCGGCTGATGCCGATGCGCGGACCGACGGCGATCTCGGCCACCTCCGCCCGCGGCAGGATCACGAAGGGCGGCGCGTCCAGCGCCCGCCCGTCCAGCGCCTGGGTGATCCCCAACGCCTGGGCCAGCCGGCCGGGCCCGGCGCACAGCAGTCGTACATCCTCCAGCTCACGCCGCGCCTGCATGGCCTCGATGCCGGCGGTCGGGGCGATCGCCCGCACCAGCACGGCGCTGCCGGGCCGCGCGGCGTCGCACACCAGGTTCAGGCACCAGTGCAGGCCGTAGGAGCGGTAGACATAGGCGTGGCCGACCGGCCCGAACATCGCCGCGTTGCGCGGCCTCGGCCCGGCGAAGCTGTGCGAGGCCGGATCGTCCCGGTCATAGGCCTCGGTCTCGACCACCAGGCCGCCGACGCCGTCGACCAGCAGGGTGGTGCCGATCAGCGCCCGCGCCGTGGTCGCGGCGTCGGCGGCGAAGGCGGTCCGGTCCAGCGGCGGGGGCGGCGTCGGGGGCATCGCGCCTCTCTCCGCGACCGGGCGGCGCGGCGCAAGCGAAAACCGCCAAGACGCCGCACGCATGCTCAGCCGGCTTGGCGGCGGCGGCGCCGGTGCCGTATGGTCCGGCATTCCCCGCCCCCGGCATTCCCCGCCCAAGGTGACCGTCATGGACCAGCACGCCGACCAGCAGCCGAAAGCCGGCCTTCCGCCCGAACTCGCGGCGTTGCGCAGCAGCATCGACAACATCGACGCCGCCCTGGTCCATCTTCTGGCCGAGCGCTTCAAATGCACCCAGCGGGTGGGCGCGCTGAAGGCCACCACCGGCCTGCCGCCGGCCGACCCGGCGCGTGAGGCGACCCAGATCGCGCGGCTGCGCCGGCTGGCGGAAGACGCCCATCTCGACCCGGATTTCGCCGAGAAGTTCCTGGCCTTCATCGTCGCCGAGGTGATCCGCCACCACGTCGCGATCCGCGACGCCGCCCCGCAGCGCTGACGCTATTTCGGCGGCCTGCCTTGCCGCGATGGCGCGGCGATCCTAGATCAAGGGCGACGGCCTGCCGCGGCCGCCGCCCTTGCCGTCGCCCCTCGGCGGCTCCCGCATCGCAGGACCTCCGACCATGCCTCAGCAGGACAAGCCTGTCTGGTTCATCACCGGCTGTTCCACCGGCTTCGGCCGCGAGATCGCCCGCCATGTGCTGGGCCTCGGCTACCGCGCCGTGGTCACCGCCCGCGACCCGTCCCAGGTCGAGGATCTCGCCGCGGGCCATGACGGCCGCGCCCTGGTGCTGAAGCTGGACGTCACCAGGCCTGAGGAGGTCGCGGCGTCGGTCAAGGCAGCCGAGGCGGAATTCGGCAGCATCGACGTGCTGGTGAACAATGCCGGCATCGGCTACTTCGCCGCGGTGGAGGAGAGCGACGAGGCCGAAATTCGCCGCATGGTCGAGGTCAATTTCTGGGGCCTCGCCGCCATGACCCAGGCGGTGCTGCCGGGCATGCGGGCGCGCCGCCGCGGCCACATCGTCAACATCTCCTCGCTCGGCGGCATCCGCGCCAGCCCTGGGGTCGGCTTCTACAACGCCACCAAATTCGCGGTCGAAGGCCTGTCCGAGGCGCTGGCGCAGGAGGTCGCGCCGCTCGGCATCAAGGTGACGCTGATCGAACCCAGCGGCTTCCGCACCGATTGGGCCGGCCGCTCGGCCAACGAGGTCAGCCGGGTGATCGAGGACTATTCCGAAACCGCCGGCGCCCGCTGGCGGCAGATCCGCGCCCGCAGCGGCCGCCAGCCCGGCGACCCGGTGCGGGCCGCCGCCGCCATCGTCCAGGTGGTGGAATCGCCGGAACCGCCGCTGCGCCTGCTGCTGGGCAAGGCCGCCGTGGCCGGCGCCCATGGCAAGCTCGAGGCGCTGCGCCGCGACTTCGAGGCCTGGGCCAAGGTCAGTGAAGCGGCCGATTTCCCGGATGCCTGAGCCGCTGCCGTACATCGAGACAGGGAGAGCCCCATGACCACCCATCCCGCGATCCAGGCCGGCCGCGTCGCCGTCATCACCGGCGCCGCCGGCGGCATCGGCCTCGCCGCCGCCAAGCGCTTCGCCAAGATCGGCCTCAAGGTCGTGCTGGCCGACCTGCCGGGCGAGGCGCTGGAGCGCGCTGCGAGCGAGGTGGCGGAGATCGCCGCCGGCGGCGCGCCCGATGTCCGCGCCGTGCCGACCGACGTCTCGCTGCTCGAGGAGGTCGAGGGCCTGCGCGACGTCGCCCTGGATGTGTTCGGCGAGGTCGGGGTGCTGATGAACAATGCCGGCATCGGCAATGGCGGCGGCCCCTGGCAGAACTACGACCGCTGGCGCCGGGTGCTGGACGTCAACCTCTATGGCGTGATCCACGGGGTCCAGGCCTTCACCCCGGCGATGATCGGGGCGGGCGGCGACGGGCTGATCATCAACACCGGCTCGAAGCAGGGCATCACCACCCCGCCGGGCGACACCGCCTACAACGTCTCCAAGGCCGGGGTGAAGGCGCTGACCGAAGGCCTGGCGCATGCTCTGCGCGAGACCGAAGGCTGCCGCGTCACCGCGCATCTGCTGATCCCCGGCTACACCTTCACCGGCATCACCGCCCGCGGCGAGACCGAGAAGCCGGCGGCGGCCTGGAGCGCGGATCAGGTCATCGACTTCATGCTCGACAGCCTCGGCCGCGGCGAGTTCTATATCCTGTGCCCCGACAACGACGTGACCCGGGCGGTGGACGAGAAGCGCATCCGCTGGGCGGCGGAGGACATCATCCACAACCGTCCAGCCCTGTCGCGCTGGCACCGCGACCACAAGGACGCCTTCGCCGCCTACATGGCCCGCAAGGACTGACGGGCGTCAGCCTCCCGTGGCGGCGGGGCGGGCGACGGCGCCCAGGCCCAGCGTGGCGGCGCCGATCATGCCGGCGTCGTTGCCATGCACCGCCAGCAGCACCTTGGGCGACCGGCCGGGCAGGGCCAGGATGAAGTCGGGCAGGTGGGCCGCCACCCGGTCGGCCAGCATCGGCCCGGCCAGCGACACGCCGCCGCCCAGGATGGCGGCCTCGAGGTTCAGCATGTTGGCCATGATGCCGACCGCCTGGGCCAGCCAACGCGCCACCTCGTCGATCGCCTGCATCGCCTCGGGCTCGCCGGCCTTGGCCCGGTCGCAGACCAGCTGCGCCCCCTGGTCCTCGAAGCCGGGCCGCAGCTCGGCATAGCGCTTCACCAGCGCGGTGGCGCTGGCCAGGTTCTCCAGCATCCCCGGCACCGGGTCGGCGATGTCGGTGCGGGCGGGGTCCATCGACATGCAGCCGAATTGCGGCGGCAGGCCGACCGGGCCGTCGATCACCCGGCGGTCGATCACCACCGCGCCGCCGATGCCGGTGCCCAGGGTGAACAGGGCGAAGCGCTGCAGGTCGCGGCCGGCGCCGGACTGCATCTCGCCATGGGTGGCGCAGACCGCGTCGTTGCCGATCGCCGCCGGCACGCCGAAATGGCTGCCCAGCACCTGCGACAGCGACCCGCCCATCAGCGCCGGCACCGCCGGGCAGCGCCCGAACAGCAGGCCGGTCCCGGGATGGGGATAGCCCGGCACGCCGATGCCGATGGCGTCGATCGGCGGGATCTCGCGCTGCAACGCCGCGACGGCCGCGATGGCGGCGGCGGCGAAATCGTCGAATCCCGCCTCCTTCGGCACCGAGAAGCGGGCTCGGGCCAGTACCCGGCCCTGCGCGTCGATGGCGCCCAGCTTGGTGGAGGAGCCGCCGATGTCCAGTCCGACCGCGACCGGCATCATGCCACCGTCGACCGCAGGCGGACGTTCAGCTTCTTGCCGATGTCCGGATAGATCATGGTGTCCGGGTTCAGCCCGCGCGCCGTCGCCAGGGCGCAGCCCAGCCACTGGAACGGGACCGGCGCCCAGGCGGGTCCCAGCCATTCCAGCTCCTCAGGCCCCGCCCCCTCCGGCCAGGCCACGGTCCAGTCGAAGCGGGTGGCATGGCCGGACAGGTTGCACACCGCCAGCCGCGGCCCCAGCGGCGTCAGCGCCTCGCCCAGATTGGCGGCCACCCCGGCCTCGTCGGCGGTCTGCGCGATCACGATCACCAGGCTGTTCGGCGTGGTGCCGTAGCAATGGCCGTGCAGCGCCTCCTCGGTGTCGAAGGCCGCGGTCGGCACGCCGCTGATCTCGGCGATCTTCAGCGAGGCCTCCAGCGCGGTGCCGACATGGCCGGCCTGGCCGGCGACCAGGATGTAGTCGGGCACCCCGACACGCTGCAGCAGCTCGTCGGCCGCCAGCCGGCCGGTCTCGACCGTCCGCTCCAGCGCGGCGGCAAGACCGGACAGGTCGAGCGGGCGTCCGCCGAGGCGGGCGGCGACGGACAGGACGGCCAGCACCGTGGCGGTGTAGCCCTTGGTCTTCGGGCCCACCGTCTCCGGCCCGATCGGGATCAGCACGGTGTCGGCGCCGGCCTTGGCGATCGGACTGTCGCCGTCGGCGGTGATCACCACGGTCGGGAACCCCAGCGCGACCGCCAGCCGCACCGCCTCGATCGAGGTGATGCTCATGCCCGACTGCGACGCCGCCAGCACCAGCGTCGCCGACGCGTTCGGCCGCGGCGGCCGGCGCAGGAACGCCTCCGGCTCCTTGGCCACGATCGCGGCGCCGGTCGCCGCCTCCAGGGCGTCGGCCCCGGCCAGCAGCGCGTTCATCGACGAACCGGTGCCCAGCAGCACGATCCGCTCCGGCGTCCGCGCCAGTGCCGGCAGCGCGGCCAGGGGCTGGGCCAGCACGCCGGGCAGGGCGGCCAGGATGGCGGGTTGTTGGCAAATATAGGTGCCGATCTGCATCGGAGGGCTCCCTGGGGTCGCTCGTGATGGCGGCTATTAATTAAACGCTGTTTGATTATATTGGATCGGTTTCATCGTCGAGGGGAAACTTCATGGCGCGTCCGGCGGACCAGTCCGGCACCTTCCAGGGGGCGAATCTGGAGCATGCGCGGGCGTTGAACCGCCGCGCGGTGTTCGAAGCGGTGCGCCGCCACGGGCCGGTGACGCGGGCGGAGCTGGCGCGGCTGATCGGCCTGACGGTGCAGGGCATCTCCAACATCGCGACGGAGCTCGAGGCCGCCGGGCTGATCCGCCAGGACGGCAAGCGCATGGGGCTGCGCGGCCAGCCGGCGGTCGAGCTGTCGGTCAACCCCGCCGGCGGCTACACCATCGGTCTCAGCCTCGCCTACCGCCGGGTCACCGGCGTGCTGGTCGACCTGACCGGCCAGATCGTTGCCCATGACACGCGGGCCCTGTCGGAGCGCGAGCCGCAGGCGGCGGCGCAGGTGCTGGCGGACCAGACGCGCGACCTGCTGTCCGCGTCCGGCATCGACCCCAGCCAAGTCTGGGGCGTCGGCTGCAGCGTGCCCGGCACGGTCCAGAACGGCGCCTTCTGGTACGACAAGGTGAAGGAGGCCGAGGCCTGGATCCGTTTCCCGCTGGGGGCGGAGCTGGAGCGGCTGACCGGCCTGTGGGTGCTGGTCGAGAACGATGCCACCGTGGCCGCGATCGGCGAGCGGCTGTACGGCGTCGGCCGCGTCGCCAGCAGCTTCTTCTACCTGCACTTCAACCTCGGCGTCGGCGGCGGCATCGTGGTCGACGGCCAGCACTACCGCGGCGCCTTCGGCGGCGCCGGCGAGATCGGGCACATGATCGTCAAGCCCGGCGGCCGGTTGTGCCCCTGCGGCAGCCGCGGCTGCCTCGAACAGTATGTCTCGCTTTACGCCGCCGCCGAGGCGGTGTGCGGCCCGACCCGCGCGCCCGACGAGGTGCCGGCGGAGGAGCTGGTGGCGCTGCTGCGCGACGGCGACCCCCGCCTCCTGGCCTGGCAGCAGGAGGCCGGCGAGTATCTGCGCATCGCCATCCGCAACATCGAGGCGATGTTCGACCCCGACACCATCGTGATCGGCGGCGGCCTGCCGCCGGAGCTGATGGAAGGCCTGATTGCCGCCGCCAGCCCGCTGCTGCCGGGCATGACCCACCGTCATGCCAGCAGCCTGCCGCGGCTGGTGCCGGCGGAGCACGCCGCCGACCTGCCGGCGATGGGCGCCGCGGCGCTGCCGGTCGCGGTGCTGCTGCAATCCAGCCTGTCCCGCCTGTCGGCCTCGCCCAGCATCGGCACCGCCGCGGCCGACAATCCGGCCCTGGCCCTGCTCGGCGTCCGCCTCGCCGGCTGAGCCGCGATGCAGAGGCAAGGCCGTTGACAACCCCCTGCGGCTTCGTGATTAATAAAACACTGTTTGATTAATTGGCCGGCAGCGAATTGCGGGACAACCGCCGCCTGCCGCCCGACTGGGAGGTGGCATAATGGGACATATCGGCCGCAAGGCCTGTGCGACGCTCGGCATCACCCTGCTTCTGAGCCTTCCGGGCGCCGCCCAGGCCCAGACCGTGCTCAACGGCCTGTTCATGGCCCAGGCCGGCTATTCCGAATCGGATGTGCGGGCGATGACCGAGGCCTTCGAGAAGGCACATCCCGACATCCAGGTGAAGCTGGAGTTCGTCCCCTACGAGACGCTGCACGACAAGATCACCCTCGCGGCCGGGTCCGGCGGCGGCTACGACGTCGTGCTGTTCGACGTGATCTGGCCGGCGGAATTCGCCGCCAACAACATCCTGGCCGACGTCACCGGCCGGATCGACGCCAAGACCCGCGACGCGGTGCAGGCCGGCGCCTGGACCACGGTCGACTACAAGGGCAAGTCCTACGGCATGCCCTGGCTGATGGACAGCAAGTTCCTGTTCTACAACAAGGCCATGCTGGAGAAGGCCGGGATCGCCAAGCCGCCGGCCAGCTGGCCCGAGGTGATCAAGGACGCCGAGATCCTGAAGCAGAAGGGCATCGTCCAGTACCCGATCGTGTGGAGCTGGAGCCAGGCCGAGGCGATCATCTGCGACTATGCCATCCTGATGCAGGCCTTCGGCGGCGACTTCCTCGACGCCAGCGGCAAGCCCGGCTTCCAGACCGGCGGCGGCCTGGACGCGCTGAACTTCATGGTCGACACCCTGAAGAACGGCACCACCAACCCGCATTCGACCGAGTATCTCGAAGAGGACGTGCGCCGCGTCTTCTCCAGCGGCCAGGCGGCCTTCGCGCTGAACTGGACCTACATGTACAACCAGGCCAACACCGACCCGAAGGAATCGCAGGTCGTCGGCCAGGTCGGCGTCATCGCCCCGCCCGGCGTCGACGGGAAAAGCACGGTCTCGACCGTCAATGGCGGCATGGGCCTCGGCATCCCCGCCGGCAGCAAGAAGCAGGACGCGGCCTGGACCTACATCAGCTATCTCGCCTCGCCCGAAGTCGAAGCCAAGTATGCCAACAGCGGCCCGCCGATCTGGAAGTCCTACTACGCCGACCCGTCGCTGAAGACCTCGCCGTTGGCGCCGCTGCTGGAGGCGCAGGACAAGTCCTTCGCCAAGCTGTTCAGCCGGCCGCAGGCGGTCGACTACACCCAGTTCTCGAACCGGCTGCAGCAGGCCCTGCAGCAGGCGCTGCTGGGCCAGGCCTCGGCCGCGGACGCGCTGAAGTCGGCGGCTTCGGACCTCGGCGCCACCAACTGACGCCGGCCTGACCGCTCGACCCCCTCCCCGCCCGGCCATCGGCCGGGCGGGGAGGGGGCTCTTACTCCCGTCCCAAGCAAGAGGACTGTCTTGACGTTTCGTGGGCGGTTGCTGCTGGTCCTGCCGCTCCTGGTGGTCCTGGCTGCTGTCATCGGCTGGCCGTTGCTCGACACGGTCTGGCTCAGCTTCACCGACGCCCAGCTCGGCGGCGCCAGCGGCAATTTCGTCGGCATCGACAACTACATCCGCGCCTTCCGTTCGCCGGGCTTCCTCAAGGCGCTCGGCGTCACCACGCTGTTCACCGTGCTGACCGTCAGCATCGAGATGGTGCTCGGCCTGTGCGTCGGGCTGCTGCTCGACATGCCGCTGAAGGGCCGGGCCTTCTTCCGCTTCCTGCTGATCGTGCCCTGGGCGCTGCCGACCGTGGTCAACGCCATGGCCTGGCGGGTGATCTACAACCCGGATTTCGGCGCCCTGAACGCGCTGCTGCTGCAGCTCGGCTTCATCGACCAGTACCAGAGCTGGCTCGGCAGCCCGGCGACCGCGCTGTTCGCGATCGGCGCCGCCGACATCTGGAAGACCTTCTCGCTGGTGGCGCTGATCACCCTGGCCGGGCTGCAGAGCGTGCCGAAGGATCTGCGCGAGGCGGCGACGATCGACGGCGCCGGCTTCCTCGCCCGCTTCCGCGCGGTGACCCTGCCGGTGATCCTGCTGCCGCTCAGCATCGCCGCGGTGCTGCGCATGATCGAGGCGGTGAAGGTGTTCGACATCATCTGGGTGATGACCCGCGGCGGCCCGGTCGACAGCACCAAGTCGCTCAGCATCCTGATCTACCAGGAGGCGTTCTCGTTCCGCCACGCCGGCTACGGCGCCTCGCTGGCGATGCTGTCGGTCGCCCTCAGCCTGGTGCTGATCGCCAGCTACACCCGCGTCCTGCGCAACCAGCCGAGGGCCTGACCGATGCGCATGTCCCTGCCCGGCCGGATCGCCGCCTACGCCGCCATGTACCTGGTCGGCATCGTCATCCTGGTGCCGGTGCTGTGGCTGCTGGTGATGAGCGTCAGCTCGACCCGCGACCTCACCACCCTGCCTTTGGCCTGGATCCCGAGCGAGCTCGACTTCTCGCGCTACACCAGGCTGCTCACCATCTCGTCGAACGGCGACGGCGCGGCGTTCCTGGCGGCGCTGCGCAACACCTGCCTGGTGGCGCTGGGCACCACGGTGCTGGCCTTCCTGCTGGCGATCCCGGCGGCCTGGGTGTTCTCGCGCTACCCCAAGCGGTACAGCTGGATGCTGTACCTGATCGTCGCCACCTACATGCTGCCGCCGCTGATGTTCGTGGTGCCGCTGTACCGCATCCTGTCGTCGTTCGACCTGCTCAACTCGCCCTGGGCGCTGATGATCGCCGACTGCACCATCGTGCTGCCCTTCACCACCTGGCTGCTGAAGAGCGGCATCGACAACATCCCGGTGGATCTGGAGGAGGCGGCGCGGATCGACGGCGCGCGGCTGTGGCAGATCCTGCTGCGCGTCACCCTGCCGCTGGCCCGGCCGGTGATCGGCACCACGCTGCTGTTCTCGGCGCTGATCGTGTGGGACGAGTTCCTCTACGCCATGCTGTTCACCAGCGACAGCCGGGCCCAGACGCTGACCGTGGTCATCGCCAACCTCGCCAGCGGCCGCGTCTCCGACTACGGCCTGCTGGCGACCGCCGGGGTGATCGCCGCGGCCCCGCCGGTGCTGGTCGGGCTGCTGCTGCAGCGCTCGATCGTCTCCGGCCTGACGAGCGGGAGTGTTAAGGGCTGAGAGACCGATCTGGCTCTCGGCGGTGCGGCGTCATCCGCTGTGATTGTATATCGGTCGGATTTGATGAATTTTTTCCGGACCTTATAAGTATTATAAAGTCGGACGAAAGAAATCATCTTGCGCATCAAAATATCTGTCGGTAAGACTTAAGTCCCAGTCTGGGTCCAATTCAGGCATTTCATCGGTCCCCACATATTCATCGGGGCCCAGGCTGGGACCTTGCCGTCAGCTCGACAGGGCCGGGCGCTCCGGCCGCACCGGCTTGTGCATGTGAACGACGGTGCCGTCCTTGAACGGCTCCTCGCGCTCGACCGCGAAGCCGGCCCGGGCATAGAGGTCGACATTCCCGGTGAATTGCGGGTTGGTGTACAGGCGCAGCGCCGGCCGGCCGAGTTCGGCCGCCAGCGCCGCGGCATGCGCCAGCAGGCGCTGGCCGTGGCCGCGGCGCTGGGCGTCGGGGGCGACCGCCACATTCTCGATCAGCAGGTCGTCGCCGCGGTCGACCATCTCGATCAGCGCGACCAGGGCGCCGCCGGCATACAGCAGGTCGATCCGGTGCTCGCGCACCGCCAGGTCGTAATCCGCCGCCATCGGCATCGGCTCGCGGCCGATCACCGGCACCCATTTGGCATAGGCCGCACGGGTCAGCGCGCGGACGGCGTCGGCATCGGCTGCGACCGCGCGGCGGATCTGCAGCTCATCCTCGGCTTCGGGCTGGCTCATGTCTCTTCTCCTCGGGGTGACGGCGAGACGAAAAACCCGCCGATCGGGGATCGGCGGGTTCGGGCGGGTCGGGATATGTTGTCCGGTCTAGCCGGCCCTGGTTCCGGCAACACCCTCGCATCCCTCCGCCCACGCCGCCGCCGGATGGCGGCGACGTCGGCCGGTGGTAGCGTTGGGGGCGGACCTGATCATGCGTCAATCATCCGGGCTCAGGCCGTCGCCGTCAACGTCCGTGCCGTTACAGTTCGCCGCGCTGCGACAGCCTCGGCCAGCCGCTCCAGCACCGCGACCGAGGCGTCCCAGCCGATGCAGCCATCGGTGATGCTCTGGCCGTAGACCAGGGGTCGGCCCGCGACCAGTTCCTGCCGCCCGGCGACCAGGTGGCTTTCGACCATGACGCCGATGATGCGCCCGTCGCCGGCGCCGACCTGGCGCGACACGTCCTCGACCACCAGCGGCTGGTTCTCCGGCTTCTTGCTGCTGTTGGCGTGGCTGGCGTCGATCATCACCACCGGCCGCAGCCCGGCGCGGGTCAGCTCGGCGCAGGCGGCCTCGACGCTGGCGGCGTCGTAGTTCGGCGTCTTGCCGCCGCGCAGCATGATGTGCGCGTCCTCGTTGCCGGTGGTGGCGGCGATCGCCGACTGGCCGGTCTTGGTCACCGCCAGGAAATGATGCGGCTGCGACGCCGAGCCCACGGCGTCGACCGCGATCTTCACATTGCCGTCGGTGCCGTTCTTGAACCCGACCGGGCAGGACAGGCCGGACGCCATCTCGCGGTGGATCTGGCTTTCGGTGGTGCGGGCGCCGATCGCGCCCCAGCCGACCAGGTCGGCGATGTATTGCGGCGTGGTCATGTCCAGGAACTCGCAGGCCGCCGGCAGGCCCAGCGTGTTGACCTCCAGCAGCAGCCGGCGGGCCAGCCGCAGGCCCTTGTCGATCTGGAAGCTGCCGTCCAGGTCCGGGTCGTTGATCAGCCCCTTCCAGCCCACCGTGGTGCGCGGCTTCTCGAAATAGACCCGCATCACGATCTCCAGCGTGTCGCCGAAGCGGGCGCGCAGCGGCGCCAGGCGGGTCGCGTATTCGATGGCGGCATCGGGATCGTGGATCGAGCAGGGGCCGATCACCACCGCCAGGCGGTCGTCGGTGCCGTGCAGGATGCCGTGCAGGGCGCGTCGGGCCTCGGTCACGGTGCGGGTCGCCACGGCGGTGCGCGGGAATTCGCGCATCACCGCGTCGGGGGTGCTCAGTTCCTTGATCTCGCGGATGCGGAGGTCGTCGGTGGTGGTCAGCACGGCATGGGCTCCTGGGGGTTCACCACACCGGCGGCATTAAAAAAGCCGCCAGGTGGTCTGGCGGCTCTCGGGACGTCTGTTGATCGGTCTTCAGATCACGCGCACCCTCGCTCCGCCGCTGGCAGCGGGTAGCTAAAGTACCAAAAGTAGGTGCGGGCGCGGACACAGGTCATGTCGTGCATATAGGTCACGCCGCGGCCTTTGTCACGGGGGTTCTTGCGGGAAGCGTCGCGCCGGAGGGCCTCGGCATTCGCAAAATGTCGGATGGACGCTTCGGTCGCGGTCGAAGCCTGCCGGCGTGCCTGCCCGCCCTGGCCGGGCTAGGATGCCGGGAAACAGCCGGGGAAGAGACGATGATCGCGATCATTTTCGAGGTGGAGCCGGCGGACGGCCGGATGGACGACTATCTCGACCACGCCGCCCGGCTGAAGCCGATCCTGGAGCAGATGCCCGGCTTCATCTCGGTCGAGCGCTTCCGCAGCCTGACCGATCCGGGAAAGCTGCTGTCGCTGTCGTTCTGGCAGGACGAGGCGGCGGTGGCGGGCTGGCGCAACCGGGTCGAGCACCGCGCCTCCCAGGCCGCCGGGCGCGACGGCATCTTCCGCGACTACCGCCTGCGCGTGGCCGCGGTGCTGCGCGACTACGGCCTGTCCGAACGGCGCGACCAGGCCCCGGCCGATTCGCCGTTCTGACGGGTCATCCGACCAGGTCGGTCCGGGCGACAGTATATTCTACCTCACAGGATACCTGGGACCCTCGTCATGCCGCTCAATATCAAGGACCCCGAAACCGAAAGCCTAGCCCGCGAGCTGGCGCGGCAAACCGGGGAATCGATCACTGAAGCGACCCGACAGGCGTTGGAGGACAGGCTTCGCCGCGTGGCGGGCGCGAGGCAGGTGCCGCTGCTGCTGGAGGATCTTGCGGCAATCCGAAAGCGCGTTGCCGCCATGCGGGTTCTGGACAGCCGCAGCCCGGACGAGATCCTGGATTATGACGAGACCGGACTGCCGCGCTGATGGCGATGGACACCTTCGCGATCCTCGCCATCTTCATCGTTCCGTTCTCGCCACACCCTCGCCGTCGGTTCAGGCCAGGCCGGGCACCTGCGGATAGTCCGGCGCATCGGGATCCGGGTCCTGCGGCCATTGCCGGCCGCCGTCCGTGATCGCGTAGTAGTCGCCCTTGTCGGCGGTGAAGAGATGGGCGTCGATCCGCAGCCCGGTGGCGCCATCCAGCGTGCCGGCGGCGATGCTGACCCTGGGGCCGCCGGTCACCGCCCAGAACAGGCTGGCGCCGCACTCGCCGCAGAAGCCGCGGCTGGCCTCGGGCGAGGACCGGTACCAGCGCAGGCCCTTGTTGCGTTCCAGCACCAGGTCGCCGCTGGCGCAGGCGGTGAAGGCGGCGAAATGGCCGGAGGTGCGGCGGCACTGGCCGCAATGGCAGGCCACCACCTGGCGCAGCGGCCCGGTCACCCGATAGCGCACCGCCCCGCACAGGCATCCACCCGTCCGGTCCGTCATCGCTCCGCCCTCCTGTTGCCCGAATCCGGCTGCTAGGGTGCTGCGACCGGCGGCACGGCACTATGCCCGCTCCGCCATGCGGTGTCGCGGGGGCGCCACCGCCTTCTGGGCAAGGGGAAAGACCGGTGCGACTTGTGGTGTCCTGGATCGCCGGCGGCCTGGCCGCCCTGCTGCCGCTGACGGCCCTGGCGGCCGACCCGCCGCCGCGCCGCACCGAGGCGATGAGCTTCAGCCTGGCCGGCAATGGCGGCAACTGCCTGGGCTGCGAATGGGTGGCGGCGGAAGGGCTGATCATCGCCGACGCGCCGGCCGCCTTCGCCGCGTTCCTGAAGCAGGAGGGCTGGTCCGGCTGCTATTCGGCCGAGCCGGTGATGCTGGATTCGCCCGGCGGCGATGCCGAGGCGGCGATGGCCCTGGGCCGCGCCCTGCGCGCGGCCGGCTGCACCACCTCGGTCGGCCGGACCGTGCCCGACCCCGAGTCGGCGGATGCCGGCCGGCCGATCGAGATGGAGATCGCCGGCCAATGCGAGGGCGCCTGCGTTCTGGCCTTTCTCGGCGGGCAGGAGCGGTCGCCGCGGCCCGACCAGCTGGTGCTGTCGCCGCTGCTCGTCGACCGGCCCGGCCTGTCCGCCGCCAAGGGCCTTGCCGAGGGCCTGATGCTGGCCTCCCGGATCGGCGTGTATCTGGCGGAGATGGGGGCCGACCCGGCCTTCGGCCCGCGCCTGGCCCTGGCGCCGGACGCGCCGCCGCAGACGCTCGGCGCCGCCGACCTCGCCGGCCTTGCCATCGACAACAGCGAGATCGAGACCCGCACGCCCTGGCAGGTCACGCCCTACCGCGGCGGCGCCGTGGCGGTGACCACCCACCGCATCGGCCCGCAGGGCGGCGACGAGAACACGCTGACCCTGTTCTGCCGCCGCGGCAAACCCGCCCCCGCCGCCCTGATGCTCAGCCGCCGCTGGGGCGCCGACAAGAACAACGTGCCGTCGCCCGAGCCGGTGACGCTGGGCCTGGCCGCCGCGGAGGCCGGCGGCCAGGCGGTGGAGCGCACGGTAGCGGATGCCGAAAGCCGCGAGACCGACGATGGCTGGGGCTTCCTGACGGTCGACCTGACGGCGGCAGAGCTGGCGGCGCTGCAGGCCGGCCGCAGCCTGACCCTGTCCGGCGGCGTGCCGCCGAACTGGGGCACCGACTGGGCCGAGACCGCGACCCTCACCGCGGCCGATCGCGACGTCGTCGCCCTGGCCCTGCGCAACTGCATCTGAGACGCCCGCACAGCGGGGCTTGCCAAGCGGTGGCTGCCTCCCGATATTCGAAACAGTCGTCCGGATCCCCCGGGCGGCGAACGTTCTCAGGGCGGGGTGCAAGTCCCCACCGGCGGTGATGGCATTTCTCTTTCGGGAGGGTGCACAAGCCCGCGAGCGCCTGCCGGGTCAATCGGCAGGGTCAGCAGATTCGGTTGGAATCCGAAGCCGACGGTCACAGTCCGGATGAAAGAGAACGGGGAAGTCAGGCCGGGCGAGTCCCGGCGGTCGGTCCCGTATGCCCTGATTCTGGTCCTATGTGAGGATGGCCATGAATCAGTCTCAGTCCCCGTCGAATACCGATACCGGTCGCGTCGCGTTCATCCAGGCTTGCTGGCACCGCGACATCGTCGACCAATGCAAGACCGCCTTCCTGGCCGAGATTGCCCGGGCGGGCAAGCCGGCGCCGCAGGTCGACCTGTTCGAGGTGCCGGGCGTGTTCGAGATCCCGCTGCACGCCCAGCTCCTGGCCAAGACCGGCCGCTACGATGCCATCGTGGCCACCGGCTTCATCGTCGATGGCGGCATCTACCGCCATGAGTTCGTCTCCACCGCGGTGATCGACGGGCTGATGCGGGTGCAGCTCGACACCGAGGTGCCGGTGCTGTCGGCCGTGCTGACGCCGCAGCGTTTCCACGAGCACGAGACCCACACCGCCTTCTTCCGCGAGCATTTCCTGGTCAAGGGCAAGGAGGTCGCGGCAGCCTGTCTGGCGACCGTCGCGGCGGTGACCCGGCTGCGCAGCCAGGCCCTCCGCGCGGCGGCCTGACCCGGACTGGCCTCACCGCCCGTAGAGGGCGGTGAGGCTGGCGCGGCCGATCTCGGTGCCGTGCAGGGCGAAGCCGACCATGGCCGCCGAGGCCTGCGGGTCGACCGGCAGGCGGTCGACCGACAGCGCATGCACCGTGAAGATGTAGTGGTGCGGCCGGTCGCCCTGCGGCGGGCAGGGGCCGCCATAGGCCGAACTGCCGTAATCGGTGCGGCCCTGCACCGCCCCGGCCGGCAGGCCGGGCGCCGATGGCGCGCCCGCGCCTTCCGGCAAAGCGGTGACCCCCGCCGGGATGTCGGCCACCACCCAGTGCCACCAGCCGCTGCCGGACGGTGCGTCGGGATCATAGGCGGTGACAGTGAAGCTCTTGGTGCCGGCCGGCGCCCCTGACCAGGCCAGGGCCGGGGAGACATTGTCTCCACTGCAGCCGAAGCTGTTGAAGACGAAGCGGTCGGCGATTTTGCCGCCATCGGCCAAGTCCGGGCTGGTCAGGCGGAATTCCGCGGCACGGCCGGGGCCGGCGGACAGAATGGCGGCCAGCGCCAGGCCGGCGGCGGATACAGTGCGCATGGTGATCTCCTCGTGATCGGGTGAGGAGACGCTAGGGCGACACCACCTCCGGCGTCGTCCCGTTCCGATCGGAGACGGTCCCGATCCGGTCAATCGCCGGTCCGGGCGCCGACCCGGGGCGGGTGGCGGAGGGGATCAGCCCGAACCGTGCCCGGAACAGCCCGGCGAAGCGCGAGGGCGAGCGGTAGCCGCAGGCCTGCGCGACCTGGGCGATCGAGCCCGCGCCGCCATAGAGCAGCGTCAGCGCATGGTCCAGCCGGGTGTCGCTCAGCACCCGGATGAAGCCGGCGCCCTCGGCCCGCAGGCGGCGGCGCAGCGTCGGCTCGCTCAGGCCCAGGCGCCGGGCGGCATCGGCAGCCGACCATGGGGCGGCCGGCTGCGCCGCGATCAGCAGCCGCAGCCGCTCGGCGACACGCTCCTCCGCCTCCGGCCGCCAGGCGACGCCCTGCTCGGCCAGCAGGATCAAGAGCTCGGTCATCCGGTGCCGGGTGGCCTCGACCGACAGCTTCGGCCCGGCGGCGAAGGCCGACAGCGCATGGTCCGCGGCCTCGGCGAGCCGGTCGGAGCGCAGCAGGGCGAAGGGTCGCGGCGGCCGGCCACCTTCGGCGAGATGGGGGAACCCCAGCCGGAACGCGCGCAGCAGCGACGGCGCGAAGCTGATCAGGACGGACCGGTACAGCCCGCCCTCCGGCGGGATGTTGACGACATCCACCGTCTCGACCGGCGACAGGGCGATGGCATCCCCGGCCCGGGCGGCGAGTTGGCGCCCATCGAGATGGAACTCCTTGCCGCCGCTGGCCACCAGGATCAGGCCGGGTTCGGGGAACCGGACGTTGTGGATGCGGTCGCGGGCGTGGCAGCCGAACACGCAGGCCGTCCCCACCGCCTCGTCACGCAGGGTGCTGCTGCCCTGCTCGAAATGGCGGATCAGCGCGGCGGCAGCCCTGTGCCCCATGGCCTACCCCGCCACCCGGCCGAAACCGATGCGGGCGATGCCGTAGCGGCGCTCGTCCAGCAGGTGCAGCCCTGGAACCGCCGGCTCGTCGGCCGCGGTCTCGGCCACCACCAGGCAGCCGGGTGCCAGCCAGCCGGCGGCGGACAGCGCCGCGATGGCGGGGCCGATCAGGCCCTTGGCGTAGGGCGGGTCGAGGAACAGCAGCGTCGCCCGGGCCTTGGCCGGCGGCGGCTTCAGCGCGTCGGCGCGCAGCACATGGGCACGGCCGGTCTCGCCCAGCGTCTCGGCGTTCTTGCGGGCGAAGCCCAGCGCCGCGGGGGAGTTGTCGAACAGCCAGGCCTCCGCCGCGCCGCGCGACAGCGCCTCGAAGGCCAGCGCCCCGGTGCCGGCGAAGGCGTCCAGCACCACCGCATCGGCCACCGCGTCGCCGCCCTCCGGCCCGTATCCGGCATGGGCCAGGATGTTGAACACCGCCTCGCGCACCCGCTCGCCGGTCGGGCGGGTGGCGCGGTCGGGCGGGGCGGCGAGGGGCCGGCCCCTATGCCGGCCGGCGACGAGGCGCAGGGGCATGGCGGGGGGCCGGGCCGGTGGAAGATTTGGGGCCGGCAGGGGGCTTGGGGGCGGTGGCAGGCCTTGCCGCCGCTCTCGGCTTCGGCGGCTCCTCCTCGCGGTTGTCCATCCAGCGGCCGAGCTGGTCGCGCAGCACCGAGGCCTTGACCTCCTCGGCCTTGCCCTTCTCCAGGATGCCGAGCTGGAACGGGCCGTAGGAGATGCGGATCAGCCGGTTCACGTTCAGGCCGATCGCCTCCATCACCTTGCGGACCTCGCGGTTCTTGCCCTCGCGCAGGGTGATGGTCAGCCAGGCATTGGCGCCCTGCACCTTGTCCAGCTCGGCCTCGATCGGGCCGTAGTTGACGCCGGAGACGGTGATGCCTCCGGCCAGCCCGGCCAGTTTTGCTGGGTCGGGCGCGCCATGGACGCGCACGCGATAGCGCCGCGGCCAGCCGGTCGAGGGCAGCTCCAGCCGCCGCGACAGCTCGCCGTCATTGGTCAGCAGCAACAGGCCCTCGCTGTTGAGGTCGAGCCGGCCGATCGACACCACGCGCGGCAGCTCCTCCGGCAGGTTGTCGAACACGGTCTGGCGGCCCTGCGGGTCGACCCGGGTGGTGACCAGCCCGGCCGGCTTGTGATAGCGCCACAGGCGCGTGCGCTCGGGGTCCGGCACCGCCACGCCGTCGACGCTTAGCACCGCGCCCGGCGGCACCACCACGGCGGGGGTCTCCAGCACCTTGCCGTTGATCGCGACGCGGCCCTCGGCGATCCAGCGCTCGGCCTCGCGGCGCGAGCACATGCCGGCGCGGGCCAGGACCTTGGCGACGCGCTCGCCATCCTTCTCGCCGCCGTCCTTGAAGGTGCCTTTCGGCTTCGGGGCCGGTTTCGCGGCCGGCCTGGCGCCCATGGCGGGCTTCGGGTTCGGAACCGGCGTCGCGGCGCCCTTCGCGGCCGTGTCGCCCGCCGTCTTCCCGACGGTGGTCTCGTGATCGGTCTTGCTCATGACCCTTGTTTACCGCGAAGCCTCCCGCCAGGGTTAGCGCGAAACGCAAGGATCTGACCCGTGCCCGACCCGACCCCCGATCCCACCCCCGATCCCGATGACGGCTATATGCGCCTCGCCCTCGACGAGGCCGCGGCGGCGGCGGCGCGTGGCGAGGTGCCGGTCGGCGCGGTGCTGGTCGAGGCCGCGACCGGCGCGGTGCTGGCCCGGGCCGGCAACCGGGTGGAGGAGCTGGCGGACCCGACCGCCCATGCCGAGGTGCTGGCGATCCGCGAGGCCGGGCGGCTGCGCGGCCGGCCGCGGCTGCCGGATTGCGACCTCTACGTCACGCTCGAGCCCTGCGCGCTGTGCGCCGGCGCGATCTCCTTCGCCCGGCTGCGCCGCCTGGTGTTCGCCGCCACCGACCCCAAGGGCGGCGCGGTGCTGCACGGCCCCCGCTTCTTCGAGCAGAAGACCTGCCACCACCGGCCCTTAGTGGAACAGACGCCTCCGCATGGCGCCGAGGCGGGCGAGCTGTTGCGGGCGTTCTTCCGGGCGCGGCGGTAGCGGGCCGGCCGGGCGCGACGTTTACAAAACGATAACTTCACATCCGGGCTGCGCCTCGTATCGTCTGGCCGGTCCCGGCGCGGCAAGCCGACCGGGCCCGAGAGTGCACGCAGGATCGCCTGCAGCCGGCTTGCCGAGGCCGTCCGATGAAGCTGTGGAAGATCTCTCAGGACGTGAACGACGAGACCGACACCTACGACTCCGCCATCGTCGCGGCCGAGACCGAGGATGCCGCCCGCCGGATCCACCCGAACCGGATGCCGCTGTCCTGGCGCTTCAGCCGGGGCACATGGTGCCTGCCGGAAGAGGTGAAGGTGGAGCTGATCGGCGAGGCCCGGGCCGGCATCCGCGGCGGCGTGATCCTGGCGAGCTTCAACCCGGAATAGCGATCGATGCAGCCGCCGCCGACGGATGCCATCGGTGCCGCGGCAGGGTCCTCCGCGAACGCCATTCCAGCGAAAGCGGGACTCTCTCGCCAGCCGGGCGGTGACGAGATCCCGGCTTCCGCGGGGATGACGAGGGGAGGCGAGAGGCGCCGTCAGGCGCGCCGGCTGGTCACATCCCGGATCATCTGACAAGAATATCGGGCCCTCGGGGGAGGGGCGATTTCAGAGAAGCCATATCATGCATCGGCTATTGACCGGGATTGTGGTCCGACCGCTCGTCGCAGCCCTGTTCACCCTGATCGTCGCCGGATGTGTGGCTGAACCGCCGAAGCCGCCACTGGCTCAGTTTCCCGATGCCGCGTCCAAGCCGAGCGCGGCAGTGACGTCACCTAGTATAGCGGTCGCAGCTCCACAGTCTGCCGGTCCAGGGCCAGTGATCAGCCTTTGGCAAGTCGATCACCGCCGGACGGGACGGGACTTTGTTCGTGTTGCGGGGGCCGATCCCGATAGGAGCTCGGTTCGGCTTGCCATTGTCATCGACCCTACGGGGGCCGTGCGGTCCGCGAAGGCGATCGAGGGCTTCGCGCCGGCTTTCGCCGCGGCGGAGGCCCAGGCGATGCATTGGCGCTACACCCCCTATCTCCGAGGCGGCCGAGCCGTGTCCGCCTCATTCGAGGACAGCATCAGCGTCCGCCCTCCCACAACTCAGCCGACCCGCCGCGTTCGCTTTCCCGAGATGACGGATCAGAGCCATGTTCTGATCCGGCTCCAGAGAAGCGGATGCTACGGCTCCTGTCCGGCCTACCGGGTCGAGATCCGGGAGGATGGGGTGGTCACCTATGAGGGCCGGGGCTTCGTTCTCTTCGAGGGGCGGCACGAAAGTCGCATCCCCCGTGAGGATGTCATCGCCCTGGTCGGCAAATTCAGAGATGCGGATTTCTTCTCCCTGAATGACGAGTACTTTGCTTCCGTCACGGATGTGCCGTCCTACAACACGTCGATCGAGATCGATGGACAGTCGAAATCCGTCGACGATTATTGGGGTGTCGATGCCGGCATGCCGGACAGCGTCGTCGATCTGGAGGATGAGATCGACCGCGTCGCCGGCACCGACAGATGGGTGCATGGCAGTGAAGAGACCATCGCCCTTCTGAAGGCCGAGAGCTTCGACTTCCGGTCCGCAAAGGCGGCCGATTTCCTGGCTGAAGCCGTGAGATACGAGCGGGTGGGCTTCGTCCGGGCATTGTTGGCGGCGGGGGCGCCGCTGAGTGGCCGAGCCGCCCTCATGACCGATCTGCGGACATCCGTTTTCAACGCGGCTGGACGCAACGACGAGATCTCGACGGCCCTTGCCGAGGCCGCCGCGCAGCGCGGCAGGCGAACGGACCGTACTCTGGCCCTCGGACTTGCGTCCCGTCTGGGGGATGCCGGCCTCCTCCGGCGCCTGCTGGCCCGTGGTGCCGATGCCAATGGCGACCTCGGAGATGGTCGGACGCCGCTGATGGGCGTCTATTCCGCTGATGCGGTGCAGGTATTGATCAGGGCCGGCGCGCGGGTGAATGCCCGAGCCAGTTCTGGTGCGACTCCCGTGTTGAGCGCGGACTCGGAAGACGCGGCATTGGCTCTGCTCGCCGCCGGCGCAGATCCCACTGGGAAATACGTTCAAGGCCTGTCGCTCCGCGAGCGGGCGGAGCGGGATGGCTGGACCCGTCTCCTTGCGAAGCTTGACGCCCTGCAGCCCTCTTAGACCTCCGCCTCGCCCCTCAGCACCGGGACGCAGCCGCCGCCGACGGTCGACCGCACCCCGTCGGCGCCGCGGCGGGCGGCGACCTTGAGCAGGCTGGGGCGGCCCATCTCGACGCCCTGGGCGATCTCGGCCCGGCCGCTCTCGGCGCCGGACAGCGACAGCAGCAGCGCGCCCAGCGTGGCGTTGGCGCTGCCGGTCGCCGGGTCCTCATAGGTGCCGGACAAGGGCGCGAACATCCGGGCGCGGATGCGGGCGCCGGCCGCCGAGGCGAAATCCGGCGCCGCGGCGTCGCGGGCGTAGAGGTGCAGCGACAGCCGGCGCTCGACCTCAGGGAATTCGGCCTGGGTGCGGCGGAAGGCTGATATGTCGGGGGTGGCGCGGGTCAGCGCCTCGCCGGTCACCTCGACCAGCACGAAGGGGATGCCGACGCTGGCCAGCACCGGGCGGTGCGCCGCGGTCAGGATGTCCCCGGGGGCCAGGCCCGCGCAGGCGGCGATCGCCTCGGGCGGCAGCTCCATCAGCGTGGTCAGCGGCTGCGGTGCGGCGATCACCGCGCCGGTGACGGTGCCGGCCGCATCGCGCTCGACCCGCACCTCGACCAGGCCCGACAGCTCCTCGAACAGCAGCACGCCGTCGCGGTCCAGCCCGTGCCGGGCCAGCACGCAGCCGGTGCCGACATTGGGATGGCCGGCGAAGGGCATCTCGTAGGTCCGGTTGAAGATCCGCACCCGCGCGGTGTGGGCCGGGTTCTCCGGCGGCAGCACGAAGGTGGTCTCGCTCAGGTTGAACTCGGCGGCCAGCGACTGCATGTCGGAATCCGACAGGCCGCGCGCATCCGGGAACACCGCCAGCTGGTTGCCGCCGAAGCGGCGGTCGGTGAACACGTCGACGGTTTCAAAGGCGTAGCTGGGCATGGCGGATCCTCGCATCCGGGCGGTCGGGATGCCCCGAGTCTTGACATGGCATCGTTGATTGGCAAAGTACCGAAATGTACCCAGTCAATCTCTACCGTGCTTTGGCCAATGAGCGCCGCCTGCAGATCCTGGACTGGCTGAAGGACCCCCGCGCCCATTTTCCGCCGCAGGCCGATGGCGACCTGGTCGAGGACGGCGTCTGCGGCGTGTTCATCGCAGAGAAGCTGGGCATCAGCCAGCCGACGCTGAGCGAGCATATGCGGGTGCTGGTCCAGTCCGGCCTGGTGGCGCCGAAGCGGATCAAGCAATGGACCTTCTACAAGCGCGACGAAGACCAGATCCGCGCCGCCCGCGCGCTGGTGGACGGTCTCTGAGGCTTTCCGCCGACCGGTCCAGTGCTTTATCTTCCAGGCAACCCGACACCAAGGCTTGACCGATGTTCCAGACCGCCCGCCTCGATTCCGCCCTGCCGAAGGCGGAGGCCTATCGCGACCTGCTCTCCCAGGCCGAGGGGCTGTTCCATGGCGAGACCGACGCCATCGCCAATGCCGCGAACCTGTCGGCGCTGATCTTCCATGGCCTGCCGGATTTGAACTGGGCGGGCTTCTACCTGCTTCGCGGGGAGAGGGAGCTGGTGCTCGGCCCGTTCCAGGGCAAGCCGGCCTGCATCCGCATCCCGCTTGGCCGGGGCGTCTGCGGCACGGCGGCGGAGCGGCGGCAATCGGTGCTGGTGGAGGATGTCCACGCCTTCCCCGGCCACATCGCCTGTGACGCCGCCTCGCGCTCGGAGCTGGTTGTACCGCTGCTGCAGGATGGGAAGGTTCTGGGCGTGCTCGACCTCGACAGCCCGCTGCCCGGGCGCTTCGACGCCGAGGACCAGGCCGGGATCGAGGCTCTGGCCGCGTTGTGGGTCAAGTCGAGCGCCTGACGCTCAGCTGTTCCCGTAGCGGATCTCCAGCACCTCGGCGGTCTCGATCCCGCCGGGTGTGCGGATCTCGATCACGTCGCCCTCCTGCGTCCGCGCCAGGGCGCGGGCGAGGGGCGAGATCCAGCTGATGTCGCCGGCATCCGCATCGGTCTCGTCGATGCCGACGATGCGCACGGTGCGCTCGCGCTCCTGGCTGTCCACATAGGTCACGGTGGCGCCGAAATAGACCCGGTCGCGGTTGGTCTGGCGCGCCGGGTCGACCACCTCGGCGATCTCCAGCCGCTTGGTCAGGAACCGCACCCGGCGGTCGATCTCGCGCAGCCGCTTCTTGCCGTAGATGTAGTCGCCATTCTCCGACCGGTCGCCATTGCCGGCGGCCCAGGACACCACCTCGACCACCTTCGGCCGCTCGACCCGCCACAGCTGCTTCAGCTCGTCCTGCAGCCGCTGGAAGCCCTCCGGCGTGATGTAGTTCTTCGATCCCGCAGGCAGTGGGGCTGGCGCGTCGTCCAGCTCCTCCTCGGTCTCGCTCTCTTTGGTGAAGGCCTTGCTCATCTCGCCACTTTAGCAACATTCCGGTCGCATACATGTTGGGTTCGCATGCCGCGAACCCAACCTACGCGTGCCTGATGGTCAAACGGCGATGTCCCGGCGGCAGAAGCCTTCGGGCCAGTCGATGCGGTCGACCGCCTGGTAGGCGCGGGACCGGGCTTCGGCGATGTCGGCGCCCAGCGCCGTCACCGCCAGCACCCGGCCGCCCTGGGCGGTGACGGTGCCGTCGGCATCCGCGGCCGTGCCGGCGTGGAACACGATGGTGCCGGGCACCTCGGCGGCGCGGTCGAGCGCCCGGATCGGGCTGCCCTTGCCATAGCTGCCGGGATAGCCCTTCGCCGCCATCACCACCGTCACCGCCGCCTCCGGCCGCCAGCGCAGGGTCAGGTGGCGCAGGGTGCCGTCGGCCGCGGCCAAGAGCGCGGTCAGCAGGTCCGAGTTCAGCCGCGGCAGCAGCGTCTCGCATTCCGGGTCGCCGAAGCGGACATTGTGCTCGATCAGCTGCGGCCCGCGGTCGGTCAGCATCAGCCCGGCGAACAGGATGCCGCGGAACGGCGTGCCCTCGGCCTCCATGGCGCGCAGGGTCGGCTGCACCACCTCGTCCAGGATCCGGGCCTCCAGCTCCGGGGTCGCCAGCGGGTGCGGCGACACCGCGCCCATGCCGCCGGTGTTCGGGCCCTCGTCATGGTCATAGGCGCGCTTGTGGTCGCGGGCGGTGGCCAGCGGCAGCGCGGTCTCGCCGTCGCACAGGGCGAAGAAGCTCAGCTCCGGCCCGACCAGGCATTCCTCGACCACGATCGAGGCGCCGGCGGCGCCGAAGCCGCCCTCGGTCAGCATCGCATCGACCGCGTCCTGGGCCTCCTCGACCGTCGTCGCCACCACCACGCCCTTGCCGGCGGCCAGGCCGTCGGCCTTGACCACGATCGGCGCGCCCTCGGCAGCGATGTAGGCCTTCGCCTCGGCCGCATCGGTGAAGCGGCGGTAGCGCGCGGTCGGGATGCCGTATTTGGCGCAGAGGTCCTTGGTGAAGCCCTTCGACCCCTCCAGCGCCGCCGCCGCGGCGCTCGGCCCGAAGGCCTTGATCCCGACCTCGGTCAACCGGTCGACCAGCCCGGCCACCAGCGGCGCCTCCGGCCCGACCACGACGAAGTCGATCGCCTCGGTCCTGGCGAAGGTCACCAGCCCGTCGATGTCCTCGATGGCGATCGGCACGCAGGTCGCCTGCTGCGCGATGCCGGCATTGCCGGGGGCGCAGTAGAGGGTGGTGCACAGGGGGGAGGCGGCGATCGCCCAGGCCAGGGCATGTTCGCGGCCGCCGCCGCCGACCAGAAGGATGCGCATCGCAGAACCCGCTCTCGATCTCTTGCTCAAGTGGCAGCGGTTTAGCATGGTGGCCGCAGCATGACCGAGCAAAACGACACCCCTCCGCCCCCCGCGGGCCGCCCCGGCTCCAACCTGCCGGAATTCACCATCGCCGAGCTGACCGGCGCGCTGAAGCGCACCATCGAGGGCGAATTCGGCCTGGTCCGCGTGCGCGCCGAGATCGGCAAGGTCACGGTGCCGCGCTCCGGCCATGTCTACCTGACGCTCAAGGACGACAGCGTCACCCTCGAATCGGTGATCTGGAAGGGCCAGGTGCCGCGGCTGATGGTGCGGCCGGAGCAGGGGATGGAGGTGATCTGCACCGGCCGCCTGACCATCTACGGCTCGCGCTCGCAGTACCAGATGGTGATCGAGCAGATGGAGCTGGCGGGCGAGGGCGCCATCCTCAAGATGCTGGAGGAGCGCCGCCGCCGCCTGGCCGCCGAAGGGTTGTTCGAGGCCGCGCGCAAGCGGGCGCTGCCGTTCCTGCCGGCGGTGATCGGCGTCGTCACCTCGCCGACCGGCGCCGTCATCCGCGACATCCTGCACCGCCTGGCCGACCGCTTCCCGCGCCATGTCCTGGTCTGGCCGGTGGCGGTGCAGGGCGAGACCGCGGCGGGCCAGGTCGCCGCGGCGATCGAAGGCTTCAACGCGATCGCGCCGGGCGGGCCGGTGCCGCGGCCCGACCTGCTGATCGTCGCCCGCGGCGGCGGCAGCCTGGAAGATCTGATGCCGTTCAACGAGGAGATCGTGGTCCGCGCCGCCGCGGCCAGCGCCATCCCGCTGATCTCCGCCGTCGGGCACGAGACCGACACCACCCTGATCGATTTCGCCTCGGATCGCCGTGCCCCGACCCCGACCGCGGCGGCGGAGATGGCGGTGCCGGTGCGGGCCGAGCTGCTGGGCCGGGTGCTGGATTGCTCCCGGCGCCTCGAGGCCGGCACCGCCCGGCTGTTCACGGAGCACCGCACCCGGCTGGACGCGCTGCGCCGCGGCCTGGGCGACCCGGCCCGGCTGATCGAGACCGCGATGCAGCGGCTGGACGACCGCGGCGAAAGGCTGGACCGCGCCGCCGCCGGCAGCGTCGAGCGGCAACGAGCCAGGCTGGCCGAACTCGGCGCCCGGCTGCCGCATCCACGCCGCCAGGTGGCGGAGACGGCGCGGCACCTGGCCCAGCTCGGCGACCGCCTGGCCGCCCTCGGCCCCCGCCTGGCGCATCGCCCGGCGGAACGCTTCCAGGCCCTGTCCGGCCGCTTCGGGCCGGAACCGGTGCTGCGCGCCCTGGCCGACCGCACCACCCGGCTGGCCGCCGCTGGCCGGCTGCTGGAAAGCTATTCCTATGTCGACGTTCTCCGCCGCGGCTACGCCCTGGTGCTGGACCCTGCGACCGGCCACGCCATCGGCTCGGCCCATGAGGCGACGCCCGGCCGCGCCGTGGCCATCCGCTTCCAGGACGGCGAGGCGCCGGCGGTGATCGGCGGCGGCAAGCCGCACAAGCCGGCCCGCCCGGCCGAGCCGAAGCCGGAGCAGGGATCGCTGCTCTGACGTCGATGCGGGCCGCCTGACGCGTCAGGGCGCGGTCAGCACGCGCTGGCAAGCGATGGGCAGCGGCGGCGGCACATAGGGCTTGCCACCCTTGCGCGGCACCGGCGGCTTCATCGGGAACCACGACATCAGGTCGGCGCCGCAGCCGTCGCCGGCCGCCGTCGGCGCCTGCTCCTGGCACAGCGGGCTGCCCGAGGGGCAGCCGATGCGGATGTGCAGATGCTCGTTGTGCCCGGTCCAGGGCCGCACCTTGCCCAGCCACGACCGGTCGTCCCAGGACATGGCGCACAGCTCGCGCTTGATCGCCGGGTGGATGAAGATCCGCTCCGTTCGCGGCTCGGTCGCGGCCAGGCGGATCAGCTGCGCCTGCTGCGCCGACAGGGCGCCGCGCGGGATCACGTCGGTCCAGGGGCCGGTGATGTAGTCCGGCTTCAGCGTCTCGCGCTGGTCGCGCGGCAGCTGCGGCAGGTCGAGCCGCAGCCAGATGTCGGCATCCAGCCCGATCTCATGCGCTGCGTGGTCGGTGATCGGGCCGCCGCGCGGCTGGCCCATATCGGCGATCAGCAGCGGCGGCAGCCCGGCGGCGGCGGCGCGGCGGCCCAAATCCTCCAACGTCGCGACCAGGTCGGGGTGGCCCCAGTTGCGGTTGCGGCTGAGCCGGATGATCTGGTAGCCGGGCCCTTCCGGCGGCAGCTGCACGGCGCCTGCGATGCAGCCGTTGGAATAGCTGCCGATCGGCTGCGGCGCGCCCTGCGACCCCATCCGCACCTGGCTCCAGGCAGGGTCCTCGCCCGCGGCACCGGCTGGGCCGGCCGCCAGCAGCCAGGCGGTGGCGGCCAGCCCGGCGGCGGCCCGCAGCACGCCCGTTGCGATCCGTTCCCCGATCACGCTTCCCTCCGATCCCATCGACTCGTGCTGCGAGGATGCGCGTCTCCGCGGCGGAGATGAAGCCTCCCTGGAGGGACGCTGAACTGCGACCCGGTGGCCTTGGACCTTGCCGCGGCGGGGGGCGCGTCGCTACATGACAGGGATGTCCCTGGAACCGACGGACCGCACGATGCCCGATACGCGCGACGAGACCCTCGACCTGCTGTCCGGCCTGATCGCCAAGGCCAAGCGGGCCGGCGCCGACGCCGCCGACGCCGTGCTGTTCGACAGCACCTCGATCTCGATCAGCCACCGCCTTGGCAAGGTCGAGCATGTCGAACGCTCCGAGGGCGGCGACCTCGGCCTGCGCGTCTTCATCGGCAAGCGCATGGCGATGGTCTCCTCCTCCGACCGCAAGGCGGCGACGCTGGACGAGATCGTCGAGCGCGCCGTGGCCATGGCCCGGGTGGTGCCGGAGGATCCGTTCTGCGGCATCGCCGACCCCGTCGAGCTGGCCACCGTGCTGCCCGAGCTCGACCTGGTCGATCCGGCCGAGCCTTCGACCGAGACCCTGTCCGAGCGCGCCCGGGCGGCGGAGGAGGCGGCGCTGGCGGTCAAGGGCGTGACCAATTCCGAAGGGGCGAGCGCCAGCTTCGGCCGCAGCATGGCGGCGATGGTCGCCAGCAACGGCTTCTCCCGCGTCACCGGCTCGACCGGCAGCAGCATCTCGGTCTCCGCCATCGCCGGCGAGGGCACGGCGATGGAGACCGACTACGACCACACCAGCGCGGTGCATGCCGAGGACCTCGACGCGCCCGACGCGGTCGGCCGCAGCGCCGGCGAACGCGCCGTGGCCCGGCTGGGCGCCCGCAAGGCGTCGACGGCGCGGGTGCCGGTGATCTTCGACCCGCGGGTGTCGCGCAGCCTGCTCGGCCACCTCGTCGGCGCCATCAACGGCGGCGCCATCGCCCGCGGCACCAGCTTCCTGAAGGAGAGCATGGGCCAGGCGGTGTTCGCCCCCGGCATCGAGGTGATCGACGACCCGCACATCCGCCGCGGCCTGCGCTCGCGCCCCTGCGACAGCGAGGGCGTGGCCAACCGCCGCCGCGCCCTGATCGATGACGGCCGGCTGACCACCTGGCTGCTCGACCTCCGTTCCGCCCGCCAGCTCGCCCTCACCCCGACCGGCCATGCGGTGCGCGGCACCAGCGGCCCGCCCGGCGCGTCCCCGTCGAATGTCTACCTGGCACCCGGCAGCGCCACGCCGGCGGAGCTGATGGCCGACATCGCCGACGGCTTCTACGTCACCGGGCTGATGGGGTCCTCGGTCAACGGCGTCACCGGCGACTACAGCCGCGGCGCCAACGGCTTCTGGATCGAGCGCGGGCGCATCACATACGCGGTCAACGAGGTCACCATCGCCGGCAACCTGAAGGACATGTACAAGGCCCTGGTGCCGGCCGACGACCTGGTCCACCGCTACGGCATGGACGCGCCGACGGTGCGGATCGACGGCATGACGGTGGCCGGGCGGTAAGAGACCGACCGGAAGCGCGCCCGATCCTCGACAGGCCCCTTCCCGACGGGGCGGCTAGCCGGCCCCGCGCAAGGGCCGGCTAGTCCTTTCACTTGCCTTCGGCATCGGCCCGTTCACCGGCCCCGCCGGGGAATTGCGGGTGGTGACCATCGGCGGGGTGCAGCTGGTCTGCGGCGACATCAATGGCGACCGGCAGATCGACTTCGCCATCAACGTCATCTCCGACCATGCCCTGACCGCGGCAGACTTCGTGTTGTAGCTCCCGGGCGTCGGACGGCGTCCGGGGGCGGCTTTCCCTTTGTACGGCCCGGCGAGAAGGAATTCATTCCCCTCGTCTGGCCGCGGCTGCATATCATACTATTGCATGAGAATTTATCTGTATTGAGCGAGTCGGGGCCCGGCGCCGATCTCATCTGCGCATCCGACACCGTCCTTCGTGCGGCGAGAGGCTTCGCTCGAACAAGAGACGGCCGCCCAGGCCGCGCCAGGATCGGGCCAACAGGGAGAGCATTTCCGTGGCGGTTTTCAGCGTTCTCAGCGGCACCGGCATCGACAGCAACAACGACACCATCGGCGGGGTCCAGCTGGTCGCTGCCGACACCAATGGCGACCGGCAGCCCGACTTCGCCATCAACGTCACCTCCGACCATGCCCTGACCGCGGCAGACTTCGTGTTGTAGCCCGGCTTGGTTCCCGGGCGTCGGCAGGCGCCCGGGAACCGGCCTTCTCTTTCCGCCGGGCGGGATCGGCGCCCTCGAATGGCGCCGCATCCGGCCCAATCGCTTCTCATCCGGATCCGGGTGTCCGACCTCGAACCAGACGGCGCCAACGCCGCAATATCGGGCCACCGGAGACATCAGCAAGGGGGAACTTCCATGGCTGTCTTTTCCGTTCTCAACGGCACCGGCCTCAACGGCGCGGGCATCCAGTTCGGGACGCTGTCGCAGATCGCGTCCTCGGGCATCGCAGGCATTCCGATCATCACGCCGTTGATCGGCACCGTCTCCTTCAACGACACCGGGGTACTGTCCATCACCGGGGCCGCGATGTCGTTCATCTTTCCGAACACCTTCGGCGGCACCGTCAACAGCCTGACCTACAGCAAGCCGGGGATCACCCCGATCTTCTCGATCACCGGCATGAGCACGCCGCTGGCGGATGTGGCCTCGGGCTTCCTCACCCCCGGCGGCGAGTTGGCGGCACTGGCCATCATCTTCTCCGGGGCCGACACCATCACCGGTTCCAGCCAGGCCGATTTCCTGATCGGCTTCGACGGTGCCGACACCATCAACGGCGGCGACGGCAACGACACACTGCGCGGTGGCGCCGGCGGCGACACCCTCAATGGCGGCAACGGCTCGGACTTCGCCAACTACCAGGGATCGAGCCAGGAGGTCTTCGTCGACATCCAGAGCAACCTGCTCTTCAGCGGTGACGCCACCGGCGACACGCTGATCAGCATCGAGAACCTCTACGGCTCCAGCTTCGGCGACACCCTGTCCGGCGACGGCGGCAGCAACATCATCGGCGGCGAGAACGGGGCCGATCTCATCGATGGCCGCGGCGGCGACGACGGCCTGGGCGGCGAGGCCGGCGACGACATCCTCAATGGCCGGGACGGCAATGACCGGCTGGTCGGCGGCGACGGGGCCGACACCATCACCGGCGACAACGGCAACGACTCGGTCGATGGCGGCATCGGCAACGATGGCGCCTTCGGCGGTGCCGGCAACGACATCCTCTATGGCGGCGACGGCGACGACACTCTCGACGGCGGCGACGACAACGATGTCCTGCAAGGTGCGGTTGGGATCGACACCCTCACCGGCGGCGCCGGCGCCGACACCCTCTATGGCGGCGATGGCGGCGACACCCTCGATGGCGGCGATGGCAACGATGTCCTGATCGGGGGCGCCGGGATCGACGGGCTGACCGGCGGCGCCGGGATCGACACCGCCTACTATGCCGCCTCGGCATCGGCGGTGACGGTGGATCTGGCCGCCGGCACCGGCCTGGGCGGCGACGCCCAGGGCGACACCCTGACCGGCGTCGAGCAGGTGGTCGGGTCGGCCTTCAACGACGTGCTCCGCGGCGACGCCGGCGCCAACACCCTGTGGGGCCTGGCCGGCGACGACACGCTGACCGGGCGCGCCGGCGGCGACCTGCTGAAGGGCGGGGCCGGCAACGACACCTTCGCCTATGCCGTGATCGGCGACAGCACGGTGGCGGCGGGGGGCAAGGACGTGATCGCCGACTTCACCACCGGCGACAAGATCGACCTGTCGGCGATCGACGCCAACGGCGCCGGGCCCGGCAATGGGGCCTTCATCTTCGGCACCGGCGCCTTCACCGGCGTGGCCGGGGAATTGCGGGTGGTGACCATCGGCGGGGTGCAACTGGTCGCGGCCGACACTACTGGCGACCGGCAGATCGACTTCGCCATCAACGTGATCTCCGACCACGCCCTGACCGCGGCAGACTTCACCTTGTAGCGCGACCTGGGCCCGGGTGCCGCAAGGCATCCGGGCCACCGGCGCCGGCCCGATGTGAGAACCCGGCGAGTCTTTTCGCTCGCATTCGCCAGGCCTGCATACTATGATATTAGATAGAAATTTATACGTATCCGATATTTCGAATGGCGAGGTTTGCCTTGCCGCGAAAGCTCCCGGCTTGCGGGGGCGCTGATCGAACTCAACAGACCCGATCCACGACGGCCCGTCGCGGCCGCGATTTCAGGATCGAGGCCAACAGGGGGAATTTCAGTGGCGATTTTCTCGGTTCTCAACGTCACCGGCATCGACAGCAACGGCGACTTTCTCGGCGACGGCATCCAGTTCGGATCGCTGCACAACGTCGCGTCCTCGGGCGTCGCGCTGGCGCCGCCCCCGGTGTTCACGCCGCTCGGCGGCACGGTCTTCTTCAACGACCTGGGCTCGCTGACGATCGTCGGCACCGGCCTGGGCTTTTTTCCGCCGGTCCTCGTCACCGGCACGGTCACCTCGCTGACCTACACCAAGCTGCTTCCGGTGTTCTCCATCACCGGCACCAGCGTGCCGCTCGCGGACCTGGCCACGGCGTTCCTTCTCGGCGGTGACGAGTTGACCCTTCTCGCCACCGTATTCTCGGGCGACGATACCATCACCGGGTCGTCCATGGCCGACAGGCTGTACGGCTTCGCCGGCAACGACATCATCCTGGGCAGCGACGGCAACGACACCCTGCGCGGCGGCGCCGGCATCGACATCCTCGACGGCGGCAACGGCTCGGATTTCGCCAACTACCAGGGCTCGGCCGCGGGGGTCAATGTCGACCTCTCGACCGGCATCAACACCGGCGGCGACGCCCAGGGCGACACCCTGACCAGCATCGAGAACCTCTACGGCTCCAGCAATGCCGACCACCTGACCGGCAACAGCGGCGCCAACATCATCGGCGGCGAGAACGGCGATGACGTCCTGGTCGGCAATGGCGGCGACGACGCCATGAACGGCGAGGCCGGCAACGACAATCTCGACGGCGGCGACGGGGCCGACCGGCTGGTCGGCGCTGCCGGCACCGACACCATCCATGGCGGCACTGGCGTCGACTCGATCGACGGCGGGGCCGACAACGACACCCTGTTCGGTGATGACGGCAACGACACCGTCGCCGGCGGCGACGGCGACGACCAGATCGACGGCGGGGCCGACAATGATGCCCTCTATGGCCAGGCCGGCGCCGATGTCATGGGTGGTGGTGACGGTAATGACGTCCTGCGCGGCGGCGATGGCGGCGACACCCTGAACGGCGGCACCGGCAACGACGTCCTGGAAGGGGATGGCGGGGCCGACGCGCTGAATGGCGGCGACGGCATCGACACGGCCTATTACGCCAACTCCGCCTCCGCGGTGACGGTGAACCTGGCCACCGGTGCCGGCGTTGGCGGTGATGCTCAGGGCGACACCCTGTCCGGCATCGAGCAGGTGCTGGGGTCGGCTTTCAACGACGTGCTGACCGGTGATGCCAGCGCCAACACGCTGCAGGGCCTGGGCGGTGACGACACCCTGACCGGTGGCGGCGGCGGCGACCTGCTGAAGGGCGGCGCCGGCAACGACACCTTCGTCTATCTCGTGATCGGCGACAGCACGGTGGCGGCGGCGGGCAAGGACGTGATCGGCGACTTCTCCACCGGCGACAAGATCGACCTGTCGGCGATCGACGCCAACGGCGCCGGGCCCGGCAATGGGGCCTTCATCTTCGGCACCGGCGCCTTCACCGGCGTGGCCGGCGAGTTGCGGGTGGTGACCATCGGCGGGGTGCAACTGGTCGCGGCCGACACCAATGGCGACCGGCAGCTCGACTTCGCCATCAACGTCGTGTCCGACCACGCCCTGACCGCGGCGGATTTCACGCTGTAGCCCAGGCCTCGGGCCGGCCCTCCCCCCGGCGGTGCCGCGGGGAGGGCCGGCCAACTGGCCGCGTTCAGAAAAGATTCACATCCCCGACGAAACAAATCGAAACAATCGGCATCAAACCGGGCCCGAGAAAGCACTCGTGACCGTTTTATTAAGTTTATCCAGTGCAGAATCACCGGTTGCATCTATATGTTGTTCCCGAACGGCGTCTCGTTTATATGGACGGTAGGCGACCGCTGAAGGATTGACGGCCCATGGAGCAGGTGACGCGCTATCGCACCATCTGGATCTCGGACGTCCATCTCGGCACCCGGGCCTGCAACGCCAACCTGCTCCTCGATTTCCTGAAGCACACCGACTCCGACGCGCTGTATCTGGTCGGCGACATCGTCGATGGCTGGCGGCTGAAGAAGAGCTGGTACTGGCCGCAGCAGCACAACGACGTGATCCAGAAGCTGCTGCGCAAGGCGCGCAAGGGCACCCGCGTCCTGTTCATTCCCGGCAACCATGACGAGGCCGCGCGCCAGTTCGTGGGCCAGAGCTTCGGCGATGTCGAGGTGGCCGAGGACTGCCTGCATGTCACGGCGGATGGCCGCCGCTTCCTGGTGATCCATGGCGACCAGTTCGACGTGGTGGTGCGCTACGCCAAATGGCTGGCCCATGTCGGCGACAAGGCCTACGAGCTGCTCCTGCACCTCAACACGGCGCTGAACCTCGTGCGCCGCCGTCTCGGCTTCTCCTACTGGTCGCTCTCGGCCTATATGAAGCAGCGGGCGAAGCGCGCGGTCGAATTCGTCGGCCGGTTCGAGATCGCCCTGGTCGAGGAAGCCAAGCGGCGGGGCGTGGACGGGGTCATCTGCGGCCACATCCACACCGCCGAACTGAAGGACATGCAGGGCATGACCTATGTGAATGACGGCGACTGGGTGGAGAGCTGCACTGCGCTGGTGGAGCATGACGACGGCCGCCTGGAGATCCTGCACTGGGCGGAGATCGTGGCGGCCCGCGACGCCGTCGCGCCGCAGCCGGACCTGAAGCCCCGGCGCGCCGCTTGATCCAGGCGGAGTTCGGCTTCCAGGACATGCGGGCCAGGGCTTGATGCGCATCCTGATCGTCAGCGATGCCTGGCTGCCCCAGGTCAACGGCGTTGTGCGCACCATCGAATCGACGCGCGACGAGCTGCGCCGCCGCGGCCATGTGGTCGAGGTGGTGGGGCCCGACCGCTTCGCCTCGATCCCGTGCCCGACCTATCCCGAGATCCGGCTGGCCATCGGCCAAGGCCGGCGCATGGCGCGGCTGATCGACGGCTTCGACCCCGACGCCATCCACATCTCGACCGAAGGCCCGCTGGGCTGGGCGGCGCGGCGCTACTGCATCCGCCGGCGGCTGTCCTTCACCACCTCGTTCCACACCCAGTTCCCGGAATACGTCCAGCTGCGCACCGGCATGCCGCTGGCCTCGACCTATGCCCTGCTGCGGCATTTCCACCGCGCCGCCGCCGCCGTGATGGTGGCGACCGACACGCTGGAGCGGAACCTGGCCAGCCGCGGCTTCCGCCGCCTGGCGCGCTGGAGCCGCGGCGTCGACACCCAGCGCTTCCAGCCGGCCCAGCGGCCCGGCCAGGGCTTGAAGCACGAGCGGCCACGCCACCTCTATGTCGGCCGGGTGGCGGTGGAGAAGAACCTCGACGCCTTCCTGTCGCTGCCGCTGGACGGCGAGAAGGTGGTGGTCGGCGGCGGCCCGTCGCTGCCGGCGTTCCAGGCGAAATACCCCGGCGTCACCTTCACCGGGTCGAAGGACGGGCAGGAGCTGGTCGACGCCTATGCCGCGGCCGACGTCTTCGTGTTCCCGTCGCGCACCGACACCTTCGGCCTGGTGATGCTGGAGGCGCTGGCCTGCGGCGTGCCGGTGGCGGCCTATCCGGTGCAGGGCCCGGCCGATGTCATTGGCGACGCGCCGGTCGGCCGGCTCGACGAAAATCTGGGCATCGCCATCACCGAAGCCTTAAAAGTGTCATCAGAGGATTGCCGTTCTTTCGCACTGCGCTATTCCTGGGAGGCATGTACAGATCAGTTCCTGACCCATCTGCACCCGTTCCGATGACCCTGACCCCCTTTGGCGGCCGATGATCTACGCGCTTTACCGCGGCCTGACCGATGCCGCCGGCCCCCTCGTGCCCCTGCTGCTGGCCCGGCGCACCCGCGCCGGCCGGGAGGATCCTGCTCGTCGCGGCGAGCGACTCGGCAATGCCAGCCTGGACCGGCCGCCCGGCCCGGTGATCTGGGTCCATGCCGCCAGCGTCGGCGAGGTGCTGTCGGTCCAGGTGCTGGTGCGGCGCCTGCTGGAGCGTGACCCGCGCATCTCGGTCCTGGTCACCACCGGCACCGTGACCTCGGCCCGGCTGGTGGCCGAGCGGCTGCCCGACCGCGCCGTGCACCAGTTCGCGCCGATGGACCGCATGGCGTTCGTCCGCCGCTTCCTCGACCATTGGAAGCCGGATTTGGCGATCTGGGTGGAATCCGAGATCTGGCCGAACATGCTGACCGAGATGGAGACCCGCGGCCTGCCGATCGCCCTGGTCAATGCCCGGATGTCGGAGCGGTCGTTCCGGCGCTGGCGCCGGCTGCCGCGGCTGATCCGCCGGCTGCTCGGCATCTTCCGCGTCATCCTGCCCTGGGATGAGCGGTCGGCCCGCAACTTCCGGGCCCTGGGCGCGCGCGGCGTCGGCACCGTCGGCAATCTGAAATTCTCCTCCGACCCGCCGGACGCGGACCTCGAGGAGCTGGCAGCGATGCGGGCCGCGATCGGCCGCCGCCCGGTGTGGCTGGCGGCCAGCACCCATCCCGGCGAGGAGGCGCAGATCGCCGAGGCGCACAAGGCGCTGGCGGCGAAGCGGCCGGGCCTCTTGACCATCCTGGCGCCGCGCCACCCCGACCGCGGGGCCGAGATTGCCGGGCTGGTCGAGGGGATGGGCCTGCGCGCGATCCGGCGCAGCGAGACGGCCCTGCCGGAGGCCGGCACCGACGTGCTGGTGGCCGACACCATCGGCGAGATGGGGATCTGGCTGCGGGTGTGCCCGGTCAGCTTCATCGGCGGGTCGCTGGTGCCGTTCGGCGGGCACAACCCGATCGAGGCGGCGCAGCTGGGCGCGGCGCTGGTCTATGGGCCGCACATGACCAACTTCCCCGACATCACGGCGCAGCTGGGCCAGGCCCGCGCGGCCATGCCGGTGGCCGATGCGGCGGCGCTGACCGTCGCGGTCGGCCGGCTGCTGGACGACCCGCTGGAGCGCCGGCGCATGGCCCGCGCCGCCGCCGCCGTGGCCCAGCGCAACCGCGGCGTGGTCTCGACCGTGATGGCGACGCTGGAGCCGCTGATCACCCCGATCCTGGCATGAGGGCGGGCGGGGCATGAAGACCCCCGGCTTCTGGTATCGCCCGGAAGCCACGGCGGCCGCCCGCCTGCTGGCCCCCGCCGGCGCCCTGTACGACGCCGCGTCGCGGCTGCGCCGGGCCTGGGTGACGCCGCAGCGGGCGCCGGTGCCGGTGGTCTGCATCGGCAACCTGGTGGCGGGCGGCGCCGGCAAGACCCCGGTGGCCCTGGCTCTGGCGCGGCGTCTGGCCGAGATCGGCATCACCGCCCACACCCTCAGCCGCGGCCATGGCGGGTCGCTGGCCGGCCCGGTGCGGGTCGACCCGGCGGTCCATGGCGCGGCCGAGGTCGGCGACGAGCCGCTGCTGCTGGCCCGCGCGGCGCCGGCCTGGGTGTCGCGCGACCGGCCGGCGGGGGCCCGTGCCGCCGCCGCGGCGGGCGCCGCCCTGATCCTGATGGATGACGGCTTCCAGAACCCCAGCCTGGCCAAGGACCTGTCGCTGCTGGTGGTCGACGGCCCGGTCGGCTTCGGCAACGGCCTGGTGCTGCCCGCCGGCCCCTTGCGCGAGACGCCGCAGGCGGGGCTGAAGCGGGCCGACGCGCTGGTGGTGATGGGGCGCGACCAGACCGGGATGGCAGCGCTGGCGGCGCGCCACGGGCTGGTCGCACTGGGCGCCCGGCTGGTACCGGCGCCGGAGGATGCGGCCCGGCTGCGCGGCCGGCGCGTCCTGGCCTTCGCCGGCATCGGCCGGCCGCAGAAGTTCTTCGTCACCCTGGCCGAGCTGGGCGCCGAGATCGTCGGCCGCATCGCCTTCCCCGACCACCACGCCTACACCCCGGACGAGATGATGCGGCTGGTCGAGACGGCGCAGGAGCGCGGCGCCGTGGCGGTGACCACCGAGAAGGACCAGGTGCGCCTGCCGCCGGCCGCGCGCCCGATGGTCGAGGCGCTGCGCGTCGACCTGGCCTGGGACGACCCGGCCGCGCTCGACGCGGTGCTGGAGCCGGTGGTGCGCCGGGTGCTGGGCCACCCGTAGCCGGCCGCAGGGCAGGAAGCGCCTTCGAAAGATCCGGGACCCACCGCCGCGGGCTTCGCGGGCGGCGACGGCCGCTGGCTGTGCGCCGGCGAAGATTTCCGCGCTTCGGCAAAGATTCGGCTTGCAGGCTATGAATTGCATTTTGTACAACAAAGTGCAATGTCGTCGCGACCGGCTTCCGCCGGCGCCGGGTGCGGCATGCTGCATTCGGAGCAGACTTGATGAAGAGGATAGCGCCGGGAAGCGCGACGATCGCCATCATGACGGCGTTCTCCGCCCCCGCTTCCGCCAAAATTGCAGTCAAAATCAACGGATTTGTCGGGTTCCAGACGGGAATTGTGCTGGCCGACACGAGTTCGGACAAGAGAGCCCGCGATTACGACTTCATGTCGGCGGCACGACTCCAATTCGACGTGATCAACGCCACCGATTCCGGGCTGGACTATGGCGCCCGGATTCGTCTCGACGGTGTCGATCGTCGCAACGGCGTGCAAGTCAACCGGACCTATGTCTATCTCCGGGGGCCGTTCGGCACCTTCACCTTCGGCGACGCCCCGACGGTGCTGGGCGAGATCGGCTATTTCTACGCCCATGACGCCGTGCATTCGCAGCTGGGCTTCAACGGCGGCTTCGGCGACGGGCTCGACGGCGTGTTCCAGTTCGGCGGCAGCGATTATTTCGCGCTCGACCCCAGCGGCCAGTCCGGCGTCTCGCGCCAGACCAAGATCAAGTACAACTCGCCCTCGATCGGCGGCTTCCAGTTCGCGGTCGACTTCACGCCGGTCGACGGGGCGAAGGTCGGGCCCAGCCGCCCGCATGACGGCAGCGGCGGCCGTGAGGACCTGACCAACGACGATGCGACCGTGTACCAGAACGTGACCACGGCCGGAATCCAGTACCGCGGCAAGTTCGACCATGGCTCCTTCGCCATCGGCGCCACCGCCGGCTATGGCGACGGCATCGCCTCCAAGGCCAATCAAAAGGGCAACGACCTCACCGTGGTCAGCCTGGGCGGCCAGATCCTGACCGATCATTTCGGCGCCAGCGTCAACTGGGTGCACAACGCCAGCATCGCCCTGTCGAACACCGAGATGGACACGATCTCCTTCGACGTTTCCTACATGTTCGAGAGTGCGTCGATCAGCACCTACTACTCCTACACCTGGCTTCCGCCCGGCAGCGGCCTGAAATCCCCCGCGACCGATGGCGTCGACCTCAAGCAGAATGACGTCGCCGGGGTGGCGTTACTGTACAGCCTGGCCCCGGGATTGGGCAGCTACGCCGAGCTGTTCTACCAGAAGCAGGACTACTACTCCGGCGACACCTGGGAGAGCACCGACCTGTTCACCGGGATCCAGGTCCTGTTCTGACGCCGCCCGTGATCCGCCGGGCGTCCCGCCCATCCTCCGACACCGGGAGCATGATCATGACCGCAGACACTCCGTCCATGCCGGCCGCGGCCCGGCCCCAGGGCCGCTACGACACCACCACCATCGTCCTGCACTGGCTGACGGCGGTGCTGGTGGTGGTGATGTTCGCGCTGCCGCAGATCTGGCAGCAGTTCGAGCGCCGCACGCCGCCGCGGCTGTGGCTGATCGATCTCCATTTCTCCCTGGGCATCACCCTGGCCGGCCTCCTGCTGGTCCGCATCCTGTGGCGCGCGGCCCTGGGCGGCCGGCTGCCCCAGGTTGGTCCAGGCCCCGCCCGGGTGGCGTCCCGCATCGTGCACCTGGCCTTCTACATCCTGCTGCCTGCCCAGGTGACGCTGGGCGTCCTGCTGCGCTGGGCCCAGCAGCAGCCGCTGCCCTATTTCGGGCTGTTCGTCATTCCCGATCCCTTCGCGATGCCGCTCGACGCCCGCACCGTCCTCGGCCTGCTCCACGAATGGAACGCCTGGGTCATCATCGTGCTGTCGGGCGGCCACGCCGCGGCGGCGCTGCTGCACCACTACGTCCTGCGCGACGGTCTGCTGCTGCGCATGACGCCGAAGCGGTAGAGACCGTATGGAAACGCGCCGGCGCGGCCGCCTGATGGCGGTTCCTGCGCTTCCGGTGCTCACGGACGACGATGTCCGCTGCGCTCCGGTTCTCGCAACCACCACCAGTCGACTCACGCCAACTCGTTTCCATACGGTCTCTAAGGGGCCTATTGCCACACATGGATGCCAAGGATCCTGCCATCTGTCTTGGATATGAGGATCCGAACCCCGTCGCTGATGGTGTTTGGCTCTCGCTTTGTCTCTATCACCCAGATGTCGCCCACCAGTTTGGCGACCGTCCCGTTTTGCCATATCTCGTCAGAGCTTCCGCTCGGGTCGATCCCTGTTGAAGAAAACCAAACCGCGCGCGCGATCGAGGTTGCCGCTCTTCCATCGCGGACAACCCCGTCGGAAGGCAACTGCCAGTTGCTGGCAGCTGACAGTTCATCCGCGCCAGCGTTCGTTGCCGTCGACGGTATAGCGGAGTGACTGCCGCCTGCTTGACAACCGACCAACCAGATGGCCGCAGTGACCGCTACCCCTAGCTTCGCAATCATATAAGCCTCCCCTTCGAGGCTCAGACTATGGGGGGATTGCGTTGACAGTGCACCTTTTGGCGATCTTCTCGCCTCCCATGCGGCCGCTATGGCGCGTGAAAAACCGCAGAATTGCGGTGACAGGGAGCTGTTGGGGGCGGCGAGGTCTGCTTCGAATTCGGTCGGGGGTTTGGGCGTGAGGCCTGCCGACAATTCTTGCCGAGTGCGGGACGTGAATCGCTCAGGGTGGCGCGTTAACGCCTGACCCCTGACGCGCAGCAGTCGTGGGCGACCGGAGCCGGGGCGGCGGATTTGAGCCAGCATCGAGCTTTGGGGCCTTGCACTCCGCCCCTGACATAGGTGTAGGCGACGCACATGGCGTCCGCCGCGCAGGCATCGCGGCACAGTTCAGGGACCTCCTGGATCAGGTCGAAATCCCTGGAGTCCAGACCAGGGCGATTGGTGCTTGGTTCGAGCGTGAATTCGACGCTGCCGTCACGATGCGCGGTGCACCCGCCGGTCGCCGGGTTCCACAGGATATAGCCGCCCTCGAAGTCGCCGCGGCGACCACCCGCAACGTCGGGGCCGGTGTAGAACCGGTCCCCATCCGTGATCTTCATCTGTTCTTCGGACGCAGCCGGGCTGCCGCCCTTGCTGCCGATGGCGGTCGTCCTGGCGTCCGCGGCGATCGCCCGCCGCAGGGTGGCGTGATATGCAGACGTTCGCCGTGCAGGCCCAGCTGCACGTCGGATCCTTCCGGCAACTGCGAAACGTCTCCGAAAAAATCCCAGCTGAAGCGCACCTGCTCCGAGCCCCCGGACAGCTGGACAACTGGTCGTCGCCGCTCAGCTGGAACTCGAGGAAACCGCCCTTGCCGTCCAGACGTTTGCTGATGACGGTCGCGCTGCGGTAGAGCCTCTCCGTGTTGATCCTGATGTCCTGCAGCGTCCAGATGTCGTCTTTCGCGGCGAGTACCTGGCCGCTTGGCCCGAGGCCGGCGAAAACCGTCGCGAGGACGGCAAGAAGGACCGCTCTGAGCAGAAGACCGAATGCGCCGCGCGCCGACTGGATCATGATCCCCCTCCCGAGGATCATTCGCCGTTGCGCATAATTGCTTATTCCGAAGAAAAGCGACATGGCGTCCGAAGCAGTGAGCCTCCGAAGGCCGCCGTGATCGCCGCGGGTTGTCTGCCGCCGGCACATTGGCAGGGTCATGAGAAACAAATCTCACAACACTGTCGGTTACATCGCTGGCGGCCAGCCCGGAGGAATCCGACAATTGCGGCCCATGAGAAATAGCGGGTGCTGCAATCCTTGCGCCGACCGGTTGCGCAATTTGGAGGTTCGAGGAGGGAGGAACGGGCATAGGGCCTGAAAGTGCAATGTTGCCAATGCACCTTGCCATCGACGGCTTTGCGGCGCTTTGCCGACGTTCGCTCATCTGGGCGCGGTGGACCGGATTCGACCCGTTGCTGTCCTCCCGCACTCCGACGCCTGCAGCCGGTTCATTCCCCTTTGCGGAAGTCTGTACAATGGCGTGGCGAGTCCGTGGGCAGAGGCGCTGTATCGGCGAGTGCCCCGCAGCGGAGTGGACGCTTCAAGCGATTGCGTCGGAAAGGGCGCCCCGCCCCTTCGCCGTGGCGGCGAATGGGGCTTCGCTTGGCGTTCGATCCGATTCCGTGGTCGCGGATGCGCCTCTTTGATGGCCCTTTTGTTCTTTCGTACAAGGCCTCGTCATTGAAGTCGCCGCATAAAATAGGTTCCAGGGTGAGTAAATGTCCGATCTTTACAAAGAATTAAGGCTCGGAGGTTGAGGAATGGTCTTGGTCGTGGCGGTTGGGCGCGAAGGTTTCGACCTGGGTGGGAAACGCGTTTGGGTCACGGGCCACAACGGCATGGTCGGCTCGGCTCTGATGCGCCGGCTGGCGCGGGAGAACTGCACGCTTCTGACCGCCGATCGCACGACCGTCGACCTGACCTCCCAGGCCGCCACCGAGGCGTGGATGGCAGAGGAGCGGCCCGAGGTTGTGTTCGCCGCGGCGGGGCGGGTGGGCGGAATCGCAGCCAACGCCACCCACCCGGCTGAGTTCCTCTACGAGAACCTGATGATCGCCGCCAATGTGATCCATGCGGCCCATCGGATCGGGGTCGAGAAGCTGCTGTATCTCGGTTCAAGTTGTATCTACCCGCGCGATACCGCCCAGCCGATCCGGGAGAGCCGGTTGCTCACCGGGCCGCTGGAGGGGACCAACGAGGCCTATGCCATCGCCAAGATCGCCGGGGTGAAGCTGGTGGAGTCCTACGCCCGGCAGTATGGCTGCCGCTTCGTCTCGGCGATGCCGACCAACCTCTATGGCCCGAACGACAATTTCGACCTGGAAACCTCGCATGTGCTGCCAGCGCTGATCCGACGGATCCATGAGGCGAAGGTCCAGGGACAGGCGACCGTGACGATCTGGGGCTCAGGGCGGCCGCGGCGCGAGTTCTTGCATGTCGACGATCTCGCCGACGCCTGTGTCGCGGTGATGAAGCGTTATGACAACCCGACGCCGATCAACATCGGCTCCGGGGAAGACGTCGCCATCGCCGATCTGGCCGGATTGGTGGCCAGGGTCGTCGGCTATGAGGGGCAACTCGCCTTCGACCCGAGCCGGCCCGACGGGACCCCCCGCAAGCTTCTCGACACCACAAAGCTGGCCAGGCTCGGCTGGAGGCCGGCAATCGGCCTCGAGGACGGCATCCGCGACACCCTCCGGTACTGGCTTGCCGTCGAGGCAGAGGGCGCTGGAAGGCCTGTCTGTCAGGCTGCCGTCTAGATCAGGTCGCCAGGCCGCCCGGGATGAGGCCGCCCGGCTTGGCGGCAGCTCGCTATTCGCCTTCGCCTGAGTGCTCGTGCCGGGGGAAGGGTATTCCCAGGCAGGTCACGCGACAGCCTGCGCCCGCTGGCCCGACGCCGGGCACGATCTCGTCATGCCCGACCTCGAGCCCCAGACGCGCCACCAGCAGGTCGTGCACCTCCTTGCCTCGCATCGCCTGGCCGAAATCTCCAAGGTAGTGCAGGGCGAACAGCAACCCGCCGGGCCGAAGAGCGGCTTTGAGGCGAGGCAGAAATCCGATCAGCACATCCTTCGGAAGGTAATACAGAACATCCAGGCAAAGGATGAGGTCGTGGGAACCAGGCGGCATCTCCATCGGTAGCGTGGCTCGCATGACGGTCACATGATCGAGGTGGGCGAGCCTGGCCCTTGCCCGTTCGACCGCCTGTTCGGAAAGGTCGATCCCGAGCAGCTTGCCGCATCGCGGCGCGACCATTTCGGTGAAGACACCTTCGGAGCAACCGATCTCCAGCGCGCTTGGAAATTGACGGCCGGCCAACAAGTCGAGCGTGCGGTCGTATTTTTGCCTGTCATATGGGTTGACTGTGCAGCCATACGGATCGTCCCGAACGCGATAGAAGCGCTCGTGCCAACGACGCCCATATGTCGGCTGCCAGAGCCAGTCCCAGGATCGGATGCTATCGGCGGATCGCAGCAGTGCCCGTGCCGGCGGTCGCAGCAGATGGGTCGAAATCCGCAGACTCAAATCCGTTGTATGCCGGGCCTTTCCGCGTAGATATCCCGCAGACGTCGGCTGAATTGCGGCCCAACAACTCAACGCCAGAGCAATGGATCGAAGCGGATGAATCCATGATGGCCCTATGTTTACCACGTGATGCCCCCTCCCAATTTATATGCGATCATCGCATTTTATTGAATGACCTGTATCTTTCATTTGATTTTGTGTCGGAATGCAATGCAGCTGGCGTGTCCGATGCGGCCGATTTGTCGAACAATAACACGCTCCGTGGAGAGCGCTGGATTACTCTTTTTTTTGTAAGTAGGACGGATCTGAAATGCTCGCTCGCTCCTCCTTTTGGAGGAGGCACCCAATACGACAATCTCAATCGGAGTGCGATCATTTAGATCGCAAAAGCATAGCTATTTTGTAATAGCAATCGCCTGCTTGCGCAGACAAATAATCGAGGAAGCGGGGGACATCACCATTTTGGTGGTCTGGTGGTGTTATGCAGCAGTCGCGATACCTTGAAGATGGCTCAATATCTCTGTTTGCGCGCCATGTTGGACAGCGGGATCGACGAAGCATCGGTTCGTCCGGCGGATCGCCCAGGCAACCTCGACGAGGATGGGGCGTCCGGCCAGCGCCCCTATCCGCATCGGAGCAGCGCGGTGAAGGTGGTGCTGACCATGACGATCGCGCTGACACTCGGCCCGACACCTGCGCAGGCGGCAGAGCAGCGTGAGTTCACCGGCGCGGAGTACCTCTTCGGCCTGGAATACCAGGACCGCAGGGTCAGCACAGACTTGTTCCTCGTCGTGCGCGACCTGCTGCGGCAATCCCGGTGCTTCCAGGGCATGACGGCGAAGGAGCGCGTCGCCCTTGGCGGCCACGCCAGCGTCACAGCTGGTTACGCGGCGTGGCTGCGCGAGCGGCCGGAGGAGCAGGGACGTGGCTATCACGAAAGCCTCGTGCCGTTCCTGAAGCAGTACTACCGCTGCGGCTAAGGACCGGGCACAGAGATCACCTGATCGCCGGCCGGAGCGACCCGAGCGATATCCAGCATGGCCCCGGCCGGATCGACGCCGACACTGTGGGGCGCACCTTGCTTGCGAACTCCGCCGCGCAACCTGGGCCTGTCGGATATCGGTCAATTCTCCGTGGGAGGCACTCGGTTGCGATCCGGCCAACGGCGGGTTGGCCGGACATCCGCTTCGGAGATGCAAGGCAATGTCCGGATTCTAGCGCGTACCGGCCGCTTTGGCCCGCAAGGGCGATCGTCCGCTTCCCGCTGACTTCTTCAACAGAATCCGCCCTTCGCGGACGGCCAGGCCGGTTGCCGGTGTCCGAGACCGGCCATCCGACTCGGCGCCTCGAAGCGGACATGACCGCATGCGACCCATTCCGGCCACTGGACTGGACAGGACTGTCCCCTGGACTGAGACAGTGGAGTTTAGATGACGGGGCGATCGAAGGCCGTCTTCGGCCTCGCCAATCTTGAACAGGTGCATTGAGATTGGGCGCGGCGGCAGTCGCCGTCGCACCCATGTTCATGCCACCCATGGGTTGACTTATACGCCAGCCCGGCAGCCGCATAACTGCTTCTTCTGTTCGGTGCTCTCGGAGCGCTCTGCCGGGAACGTATTGACGGAGTGCCTGTCGTAAACGCGATTGCCCAAGATAAGTGCTGATCAGCCCTTGCTGCGCTGCCCATCGTCAGGTCCGACAGCGTGTGAATCAAAAGGCTGGCCTGCTGAGGCAAAGTGGGAATATTGAAATTCACATCAGCCTGGCAAAATATTGATGCCATCCTCTGTTGGAACTATTATTATTGTGTGGCAATCTAAGGCGAATTCAAAGTCGATAAAACGCCGACCTTCTATTCGCGCATAGAACCTGAACGCACACCAAACCCTAAAGGAATTTCCGAATCTATCGTTAGCTTCAATAGGCGCTCCGGCATTACTCGTCCACATATACGTCGTTTGTTCTTTGCTCTTGATAATATGTGTTCCGATCACAAGAAAATCTTCAAATACAAGATGGAAATCACGTTCAGTGCTGTTTATAATAGTTAAATTCATGGGACTCTCGTTTGCTTGATCGATCGTCTTTGACGAGAATACACCCATATGCGCCGGCCTGGACAAACGATATTTGAATTGCACCTCTCAGCCGGGAGCGCACTCCTCAGGTGATCGCGCATCGCCGACATATCAGGTCGTGACGCCGTTCGCTTTCCGAGTCCGCTTTCCGCCCTTTGCGGAAGGTCCGAACGGCTCGCGCCATCGGCCGCATTCCACCCGAGAGCGGACAGCGGAGCCCGTGGGCGCCCGTCTAAAAGCAGGTGCCCAGTCATCTAAAAGCGCGCGCCCGGCTACACGCGCCCAGCCACATCGCCATGGGATGAACACGATGTTCACCCAGGGATGAACACGATGTTCACCCAGGGATGAACACGATGTTCACCCAGGGATGAACACGATGTTCACCCAGGCGTAAACACAATGTGCATTGTGTTAAGTGGAACGACTCGTTCATGATACGTTCCATGAAAACGCCACCAGACGGGTTCGACATCCAGGCCCACTGCCGCAGCCTCGCGCTGCAGCAGATGGAGATGCTCACCGAGATCGCCGAGATCAGCCTGCAGCTGGTCAGGGGCGAGGGCGCCCGTGCGCTCGACGCCCAGGCCCAGGTGAGGGCCGCGGCGCCCAAATCCGACGAGGCGGTGGCGGCCAGGGCCGAGGCGCGCGAGGCCGGGCTGGCCTTCGCCCGCTTCACCCGCACGGTGCATCAGTCGCTGGCCCAGCGCGCCCGCGCCGCCGCCAAGCTGTGCGCCCAGGACCGGGCCGAGATCCCCGACCGCCTGGCCGCCCGCAAGGCCCGCCGCGACCGCCACCGCGACGAGGTCCGGGACACCCTGCAGGACATGATCTGCGAGGAGATCGAGGATGAGGGCCGCTTCAACGCCCTGAAGGATGATCTCGAGGAGCGGGTCGACGGGCTCTACGAGGACCAGGACGTCCAGGTCGAGGACCGGCCGGTGGGGTCGGTGATGGCGGGGGTGGCCTGCGGCCTCGGCCTGTCGGAGACCTGGCAGCGCTGGCGCGGCGAGGAATGGCCGGCCACGCCGCGCCCGGCCCGGCCGGCGGGCAGCCCGGCGGAGATCCAGGCGATCCGGGCCAAGCGCCGGAAGGCGGTGACCGCCATGGTGGAGCGGGACTTTGCGGAATGCGCCGATCCCGCCTGGATCCCGGCGCTCCGAGCCGGGCTGGCGGTGCGGCTGCAGGAGCCCGATGGGATCGAGATGCTCGACACCGAGACCATCGCCACGGCCGCCCAGCGCCTCTGCCGGTCTCTCGGGCTCAGCCCGATGGTCTTCGGCTTCAAGCCGGAGGCGCCGGAGGCTCCTGACACCGGGTGATGGGTTGGATGGGGCGGGGCCACCCCCTCACCCCAGGGAGAAGGCGAAGCCTTCTTCCCCAGGGAGAGGGCGAAGCCCTCTTCCCTCACCCCAACACCGTCATTGCGAGGAGGCGAAGCCGACGAAGCAATCCATGCCAGGCGGCGCCATGGATTGCTTCGCTGCGCTCGCAATGACGGTGAAGGGAGCGGGAGAGGCTCCGCGCCGGATAGGTCCCGCTTCTCCGCGGGCCTCAGCCCGCGCCGGCCGTCGATGGCGAAGCCTGTTCCTTGCGCAGTCGCGCGCGGACGCGCGCAGACCCCTCCCCCTACCCCCTCCCGCAAGGGGGAGGGGGACTTCTGAGGCGAGCGCCGCGCCTACCGCGCGCTGCACTCCTGGGCCTTGGCCAGGCTGCGGACCATGCGCTCGACCACCGGGTCGAACGCCTTCAGGCCGGCGCGGGGGTAGTCGAGCTCGAAATAGGCGGCCTGGCCGTCGCCCAGGTCGATGCCCCTGACATAGAGCACCCGGTCCTTGCGGCTGCCCGACAGGCTGGCCCTGGCGTCGCCGATGCGCCGCAGCGAGAGCTGCCAGCCGTCCTTGATGTAGCTGTCGGCGCGGCCGGCGGCCTCTGACTTGAAGTCGCCCTCGACAATGTTACTGCCCCACACCGCCAGCCGCGCCCCGCTTGCGGCATCGGCCAGGGTGGCGCCGTCGCCGTTGTCGGACTCGGTCTCGACGGCGAAGCCGGGCGGGATGTCGACGGCGTAGCAGAACCGCGGATTGGCGTAGAACGACCAGGGCTCCGCCGCCCCGGACGGGCCGGCCAGCAGGAGGACGGCCAGGGCGGCGGCGAAGACCCCCGCGGCGCGTCGGCGATGAAACATGGTGGCTTCCCTCGGTGTCGCTGACTCGGAGACCGTCAGGAAACGCGGCTGGTGTGGCCATCTGACGGCGGACATACCAGCGCATTCCCGGACGGTCTCAGAAGGCGAGGCCGGTCTTGAAGATCTCCACCGCGTAGAAGGCCAGCTCGCCATCCAGCGCGCGCTGGATGTTGGCGGCCTTGCGGAAACCGTGCTGCTCGCCGGCGAACAGGACATAGCCGACCGGCTGGCCCTTGGCGCGCAGCGCGTCGACCATGGCCTCGGTCTGGTTCGGCGGCACCACCTCGTCCTCGTCGCCCTGGAAGAAGATCACCGGCTTGGACAGGCGGTCGGCGTGGAACAGCGGCGACCGCTCGCGGTACCGCTCCGCCTCCGCCGGGTACGGGCCGATCAGCCAGTCCAGGTAGCGCGACTCGAATTTGTGGGTGTCGCGGGCCAGGGCGGCCGCGTCGCTGACCCCGAAATGGCTGGCGCCGCCGGCGAAGTACGAGTCGAAGGCCAGCGCCGCCAGAGCGGTGTAGCCGCCGGCGCTGCCGCCGGTGATCACCGACCGCGCCGGGTCGGCCAGGCCCTGGGCGGCGAGGTGCTTGGCCCCGGCCACCGCATCCTGCACGTCGACGATGCCCCAGCTCAGGTTCAGCCGGTCGCGATAGGCGCGGCCATAGCCGGTGCTGCCGCCGTAGTTGACGTCCAGCACGGCGATGCCGCGGCTGGTCCAGTACTGGATGCCGAGGTTGAGCGTCGAGGAGGAGGCGGAGGTCGGGCCGCCATGGATCTTGACCACCAGCGGCGGCACATCGCCCTCCGGCGCTGCATGGTCCGCGCTGGCCGGCGGATAGTACAGGCCGAAGGCGGTGCGGCCGCCGGCGGTGGGGAACTCGACCGGCTGGGCCTCTGAGAAGTAGCCGCGCAGCGCCGGGTCCTGGCCGATCTCGGTCGCGCGCTTCAGCACCTCCCAGCGCAGGGTGGCGAGGTCGAGCCGGACGATCGAGGCGGCGTCGCGCGGCGAGCCGCCGCGGAACACCGCGGTGCGGTCATTGGCGCGGACCGAGCTGATGTCGGTGAAGGGCAGCGCGATCGGGGTCAGCGCGCCGGTCGCCAGGTCGACGAAGCCGAGCTTGCCCAAGCCCCCCTCGACATAGCTGCACAACAGGCGCTCCGGGCCGGCGAAGGCGTAGGTCGACAGGCCGAACACCCATTGCGGCTGGCCGAATTCGGCGGCCAGGGCCAGGATCGGCTCGACCGGGCCGCCGCGCCCGTCGCAGCGGTGCAGGTTCCACCAGCCGGAGCGGTCGGAGACGAACACCAGCTGGGCCCCGTCGGGCGACCACTCCGGCTGGAAGATCGATTCGCCGGATCCGCCGGCCAGCGCCCGCGCGCCGGACACCGACCCGTCGGCGGCGAGGTCGGCGACATGCAGAACGGTCTCGACCCAGGGCATGTGCGGGTGGTCCCAGGCCAGCCAGGCCAGGCGGCTGCCATCGGGCGAGAGGCGGGGCGACGAGAAGAAGTCGCGGCCCTCGGCCAGGATGCGCACGGTGCCAGCCTGGGCGCCGTCCAGCGGCACCGCGACGATGGCGTTGTCCGGGTGCGCCCGGCCGGGCGTGTGGTGCTCGCCGACGCCGATCCACAGCTTGCGCCGCGCGTCGATCTGGCCGTCGGCGAAGCGCCATTCCCCCGCCGCCGGATCGGTGGCCGGGGTGATCGCGACCGGGGCGGCGCCGGGCGCCTGGCGGTAGAGCCGGTGGTCGGGCGGGCCGCCGGCCGGGCCGGGGCGGTCGTTGGAGAAGAACACGGTGCCGTCGGCCACGGTCCAGGCGCCGCCGCCATATTCATGCACCCGGGTGCGGACATTGAAGCCGGCCGGGGTGGCGTCGCTGGCGTGGCCGTCTTGGCCCTGGCGGACCAGGACGCTGCGCCCGCCCTCCTGCGGCCGGCCTTCCAGCCACCACACGGCGTCGCCGTCCAGGCGGACCTCGGACAGGCCGATCGACTGCGCCACGATCAGGTCGGAGGTGATCGGCGACCTCCAGAAGCCGAAGGGCGCGGTTCGGATGGGGGATGGGGACATCGCTGGTTCTCCGGTCGACGGAGCGACAGCCTGTCCGATCGGGCGGCGGCTTTCCAGCCGCTATTTCTTCGCGATCACCCAGACCGCGTGGACGATGCCGGGGATATAGCCCAGCAGTGTCAGCAGGATGTTGAGCCAGAACTGCCCACCGAAGCCGACCTGCAGGAACACGCCCAGCGGCGGCAGCAGGATGGCGATGATGATCCGGATCAGATCCATTCCGGGCGAAGTCCTTCAGGGTCGGGAGTCATCAGGGCCGCGACGCCCGGGCGGACGGGGTGCGTCCGCCCGGGCGGTCGATCACGGCGGGTTCGGCTTGGTCGACTGCTCGATGTTCTGCCCGGCCTTCTGGGTGTCCTGGCCGACGCCGCGGACGGTGTTGTCGCAGGCGGCCATGCTCAGGCCGGCGGCCATCAGGCCGACGATGAGTACGATGCGTGTGATCATGATCTGCTCCTCACTTCTTGAGAACGTCGCGGACGGCATCCTTGACCTTGCCGGCCGCGGATTGGACCCGGCCGGTCGCCTGCTGCGCCCGGCCTTCGGCCTCGAGCCCGCGGTTGCCGGTGATCTTGCCGGCGACCGCCTTGCCCTTGCCCACCGCCTGGTCGACGGCGCCCTTGATGCGATCCTTGTCCAATGGGGTTCTCCTCAGGCTTCGGACAACCGATCCGGAACGGACCGGTCAGGGAACGGGACCGCGACCCAAAGGGTTCCGCGGCCCCGCGCGGGTGAGTGGCTCCGCGGGGTCAGCGGCAGAGGAAGCGGCCGATCGCCAGGCCGGCGGCGAAGGCGATGCCGAGGCTGGTCAGCGGCCGTTCGGTGACATGGCCCTGGATCTCGTCGCCGACGGTGCTGGCCGCCCTGCCGACGCGGCGGGCGCTGCGCCGGCCGGCATCGACCGCGTCCTGCGCCGCCCCGCCGGCGCGGCCGGCCAGGGTGCCGATCTCGGCCCGCAGATCCGCCAGCGTGCTGGTGAGGGTGTCGATGTCCTGTTCGAGGTTGCGGGTCGCCATGGTCGCGCTCTCCTTACGATTGACCGTCGCGCCGCGTCCGGGCCGCGGCCGTGCGGCCGGGGCATCGAAACGAGGCGATACGTTGGAAACAGGGGAAACTCAGATCAGTGGCCGTTTCGGCACCGGCGTCTCGGCCCATGCGGCGAGAGACCGCAGGGCGCTGGTGTCGTGGACCCGCAGCTTCTTGCGGGCGAGGGTGAAGACGCCGTCGCGGTGCAGGCGCCGCAGCACCCGGTTGGTGTGGATCAGCGACATGCCGAGCATGTCGGCGATGTGCTGCTGGGTCAGCGGGAAGTCCAGTGCATTGTCCTGGACGAGGTCGAGCTGCCGCGCCCGCTTGTAGACCGCGAGCACGATGGTCGCCACCCGCTCCATGCCCGAGCGCTGGCCGACCGACAGCAGGTTGTCGTCGACGATGCCTTCCTCATGCGCGGTCAGCCAGGTCACGTCGTAGGCCAGGCCGGGATGGTTGCGGAACAGGTCCCACAGCTTGCGCTTGGGGAAGACGCAGACCTCGACCTCAGTCAGGCATTCGATGCCGTAGGGCGCGCCGGTGTGGGGCGAGACATGGAACCCCATGAAGTCGCCCGGCATCAGGATGTTGAGGATCTGCCGCCGGGCATCCTCCAGCTCCTTGAAGCGGAAGGCCCAGCCGGAATAGAGGGTGTAGAGGTCGCTGTCGTCATCGCCCTGCGACAGGATCTGCGCCCCGGCCGAGAACTTGAGGGTGCCGCGGCGCATCTCGTTGATGAACGCGATCTCCTCATCGGTGTTGGTCTTGAACAACGGCCGGCTGCGCAACGGGCAGGTCGCGCATTTGGTCGGGGCCATCGATCGCGTCTCCTCATCAACCGGCGAGTCGGTTCGGGCGGCCATCGAATTAAACCGCGCGGCCGAATCCGAGTACGTCAAATGTTAACAGTCGTTACGGTCCGCTTCGCCGGCCGGATCAGCCGGGTGCCGTCATGGCTGCCAAGGGGGAACCCATTCTGTCCTCGCCCTGTATTGGCGTCGGGGCGGTTCGGCGGCGGGGGGCTTGGCCGGACCGGGCCGGCGCGGCATGGTGGCCGCCGAGCATTGCGAGGGAATCATGAGCCTGCGACCCATCCCGTCCCGCCGGCCGCGCGCGCCGGCCTGGCTGCTGCTGGCGGCGCTGGCGCTGCCGGCCCTGGCAGGCCTCGCGGGCCCGGCCATGGCGCAGACGACCCCGGCCGCACCCGGAACTCCGGCCGTTCCCCCGCCCTTCGACCCGTCCCGGCTGGTGCCGCAGACCGGGCCGGCCTTCCGCCAGGCTGAGACGCTGGGGCGCCAGATCTATGTGCTCGACGGCGCCGTGGCGCTGGCCAGCGACCTGCTGCGCCGCCAGGGCGTCGACCTGCGCGCCAGCGGCGTCGGCGGCTGGGTGACCGAGCCGGTGGCGGACGGCATCCTGGTCCGCTTCGTCAGGCGCGGCAGCGCCGGGCCGGAGGCGCTCTACGACGTCACCGTCGCCGCCACCGGCGCCCCGCCGACCCTGGCCCGGCGCGACGGCGCGCCGCTGACCCCGGACCAGACCGCCCAGCTCGCCGCCGAGCAGCTGGCGCTGGGCAAGATCGACCAGCCCTGTTCGAAGACCTACAACCCGATCGCCTTTCGCGACCCCGGCACCCGCAACTGGCGGGTCTATGCCCTGGCGGCGCCGACCGGCCCGGGCGTGTTCCTGATCGGCGGCCACTACCGCTTCCTGGTCAGCCCCGACGGCGGCCGGATCCTGTCCGGCGGCCGGCTGTCCCCGCCCTCCTGCCTCGCCGGGCAGGCCACGGCCGACGGGCAGCGCGCCGTCGGCTTCGCGGTGACGGAGGCGCAGCCGACCCCGACCGAGACCCAGGTGTTCCTCAGCCTGCTGCACCAGCTGCCGCTGATCGTGATGACCCCGCCGGAGGGCACGCGCTGGCTGGTCGCCGGCGGCTCGATCTGGTCGATGCGATAGCGCCCGGCTCGGTCAGCTCGAGAAGGCCAGCAGGTTGCCGTCGGGGTCGCGCACGATGAAGGTGCGGGCACCCCAGGGCTCCGTCCGCAGCGTCTGGTGGAGCGGGGCGCCGGCCGCCTGGACCTCCAGGAACAGCGGCTTGGCGTCGGCGAGGGTGATGGTCGCGGCCAGCGCGTCGGCCTCCCGCGCCCGGAACCCGGCATCGAAGACCGGGCCGTCGACATGGCGCAGGTTCAGCCGCGCCCCGTCGCGCACCACCTGGGCGTAGAAGGGCGGATCCCCGTAGGCGAAAGCCACCGCGAAGCCGAGCCTGCGGCTGTAGAAGTCGCAGGCCGCGGCGATGTCGGAGACGAACAGCTGCGGTTCGGCCGCGATGAGAACCGGCCGGGCAGAGCCCGGCTGCGTCGGGTCGGTCATGGTCGTCCCTCCCTCCTTCAGCGCCCGCCAGCTCTCGAATCCCGCCTTCCGGGCCCCGGCCTGTCAAGTCGGCCGGATTCCGCTTGATCTTCCGAATATGAGAATCTATCACGTTATAGAATGTGATGATTGCTCATATTTTTGATCGGATCAGCGGAAGGACGGATGCGATGAAGGTTGTGGTGGCTCTCGCGATCGCGGGCCTGGCCCTGCCAGCCGCGGCCCGGGCCCAGGTGGCGGACCCGGCGCGGGGCGAGGAGATCTTCGACGAATGCAGCGGTTGCCATTCGATCGAGGCCGGGACGAACCGATACGGCCCGTCGCTGCATGCGGTGGTCGGGCGCCGCTCCGGCGCGATCGGCGATTTCGACTATTCCGACGCGATGCGGGCCAGCCGCCTGGTGTGGACCGAGGCGACGCTGGACCGCTGGCTGACCAACCCCCGCGCGCTGGTGCCCGGCACCCGCATGGACTTCCCCGGTCCGCCGCAGCGGCAGGACCGGCGCGACGTCATCGCCTATCTCGAGGCGGCGGGCGGCGCGCCCTAGCGTCCCCCGCCGGCGGCGGTCACGCCGCGGCGCAGGCGGCCGGCCTGCGGGCCCGGCGCGGCAGGGCCAGCGCCACCACCCCGCCCAACCCGATGCCGGCCGCCGCGAGCAGGAAGGCGGTGCGGGCGCCATCGGCCATGGCGGCGCGCAGCAGCTCACCCTCCTGTCCTCCGGTTCCGGCATTGGCGATGGCGATCAGCACGGCCAGGCCGATGGCATTGCCGATGTTCAGCGCGGTCGAGGCCATGCCGGAGGCCACGCCCTGCTCCTCCGGCGCGACGCCGGAGGCGGCGGCGATCCACATCCCGGTCCAGGTGATGCCCTGGCCGATGCCGGAGACCACCAGGCCGGGCACCAGCGCCAGGTACCCGGCGCCGGGCGAGGCGGCGAGGCCGATCGCGACCGTGCCGGCGATGCCGAGGCCCCAGCCCAGCAGCAGGGTGCGGCGGGTCCCCAGCCGGGTGGCCAGGCGCTCGCCCAGCTGGGTGCCGGCGGCGATCGCCAGCGACGGCACCAGGAAGGCCAGTCCGGTCTCCAGCGCGGAATAGCCGTTCACGGTCTGGAACAGCACGGTCAGGAAATAGGGCAGGGCGCCGAAGCTGCCCATGTAGAGGAAGGTGGTGGCGATGGCTGCGGCCAGGCTGCGGTTGCGGAACAGGCGCAGCGGCATCAGCGGGTCGGCGCTGCGGGTCTCGATCAGCGCGAAGGCGGCCAGGGCCAGGGCGGACAGCACGGCGCAGGCCACGATGCCGGTGGAGCCCCAGCCTGCCTCCGGCCCCTGCACCAGCACCGTGACCAGCAGGGTGGCGCCGGCGGTGACGGTCAGCGCCCCGGGCAGGTCGAAGCTGCGACCTCCGTGCCGCGGCGGGTCGCGCGGGATCACCGCCAGCGCCGCCAGGGCCACGATCCCGGCCAGCGGCACGTTGACGAAGAACACGGCGGACCAGCCGAAGGTATCGGTCAGCACGCCGCCCAGCAGCGACCCCAGGGTCAGCCCGCTGGCGCCGGCGCCGCCCCACACCGCCAGGGCCCGGTTGCGCCGCGGCCCCTCCTCGAACAGCCGGTTGACCAGCGACAGCGTGGCCGGGAACAGGAAGGCGCCGCCGATGCCCTGGACCGCCCGGGCGACGATGATCACGCCGGGGCTCCAGGCCAGCCCGCCGACCAGCGAGGACAGGGCGTAGAGGGCCAGGGCGAACACGAACATCCGGCGCTGGCCCAAGAGGTCGGCGGCGCGCCCGCCCAGCAGCAGGAAGCCGCCGCAGAACACGGTGTAGGCGCTGACCACCCATTGCAGCGACTGTTCGGAGAAGCCGAGCCCCGCGCCGATCTCGGGCAGGGCGACGAACACGATGTTGAGGTCCAGCGAGACGATCAGCTGGGCGAAGGCCAGCAAGGCCAGGCTCCAGCCCAGCGAGCGGTGCCCGCCGGCGGAGAGGGACGCGGACATGGGGTCTCCCTGCGGATGCGATTCGTCCGACTGTACGCGTTTTATCGTACTGTTGAACAGTACTAGAATACGCGTACTATCGGACCCGAGGCGGCCGCTGCGGCCAGGCGCCGGCGGCGAAGGTTTGACTGTCCACGTACCGTTGCCTATCTAGGAGGGATGATCACCCCCCAGCATCCCGACCGGCACCAGATCCGGCTGGAGAACGTCCTAGCCGCCCTGGGCCACCCGATGCGGCTGGCCGTGCTCCGCGCCCTGGCTGCGGATGGCGAGCGGGCCTGCGGCACCCTGCTGAAGGGCGTGTCGAAATCCACCCTCACCCACCATTGGCGGGTGCTGCGCGACAGCGGCGTGATCTGGCAGCGCCCCCATGGCCGCGAGAACCTGCTGTCGCTGCGCCGCGAGGATCTCGACGCCCGGTTTCCGGGGCTGCTCGACGCCCTGCTCGGCGCCGCCGCGGCCGACCCCGCGGGCCCGGCGCCGGAGCGTGCCGCCGGCTGAGCTGGCTCGCCGGCCACACGCTTCGACCGGGACCGAAGCATCCGTCCGCACGCCGGTTCACCATCGGGCTACGGTTCCTGGACACCCGATGGAGCATGCGATGAACACCGATGCCGAGATCCGCCACATCTACGAGCGCTGGCACGAGACCGTGCGCGGCCGCGACCTCGACGGCCTGATGGCGCTCTACGCCGAGGATGCGGTGTTGGAGACGCCGCTGATCATCGCCACCCTGCGCGACCGGGCCGACGGCCGGCTGCAGGGCAATGCCGCGATCCGGTCGTTCTTCCAGGCCGGGCTGCGCACGCTGCAGACCGATCTCGGCCGCTGGTACCGCACCGGCACCTTCTACGCCAACGGCCGGCAGCTGGTCTGGGAGTATCCGCGCGAGACGCCGGAGGGCGACCAGGTCGACCTGGTCGAGGTGATGGACATCGAGCACGGGCTGATCGCCCATCACCGGGTCTATTGGGGCTGGGTCGGCTTCAAGCTGCTGTCCGCCGCCATGGCCAGGGTGGGCTGACGCGAACCCACGGCGCGGGGCGGCCGCGCCGCCGGTTCCCGCGCCGTCGATGGCCCCAGGGTCGAGACGTGGCCAAACCTGGGTCGCCTTTCGACCCGAAGCGGTCCTTGGAGCTCACGCGTTCGGGCGACCGCTTCTGATATCCTTCAGCGGAATGTGTTCGCAGGGGAGGAAGGTACTTCACCAACGCTCAGCAGATGGCAGGACCGATCTAGCCCACCGTGTTTTTTGGAGGGTATGGTGAGCTATCGGCTCTACTTGCAGCCTCGAGGTGGAGGTACTTTATGACCGCCGGGGACGAAGATCTTGACCTAACTCAGACCGAGCAGGCTCGTATAACCGACGTTGTTCAGGCGATTGTTGCCGGGAATCGATCTCTTCTTAATACAATAGTCGATGTCCCGTTGGTGGATGAAAAGATTTTTTGGGAGTGTGTGGATGAACTTCAAGGAAGCGTAGTGGTCCCAGAAGGCGCTTCCCCGTTGCGAGGAGGGTCGTACATTGCCAAGGATGGCGCTAAAACTGTGACCGTGAAACTTCTAGATAGATTAACCGGAGGGTATGACATTGCAATGATTTGTCATAGCCCCTCTGGTGATCTGGCTGATCACATTGAGGTTTGGACCATACTTCGAGATTATGGCGCGATCAGCTATATGTAGCGCCGCGTGTCGGCCTGCCTGAAGCCGTGAGGGTGGCCCTCGTGTCAACGGGGCCCCAAAAGGACCGCGTTGTCCGGTGCGCCGTATGTTGCCTTTGGGCCATCCACTCTATGGCCACTTCGGCTCTTGATCCGGCAGCCCCTCCCTCCCGGTCTCAACTTCCGCTTTCCGCCCAAAGGCGACGATCTCAGCCGCGCCCAATCGGGTTTTGACCCTAGGGCTTCAGGTCGACCGCCGCGCGCAGGCTGCCATCCATGTAGAAGGGCACGGATTCGTGCTCATGGGTGATGGTCCAGCCTTCCGCGGCGCGGCGCAGGCCGAAGGTGATGCGGAACCAGACATCGGCCGTCTCGCCATCGAGCTTGGTGCCGGTGAGCCGGGCCAGGCCATGGCAGAAGGCGACATCGCCGCCGACCGTCACCGCGAGGTCGCGGAGCTCGTAGCCGATCGGGCCCCGCCAGGTCGCGAACCAACCCTCCAGCCCGGCCGTGCCTTCGCCCTGGTCGCGCAGCGGCGGCGCCAGGGAGTACAGCACGAAATCCTCGGCCTGGCCGGCGATGACTCCCCGGGCGTCCTTGCGGCGCAGGGCCTGGGATCGCTGGTCGATCAGCGCCCGGATCCGGGCTTCGTCGGTGGCGGCATCGGGGGTCGTCGTCATCGCTCTCTCCTGTCGTGGGTGTCGATGGCACCCCCTGAGAACGAAGGACGGGCCGCCGATCCGACAGCGGGATCGGGATTTTTTGAGAGGGTCGCCTGTCCCGTCCAGAATTGAACGGTCGTTCGGTCAATGCATCGAGGCGACCTGTTCACCGGCTCGCGACAATCGGGCGCTTGTGCCGGCGGGGCGTGCCGGTACGCTGCGGTCACTGCATCGGGGCAGGGACGAGGGGAGCACCTGACATGGCCGAGATCGAAGCGAGGCTGGCGGCCCTGGGGCTGCAGCTGCCGGCCCCCATCAAGCTGCCGCCGGGCGTGGTGCTGGGCTTCCCCTGGGTCCGGGTGCATGGCGACCGGGCCTATGTCTCCGGCCATGGCGCGCTGGCGCCCGACGGGTCGCTCGCCCAGCCGCTGGGCAAGGTCGGCCAGGAGCTGACGCTGGAGCAGGGCTACCACGCCGCGAAGCTGACCGGCCTGGCGATCCTGGCCAGCCTGAAGGCCGAGCTTGGCGATCTCGACCGCATCACCGCCTGGCTGCGCGCCTTCGGCATGGTCAATGCCGGGCCTGGCTTCAACCGGTTCCCGCTGGTGATCAACGGCTTCACCGACCTGATCGTCAGCCTGTACGGCGAGGAGCGGGGCAAGCATTCCCGCTCCGCCGTCGGCATGGCCGGTCTGCCCTTCGACCTGGCGGTCGAGATCGAGGCCGAGGTCGCCATCCGCGCCTGAGAGGGGAGGGACGCCCGGGATCCGGGCGTCCAGGCCTTCTTAAGCGGCGGGCGCGCCGATCGACCACATCACGCCGAACGGGTCGCGCAGCTGGCCGTAGCGGTCGCCCCAGAACATCACCTGCAGCGGCAGCACGATCTCCGCCCCGGCTTCGACCGCGCGGTTCCACCAGGCGTCGGGGTCCTCGACATCGAGATGCAGGGTGAAGGCCTGCGGCGGCTGCAGCGGATAGCCGTGCTCCGGATACGCGTCGCCCAGCATCACCGAGCCGTTGTTGATGTAGAGGTGGATGTGCATCGTCCGCCCCTGCTCGTCGACCGGGATGCGGTTGACCTCCTCGGCGCCGAAGGCCCGCTGGTAGAACTCCGAGGCCTTCACCGCCCCGCCGACATTGAGATAGGCGGCCACGCCGAGAACCTTCGGCCGCACCTGCGCCGTCGCCTGTCCGGGTTCTGTCATGTCTTCCTCCTGCTTGCGGTTGTCCGTGGTCCGGCCGCGGCGGTTGCTGCGGACCTGACCCAAGGACGACCGGGCGGGCGCCGTGCCGACACGGCCGCCGAAAAAAGTTTCGGGGTCAGCTGGACGCCTTGGCGTCGGCCTCCGCGCCATCCTTCTGCAGCCGGTCGAGATGCAGCCGGATATGGGCCGCCTCCGCCGCCGTGCCGGCCAGCGCGATGGCCTGGTCGTAGGCGGTGCGCGCCTCGCCGAAGCGGCCGAGCTGCTGCAGCAGAGCCCCCTTCAGCCCGAAGAAGTAGAAATAGCCGGACAGGCGCGGCGCCAGCGGCTCGATCATCTCCAGCGCCGCCTGCGCGCCGTGCAGCTTGGACACCGCGACCGCCCGGTTGAGCGTGACCACCGGCGAGGGCTGCAGCCGCTCCAGCGCCTGGTACAGCAGGTCGATCTCGGCCCAGTCGGTGTCCTCGGGCCGCGCGGCGCGGGCGTGCAGCGCCGCGATCGCCGACTGCAGCTGGTAGGGGCCGGGGCGGCGGTGGCGGATCGCCTTGTCGATCAGCGCCAGCCCCTCGGCGATCATGGCGCGGTTCCACCGGCTGCGGTCCTGGTCCTCCAGCAGCACGATGCAGCCGTTCTCGTCGAAGCGGGCCGGGGCGCGGGAATGCTGCAGCAGCAGCAGGGCGGCCAGGCCCATCACCTCCGGCTCCGCCGGGAACAGCCGCAGCAGCAGCCGGGCCAGGCGGATCGCCTCGTCGCACAGCGGCGCGCGCAGCGGCGCCTCCTCGCTGCTGACGGTGTAGCCCTCGTTGAACACCAGGTAGATCATGGCGGCGACCGCGGCCAGCCGCCCCGCCCGCTCCGGCGCGCCCGGCGTCTCGAACGGCACGTCGGCGGCGGAGACGCGGGCCTTGGCCCGGGTGATGCGCTGCTCCATCGCCGCCTCGCCCACCAGGAAGGCGCGGGCGATCTGCCTGACCGGGATGCCGGAGACGACGCGCAGCGCCAGCGCGATCTGCTGGGTCGCCGGCAGGTCGGGATGACAGCAGATGAACAGCAGCCGCAGGATGTCGTCGCGGTACTGGTGGCCGTCCAGCCGGTCGGCCATGTCGGCCTCGGCGTCGTCGAGGTCGGACAGCAGCTCGTCCTCGGGCAACGGCACCTGCCGCTTGCCGCGCCGCACGGTGTCGAGCGCGGCGTTGCGGCCGACGAAGATCAGCCAGGCCGCGGGGTCGCGCGGCGGCCCCTTCTGCGGCCAGGTCTTCAAGGCCCGCAGGCAGGCGTCCTGGAACGCCTCCTCGGCGGTGTCGAGATCGCGGAAATAGCGCAGCAGGGCGCCGATCGCCTGGGGGCGGGCGGAGGTGATGGCCGCGTCGATCCAGGCGATGTCGGTCATGATCCTGCGGTCCCCGGCTTGAAGCTGCGGATCGGGCGGACCTCATAGGCCCCCCCGGGATTGGCGCGCGCGAGGTCGCGCACGATGTCCAGCACCTCGTCCAGCGAGGCGCAGTCGAAGGTGTAGAAGCCCAGAAGCTGCTCCTTGGTCTCGGCGAAGGGGCCGTCGATCACCAGCGGCTCGCCCGCGCCGCTGCGCAGGGTGGTGGCCGCGGTGGTGGGCATCAGCCGGGCGACGGGTCCGATCTTGCCCTGCCGGGCCAGCGGCTCCTGCACCGCGACCAGCCGGGCTATGACGGCATCGTCTTCGGCCTTGCTCCAGCCCTCGGTCACGGCTTCGTTGTGGTAGCAGAGGACGGCGTACAGCATCCGGTCGTTTCCTTTTCATCCCGAGGACGAACGAGTATGCCCGCCGCCGACACCGCCGGCAAAAAATGCCGCCGGCCACGCCCGGGACGACGGGGAATGCCGGCGATTCCTTTCTAGTCCCCCCTCCCCTTGCGGGAGGGGGCTAGGGGGAGGGGTCTGCGCGCGTCCGCGCACGAATGGCCTGGGAGCCCGGTCCCGCACAGGCTGGTCGGTCGCCAAAGGAAGGCTGGCTCGGGTGGAGAAAACCCCCTCCCCCTACCCCCCTTCCGCAAGGGGAGGGGGGACTCAGATTGATGAGGTTCAGTCGCCACCCAGCTCCGCCAGCGCCAGCTCCGCCACCGCCAGGTCGATGGCGGGATGGTCGCCGTCGTCGAGGCTCCAGACCGCGGACAGGCCGGCGGCGGCCAGCACCCAGCGCAGCAGGCGGCCGCGCTCGATCCCCGCCGCCTCGGCCACCACCGCCGCCCGCCGGGCCAGGCGGCCGGGCAGGGTGGCAACCGCCTCCTCGGGGGCGGCGAGGGCGGGCGCGCCGGGCAGGCCCATGTCGGGGTTGGTGAAGAGGCTGCCGAAATCATAGCCGCGGTCGCCGACCAGATGGCGCGGGTCGATCGCCAGCCAGCCGCGCGGGCCGAAATCCAGCACATTGTCGTGGTGGAGGTCGCCATGCAGGGTGACGATCTCGCGCGGCGCCGCCAGCAGGTCGCGGGCCACGGCGGCGGCGCGGGCCACCACGCCGCCGTAACGGTCGCCGCCGAGGGTCAGCGGCTCGAACCATCGCGCCAGCGGCAGCAGCCCGTCCGGCAGCGGCCGGCCGCGCGGGGCGTGCAGCCCGGCCGCGGCGGCGCACAGGATGCGGCAGGCGTCGTCGTCCTGCCCCTGCCGCGCCAGGACGGTCAGCGAGCAGGGGCCGGTGGCGCGCTCCAGCAGCAGCGTGTCGTCGTGCTGGGCCAGCACCATGGCGGCGCCCTCGCCGGTCCAGTACTGCATCAGCAGGCAGCCCAGGCGCTCATCCGCGTTGACCGGCTGCTTGATCATGGCGGCAAGGTCGCCGCTGCGCACCGGCAGCAGCCGGCTGCCATGGGTGACGATCGGGTCGCCGTCCGGCACCAGGCTCCAGCGGGCCAGGTCGTCTTCGAACATCGTCTCGGTCCTGTGTTCGGGGGGATGGAATGCGGGCGGAGTCATGGCGCGTCCTCCAGCTCCGCCAGATCGATGCCATGGGTGTCGAACCACCATTCCGGCGGTTGGTCCGGGTGGCGGGTCTTGAGCCTGAGATAGCGGCTGCGCAGCCGCTGCTGGCGCGCCACCTCCGCCCGGAACTCCGGGTGGTCGAGCGTGCCGCCGAGCGCCCACAGCCGGCGCAGCAGCTTGCGCAGCACATAGCCCTGCGCCTTGCCGCCGGGCCGGTAGCCGCTGGCGATGATGCTCTCGATCGCGTCGACCAGGACCTGCTCCGGCGTCGGCGGCGGGGTGCCGTTGACCAGCATGTCCAGCCGGTCGAGCCCGAAGCCGCAATCGATGCAGCTGCCCAGCGGGTTGACGATGTTGCCGATCTCGACCCCGTCCCGATAGAACTCGGTGCAACAGCCGGAGATGGCGCCGTCGCTCCAGGTGCAGTCCGGGTCGGGCCGGATCGGCACGCGGCCGCGATACAGCGGCGACCACGCGTCCATCCGGTCGGGGTGGATGGTGACATGGTCCGGCCATGCGCCGATCCCGTCGAGGAAGGCGAGCCAGAAGTCGATCGCCTGCCCGACCGTCATGCGGCGGAACGAGAACAGGCCGATCATGTCGAAGCGGAGCCGGTGGGTGCCGTCGCCGATCTCGTCGAGATCGCCCAGCCGCAGGCAGGGCTGGAGGTTGGCGAAGGTGCCGGTGAAGGCCGGGTCGGCGAACAGCGGCTTGAACTGCTGCATCCCGGCCGTGCAGAACAGCGTGGTGCTGTCGAAGGGCCGAACCGATGGGTTCGTGGTGAAACCGATCCCCTTTTCCTCGCAGAAAAGCTGGAACCGGTGGGTCAGGCGTCCCGCGGGGACATAGGCAACCTCCTGTGCGCTCAAAGGCCCGCCGGGATGGCGGGCCTCACATCCTCATTTAGGCATGCACCGGGCATCGGCTCAAGGGGTCGATCCCCTGGCGCCGGGCGATGGCCATCGCCATCTCCGTCGGAGCGCAAGGGAGGGATGGATGGGCTCCGCAATCCGCTTCACCGGCACTGGGCCTGGGGCCCGCACCCGGGACGGCTGCTCGGTCGAGCTATACCGCCGCGTGCCGGCGGATGACGAGCCGGAGATCGTCGCCGGGGTGGTCCCGGCCGGCGGCACGGTGCTGGACCTGGGCGCGGGCGCCGGCCGCGTCGCCCATGCCCTGGTCGCGCTCGGCTATGTCGTGACCGCCGTCGACAACTCGGCCGAGATGCTGGCCCATGTCAGGGGCGCGGAGACGGTGCTGGCGGATATCGAGACGCTCGACCTCGGCCGCGGCTTCGACGCGGTGCTGCTGGCCAGCACCCTGATCAACTTCCCCGAGGCCGCGACCCGCGCGGCCCTGCTCGCCGCCTGCCGCCGTCACGTCCGGCCCGGCGGCGCGGTGCTGATCCAGCGGCGCAACCCGGAGACCTTCATGGCGCTGCGGCCCGGCCCGGCCGGGGAGAGCGCCGGAGTCCGCGACTTCATCGATTCGGTCCGGCACGAGGGCCGCCTGGCCCACATCACCGTCCGGTCCGAAGCCGCGGACGCGGTGTGGACCCAGAGCTTCACCTGCGAGCTGATCGACGACCGCCAGCTGGACGAGGCGCTGGGCGAGGCCGGGCTGCGGCTGGCCCGCTGGCTGGACGCGCGGCGGCGCTGGGCGCTGGCCGTGCCGGCCTGAGCATCCCGGCCCCGCCGCGCGCGGTCAGCGGCGCAGGTTGGTCCGGGCCAGCTCGACGATCGCGTCGACCCGGCCGTTCAGCACCGCCTTCAGCATGTACAGGGTGAAGCCCTTGGCCATCTCGCCGGTGACCTTGGGCGGCATCGCCAGCTCCATGCGGTTGACCACGGCGTCGATCAGCACCGGGCCGGGATGGGCCAGCGCCTCGGCCAGCTTGGTCTCGACCTCCGCCGGGTCCTCGATGCGCACGCCCTTGATGCCGACCGCCTCGGCCATGGCGGCGAAGTTGGGGTTGACCAGCTCGGTGCCGGTGTCGAGGAAGCCGGAGGATTTCTGCTCCAGCTCGATGAAGCCGAGCGAGCCGTTGTTGAACACCACCACCTTCACCGGCAGCTTCAGCTGCACCAGGCTCAGCAGGTCGCCCATCAGCATGGTGAAGCCGCCGTCGCCGGACAGCGAGATCACCTGGCGCTGGGGGAAGGCGGCCTGGGCGCCGATCGACTGGGCCATCGCATTGGCCATCGACCCGTGCCAGAACGACCCCAGCAGCCGGCGCCGGCCGTTCATGGCGAGGTAACGCGCCGCCCACACCGTGGGCAGGCCGACATCGCAGGTGAAGATGGCGTCGTCTGCGGCCTGCTGGCTCAGCACCCGGGCGATGTGCTGCGGGTGCAGCGGGCCGCCGGGACGGCCTGTGGCCAGCTCGTCGAGGTCCTTGCGCGCCTCCTGGTAGCGCAGCACCGCGGCGTCGAGATGGGCCCGGTCGGTCTTGGGCTTCAGGCGCGGCAGCAGCGCCCGGATGGTCGAGACCACGTCGCCGATCAGGCCGAGATCGACCGGCGCCCGCCGGCCGATCGCCTCCGGCCGGATGTCGATTTGGGCGATGCGCGCGGCCTTCGGATAGAACTGGCGGTAGGGGAAGTCGGTGCCCAGCATCACCAGGGCGTCGCAGGATTCCATGGCGTAATAGCCGGAGGAGAAGCCGATCAGCCCGGTCATGCCGACGTCGTAGGGGTTCTCCCACTCGACATGCTCCTTGCCGCGCATGGCATGGACCACGGGGGCCTTCAGCGCCTCGGCCAGCTGCAGCAGCTCGGCATGGGCGCCCTCGCAGCCGCCGCCGCACAGCAGGGTGACGCGGGACGCGCCGTTCAGCAGCTCGGCCAACTGGTCCAGCGCGTGGTCCGGCGGGGTGATGGTGGGCCGCGCCGGGGCCAGGCCCAGCGGCTTCGGCGCCGGCGCGTCGCCGGCCGGCTTCAGGGCGACGTCGCCCGGGATCACCAGCACGCAGACGCAGCGTTCGGCCGTGGCGCGGCGGATGGCGATCTCCAGCGCGCGGGGCATCTGCTCGGGGCTGGAGACCAGCTCGCAATAGCTGCTGCACTCGCGGAACAGCTGCTCGGGATGGGTCTCCTGGAAGTAGCCGGAGCCGATCTCGGCCGAGGGGATGTGGGCGGCGATGGCCACCACCGGCACGCGCGAGCGGTGGCAGTCGAACAGGCCATTGATCAGGTGCAGGTTGCCCGGGCCGCAGCTGCCGGCGCAGACCGCCAGTTGGCCGGTGACATGGGCGTCGGCCCCGGCGGCGAAGGCCGCGACCTCCTCATGCCGCAGGTGCAGCCATTTGATGCCGCCATGGCGGCGCAGCGAGTCGGTGAAGCCGTTCAGGCTGTCGCCGACGATCCCGTAGATCCGCTGCACGCCGGCGGCGGCGAGGGTGTCGACCATCTGGTCTGCGACGGTTCTGGCCATGGCGGTCTCCTCGAACGGCAATTCGTGGAACGGTGACGGACCGGCGGTGCGGCCCGCATGCGACCTTATCGCCTGTATCGGGTCCGGCCGCGTGCCGGATGGTCGCACCGGGCGGCGGTCGGATCAGGGGAAAATCCACGGCCGCTGCGGGTCAGTAGTTCGCGGCCTCCTCCGGCGAATGGCCACGGCGGTGGACCAGCATGGTGCGTTCGAAGCTCATCACCTCGGCGCCGTCCTGGTTGAGGCCGCGGGTGGCGACGGTGACGATCCCCTGGGTCGGGCGGCTCTTGGACTCGCGCTTGTGCAGCACGGTGCTCTCGGCATAGAGGGTGTCGCCGGCGAAGACCGGGTGGCTGGCCTTCACCTTGTCCCAGCCGAGATTGGCGACGACCTTGGCGCTGACCGTGCGCACGCTCATGCCGATCAGCAGCGCCAGGGTGAAAGTCGAATCCACCAGCATCCTCTTCCATTCGGTCTTGGCGGCGTAGGCGGCATCGAAATGGACCTGCTGGGTGTTCATGGTCAGCAGCGTGAACCAGACATTGTCGGCATCCAGCACGGTGCGGCCGGGCCGGTGCTCGAACACGTCGCCCGGCTCGAAATCCTCCCAGTACAGGCCCGAGGTCTCGCGGTAGCGGCGGTCGCCGACGGTTTTGTAGGCGGGCAGAACGGGGTCCATGGGGTCTTTCCTCCTCAGCCGGCCGTGTAGACCGCCGGCCCCTCATAGTCCTGCTTGCCGAGGTCGACGCCGCTGTGGCGCAGGATCGCGTAGGCCAGGACGATGTGGAAATGGAAGTTCGGCAGGGCGTAGTGCAGCAGGAAGGGCAGCCCGGTGAAGTGCCGCGTCCGGCCGCCCATGGTGACCGCGACCGGCCGGTCCTCGGCACCGTCGATGCGGTCCGGCGCCAGGCCGTCGAGATAGGAGAGGGCGGCGGCGATGCGGGCGGCAAGCTGCGGAAAGCTCTCCTCGCCCGCGGGGAAGGCGTGGCGGACGCCGCGGTTGAACACGGCGAAATCCTCGGCCTCCGGGTCGGGCAATTCGGCGCCGGCCAGCCGCGCCGCCGCGCCCCGGGCACCGTCCGTCGCGATCTGGACCTGGCGGGCCAGCGGGAACATGTCCGGGGCCAGCCGGCTGGCCAGCAGGATGGCCGGGTCGAATCCCCGGGCCGCGGCATGGGCCTCAGCCTTGGCGAGGATAGCGGCGCATTGGGTCAGGCCGCGACGGAACACCGGCACCGAGGCCTGGTACATCGAGATCGTCATTCGCCTCGTCCCCGACTGTCATGCCCGGGCCTGACCCGCGGATGTCCGGTCGAGCTTTCCCTTATTGTCATGCCACGGCTTGACCGTGGCATCCAGGGGCGGCCAGAGCAGCTCTTGGTGGCCCCTGGATTGCCCGGTCAAGCCGGGCAATGACAGCAAAAGAATCCCGCGCCCTCTACGTCCGCACGTCTACCGCGGCCGCAGGGCCACGGCGTAAACCAAGCTGTCGGCCTCGGCGCCGCGCAGGTGCGGGGCGCGGTCGTCCTCGTCCTCGACGATCGCGGTCTCGCCCTCGGTCACGGCGAGGTGGCGGCCGATGTCGATCACCGCGGTGCCGCGCAGCACGTGGAACAGCCAGACCGTCGCCGGCTCCAGCATCGCATCGGCGTCGTCCAGCGCCACCACCCGGTGGTCGATCTGCAGCGCCCGGTCGGCGATCACGTTGAGGTCGCGCACCGGGCCGTCGATCAGCCGGCAGGTGGTGGCCGCCTCGCCGTCGAAGTCGAAGGGCTGATGCGGCCGGTCGAGGCGGACGGTGTTCGGCGCCGCGCCGGCCTCGCTGATCGTCAGCTCCATGCCCCGGCCGGACAGCAGCATGATGGTGCGGCTGCAACCGGGGAAGGCGGAGAACGGGCCTTCCGATGCCACCTCGGCCAGGCTCAGCCGCCAGCGGAACCCGGCCGGGCCGTCGCTCGGCTCGGAGGCGATCTCGGCTGTCGTCCCGCCGCCGTTGCGCCAGGGCATCACACGGTGCTGGGCGGGCGAAACGATGCGAGCGGGCATGGGCGGCGCAACCTTGGGCAACGGGGCCGGGATCATACCATAGGATGGGCCGCGTCCATCCCTGATCGCATCGCAGGATCCGCGGTCACCGGGCGTCGTGGAAGATGATGCCGAGCGTGTGCCGGCGGCCGGAGCGCAGGCGGCTGACGCCGTGCCGCAGATTGACCCGGTAGTCGCCGCGGGTGCCCGCGACCGGGCGGTGATGCACCGCGAAGGCCACGGCGTCGCCCTGGCGCAGCGGCACCACTTCCGGCCGCGACTGCATGCGCGGCCGCTGCTCGGTCAGCACGAACTCGCCGCCGGTGAAGTCGCGCCCCGGCTCCGACAGCAGGATCGCCACCTGCAGCGGGAAGGCCAGGTCGCCATACAGGTCCTGGTGCAGGCAGTTGTAGTCGCCCGGCCCGTATTGCAGCAGCAACGGCGTCGGGCGCAGCTGGCCGGCGGCGTGGCACAGCTTCAGGAAGGCCTCGTGCTCCGCGGGATAGCGGGTGTCGATCCCCATCCGCCGGTTCCACTCATTGGCGATCGGCGCCAGCCGGGGATAGAGGGCGCCGCGCAGCCCGCCGACCAGGTCGGGCAGGGGATAGGCGAAGTACTTGTACTCGCCGCGGCCGAAGCCGTGCCGGCCCATCACCACCCGGCTGCGGAACGGGCCGTCCTGGGGATACAGCGCGGCGATGCTGCGGCATTCCTCGGGCGACAGCAGCTGCGGCAGCACCGCCGATCCCTGCTGGTCGAGCTCGCCGGCCGCGGCGGTCCAGTCGATCCGCGCCACCCGGTCGGCAGGGGAAGCGGCGGCGGGGGCCAAGGGGTGGAGAAGGGCGCGGGGCATCGGTTCGTCTCCCGGTGGTTCCGGTGGTTGGGGTCGTGACGCCACAGTGCCGATCCACGACCCGCGGCGCACTCCGGCGCTTGCGGCCGAATTCGGGCGGGCCCCGCCCGTGCCGACGGTCCGGCACAGGATCATGTCCGGATTGGGGAGGATGGCACTTCATTCCGCCCTGGAAACGACGCAGCGGGCGCCGAAACCAGTGTCATGACCGAGCCCTGCCGGGCCGGTATCCCTAGGAGAGTGCCACCATGACGCGCGCGATCGTTCGTGGACCCAAATTCCTCCGCACCCTGCTGCTGGGCAGCGCCCTCGGCGCCCTGCTGGCGGGGCCCGCCTGGGCGGTGCAGGGGCAGGACCAGGGGCGGCCCCAGGTCGAGGTCGCCTTCGTGCTCGACACCACCGGGTCGATGGCCGACCTGATCGACGGCGCCAAGCGCAAGATCTGGTCGATCGCCACCACCATCGTCGAGGCCAACCCCGACGCCGAGATCCGCATCGCGCTGGTGGCCTATCGCGACCGCGGCGACGACTACGTCACCCGGACCTACGAGCTGACCACGGATATCCAGGGTCTGTACGGCAAGCTGCTGCAGCTGCGCGCCGACGGCGGCGGCGACTGGCCGGAATCGGTGAACGAGGCGCTGCACGACGCGGTGACCAAGGTGCGCTGGAGCCAGGGCGGCCAGGCCCGCAAGATCGTCTTCCTGGTCGGCGACGCGCCGCCGCACATGGACTACGCCAACGCCCCGAAATACGCCGAGGTGGTGGCCGCCGCGCGCAAGAACGGCATCATCGTCAACGCGGTGCAGGCGGGCAATGCCGGCGACACCCGGCAGATCTGGCAGGACATCGCCCAGCGCGGCGCCGGCCGCTACATCCCGATCCCGCAGGATGGCGGGCAGGTGGCGGCGATCGTCACGCCCTACGACGACGCCATCATCATCCTGCAGCGCCGGATCGACGCCACCGTGATCCCCTACGGCTCGGCGGTGCAGCAGGACGGCCTGCGCGAGAAGATGGACCTGCGCGCGTCGGCCCCCGCCTCGGTCCAGGCCGACAACTCCGGCTTCTACAGCAAGCGGTCCGACCGCACCGAGGTCGTGACCGGTGCCGGCGACCTGGTGGCCGACGTCGCCAGCGGCGCCAAGGCGCTGGGGTCGGTGTCGGATGACGAGCTGCCGGAGGTGCTGAGGGGCAAGACCGCGGAGGAGCGCCAGGCCTATGTCGCGCAGCAGCAGGCCGAGCGCGCGGCGCTGACGACCGAGATGGCGGCGCTGGTCGGCCAGCGCGACAGCTTCATCGAGGCCGAACAGGCGAAGCAGGCCGGCTCGGCGCCGGTCGACAGCTTCGACCGCGCGGTCGAGGAGACGCTCCGCACCCAGCTGGAGTAAGGGCGGACGTCCCTACGCCCGCGGCACCGGGGTGTAGGTCACCATCCGCAGGTCTGGCGCGCCTTCGACGGTGAAGGTGGCGTGGGCGAATTCCAGCAGGCCCAGCGTGTCGTGCCGGATGCGCTTGATCCCTTCGCTGCGCTCCGACACGTCCTGGCCGGGCCACCAGCGGCGGAACTCCGGGCTGGCCGCCTGCAGCGCCTCGACCAGTTCGGTAAAGGCGGGGTCGGCGCCGGCCCGGCCGTGGTCCAGGCGGAACTTGGCCAGGACGCGGCGGGCGGCGCCCTCCCAGTCCGGGATCATCCGGCGCCAGCGTGGCTCGGTGAAGATCAGCCACAGGCTGTTGCGCTCGGCCGGCGGGATCGCCGCGTAGTCGCCGAACAGCGCGGTGTTGGCCGCGTTCCAGGCCACCACGTCCCAGCGCGCGGTCTTGATGTAGGCGGGGTTCGGCAGGCTGTCCAACAGCGACTGCAGGATCGGCGAGACCGTCGGCAGGCCGGGGGCCGCATGCGGCGGCGGCCGGCGCTGCGCCAGGGCGTAGAGGTGCTGGCGCTCGGCCGGGTCCAGCCGCAGCGCCCGGCACACCCGCTCCAGGAAATCGGCGGAGACCTGGATGGCGCGGCCCTGCTCGAACCAAGTGTACCAGGTGACCCCGACCCCGGCGAGCTGGGCCACCTCCTCGCGCCGCAGCCCCGGCGTGCGGCGGCGGGATCCGGCGGGCAGGCCGACCTCGTCCGGGCTGGTGCGGGACCGGCGGTCGCGGACGAAGTCGGACAAGGCGCGGCGGTCGTCGGTGCGCTGCAGGGCGGAGACGGGCATAGGCTATTGTTTCTACTAATAGGATAAGAACTTATCTTTTCCTATTATAGACCATCCTCCAGTCTCTGTCGCGGGCGGACTGCCGGTCGCCGACTGCCGGTCCGCCGATGGAGATTCCCGATGACCGATGTGACCTACCCGGCCGAGGCCGCCCGGCGGCCGACCGTGGCGCGGCCCTGGCTCGGCCTGGCCGTGATGCTGCTCGGCCCGTTCATGACCGTGATGGATGTGATGATCGTCAATGTGGCGATCCCCAGCATCCGGCTGGGGCTGGGCGCCAGCTACGCCCAGGCCGAGCTGGTGGTGGCCGGCTACAGCCTGGCCTATGCGGTGGCGCTGATCACCGGCGGGCGGCTGGGCGACCTGCGCGGCCGGCGGCGGATGTTCGTCGCCGGGCTGCTCGGCTTCGCCGCGACCTCGGCCCTGTGCGGCCTGGCGACCAGCGCCGAAACGCTGATCCTGGCCCGGCTGCTGCAGGGCGTCGCCGCGGCGCTGCTGTTCCCGCAGGTGTTCTCGCTGATCCGCGTCACCTTCCCGGAGCCGCAGGACTGCGCCAAGGCCTTCGCCGCGCTCGGCGTGGTGCTGGGTCTGGCCGCGGTGGCTGGGCAGGTGCTGGGCGGCATCCTGGTCGCGGCCGATCTCTGGGGCCTAAGCTGGCGGCCGATCTTCCTGCTCAACATCCCGATCGGCCTCCTCGCCGCGGTGGCGGCGCCGCGGCTGATCCCGGCCGACACGGTGAAGCCGGGACAGCGGCTGGACCTCGTGGGCGTCGGGCTCAGTGCGCTCGGCCTCGGCCTGCTGCTGTATCCGCTGATCGAGGGGCGCGAAGCCGGCTGGCCGGGGTGGTCGCTGGCCATGCTGGCCGCCGCGGTGCCGGTGCTGGCCGGGTTCGCCTGGCTCCAGCACGCCCGGTCGCGCCGCGGCGCCTCGCCGCTGCTGCAGATGGCACTGTTCCGCGACCGCGCCTTCGCCGCCGGGGTGCTGCTGGTGATGGTGTTCTATTCGACCATGAACTCGGTCTATCTCGCCTACGCCTTCCTGGCGCAGCTCGGCCTCGGGCGGTCGGCGCTGGCGGCGGGGCTGGTGTTCTCCCCGGCCGCGGTCGCCTTCATGATCGCCTCGATCGCCGCCGGCCGGGTGGCGCCCGAGCGCCGGCGCGCGGTGCTGCTGGCCGGGGCGGCGATCGCGGCGCTGGGCGAGTTCGCCGCCGCCGCCACGGCGCTGCTGGCCGCGCCGCTGCAGGCGGAGGCGCTGATCCCGGCGCTGCTGCTGCTCGGGGTCGGGCAGGGCCTGCTGATGACGCCGCTGCTCAACACCATCCTCGGCGGCATCCATGACGGGCACATCGGATCGGCCTCCGGCATGCTCAGCACCATGCAGCAGGTCGGCGGCGCCTTCGGCGTGGCCCTGGCCGGGATCCTGTTCGCCGTGGTGCTGGACGGCGCCCGCGCCGCGGGGCTGGGCGAGGCTGCGGCCTATGCCCGCGCCTTCGCCGCCGCGGCCGGCTATGGTGGGTTGGCGACGCTGGTGACCTTGGGGCTGCTGTTCGCGCTGCCGAAGGGTGATCGGGCCGGCTGAGCGGCGCCCGGCGCGAATTGCACCGCGGGGAGGGTGACGATTCCGCGCTTTGGGCCGGCGGCCGGCTGTGGCATGACTTTGCGGCTAAGCTTCCCCATTGGCCTTTTGAGCACAGCCGCCGCCATGCAGCCCTTCACCACGCTCACCGCCGTCGCCGCCCCGCTGCCGATCGTCAATGTCGACACCGACATGATCATCCCGAAGCAGTTCCTGAAGACGATCAAGCGCACCGGCCTCGCCGCCGGCCTGTTCTACGAACTGCGCACCGACGAGCAGGGCAACCCGAAGGATTTCGTGCTCGACCAGCCGGCCTATCGCAAGGCCCAGATCCTGGTCGCGGGCGACAATTTCGGCTGCGGCTCGTCGCGCGAGCATGCGCCCTGGGCGCTGCTGGATTTTGGCATCCGCTGCGTGCTGGCCACCAGCTTCGCCGACATCTTCTACAACAACTGCTTCAAGAACGGCATCCTGCCGATCGCCCTGCCGCAGGAGCAGATCGAGCTGTTGATGAAGGACGCCGAGAACGGCGCCAACGCGACCATGACGGTCGACCTGGAGAAGCAGGAGATCACCCGGCCGGACGGCGAGAAGATTTCCTTCGATCTCGAGCCCTTCCGCAAGCACTGCCTGATCAACGGCCTCGACGACATCGGCCTGACCATGCAGCAGACCACGGCGATCGACGATTTCGAGGCCAAGCGCAAGGCGGCGCAGCCCTGGCTGGCGGCCTGACGCCGGCTGCCCATTCCTTGGTCGTCATTCCCGCGAAAGCGGGAAGCTGTTTCAGGATTGTCGCGAGATCCCCGCTTTCGCGGGGATGACGGAAGTGGGAGAGGGAAGATCCCGATCCCGGTCCCTTGCGACCACCGTTCCTCCAACCCCCGCTGAAGGTCGTTTCCCATGGCTGCCAACAAGAAGCTCCTCGTCCTCGCCGGTGACGGCATCGGCCCGGAGGTGATGGGCGAGGTCAAGCGCGTCGCCGCGTGGATGGGCAGCCAGCGCGCCGTCGGCTTCGACATCGACGAAGCGCTGGTCGGCGGCTGCTCGATCGACGCCAACGGGGTGCCGGTCACCGACGCGACCATGGACAAGGCGATGACGGTCGACGCCGTGCTGCTGGGCGCGGTCGGCGGGCCGAAATGGGACGGCGTCGACTTCTCGATCCGGCCGGAAGCCGGCCTGCTGCGCCTGCGCAAGGACATGGAGCTGTTCGCCAATCTGCGCCCGGCGCTGGTCTACCCGGCCCTGGCCGATGCCTCGTCGCTGAAGCGCGAGATCGTCGAGGGCCTCGACATCCTGATCGTGCGTGAGCTGACCGGCGGCGTGTATTTCGGCGAGCCGCGCGGGATCACCGACCTCGGCAACGGCGAACGCCGCGGCATCAACACCCAGGTCTACACCACGTCGGAGATCCGCCGCGTCGCCGCCGTCGCCTTCGAGCTGGCGCGCAAGCGCGGCAACCGGCTGTGCTCGGTCGAGAAGATGAACGTCATGGAATCCGGCCGGCTGTGGCGCGAGGAGGTGACCAGGCTGCACCAGGAGCAGTATTCCGACGTCCAGCTCAGCCACATGCTGGCCGACAACTGCGCCATGCAGCTGGTGCGCAACCCGAAGCAGTTCGACGTCATCGTCACCGACAACCTGTTCGGCGACATGCTGTCGGACGAGGCGGCGATGCTGACCGGCAGCTTGGGCATGCTGCCCTCGGCCTCGCTCGGCGCGCCCGATGCCGCCGGCCGCCGCAAGGCGCTGTACGAGCCGGTGCACGGCTCGGCCCCCGACATCGCCGGCCAGGGCAAGGCCAACCCGATCGCCACCCTGCTCAGCTTCGCCATGATGCTGCGCTACAGCTTCGACCTCGGCACCGAGGCCGACCTGATCGAGGGCGCGGTGTCCGACGTGCTCGACCGCGGCATCCGCACCGCCGACATCGCCGGCACCGGCGCGGCCCAGCTGGTCTCGACCGGCGACATGGGCACCGCGATCCTCGAGGCCATGGCCCAGCGCTCGCGCTGAACCGTTCCTTCTTTCTTCAGTATTTGTGCGGTGCAACAAGGCGAGGCCGTTTGGCCTCGCCTTTTGTCTGGCATTTTCATCAGTCCCGGCGACGGCGAATCATTGCCCTGCGATTCGTCCGCCAAGGCAAAAATGCATTGCATTTGCCATTTCTTCGGCCCATCGCCGCGGAATGGTTGACGTAGCGTCACGCTGGGGTTTTGGTTACTGGACACTCCCGATCCGAGCGGTCCCTTCATCAGTGCTTGACGACCTGTCGTCTTGGGCATGACGGTAGCGTTACAAACGTAGTCATACGTTACAAACGTCATCGTTGCGAGACATGGTCGGGCAACGGCAAGGGGGGGCAGGCCGAGATGAATCAGCGGATCATCGGGGGCATTTCGCGTCTTGCGCTGGCGGTGGCGGGGATCGCCGCCGGGGGGCTCTTCGGAGCCGGTGCCGCGAACGCCGCCGGTTTCTTCATCCAGGAGCAGAGCGTGACCGGCCTCGGCCGCGCCTTCGCCGGCGGGGCCGCCGCGGCCGACGACGCCAGCACCATCTTCTTCAACCCGGCCGGCATGACCTTCCTGAAGCAGGGCGAGGCGCAGTTCGGCGGCAGCCTGCTGATCCCGGATTCGCGGCTGACGGACAAGGGCTCGACCATCGACTACCCGGCGTTCCGCACGCCGCGCGGCATCTTCGATCCGCCGCCCGGCCGGATCTCGGGCGAGAGCAAGAGCAACAACCCCTACGACGCGACGCTGGTGCCGCACGGCTATGTCGCCGTGCCGGTGCCGTCCACCGACAACCGGCTGTGGGTCGGCATCGGCGTGGGCGCGCCCTTCGGGCTGGAGAGCCGGTACGACGGCAACTGGTTCGGCCGCTACGACGCCACCAAGACCCAGCTGCTGGTCTACAACGTGTCGCCGACCGTCGCCTATCGGGTCAACGACTGGCTGTCGATCGGCGGCGGCATCGACATCTCCTACGCCTGGGCCAAGCTCGAAAGCCATGTGCCCAACCCGGTGGGGGCCCTGCTGCCGGCCTATGACGAGGACGGCAAGCTGACGATCAAGGGCGAAAGCTGGGCGGTCGGCTACAACATCGGCGCCATCGTGCAGCCGGTCGAAGGCACCCGGCTGGGCGTGCATTTCCGCTCCGGCGTCGATCACCGGCTGGACGGCTCGGCCGAGCTCAAGGGCATCGCCTTCCCGCCGCTGCCGGGGTTGCCGCCGACCGCCGATTTCAACACCGGCGGCACCGCCAAGCTGAACCTGCCCCCGATGGTGACCTTCGGCATCCGCCAGGAGATCACGCCGCAGATCGCTTTGCTCGGCGGCGTCACCTGGTACGGCTGGTCGTCGTTCAAGGAGATCCGGGTCAAGCGCGAGGACGGCGGCGCCGACCTGGTGAACACGCAGCGCTACCAGGACACGGTCGGCCTCTCGATCGGCGGCGAATACTACTGGAACGAGGACCTGACGCTGCGGGCGGGCTTCCAGTACGACCCGACGCCGACCAAGTCGGGCTACCGCTCCAGCCGCACCCCGGACGGCGATCGCTACTGGCTCTCCGCCGGCGTCAGCTACAACGTCATGGAGAACATGTCGGTCGACTTCGGCTACACCCACGTCTTCATGGACGCGCACAAGCTGGACGCGGATCGCGACTTCTATGTCGGCACGCCGCTGGAGACGCGGGTGTCCTACGACGCCAGCAACAGCAGCAGCGTTGACATCGTCGCGCTCGGCCTGCGCTACCGGTTCTGATCGGCCGGCGTCGTCCCCTCGACGTCACGAGCCCGCCCCGGGAGACCGGAGCGGGCTCGGTCGTTTCAGTGGCTAGAGAATGATCGTTTCAGGTGGATTCAGGCCGGGCAACGGGATGCCAAGCGTCTTCGCGTTGCCTCTCCCGCCTGGCGGGAGAGGTCGGGCTCGCGCAGCGAGACCGGGTGAGGGCTGGTCCCGGCCTCGACAAAACCCCCTCACCCGGAGCCGCTTCGCGTCTCCGACCTCTCCCGCAAGCGGGAAAGGCAACGCACGGTGGGGCCTTTCCGCGTGACCTGACTCAAAATCATCCGGCTTAAGGTTCGAGCCCGGCGCGGCGCAGCTCACCCTTCAAGCGGCCGGTGACCCACAGCGCGTACATACGGAAGTCGCTGGCCAGCGACCACAGCGGATGGATGAAGGTGGCCGGCCGATTGTGTTCGATGAAGACATGGCCGATCCAGGCGAACAGGTAGCCGGCGACCAGCGCCGCCGGCAGCCACCACCAATTGCCGGTGACGATCAGCAGGATGAGACAGATCAAGGCCAGGCTGGTGCCCAGGAAGTGCAGCGCCCGGGTTCGCGCCCGGCCGTGCTCGCGCAGGTAATAGGGCCAGAAGGCGGAATAGCTCGGCAGCTTCTCGGCCATCGCGTTTCCCTCCAGGAAGCTCAAGGGTTGCAGGATGTTGCCGCCGGCCCATCTATAGGCGGATCTCGGAAATCCCGTTTGGTCCAGCCGACAGCCGGCACTTGACGGCATGATCGTCACGCGCGAATCGCATGGCTGCGCCGTTGCGCGCAGGCCGGCAACCATTCTACCGAGTGCATCCGTTACAGCAATCGAACAAGCCGGATCAAAGACATGGGCTATCGGGTCGCGGTCATCGGAGCCACCGGCAATGTCGGTCGCGAGATGCTTTCCATCCTCGCCGAGCGGGAGTTCCCGGTCGACCAGGTCGTCGCGCTGGCGTCGGAGCGTTCGATCGGGCGCGAGGTGTCCTTCGGCGACAATGACATCCTCAGGATCCAGGAGCTCGCCAGCTTCGACTTCAAGGGCATCGACATCGTGCTGTCCTCGCCGGGCGCCAAGGTCTCGGCGGTGCACAGCCCGCGCGCGGCCAAGGCCGGGGCGGTGGTGATCGACAACACCTCGCATTTCCGGATGGACCCGGACGTGCCGCTGGTGGTGCCCGAGGTCAATCCGCAGGCGATCGCGCAGTTCACCCGCAAGGGCATCATCGCCAACCCCAACTGCTCGACCATCCAGATGGTGGTGGCGCTGAAGCCGTTGCACGACCTCGCCAAGATCCGCCGCGTCGTGGTCTCGACCTACCAGTCGGTCTCCGGCGGCGGCAAGGAGGCGATGGACGAGCTGTTCAACCAGACCCGCGCCGTCTACGTGAACGATCCGATCGTGAAGGAGAAGTTCACCAAGCAGATCGCCTTCAACGTCATCCCGCACATCGACAGCTTCATGGATGACGGGTCGACGAAGGAAGAGTGGAAGATGGTGGTCGAGACCAAGAAGATCCTCGACCCCTCGATCAAGGTCATCGCCCATTGCGTGCGCGTGCCGGTGTTCATCGGCCATGCCGAGATGGTGAACATCGAGTTCGAGCGGCCGATTTCGGCCGGCGAGGCGCGGGCCGCGCTGAAGCGGGCGCCGGGCGTCGCGGTGGTCGACCACCGGCAGGACGAGGGCTATGTCACCCCGGTCGAGGTCGCGGGCGAGGATTCGGTCTATGTCAGCCGCATCCGCGAGGACTCGACGATCGAGAACGGTCTGTCGATGTGGGTCGCCGCCGACAATCTGCGCAAGGGCGCGGCGCTGAACACGGTCCAGATCGCCGAAGCGCTGGTCAAGGGCGGTTACCTCAAAAAGGCGGCTTAAGTCTTTCCAGCTAGAGCGGGAGAGGATTCCGGGTAGGGATCCTCTCCTTTTTTGTTGGCGTCAGCCCTCTGGAACAAGCCGCGGCCGGGTCTCGCCTTTGTATATAGACAATTTTATATATTTTATGTAGATGGGGGGGATGGCCCCCCTGTCCGGTATCCCCGCATGAGCGGCTTGACGGCCTGCGAGATCGAGCGCTCCGCCCAGGTCCTGCTGCGCCGCCATGGCGATGGCGCGCCGGACGAGGCGCGGCGCCAGGCGGATTCCTGCGACCCCGCCGACCAGCCCCATTGGGTGGCGACCTGGCTGCTGATCGCGGAGATCTGCGAGGAGCTGCTGGCCGCCGCCACGGGCCAGGACCGGCCGGTCATGCGTCCGGCAATGTGAAGACGGCGCAGGGCGCGGCGATGCCGCGCAGCGCGTGTTCCCCCAGCGGCACCAGCGGCATTGCGGTCTCGGCCGCGACCGCGCCCGAGATCAGCACCGACCGGCCGAGCGGCCGGCACAGCCCCTCCAGCCGGCTGACCAGATTGACCGCCGGGCCGATGGCGGTGAAGTCCAGCCGGTCGGCCGCGCCGATGTTGCCCCACAGCATCTCGCCCAGATGCACCGCCGCGCCGAAGGGCAGGGGCGGCAGGCCCTGGGCCTGCCGGGCGGCATCGAGATGCGCCATCCCGGCGCGGGCCGCGACCACCGCGCGCAGCGCCGCGTCGCAGGCGGCGGCGGGCGGGCCGGCGACCGGGAAGATCGCCAGCACGCCGTCGCCGATGAACTTCAGCACCTCGCCGCCGAAGGCGTGCACCGCCCCGGCGATGCGGTCGAACCAGGAGTCCAGCGCGGCGATCACCGCCGCCGGGGCCGTCACCTCCGACAAAGCGGTGAAGTCGCGCAGATCGGCGTACAGCAGGACAGCGCGGATGCTGTCGCCGGCGTCGCGGCGCATGGCGCCGGCCTGCACCCGGGCGGCGCTGCGCCGGCCGAGATAGGCCTCCAGCAGCGCGGTCAGCGTCGCCTGCGCCGCCAGGGCGGCCAGCGGCGCGGCGGCGAAGCGCGCGGCCTGGCGCAGCCGGTCGGCTTCAGCGGGGTCGAGCGGGCGGCTGACGGCCCAGCCCAGCACCGGCTGCTCCGGCCCCGGGCCGATGCTGTCCTCGTGCAGCGGACCGGGGCCCAGGCCGGCCAGCCAGTCCCGACCGGCGGCGCCGGGCGTCGCCGCGGCCGATGTCACGCCGGCCAGGCCGGGCATGGCGAAGCCCAGCGCCTCGATCACCGCCCCGGTCGCCGTCCGCCACAGCCAGGTGCGATGGGCGATGATCGGATGCGGCACCGCCAGGGTCAGGGCGCCGCCGGCCAGCGGCACGCCGTCCTCGACCAGCCGGCCCCCGAGCAGGGCGAGGAATTGGTCCGGGCTCGGCGCGGCGCCGGCCTCGTCCACCAGCCAGGCGAGAGTCGTGGGCAGGTCCATGGCCCGATCATGCGGCCGGGCGCCCAGCCTGTCACCCCGCGGTGGCGAATCCGGCCGCGGCGCCGTATCCTGCCGCCACGGCGCCGCCGCGCGACCAGGAGGAACCCGATGACCGAGCCGACCGTCGTCCGGCGTGAGATCCGGATCCCGGCGCCGCCCGCCACCATCTTCGCCTTCCTGACCGATCCGGAGAAGATCGTGCGCTGGATGGGCCTGCAGGCGACGCTGGACCCGCAGCCGGGCGGCCTGTACCTGCTCGACGTCAACGGCACCGATGTGGCGCGCGGCACGTTCCGCGAGGTGGTGCCGGTGCATCGCCTGGCCTACAGCTTCGGCTGGGACGGCAACGCGATGGGGGTGTCGCCAGGGTCGAGCCTGGTCGAGATCGACCTGATCGAGCAGCCGGACGGCACGCTGCTGCGTCTGACCCACAGCGGCCTGCCGCCCGTGGCGGTCCCCGCCCACGAGACCGGCTGGGCGCATTACATGGGACGGCTCGCCGTGGTCGCTGCCGGCGGCGATCCCGGCCCCGACCGCATGCACAAGGACCCGGGGGCCTGACCGCCGCGGCCGCAGGGCCCGCAACCAGGAGGACCGCCATGGCTGATCCGCTCGTCGTCCACCGCGAGACCCGCGTCGCCGCACCGCCTGCGGCAGTCTTCGCCCTGTTGACCGATCCGCAGCAGATCCTGCGCTGGATGGGCACCGAGGCGCAGACCGAGCCGCATCCCGGCGGGCTCTATCTGGTCAACGTCACCGGCGCCCGCTTCGCCCGCGGTAGCTTCCGCGAGGTGGTGCCGGTGCATCGCCTGGCCTACAGCTTCGGCTGGGACGGCAGCACGGTGGTGCCGCCGGGGTCGAGCCTGGTCGAGATCGACCTGATCGAGCAGCCGCCCGACGGTACGCTGCTGCGCATGACCCACAGCGGCTTGCCCACCGCCGAGCAATGCGCCGGCCATGCCGAAGGCTGGGCCCACTACATCGAGCGGCTGGCCGAGGTCGCCGCCGGCCGCGACCCTGGCCCGGACCCCTGGCTGGGCCGGGACGGCCGGGACTAATCCTCGCCCTTGCGCACCAGCCGGGCCTCGCCGGCCTTGTTGATGTATTGCGCGGCGACCAGCCAGCCCTTCAGCGGGCGCAGCAGCGCCAGGCAGCCGCCGATCAGGAGTGGCGCCGAGGTCAGCAGATGCACCCAGATCGGCGGCGAATAGGTCAGCTCAAGCCAGGCGGCGAAGGCGATGACCGGGAAGCTGACGATCGAGATGACGAAGAAGGCCGGCCCGTCCGCCGGGTCGGCGAAGGAATAGTCCAGGCCGCACACCTCGCAGCTCGGCGCCAGGGTCAGGAAGCCGCGGAACAGATGCCCCTGGCCGCAGCGCGGACAGCGCGCCCGGATGCCGACGGCGAAGGGCGTCAGCACGGGATAGGATGCGGGGTCGGCCATGGTCCACCTCTCAGGTGCGCGCCGTCGGATGGCGATCCGATGGCCAGCTGTATGACCCGACACATCTAACATTGCCATACACTTTTATCAAGTGTATGGTTTTGCGATGAACCGTCGCAGTGCCTGACCGATGTCGAAATCCCAATCGATCGTCTCCAGCCTCGTCCAACGGATTCAGTCCGGCGAACTGGCCGTGGGCGTCCGCCTGCCGCCGCAGCGCCAGCTCGCGGCGCAGCTCGGCGTCGACCTGACCACGGTGACCCGTGCATACAATGAGCTGAAGCGTATGGGTCTGGTGGAGGGGCGGGCCGGCAGCGGCAGCTTCGTCCGCGATGCCGCCGCCGCATCCGATCCGGGCTTCGACCTCAGCATGAACGTGCCGCCGCAGCCGCCCGGGCTGGCGGAGCGGATGGCGCAGGACCTCGGCCTGCTGCTGGCGGCCGGCGGCGGTACCCTCGGCTACCAGCCCAGCGGCGGGACGGCGCGCGACCGGGCGGCGGGGGCGCGCTGGCTGGCCCGGCGCCTCGGCGCGGTGGTGGAGGAGCGGGTGGTGGTGGCGGCGGGGGCGCAGAGCGCGCTGTTCGCCCTGCTCGACCTGCTGCTGCAGCGTGGCGAGACCCTGGCCTGCGCCGCGCTGACCTATCCCGGCGTCCGGGCGATCGCCCTGCGTCTCGGCCTGCGCCTGGTCGGCCTGGCCCAGGATGCCGACGGCATCGACCCCGGGGCCTTCGAGGATCTGTGCCGCAAGGCTCCGCCCAAGGCGCTGTACCTGGTGCCGACCATCGCCAGCCCGACCACGGCGACCATGCCGCTGGCGCGCCGCCAGGCGATCGCGGCCACCGCCCGCCGCCACGGCGTCGCCCTGGTCGAGGACGATGCCTATGGCGCGCTGGCCGAATCGGCGCCGCCGCCGCTGGCCGCCCTGGCGCCGGAGATCGCCTGGCATGTCGCCTCGCTGTCGAAATGCGCCACGCCGGCGCTGCGCATCGCCTATGTCGCCGCCCCGGATCCGCGGGCGGCGGTGCAGCTGACCATGGGCCTGCGCGCCGTCAGCCTGATGCCGTCGCCGCTGCTGGCCGCGCTGGCGACGCGCTGGATCGGGGATGGCACGCTGGACGCCTTCACCGCGGCGATCCGCGCCGAGAACCGGGCCCGCCAGAGCCTCGCCGCTGGGGCCCTGCCGGGCGCCGACCTGGCGGCGAAGCCGGACGGCAACCACCTCTGGCTCGGCCTGCCGGCCGGCTGGACCGGTGCCGGCTTTGCCGCGGCGGCCTGGGAATCCGGGCTGCTGGTGGTGCCGGCCGACGCCTTCGACGTCACCGGGTCGGCACCGGAAGCGGTGCGCCTGTCGCTCGGCGGCGCGCCGGACCGCGCCGGCCTTGGCCGGGCCCTGGCGCGCCTGGGCGAGCTGCTGGCCTGGCCCGGCACGCCGGTCTCGGCGATCGTTTGAGGTCGGCCTAGCCCGCGGGCGGCACCGCCAGCCAGCGGGCCTTCACCTTCTCGAAGCTCAGCGCCGGCATCGGCGTGAACCGGCTGCCGTCCCAGCGCCGCGGCTCCAGCGTCAGCCGGGCGCCGTCGACCACGATGCGGTTGTAGGCGTTGGGCTCGTCGCGCAGCCGGGTCGAGGTCGCGGTCGCCGCCTGCGCCACCAGGATCGGCCGGCGCACCCGGCCGTGATGGGCCGTGACGTCGCCGGTGAAGCCCCGGTGCAGGTGCCCGGTCAGGATCAGGTCGACCCCGGCGGCGGCGAAGAAGCGCAGCGCCGTTTCCGCCCGCGCGATCAGCCGGGTCTCCGGCGCGTCCGGCGGCGGCAGGAAGGGGTGGTGCGCCACCACGATCTTCAGCATGCCGCGCGGCAGCGCCCGCACCGTGTCGCTGACCCGTTCGATCTGGCCCAGGCTGATCGCGCCATGAGACCAGTTCCAATGCGCCACCAGGCGGCGGGCGGTGTTGACGCCGACCAGGGCGATACCGCCCTCGACCAGCACCGGCGCGGTGTCGGTGGTGATGTAGCGGCGATAGCGGGAAAAGGGCTTGGCGAAGCGCGACAGCAGGTTCAGCCGCGGGATGTCATGGTTGCCCGGCACCACGATGATCGGCGCCTCCAGCCGGTCCAGGAAGGCCCGCGCGGCCAGGAACTCCTCGGTGCGCGCATCCTGGGTCAGGTCGCCCGACACGGCGATGACCGACGGCGCGATCTCCTTGAGGTCGGCCACCAGCGCCTCGACCAGCGCCGGGTCGGTGCGGCCGAAATGCAGGTCGGAGATGTGGGCGACGATCTTCATGACTCTGGCCTGTCCGTCCCGCTGCGGGGCACCAGCACGGTCAGCGCCCGCGGCAGGATGCGATAGCGCAGCGGCATGGCCAAGAGATGGTTCTCGCCGTCATTGGCGACCCACAGATGCCGGCGCCGGGCGACCACATTGACCCGGCGGGCGATCAGCGCGGCGGTGGCCGGATCATGCTGCCAGGTGCCGGCGACGACGCGGGCCAGGATGCGCCATAGGTCGACCCGGCGTTCGAGCCGTGCGGCGTAGACGCCCAACTGCCCGCCATCCAGCGCGGTGCGGCTGTGGATCGCGGCAAAGCCCTCGGCCAGCGGGTTGTTGGACACGGCCAGGGTGCGGGTGACCAGCCGCATCGGCCGGCCCTCGGCCTGCAGCACGACATGCAGCCGCGGGGTGCGGTCCAGCGCGCGGAAGAAGGCGCGGGCCAGCAGCAGCCATTTCAGCGGCCCGCGCCGGCGGCGCATGCGCTCGCGCTGCTGCACCATCAGCGGCGCCACGCCGAGCAGCGAGCTGTTCAGGAAGATCCGGCCATTGACCACGGCGACGTCGATCCGCCGCGTGGTGCCGGACAGCAGGGCCGGCACCGCCGCCTCGGGCGTCAGCGGGATGCCCAGGTCGCGGGCCAGCAGGTTGGCGGTGCCCAGCGGCAGGATGCCCAGCGGCCGGGCCGGCCCGATCCGGTTCTCCGGCAGCAGCCGCTCCGCTGCTGCGATCAGGGTGCCGTCGCCGCCGCCGATCAGGATCGCCTGGGCGTCGGAGGCGAGGGCGGCGTCGATCGCCAGGTCCAGCGCCGGGCCTTCGGCCACCGCCACCCGGGCCTCGGCCCCGCCGGCGGCCAGCAGCCGCTCGAATCTGTCGACGATCGTGGCGGGCGCCTGGCCCAGCAGGGCGCCCGAGGCACCGTTCAGCACCAGGGCCACCCGCATGGCCTGTGCCTCAGCGGCCGGCCGCGGTCACCGCGCCGTGCCGGTGGTGGAGCCGCAGGTGCAGGCGGTGCTGGGGATCGAGCCGCCGGGGATGGCGCAGCTGCCGTATGGGGTGACGCAGCGCTGGGCCGCCCCGGCCGACGGCAGCGGCAGCAGCGGGTTGCTCGGGGCCTTGCGGCTCAGGCTCTCGGCCTGGCGCGGCGCCGGAATCGGGATCGGCTGGTAGGGCTGGGGCTGCGGCGGCGGCGTGATCTCCTGGAACACCGGGCGCTGGCCGTTGATGATCGCCGGCGAACCGATGCCGCCGGCGCAGGGGCTGCCGATGATGTTCGGATTGACGATGCATTGCGCCATCGCGGCCGGTGCGGCGGCAAGGGCGAGGGCGGCGACCAGCGCCACGCGGATGAGGCGGCTCATCCCTAAGAGATGCGCCGGGACCGGCCGGCTTCAATGGGGGCGGGCCGCGACACTTGTTTCGCTGCGTTGCGGCTGGCCTTGGCTTAAACTGATGGCGGACAATAAGAGCCGCAGGCCGGACCAGTTGCCGGACCTTGCAGCCAAGCTTCAAAGGCCATCGCCGATTGCGCGAGTTATCGCGACGGTCACGACGGTATAGACAGCGTTCACTGCCGGCCTTTTTCGCCGGATCAGCCCCCAGCCACCCGCGAGGCAGCCATGGCATTCACCATCAAGGTCAACGGAACCGCGCACGAGGTCGATGTCGACGGCGACACGCCGCTGCTGTGGGTCCTGCGCGATGTGCTCGGCATGACCGGCACCAAGTTCGGCTGCGGCGCGGCGCTGTGCGGCGCCTGCACCGTGCATGTCGACGGCGCGGCGACGCGCTCCTGCATCACCACGGTCGACAGCATCGGCGACAGCGCCGTGACCACGATCGAGGCGGTCGGCCAGTCGCCGCAGGGCAAGGCGCTCCAGCAGGCCTGGCTGGAGCTCGAGGTGGTGCAGTGCGGCTACTGCCAGTCCGGGCAGATCATGTCGGCGGCGGCGCTGCTGACTGACACGCCGAAGCCGACCGACGACGACATCGATGCCGCCATGTCCGGCAATGTCTGCCGCTGCGGCACCTATCAGCGCATCCGCGCCGCGATCCACAAAGCCGCGGCGTAAGGGAGGGACAGACCATGCCTGATGGTTCGCACACCCTCGACCGCCGTGGGTTCCTCAAGGTCGGCGCCGCGCTCGGCGGCGGCCTCGCCCTCACCGTCGCCCTGGCGCCGTCGCTGCGGCCGGCCTGGGCCGCCGTCGAGGCGGCCGGCTTCGCCCCGAACGCCTTCATCCGCATCGACCGCCAGGGGCTGGTCACACTGGTGATGCCCTCGGCCGAGATGGGGCAGGGCATCTACACCGCCGAAGCCATGCTGCTGGCGGAGGAGCTGGAGGTCGGGCTCGACCAGGTCAAGCTCGAGCATTCCCCGGCCAACGACGCGCTCTATGCCAACCCGCTGATCGGGATCCAGCTCACCGGCGGTTCGACCGCGATCCGCGCCTTCTGGACGCCGCTGCGGCAGGCCGGCGCGGTGGCCCGCACCCTGCTGATCGCCGCGGCGGCGAAGCAGTGGGGCGTCGACCCGGCCGGGCTGAAGGCGAAGGCTGGCACGGTCACCGACGGCAAGCGGACACTGGGATATGGCGAACTGGCCGACGCCGCGGCGGCGCTGCCGGCGCCGGACGCGAAGACGGTGGCGCTGAAGGACCCCAAGGACTTCACCTTGATCGGCACCCGCGCCAAGCGGCTGGATTCGCCCGACAAGGTGAATGGCCGCGCCGAATACGGCATCGACACCAAGTTGCCGGGCCTGAAGGTCGCGGCGATCGCGATCTCGCCGGTCTATGGCGGCAAGCCGAAGTCGGTGGACGAGGCGGCCGCCATGGCGGTCAAGGGCGTGCGCCAGGTGGTGAAGACCGACGAATCCGTGGCCGTGGTCGCCGACCATATGGGCGCGGCCAAGAAGGGTCTGGAGGCCGCCGCCATCCAGTGGGATGACGGCCCGAACGCCACGGTCAACAGCGCCGACCTGATCCGCCAGCTCGAGGAGGAATCCAAGAAGCCGGGGGCGGTGGCGCGCAACGAGGGCGACGCCGAAAAGGCCCTGGCCGGCGCGGCGCAGCGGATCGACGCGATCTACCAGATGCCGTTCCTGGCGCATGCGGCGATGGAGCCGATGAACTGCACCGTGCACGTCCGCAAGGACAGCTGCGAGATCTGGGTGGGCACCCAGGTGCCGACCCTGGCCCAGGGGATCGCCGCCGAGGTCACCGGCCTGCCGAAGGAGAAGGTGCAGGTCCACAACCACCTGATCGGCGGCGGCTTCGGCCGGCGGCTGGAGGTGGACGGCGTCGGCCGCGCCGTGAAGGTGGCGATGCAGGTGGACGGCCCGGTGAAGGTGGTGTGGAGCCGGGAGGAGGACATCCAGCACGACATGTACCGGCCCTACTACTACGACCGGTTCTCGGCCGGGCTGGACGCCGACGGCAAGCCGGTGGCCTGGACCCATCGGATCGCCGGGTCCTCGATCATGGCGCGCTACTTCCCCGCAGGCTTCAAGGACGGGGTCGATGCGGACGCGGTGGAGGCCGCCGCCGAGCCGCCCTATGCCTTCCCGTCCATCCGCGTCGAATATGTCCGGGTCGAGCCGCAGGGCGTCCCGACCTCCTGGTGGCGCGGCGTTGGCCCGACCCACAACGTCTTCGTGGTCGAAAGCTTCATCGACGAGTTGGCGGCGGCCGCCAAGCAGGACCCGGTGGCCTATCGCAAGTCGCTGTTGGGCCACAATCCGCGCGCACTCGGCGTGCTGACCCTGGCGGCGGAGAAGGCTGGCTGGGGCACGCCGATGCCGAAGGGCCATGGCCGCGGCGTCTCGGTCCAGTTCGCCTTCGGCAGCTACGTCTCCCAGGTGGCGGAGGTGGAGGTCGCGGCCGACGGGTCGGTCAAGGTCCACCGCATCGTCTGCGCCGTGGACAGCGGCATCGTGGTCAACCCGGACACGATCGAGGCCCAGGTCCAGGGCGGCGCGCTGTTCGGCCTGACCGCGGTGCTGCACGGATCGATCACCTTCAAGGACGGGCGGGTCGAGCAGGGCAACTTCGACACCTACCTGCCGATGCGGATCGACGAGGTGCCGGTGATCGAGACCCACCTGGTGAAGAGCGCCGAGGCCCCCGGCGGCATCGGCGAAACCGCCACTGCCGCGATCGCCCCGGCGGTGATGAATGCGGTCTTCGCCGCCACCGGCAAGCGCCTGCGCACCCTGCCGATCGACACCGACCTGTTGAAATCCTCGGCCTGATCCCGAAGCGGAGAAGAAACCATCATGAGATTGACGCACTGGGTCCTGGCGGCCCTTCTGACCGTCGGCGGCATGACGCCGGCCCTGGCCGATGGCGACGCGGCACGGGGCAAGACCCTGTTCTCGCGCTGCAGCGCCTGCCACACGGTGACCGACCAGAACAAGATCGGCCCGCATTTGTCCGGCGTGGTCGGCCGCACCGCCGGCACCGTGGCCGGCTTCAACTACTCCAAGGGCATGGTGGCCTACGCCCAGGTCTGGGACGACACCACGCTGGACACCTTCCTGTCCGGGCCGAACAAGCTCGTGCCCGGCACCAAGATGGCGGCCGGCGCGATCGCCAACCCGCAGGACCGCGCCGACATCATCGCCTATCTCAAGACGCTGACGACACCGTAGTCGGCCGCAGGCCCCATGGGTCCGTCATCGCGAGCCCGGCAGAGGCGTGGCGCTCGCGATGACGGGGCGGGGTGCGGGCCTCACCCCATCCACACCGCCTCGACATTGTTGCCATCGGGGTCGGTCAGGAAGGCGGCATAGTAGGTCGGGCTATAGTCTGCGCGCAGGCCCGGGGCGCCATGGTCGCGGCCGCCGGCCGCAAGCCCGCGGGCATGGAAGCGGTCGACCGCCGCCCGGTCCGGGGCGCGGAAGGCGACATGGGCGCCGGGGCCCGACGCGTCGGACGGGTACAGCCACAGCGCCGCCGCAGCCGGCGGGCCGAAGCCGGCGCCGGACTCGTCGCGGCTGACCAGCCCGTGGCCGAGGGGTGCCAGCACCGCCTCGTAGAAGCGCAGGCTGGCGTCGAGATCGCGGACCTTCAGGCCGATGTGATCGTACATGGATGACCTCCGTTGATCGGGCGGTCATCCTGCGGCGGGCGCGGCCAGCCGTTCTTGGAGGATCTTGCGGTCGCCCTTCGCCGCCTGGCGGAAGCGGCGGGGCGACACCCCGGCGGCGCGGTGGAAGCTGCGCACGAAGTTCGAGAGGTCGCCGAAGCCGACGTCGTAGGCGATGTCGGTGACCGACCGCCCGTCCTCGGCCAGCAGCCGGGCGGCGTGGCGCAGCCGGGCGCGGACGAGATGCTGGTGCGGGGTGACGCCGAGCGACCGGGCGAAGAGGCGCAGGAAGTGGAACGGGCTCAGCCCGGCCGCCCGGGCGGCGCCGTCCAGATCGATCGGTTCGGCGGCATGGGCCTCGATCCACAGCGCCGCCTCGACCGCGCGGCGGCGGTCGCGCGGCGGGGCCTCCGCCGTGGTCCGCGGCCGTCCGGCAACCAGGGCGGTGAAGCGGGCGGCGAAGGCCATGCCGATCTCATCGAGGCCGAGGTCGCTGCGCCCCTCGGCCGCGGCCTGGGCCAGCTCGCCCAGCACCACCAGCCCGGGCAGCGGCGGCAGGGCACCGGCGCGCCAGGTCTCGCTATCGTCGCCGATGGCGTGGACCAGCGCCGGGTCCAGCTCGAAGGACAGGCACTCGTCGCCGCCGGCGTGATGGTCGTGGGTGCAGGTGAACTCGTCGCCGGGATGGCCGACCAGCACCGACCCGGCCACCAGCTCGAAGGCCTCGCCGCGCTGGCGGCAGCCGAAGCTGCCGCGGCGGACATAGGAGACCGAGAAGCCGTCATGCCGCTCGGCGAAGGGCGCGTCGCCCGGCCGCGCGGTGCAGATGTAGTCGAACACCGTGATCGACGGGCGCTGCAGGATCGTCTCGGCGGGCATGCGGCCGAGTCTGCCCCCGGCGGCCCGGCCGGGCAACGGTTTCGTCGGAGGTCAGAACAGCGACGGCTGGCCGCCGGGGGCGGCGCCCTCGATCTGCAGCATGCGCAGCTTGGTGTCGACCCCGCCGGGGGCGGAGAAGCCGCCGGGCTTGCCGCCGGCTGCCAGCACGCGGTGGCAGGGCACGATGATCGGGAACGGGTTGTGGCCCATGGCCTGGCCGACGTCGCGGGCCAGCAGCGGGTCGCCCAGCCGCCTGGCGATCTCGCCATAGGTCATGGTCGACCCCGGCTGGATCTCGCGGGCGATCTCGTAGACCTGGCGCTCGAAGGGCGAAACCCGGTCGAGGTCCAGCGGCACCGCGGTCAGGTCGATCGGCTCGCCCCGCAGCAGGGCGGTGATGCGGCCGATCACCTGCTGGATCTCGGGTGGGGCCGCGGCCTCCTCGGCGCCGGGGCAGCGCCGCAGCAGCCGCATCCGCGTCGTCTCCGCGCTGGACCCCGGCAGCTGCACGCCGGTGACGCCGCGCGGGCCCCAGGCGATGCCGCAGGGCCCGATCGCGGTCTCGAACAGGGTGAAGTGATGCTCGCTCATGGGCCGCATCTTACCGCAGCGGCGCGGGGCCGGCCGCCCGATTCTTGCGGTGGAACCGGTCGGGCAGAGGCTCCCGTCGAGACGGCAGGCATGTCCGCTGTCATCCGAGCGGCCACATGAGAATCCCGCCCCTTCATGGCTTCGCGCCCCGGCGCGCCCAGGCCGCGACGAACAGGCAAAGCGCGATGACCGCCCCGAGCTCGGCCCAGAAGAAGACGAGGACATCGAGCCGGACACCCAGCGGCGGCGCGCCCGGCAACGCCATGCGCAGCGCGGGCAGAGCAAAGATCACGGCGCCGAGCGCGCCGACGAGCGTGACCTCGATCCGCCGGACGCCGATGAACACCAGGCTGCCGATGACCAGGGCGCAGAGCACCATGACGATGATGGCGCCATAGATCGCGATGCCGAAGAACGCGACGGCCCCCGTGCGACGGACCGCGAATTGGAGCTGCAGTTCATCGGCGGTCTGTGCCGTCGCCTGCTGCGCCTTCACGGTGTAGCCGAGGAGACCTTCCCAGACCGTGACACGGATCGGCAGCGGCACCTCAGTGCCGTCCTGGCTTCGTTCACTCGCCGCCAGCGTCATGGCCGATACATACCGGTCGAGGGGATAGTCGCGCACGGTTCCGTCATCGAGATCGAATTCGAAGGTGACCTCGGGGAGAGGCTGGCCAGCCCCGATATGCACATGCTCGATCTGCTTGCCACGCGTGATCCGGATCAGGAAATCGCGATCAGCGGCCGTCGACGCTGCATCCACCAGGGACGGATTAGGCGTCATGCTGATCCGCATCTGGAGAGAATCATTGACCGGATCGACCTGAATCGGCTGCAGGTAGAGCCTGACCCTGGCGTCGCCGGCCGAGGTGCCGAATTCGGTTTCAACCGGTGCGGTCGACACATCGATCCAGGCAAGCGTGAGAGCGTAGGCGATCACACACCCGGCCAGCAGCGCGGCCAGCACCAGGGCCCGGCGCGGCAGCGAAGCGGGTCGTGCCGGTGAAGCGTGTTCTCCGGTTGCATCGGCTGCCGATTTGTCGGAGACGTCCATGACTTCGCGCCGCAGTTTTCGGGATCATTTCAAAGCCGAGGCTAGGCCGGCAAGCCCGATCAACCCACTACCTCCTAAGCCTTAGTCCCGGTCCAGCCCCGGAATGGCCGGCAGGGCGGCGGCGAGGTGGTCGACGAAGGCGCGGACCTTGCGCGGCTGGAAGCGGCCGGGCGGGGTCACCGCCTGCACCTCCAGCGGCGCATAGGCGTAGCCCCGCATCACGCGCACCAGCGCGCCGCTCTCCAGCAGCGTCTGCACCAGCGGCAGTTGGGCGCCGCCGACGCCCAGGCCCTCGCGGATCGCCTCGACCAGCACGAAGGCGTTGTTGGCCAGGAAATGCGACCGCACCCGCACCTCCAGCGGGCCGTCTGGGCCGATCAGCGGCACCGCCTCGCCGCCTGGGGTCCAGCTGAAGCGGATATGGGGGTGCTGCGCCAACTCCTCCGGCGTCTCCGGGCTGCCATGGGCGGCGATATAGTCCGGGGACGCGACCAGGATCCGGCGCAGCGTCGCCAGCCGGCGCGCCACCAGCCCCGACGGCTTCAGCGCGCCCAGGCGGATGGCGACATCGACGCCCTCGCCGATCAGGTCGGCATAGCGGTCGTCCAGGATCAGCTCGACCGTCAGGCCGGGGTGGCGGCGGTGGAAGCCGATCAGGATCGACGCCAGATGCGCCTGGCCGAAACCCACCGGCGCATGCACGCGCAAGGCCCCCTGCAGCGCGTCGGCCGGCCCGGCCAGCCCGTCCTCGGCCTCGGCCAGCGCCTCCAGGATGCGAGTGGCCTGGGCATAATAGCGCTCGCCGGCCTCGGTCAGGGCCAGGCGGCGGGTGGTGCGGTTGATCAGCCGGACGGCCAGCCGCCGCTCCAGCGCCGCGACCTGCTGGCTCACCGCCGGCTGGGTCAGGCCCAGCGCCCGCGCCGCCGCCGACAGGCTGCCCAGCTCCGCGACCCGGACGAAGGTCACCATGGCGGTGAAGCGGTCCACGATCCAATCATCTCAAAGCAGTTCTTATGGATGATAGCATTTTCCCGCGTCTACTCGCGCTAGGCTGAATGGATCATCTCTGGTGCCAGGAGCCGCCACCGGCGGCGATCGGCAACGGAGACCGAAGATGGATCGCAAGGTGGCGCTGGTGGTCGGCGCGCGGGGGGTGATCGGCCGCAACCTGGTCGGGCATCTGGCGACGCTGGAGGATTGGGAGGTCATCGGCCTGTCGCGCCGCGGCGGCGAGGATGCTGGCCGGGTCCGGCATGTCGCGGTGGATCTGCTGGACCGTGACGACGCCAGGGCCAGGCTGGGTGGCCTGCGCGAGGTCACCCACATCTTCTACGCCGCCTTCCAGGACCGGCCGAGCTGGGCCGAGCTGGTGCCGCCCAACCTCGCCATGCTGGTCAACGCGGTCGAGGCGGTCGAAGCCGCGGCGCCGGGCCTGCGCCATATCAGCCTGATGCAGGGCTACAAGGTCTATGGCGGCCATCTCGGCCCGTTCAAGACGCCGGCGCGGGAGGACGACCCCGGGCCGATGCCGCCGGAATTCATGATCGACCAGCTGGCCTGGCTGCAGGCGCGGGCCGGGGGCTGGAGCTGGTCGGCGATCCGCCCCTCGGTGGTCGGCGGCACGGCGCTGGGCAACCCGATGAACCTGGCCGTCGCCATCGCCGTCTACGCGTCGATGTCGAAGGAGCTGGGCCTGCCGCTGCGCTTCCCGGGCAAGCCGGGCGCCCACGACAAGCTGCTGGAAATGACCGATGCCGGCCTCTTGGCCCGGGCCACGCTGTGGGCGGCGACCGACCCGCGCGCCGCCGGCCAGGCCTTCAACATCGCCAATGGCGACCTGTTCCGCTGGAACGACCTGTGGCCGCGGCTGGCCCGCTTCTTCGACCTCGATGTGGCGCCGCCGCTGCCGATGCCGCTCGCCACCATGATGGCGGACAAGGAACCGCTCTGGGCGGCGATGGCGGCGAAGCACGGCCTGGCGCCGGTGCCTTACCAGGACGTGTCGTCCTGGCGCTTCGCCGATTTCGTGTTCGGCTTCGATTACGACATGTTCGCCGACAGCTCCAAGGCGCGGCGCTTCGGCTTCCACGATTTCGTCGACACCGAGGCCATGTTCCTGGGCCTGTTCCAGGACCTGCGCCGGCGCCGGATCATCCCCTGAGGCGCGGGCGGCGACCAAGGCGAGGGCTGTCGGAGACGAGTCTCCGGCAGTCGCGGCATAACAAAACCACAATCGAGTCGTAGGATTACATATTATATTATTGAATGGAGGGAATCATTGACCCATGACGGTACCAAATTCCAAGGAAACCTGAAGAATCGGTAGGAGCGTGTACGCTCCCTGATACGCCGAATATCAATATATTCATCAAGAAAATGATCATCCCGGCGGCCGCTGAAGGACCGCCCCGGATGTCTCCTGGGCAATGCGAGACGAGGACAGGCTGTGGCGCCCGTGCCGGTTCCGGCATGACGACGGCGCCTGGCCGACGGCGCAGCCAGGGACGTCCGCGCAACCTGCCTCCCATCCCCATCCGCGCGTGACGGCGGGACCGGAACCTTCCGGCGCCCCGGTCCGCGCCCAGGAGGCTTATCATGGCGAAGAGACCCGACACTTCCAGGGATCACGGCATCGCCGTCCGCGTGGCGCTGCCGGAGGATGAGCGCGCCCGCAAGGCGTCGCTCGCCGTCTACGCGTTCTCGCAAGGCGGCAGGCTGCTTGACATGAAGCCGGTGGAGGCGAAGGGCGAGGCCGCCCTCCGCGTCCCCATCGGTGCCGAGGGCACCAATCTGCGGCTGCTGGTCGGTCCGCGGCTGGAGGGCGACGACCGCTCGCTGGCCGAGCTGGTGCGCCGCGGCGCGGTCGAGCGTCATCTGCGCGTCGATCTCGGCGCCGAGCGCCTGGCGATCGATATCCCGGTGCGGATCGACCAGATCCTGTGCTGGCTGCGCGGCCTGTGCTTCGTCAACGGCACCGTGCTGAAGCGCACCACGCTGGGCGGGCAGAGCATCGACCTGCCGGTCTGCGACGCCACCGTCGAGGTCTATGAGGTCGACCGCTTCATCATCATCCTGCCGAAGCTGCCGAAATGGGTGATCGACCGGCTGCGCGACATCATCCTGCATCCGGTGCCGTTGCCCGACCCGATCCCGGACCCGCTGCCCGGCCCGTTCCCCGGCCCGTTCCCCCCGGGACCCGGCCCGGACCCGGCGCCGTTCCAGGCCGGCGCGGGGCTGCGGCGCCTCGACCCCGCGGCCGCGCCGCAGCTCGCCCACACCCATGCCGAGGCGGCGACCGCCCTGGCCGGGCTGGAGCAGGCCAGCACCCTGCGCTTCGCGGCACGGACCGCCAGTGACCTCGACTTCCAGCGCGCCCTTCTGGACCACGAGCTGCTGCTGCGGCCGATCTTCTGCATTCTGTTCCCCGGCTTCTTCACCATGCAGCGGGTGGCCACCGCGCACACCGACGATTGCGGCCACTTCCACACGCTGTTCTTCCAGGGCTGCAACAACCACGACACGCCGGACCTGTACTTCAAGGTCAAGCAGCGCTTCCTGTTCTGGGACATCACCATCTACGCGCCGACCCCGGTGCCCTGCTACACGTGGTGGAACTACATGTGCGGGTCCGAGGTCACGCTGGTCACCCACCATCCGCTGGCGCGGACCTGCCCGCCCTGCGCCCCGGTGGTGGCCGGCGACAACTGGGTGCTGTTCACCGCCATCGGCCAGACCTCGATGAACGCGATCTTCGGTGATTCCGCTGCGCTGCAGGGCACCACGACCGCGGCCAACCGCGGCCTGACCAACGGCGGCGCGCCCTTCGGCGGCACGCTGCGGCCGCAGCTGCTGTTCGACAACAGCCTGCGCGAATCCCTGGGCGTGAAGTACTACCGCCTGTTCTGGCGCCGCGCCGGCACCGTCGACTGGTTCCAGATGCTGGACGATGTCGGCCGGCACTACACCTTCGACGGCGGCGGCGGGCAGCCGGTCAGCGCGCTGTACAAGCTGGGGCCGCTGTCGCCGCCCGAGGCGCCGGTCGCCAACCTGTTCGAGATCCCGCCGTCGCTGCCGCCGCAGGGCGTCTGGGGGCCGGTGATCGCGCCGGTCGACTACCAGAACGGGGTCTTCGACACGACGCTGCCGGCGCCGGGCATCAGCTACGACGCCAACGGCGCCGAGGTCGGCACCGACCATTCCGGCAAGTTCGAGATCCGGCTCGAGCTGTTCGACACCGCCGGCGCCCCGGTGAACATCGGCGCGCTCGGCATCCGCTACTTCGTGCCGGATGTCGACAACCTGGCCGGCGCGATCACCACGGTGGAGGCGGCCCCGCTGGGCCTGGTCGACGGCAACGCCATGGTCGTAACCGTCCATGTCGACAACAACCCGACCTATGCCGAGATCGATGCGCCGACCATCGGCATGGCCTCGGCCGACCCGTGCTGCGGCGTGCTCGGCTTCTCGGCCGGCGACATGGTCACGCTGCCGTGGCGGGCAAAGCACAAGAATGGCTTCGCCAGCTACAGCTTCACCACCAAGCGGGTCGACCAGGTGGTGTTCGCGACATCCGGGCCGGTCGGGCTGGTCGGCAACCACAGCACGGTGCAGAGTGCCCAGGGGCTGATGGACCTGAACCTGCCGGTCGGCTGCCTGCCGGGCGGCTGCAACGTCGCTGCCTTCGCCTCCCTCGAATACGTCACGGCGATGGCGACCGACGGCTGGGGCCGGCTGCAATACCTCGACAGCGGCGACTTCGAGGCCTTCACCCTCAGCCGGAGCGGGCCGGCCTAGGATCTGCAGGGATGAAGACAGGAGGGCTCCCCGCTCCGGCGGGGGGCCTTCTCGGGCCGCGGCCTAGAACGTCACCGTCGTGCGCAGGCCGAGGACGGCGGCGTCGCCGATCGGCCGCGACGGATCCTCCGGGTCGGGGATATGGCCGCCGGGGCTGAAGACGTACTGAAAATCTGGCTGCAGCGTCCACCAGGGGGCGATCTGCGCCTGGTAGGTCGCCTCCAGCACGGTCTCGCCGCTGCGGATCGGGCGGCCGCTGCCGGAGAACGCGGCGACGTCTGCGTCCAGGTCCCTGGCCCTGGCGCCGATCCGGGCATAGACCACGCCGAGGCCGGCGGTGTCGTCCGGCCGCCCCGCAAGCAGGCCCTTGTAGCTGGCGCCGGCATTGACGAAGAGGTCGACCTCGTTGCGGTCGCCGGGCGCGGCCATGATACGCGCGAACAGGCCGAGGCCCTGGTCCTTGGTGCCCGGCACCCGATAGATCATCTGGTCCGCCAGGGCGTAGAGGCCCCAGTCGTCGCGGTGCAGCAGGGCGACGCCGTCGCTCGCCGGGTCGGCCAGGGACAGGCCGTTGTCGTCGAAGCGCTGGTCGGCAAAACGGTTCGAATTGTACCAGGCCCCGAGCTTGTAGGTGCCGGGCAGGCCGTCCCCGTCGCCATTGACCGCGTATTGGGCCTCGCCGATCAGGAAGGCGCCCTTGTCGACACGGAACGACGTGCCGGAGCCGTTGTCGTCGGGATCGCCGTTATAGAGGCCGACCAGCAGCGTCAGCGCATCCGTCGGCTGGGCCTTCACCCGGATGCCGGGCGTCGCCAGGGGATAGGCGGGGCCGCCCGAAGGCAGGTCGATTGCCGCCAGGGTCGGCCAGCCGAAGCCGGAATTGACGAACAGGGCGCCGTACTGGCTGACGGCGAATTCCTGGTCCGCCGCCTGCTGGCCGATGCGGATCGCCGCCTTGCCGCCCAGCAGGGATTGTTCGTACCACAGCTCGAACAGCCGGGTGGAGGGCGGTGCCTCGATGCCGCTGACGGTGTTCAGATTGTCCAGGTTGGTGGCGCTCAGCCCCCGGCCATGGATCTGGAAGGCGCTGGCATTGATGGTGCCGCCATCGATCCCCAGCAGCTTGCCGGTGTCGACCGACAGGGTGGCCAGCGTGGCGCCTTCATAGATCGCACCGCGATGGACCCCGCCGGTGACGTTGCCCAGCACCTCGCTGGTCTCCTGCAGGCTCAGCTGGACTCCCGCATCGCCCAGCCGGCTGCGGATGCCGCCGAGATCCCCGAACAGCGTATCCCGGCCCCACAGGCCGTCATCGGCCGCGGGTGTGGAGCCCGCATCCGGAACGGTCTGCGCGAAAGCGGACGGGATGGCCGGCAAGCCGCCGGCCACGCAGGACAACGCCAGAAGCCAGCGCCGGACCGCCGGGGGCCTACCCATAATCTTTACCATCTGGTCCATCCTGCCGAAGGCGCTCGGCCGGCCACCATGAGCAGCGCGGACCGGGCCGGCAAGTGACAAGAAGGCAAGCTTCACCCTCCGCAGGGCCACGCCGCAGCTCCTCCACCCCCTCGGCCGGCAGCGGATAGCCGGCCAGCCTCTCGACCCCTCAGCCCGCTCGTGCCGCAAATCCTGAAAGTGCATAAAGCCAACCCAGCAGCGTCGCGACCGACAGCAGCGTCGTGATCGAGACCGTGGCCGCGACCAGCGGCTGCTCCACCTTGTATTCGCCGGCCAGGATATAAACCGTCTTCGCGGTCGGCACGGCCGCACAGACCACGGCGGCGATCGTGTAGAGCGGGTTGAGGCCCGATGCCGCGCTCAGCCCGTAGACGATCAACGGCATCACCAGAAGCTTCACAGCCGCCAGGCCGAAGGACGCCGCGAGGTTCGAGCGCATGCCCTCGACCGACAGGCCGAGCCCGATGGCGAAAAGCGCGCACGGGGTGAGCGCGGCGGCAAGGATGTTCAGATAGGCCGCGACCGGGGCCGGGATCGGCAGGCCCGTGATCGCCCCGGCCAGGCCGATGACGGTCGAGAGCACCATCGGATTGAGCAGAATCTGCTTCGCCAGGACGACCGGGCGTGCCGACCGCCCGCGTGCGGCGTGTTCCCCGCTTTCCAGGAGGACCACGGTCACGGGGAACATCACCGCCGCCACGAACACGGTGGCGATGGCGGCGGGCAGGACGGCGGGCTGGCCGTAGATGGCGTGCAGGACCGGCAGCGCCACGAAGCCGGTGTTGGTCATCGCCGCCGCCATGCCGTGGATGGTGCTGCTGGCGAGATCACGTCCCCACCCGATGCGGACGGCCAGGAACACCAGTGCGAAGCACAGGATGGACCCGCCGCCGAAGGCCAGCAGGAACCGCCATTCCAGAAGATTGCGCGCCGGCTCCTGCGCGATGGTGACGATCAGCAGCGCCGGCATGGCGATGTTGTAGGCGAAATGCACCAGGCCATCGGCCAGGGACCGCGAGAGGTAGCCGGACCAGCCGGCCAGCCATCCGGTGACGATGATCGCAAACACGGGAAGGACCAGGTCGGCAACGTCCATCTTGGCTCCCCCTGGGCGGTGGGCTGATCAGCCGCGTCATGCGCGCACAGCGAAGCATACCGCGCCCAGCCGAATTCGCCCTGATGTCGCAGCCGGGGTGCCCTGGATCCGGCCGGGAGGTCCGGCCGCTCACCGCGCCAGCCTGGCCGCGATGCCGTCGAGCAGCAGGCCGAGGCCGAAATCGAACGCGGCATCCGGGTCGGCGTCGCGCACCACCGCCATGCCCTCGGCCAGCCGGGGATAGGCGGCCAGCTCCGCGGCGGACATCCGCTCGCCCTCGCGCTCGCCGGCATCGGCGGCGTCGGCCTGCTCCTCCAGCACCCAGCCGACGACATAGCGGCCGATCGCGATCTCGGCGCGCAGCGCGTCGGCCGGGCTGAGGCCGTGCGCGCACAACAGGGCGGTCTCGGATTCGACCGCGGCGAACTCCGCCGGCTCCGGCCGGGTGCCGGCATGCAGCCGGGCGCCGTCGCGCCGCGCCAGCAGCCCCCGGCGGAACCGGCGCGCATCCTCGGCGATCCAATCCCGCCAGTCGGCGCCGGGGTCGACCGGCCGGTCCATCCCGGCCGCCTCCATCATCGCCTTGGCCATGGCGTCCAAGAGCGCGCGCTTGTTCTTGAAGTGCCAGTACAGGGCCGGCGACTGCACGCCCAGCCGCTCGGCCAGGCGGCGGGTGGTCAACCCGTCGATGCCGACCTCGTCCAGCAGATCCAGCGCCGTCCGGATCACCACGTCCCGCTGCAGCTTCATCGTCTGGTCTCCGGGCCGTCCACTCTCCCGACGTCATTGCGAGGAGGCGCAGCCGACGAATCCATCCATGCCAGGCGGCGCCATGGATTGCTTCGGTGCGCTCGCAATGACGGTGTGGGGCGGGGCATCGGGTGTGTCCTGGTCAGTCGGCTCTGCGGTCGAGGCGCTTGACATCCTAGCCGCGTTCAGTTCCTTATCGATGATAAATTTATCATCGATAAGGAACCTTGCCATGGTCTCCATCGCCCCTGCGGCGGCCGCAACGCTGGACAGGATCCCGGCCGCGCTGTGGCGCCAGGCCGCGATCCTGGTCGGTGGCGGCTTCCTGTCACGGCTCACCACCTCGATCGTGAACATCGGTCTGGCGCCGATGGGCGAGGGCTTCGGCGTGTCGCTCGACACCATGCAATGGGTTGCGACCGGCTATCTGCTGGCCCTGGCCGCCTCGATCCCGATCTGCAGCTGGGCGGCGCGACGGGTCGGGCCGACCCGGCTGTGGTTCGCCAGCCTGGCCCTGTTCACCCTGGCCTCGGTCGCCTGCGCCCTGTCGGCCACGGCCGGGCAGCTGATCGCGGCGCGGGTGCTGCTGGGCCTGTGCGGCGGCCTCCTGGTGCCGGTCGGGCAGATGCTGCTGGGCATGGCGGCCGGGCCGCGGCGGATGGGCCGGATGATGGGCACGATGGGCCTGGTCGTGGTGCTGGCCCCGGCGATCGGCTCCACCGTCGGCAGCGCGCTCCTGGCGTGGCACGGCTGGCCCTGGCTGTTCTGGATCAACGTGCCGGTCGGCCTCGCCGCCCTTTTGGCCGGCTGGCTCTGGCTGCCGCGCGTCGGGCCCGGCGCCGCGGGGCCCGCCGGCCGGCTCGACCTCCCCGGCCTGGTGCTGATGACCCTCGGCCTGCCGCTGATGACCTGGGGCGTCGTCGCCATCGCCCAGGCCGGCGGCTTCGGCGCCGCGGCGGCGGATGGCGCGCTGCTGCTGGGCCTGACCCTTATCGTCGGCTTCGCGCTGCGGGCGCGGCGGATGGAGGCGCCGCTGATCCGCATCCGCCTGCTGCGCGAGCGCGTCTTCGGTTCGGCCGGGCTGATCCTGCTCTGCGGCGGCTTCACCGTGTACGGGGCGCAGATCGCCCTGCCGCTCTACTACCTGCTGGTGCGCCACGAGACGGTGTTCATGACCGGCCTCTTGATCCTGCCGCAGGATCTCGGCATCGCCCTGGCCATGCCGCTGGCCGGGCGGCTGGCCGACCGCTTCGGCGGCGGCCGGCTGGTGGTGGCCGGCGTCATCCTGACCGTGCTCGGCACCGTGCCGCTGGCCCTGCTGGAGATCCACACCAGCTATCTCTGGCTCTCCGCCGTGCTGGCGGTGCGCGGCTTCGGCATGGTGCTGTCGGGCATGCCGGCGATGACCGCGGCCCTGGCCTCGCTGCCGAAGGAGCGGGTGCCGGACGGGGTGCCGCTGCTGAACATCCTCGACCGCACCGGCGCCTCGATCGGGGCGGCGCTGGCGGTGGCGCTGTTCGGCCTGTTCCTGCCGCCGGGGCCGGCCTACCCGATGGGGGCGCTGATTGCCTTCGACGCCACGCACGGCATCCTGGCACTGGTCGCGGCGCTGCCGCTGCTGCCGGCGCTCATGCTGCTGCGGGCGGAGCGCGGTGCCAGGGCCTAGGAGGCGCGGGACCGGCCGCGGCGCTGCTGCGGCCGGCGGCGATCGGGGCGCGGACCGTCTGCCCGGGGTGGCCGCGCCGGCTGGGTGGCGCGGTAGCGGTCGAGCATCCGGGCGAAGCTGGCCAGCAGTGCGGTCTCGATCTCCGGCCGCCCCTCCAGCCGGCTCAGCAGCAGGGCGGAGGATTCCAGCGTCGACAGCGCCTCGCGCCGGGGCTCGCGCCGCAGCTTGCCGTACAGCGAGGGGCGCTGCGGCCGCAGCGCGATGCGCTTGCCCTTCAGCATCCAGGCGTTGCGCCACCACAGGGTCTTGGCCTGGCTCCAGGTGCCGTCCAGCACCACCACGCCCTCGATCTCGGCCAGCGCCTCATCCTGCTCGGGCAGGGCCTCGCCCTTCTTGTCCAGCACCACCAGCTCGCGGCCCGGCGGGAAATCCTCCGGCCGCATCGAGCCGAGATACAGCACGGCCCAGCGCTTCGGGTCGGCCGGCCGGCCCAGGGCGGCCGCCAGGCTGGGCCAGGACAGGCCGATCTTGAACACCGCATCCTTGAAGTGCAGCGCCGTCAGCCGGGCGGTGCCCAGCTCCTTCACCTGCTCCTGCGGGTGCTGCAGGATCAGGAGCGCGATGCGGTTGTCGATCGGCTCCACGCCGTCGCAGACGCACAGCGCCATCGGCTTCACGCAGCGCGGGCATTCCGCCTCCGTCGCGCCCGGCTGGGGTGCGTCGTCGGCGGCGGCGAGGGGATCTTCGGCTCCGGTCATCCCGGTGTTGAACCGCACTCCGGCCGCCGACGCAAGCCGCGCGGCCCTGCGACGCGTCGGCGTCGCGTCGGGAAATGCTTCAACTCTGGCGTCCCTGTGTCATGCTCGCGAGACAGAAGAGGGACATCCGGCCAAGCGGTGCCCAGACAGAACAGGGATCCTGCCGGGACGGCCGACGATCTGCCGGACGCCCTGGTCCTCGCAGAGCTTTCGTCCGATGCCATGATCGCCACCGATGATGGCGGCCGGATCCTGTTTGCCAACCCGGCCGCGGTGGTCCTGTTCGGGCGGGCGGACCTGCTCGGCCGCAGGGCGGATACGCTGGTCGTCCCCTGGGCGGCCGGACCGGACGGCACCCGGGTCCGGGCGACGATCCTGCCGCACGGGGCCCCGCCGATTCCGGTCGAACTGGCCTTCGCCGCCTGGCACAAGGGCGCGCGGCGGATCCTGGGGGCGGTCATCCGCACCGTATCGGCCGCCGGCGATGCCCTGGCCGCGGCGCTCGACCGGGCCGACCGCGCCGAGGCCGAGCTGCAGCAGCGCGACCGGCGCCTGCAAGACCTGGTCGAGATGCTGCCGGAGGCGATCGCCGTGTTCGATGCCGAGGACCGCTACGTCCTGTGGAACCGGAAATACGCCGAGCTGTACCCCGAGATCGCGCCGCTGCTGGGCGCCGGGGTGCCATTCGTCGACATCCTGCGGGCCAGCATCGCCACCGGCGAGATGCCGGAGCGGACGGACGACCCCGAGGCCTGGCTGGCGTGGCGGATGGCCCAGCACGGCAAGCCGCAGAGCCAGGACGAGCAGCAGTTCCGCGACGGCCGCTGGGTCCGCCACGACGAGCGGCGCACCGCCGATGGCGGCGTCATCGGCGTGCGCGTCGACATCACCGACCTGAAGCGCCGGGAAGCCTCGCTGCGGCTGCTGTTCGAGGCCAATCCGGTGCCGATGGTGCTGGCGGATGCCGACGGTTTCGCCATCTTCTCGGCCAATGAGGCGGCGGTCGAACGCTACGGCTACGACCTCGACCGTTTCATCGGGCTGACGCTGCTGGACCTCTACCTGCCGGCGCAGCGCAAGACCGCCTCCGCCCGGCTGCTCGCCCCCGGCGACGGCCATGACGACGAGCGGGTGTGGGCGCAGCGGACGGCGGCGGGAGAGGAGGTCAAAGTGCTGACCTTCGTCCGGTCGCTGACCCATGACGGGCGCCAGGCCCTGCTGGTGGCGCTGATCGACGTCACGGAGCGGGTGCGGTCCGAGGCGCACATCACCCATCTGGCGCATCACGATCCGCTGACCGGCCTGGCCAACCGCTTCCACTTCTCCGGCCGGCTGGCGGAGATCCTGGGCCGGCCGCGGCCGGCGGGCGAGGCAGTGCTGCTGCTGTATCTCGACCTCGACGGCTTCAAGCCGGTGAACGACGCCTTTGGTCACGCGGTCGGCGACATGGTGCTGCAGCTGGTGGCGCGCCGTCTGACCGAAGCGGTGGGCGAGGATCATGTGGTGGCGCGGCTCGGCGGCGACGAATTCGCCGTCATCCTCACCGTGCAGTCCGAGCCGCCGGAGACCGCGGCGGCGCGGCTGCTGGCGCTGCTGTCGCAGCCCTTCGAGGCGGACGAGGCGCGGGTGACGATCGGGGTCAGCATCGGCGTCGCGGTCGCCCGCGACCGGCACATCGACCCGGACCGGCTGATGGTCCAGGCCGACACCGCGCTGTACCGGGCCAAGGCCGCCGGCCGCAACCGCTGGTGCGTCTACACCCCAGACATGGAACTCGCCTCGACCCGGGCATCGGACCCCAAGACCGCCGGCTGACCCGGCCCATCCGCTTGCATCCGCCCGCCGGCCGGCGGACTATGGTTCCGTCGTTCCCTGATCGGATGCCGTCCATGCCCCCCCTCCGCCGCGCCCCACGAATGCGCCGGCCCGACCCGCAGGAGACCTGCCGGAGGGGGTGACGCGCGCCTGGATGACGCGCGTGCGAGCGCTCGGACCCACGCCCTCCCGGTTCCCCGCGGAGGGTTTTTCATGTCCGGAGTCCGGCGCCCCACCCATGCGATCCCGGGAGATCCCCATGGCCAAGGTCCTGATCACCAGCGCGCTGCCCTACATCAACGGCGTCAAGCATCTCGGCAACCTCGCGGGATCGTTGCTGCCCGCTGATATCCATGCCCGCTTCCGCCGCCAGATTGGCGACGAGGTGCTGTTCCTCTGCGCCACCGACGAACACGGCACCCCGGCGGAGCTCGCCGCCGCCGCGGCTGGCTTGGATGTCGCCGCCTACTGCGCCCGCCAGCATGACGTTCAGGCGGAGATCTATCGTCGCTTCGCCCTGTCCTTCGACCATTTCGACCGGTCCTCCGGCCCGCGCAACCACGCCCTGACCCGGCATTTCTTCGAGCGCCTCGATGCCCGCGGCCTGATCGAGGAGCGGGTGCTGAGCCAAGTCTATTCCCCGACCGACGGCCGCTTCCTGCCCGACCGCTACGTCATCGGCACCTGCCCGCATTGCGGCCATGGCGGCGCCCGCGGCGACCAGTGCGAGGCCTGCACCCGGCCGCTCGACCCCACCGACCTGATCGCGCCGCGCTCGGCCCTGTCCGGCGCCGCCGACCTGGAGCATCGGCCCACCCGCCACCTGTTCCTGCGCCAATCGGCCCTGGTCGACGTGCTGGAGCGCTGGCTCGGCAGCCGCAGCGGCTGGCCGCCGCTGGTGACCGCGATCGCGCGCAAATGGCTGGACGAGGGCCTGCGGGACCGCTGCATCACCCGCGACCTGTCCTGGGGCGTGCCGGTGCCGCGGCCGGGCTATGAGGGCAAGGTGTTCTATGTCTGGTTCGACGCGCCGATCGCCTATATCGCCGCGACCCAGGGCTGGGCCGACGCCGACCCGGCGCGACGCGACTGGCGGGCCTGGTGGTGGGCGGCGGAGGATGTCGAATACCTCCAGTTCCTGGGCAAGGACAACGTGCCGTTCCACGCCGTCAGCTTCCCCTGCACCCTGCTGGGCTCCGGCGAGCCATGGAAGACGGTCGATGTGATCAAGGGCGTGAACTGGCTGACCTATGAGGGCGGCAAGTTCTCCACCAGCGAGGGGCGCGGCGTGTTCCTCGACCGGGCGCTCGAGCTGGCGCCGGCGGACAGCTGGCGCTGGTGGCTGGCCGCCAACGCGCCGGAGGGCGGCGACACGGATTTCAGCTTCCAGCGCTTCGCCGCGGAGGTGAACCACGACCTCGCCGACAGCTTCGGCAATCTCGTCCACCGGGTGCTGAGCTTCGTCGCAGCCCGCCATGGCGGGCTGGTCCCCGAGGCCGGAGAGCCGGCCGAACCCGAACACCGGCTCGCTCTGGCGCTGGACCGGCACCTGGCGGCGCTGCGCGGCCATCACCGGGCGCTCGCCCTGCGCCGCGCGGCGGAGGAGGTGCGGGCGATCTGGCGCCTTGCCAACACCTATCTGGCGGCCGAGGCGCCCTGGACTGTCATCCGCACCGATCCCGATCGCGCCGCCGCGGTGCTGCGCGCCGGGGTCAACCTGGTCCGGATCGCGGCGGCCGTCGCCTGGCCCTTCATCCCCGACGCCGCCGGCCGGGTGCTGCGGTTGCTCGGTGTCGACGATGCGGTGCCGGCCTTGCCGGAGACCAGTGCGGCGGCGCTGAACCGGACCGTGCCCGGCGGCCGGGTCGCCGCGCCGCCGATCCTGTTCGCGAAATTCCCGCCCGGCTGGGCCGAGGTGCAGAGCCGGACCTTCGCCGGCGCGTCGCCGTGACGGCTGGATCGCGGCGCCGGCGATCATGTCGCGGCCAATTTCGCGCCAGGATGGAATCGGTGGTGTTACGGTTGCGTTACAGGCCCGAGGCCTGCACCGATTCGGCCGGGGGCGAGGGACGATGCATTTGACGCGGTGGGTCTACTATGTCGACTTCTTCGCCTACCCGGTCGTGCTGTTCGGCCTGGCCGGCGGGGCCCTCGCAACCATCCCTCCCGCCGCCTGGCTGTTCTGGTTCTCGACCGTCGGGATCGGCCTGTTCGCCTGGACGCTGATCGAATACATCGCCCACCGCGCCTTCCTGCACCACCTCCCGGTCCTGGCGGCGATGCATGACGAGCACCACCGCCGGCCGAGCGCCATGATCGGCACCCCGATCTGGATCAGCGGCGCGCTGCTGGGCGTGGCCTTCCTGGCGCTGTGGGCGCTGCTGGGCCTCGACCTCGCCAGCGGCGTCAGCGCCGGGCTGGTGGCGGGATACCTCTGGTATGTCGTGGTGCACCACAAGTCGCATCACGCGCGGCCGGACCCCGCCAGCTACATGTACCGCGCCAAGCGGCGCCATGGGCTGCACCATCACGGGCGGCGGCCGGGCAATTTCGGCGTGACCACGGCGCTGTGGGACCATGTCTTCCGCACCGCCGTCGAGGCCGACCGCCGCTCCTGACCGCAGGTCCGGTCGCGACGCTCGCCGCCGATCGGCTGGCGCGGCGGGCTACAGCCAGCCCCAGCGCTTGAACCGCCAGTAGAGGAAGCCGCACAGCCCGACGATGACGCCGAGCACCATGTAGTAGCCGTAGGGCAGCCGCAGCTCCGGCATGTTGTCGAAGTTCATGCCGTAGATGCCGGCGATCGCGGTCGGGCAGGCCAGGATCGCGGCCCAGGCGGCGAATTTGCGCTGCACCTGGTTCTGGCGCGAGGATTCCAGCAGCAACCCGGCCTCGAAGGTGTGGGTGACGATCTCGCGCAGCGCGTCGATGTGGTCGCTGACCCGCTTCACATGGTCGGCCACATCGCGGAAATAGGGGTGGATCACCGGGTCGATGCACCCGGATTCCGTGTGCTCCAGCTGCTTGCAGACCTCGGCCGTCGGCGTCACCGTGCGGCGGATCACCATCAGCTCGCGGCGCAGCGCGTGGATGCGCTCGATGTCCTCGGCGGTCAGCGGCTGCTTCAGCACCCGCCGCTCCATCTCCGTGACCTCGGCCTCGATCGCCTCGACCACCGGAGTGTAGTTGTCGACCACGAAGTCGAGGATCGAATACAGCACGAAATCCTCGCCGTGCTTCAGCAGCGAGGGGTTGCACTCCGTCCGCTCCCGCACCTTGGAGTAGGAGGAGGACGGGCCGTGGCGCACCGAGATGACGTAGCCGGTGCCGACGAAGATGTGGGTCTCGCCGAACTCGGTCGTCTCCTTCACCCGGTGCGCGGTGCGCAGCACCACGAACAGGGCGTCGCCATAGGTCTCGAGCTTGGGCCGCTGATGCGCGTTCAGCGCGTCCTCGATCGCCAGCGGGTGCAGCCCGAACTGCAGCGCCAGGTCGCGCAGCTCGGCCTCCTCCGGCTCATGGATGCCGATCCAGACGAAATGGCCCGGCTTCTCCGACCAGCTCTTGCCCTCCGACAGGGCGAACTCGGCGACCCGCCGCCCGTTCTCATAGGCGACGGCCGCAACCACGCGACCCAAAGGCGTTCTCCGTCGTTCCGGCGATCGCGCACGATAGCACGCCGCCGCGGCGCCGCCAGCCGGGGCCTGGGGCGGGCTGGTCCCGCAGTTGAGGGCAATTAAGGTTCTGCATTCATCGACATTCGTAACAAACTGATGTTACGGTGATTCGTGCCTCACCCTGGACTCTCCAAGATCGCTGCCCGACACGGTGCAATGACAATCAAAACGTGCAGGGCCAGTATTGGCCTTCTACTAATGGTTTCAGCGTTGTCGCTGGCCGGCTGTGGCTCACTGATGCATGAAGGCACGGCGGATCTTGCCGGCATCGGCGGCACTGCGGCCGCCGCGGCGGTCACCAAGAATGCGCTGGTGGCGTCCGGCATCGGCCTCGGCGTCCGGTCGCTGGCCAGCGCCGGCCTGCAATATGGCGAGCGCAAGGTGCACCGGGCGGAACAGGACAGCATCGCCGCCTCGGCCGGCCCGCTGGCGGTCGGCCAAGTCGCGCGCTGGAGCATATCGCATGATGTCCCGATCGAGGATGACGAACAGGGCGACGTCACGGTCAGCCGGCTGATCGGGGCGCCGCCCCTGGCCTGCAAGGAGATCGTGTTCTCGGTGGAAGGGGAACAGCGCGCCTTCTACACCGCGATCGTCTGCCAGAACGGCACGGCCTGGAAATGGGCTTCGGCCGAGCCGGCCACCGAGCGGTGGGGCTCGCTGCAGTGAGGGCGCCCCGGCGCCGCCGCCTGCGGGCCGCCCTGCTGCTGCCGGCCCTGGCCCTGCTGTCGGGCTGTGCCAGCGTGGCCGGCGATATCACCGGCATCGCGGCCGGGGGCACAGTCGGCGCCATCACCGCCAACCCGATCGTCGGCTACAGCGTCGCCCTGGGCACGCGCGCCGCGGTCAATGCCGGGGTGGCCTATGCGATGCGCAGCCTGCACCAGGACGAACAGGACACGATCGCCGCCATCGCCGGGCAGATGGGGCCGGGCGAGACCAAGCTATGGCGGGCCGATCACGACCTGCCCTTCGGCTATGCCGACGAGAACGGCGCGGTCCAGGTCACCCGGCTGATCGAGACGCCGATCGCCAGCTGCAAGGAGATTCTGGTGACGGTGGAGAGCGGCGAGGGGGCGAAGGCCACGCGCGACATCCTGGTCGCCACCGTCTGCCGTCAGGGCCAGACCTGGAAATGGGCCACGGCCGAACCCGCCGTGGAGCGCTGGGGGTACCTGCAATAGAGGGTCGAGGCCTCGGTCGCGGCTCACTCCCGCGGCATCGCCGCGATCATCTCGATCTCGACCCGGGCGCCGAGCGGCAGGGCGGCGACGCCGATGGTCGAGCGGGCGGGGTAGGGGGCGCGGAAATGCCGTTCATACACCGCGTTCATCGCCGCGAAATCGTCCATGTCGGTCAGGAACACGTTGACCTTCACCACGGCGTCGAAGGTTAGGTCGGCGGCATCCAGCACATGGCTGAGATTGGCCAGGCACTGCTCGGTCTGCGCCGCGGCATCGCCCTCGACCAGCAGCCCGGTGATCGGATCGATCGGGGTCTGGCCGGACAGGAACAGCAGGTCGCTGCGCCCGACCACCCCATGCGAATAGGGGCCGATGGCCCGAGCCTGCGCACTCGTCACAGTCTTGCGCGCCATCGCACCCCCATCTCGCCCCCTCAGGCGTGTGCCGCACCACTCGGATGCGCGGCGATGATGCCGTGAGAGCGCGGCGGTTGGAAGACAGTTTTGTGAAGACCGCCAAGGTTTCGTGACGACTGTCACATTCCGCGTTCGGAAGCCTTGCCGAAAGTCGCTCCCCAACCCCCGGATTCCCTGGGGAACCGGAGGTTGGGAGCGTGTGCCGGACTACTCCGCGGCCTCGGTCGCGGACTATTCCGCGGCCTGGGCCAGCGGGGCGTCGGGCGTCCAGCGCAGCACCGGCTTGCGGGCGGCGCCGGTCTCGTCCAGGCGGCGGCGCGGGGCGTGGTACGGCGCACCCCGGAACCATTCGGCCTGGCCGGCCTTCGCCTTCTCCACCAGCGACCGCATCATGCCGATGAACTGGTCCAGCGTGGCCTTGCTCTCGGTCTCGGTCGGCTCGATCAGCATGGCGCCGTGGACGACCAGCGGGAAGTACATGGTCATCGGGTGGAAGCCCTCGTCGATCATCGCCTTGGCGATGTCGAGCGTGGACACGCCCGTGTCCTTCAGCGCGCTGTCGTCGAACAGCGCCTCATGCATGCAGAAGCCGCCGAAGGCCGGGCTCAGCACATCCTTCAGCCCGGCCTGGACATAGTTGGCGTTCAGCACGGCGTCGCTGGCCACCTGCCACAGCCCGTCGGCACCGTGGCTCATCATGTAGCTCAGCGCGCGGACGAACATGCCCATCTGGCCGTGGAAGGCCTTCAGCCGGCCGAAGCTGTGCTCCGGCGCGCCGTCGCGGCCCTTGTGCTCGGCGACGCGGAAGCCGCTCGCGTCATGCACCACGGCCGAGATCGGGGCATAGGGCGCCAGCGCCGCCGACAGCACCACCGGGCCGGAGCCCGGGCCGCCGCCGCCATGCGGGGTCGAGAAGGTCTTGTGCAGGTTGATGTGCATGGCGTCGACGCCCAGGTCGCCCGGGCGCACCCGGCCGACGATGGCGTTGAAGTTGGCGCCGTCGCAGTAGAAGAAGGCGCCGGCCTCATGCACCAGCCGCGCGATCTCGACGATGTCGCGCTCGAACAGGCCGCAGGTGTTCGGGTTGGTCAGCATGATCGCCGCCACATCCGGTCCCAGCTTGGCCTTCAGCGCGGCCAGATCGACCCGGCCCTCCGAGGTCGCCGGGATCGGGTCGACGGTGTAGCCGATCGCCGCCGCCGTCGCCGGGTTGGTGCCATGGGCCGATTCCGGCACCAGCACCCGCCGGCGATGGCCCTCGCCGCGGGCCTCCTGGGCGGCGTGGATCGCCATCATGCCGCACAGCTCGCCATGCGCGCCGGCGGCCGGGGACAGGGCCACGGCCGGCATGTTGGTCAGCGTCTTCAGCCAATGCGCCAGGGTGTCGATCAGCTCCAGCGCGCCCTGCACGGTCGAAACCGGCTGCAGCGGGTGGATGTCGGCGAAGCCGGGCAGCCGCGCCATCCGCTCGTTCAGGCGCGGATTGTGCTTCATGGTGCACGAGCCGAGCGGATACAGCGCGGTGTCGATCGCCATGTTCATCCGCGACAGGCGGGTGTAGTGGCGCATCACCGTCGGCTCGGCCAGGCCGGGCAGCCCGACCCGGGCGCGCGGCTTGACCCCGCCCAGGCGCAGTTCGGCGGTCGCTGGTTCGGGCAGGTCGACGCCGCAATGGCCGGGGCTGTCCTGCTCGAAGATCAGCGCCTCGTCGATGTCGAGGGCGCGGTTGCCGGTGAAGGTGTCGGTCCCAGTCTTCTGGAAAGCAGTCATCGCAGCACCTCCGACAGGCCGGCGCACAACGCGTCGATATCGGCCTCGGTGTTGGTCTCGGTCGCGGCCACCAGAAGCAGGTCGGCCAGGGCCGGACGGTTGGCATAGATCCGGCTGACCGGCACGCCGCCCAGGATCTTCCGGGCCGCCAGCGCGTCGATCACCGGCTCCGCCGGCTTCGGCAGCTTGACCGTGATCTCGTTGAAGAAACTGTCGTTCAGCACGCTCACGCCGGGCACCTTGGCCAGCTTGGCGGCCAGCGACACGGCCTTGGCGTGGTTGATCCGGGCCAGCTTGGTGAAGCCGGCCTCGCCCAGCAGCGACAGGTGGATGGTGAAGGCCAGGGCGCACAATCCGCTGTTGGTGCAGATGTTGCTGGTCGCCTTCTCGCGGCGGATGTGCTGCTCGCGGGTCGACAGGGTCAGCACATAGCCGCGCTTGCCCTCGGCGTCGACGGTCTGGCCGCAGAGGCGCCCGGGCATCTGGCGCAGGAACTTCTCGCGGGTGGCGAACAGGCCGACATAGGGGCCGCCGAAGTTCAGCGAATTGCCGATCGACTGGCCCTCGCAGACCACGATGTCCGCGCCCATATCGCCGGGCGGGGTCATCAGGCCCAGCGACACCACCTCGGTGACCACCACGACCAGCAGCGCACCCTTGGCGTGGCACGCCTCGGCCAGGGCCGACAGGTCCAGGACATGGCCGAACACCGACGGGTTCTGGACCACGACGCAGGAGGTCTCGCCGTCGATCCGGCTGGCCAGGTCCTCGACCCCCTCGGGGCAGGGCGCCGCCTCGTCCAGGGTGAAGCCGGTGAAGTCGGCATGGGTGCGGCAGACGTCGCGGTACTGCGGGTGCAGGCCGCCGGAGATCACCGCGCGGCTGCGCCGGGTGACCCGGTTCGCCATCATGATCGCCTCGGCGCAGCCGGTCGAACCGTCATACATCGAGGCGTTGGCGACCTCCATCCCGGTCAGCAGCGCGACCTGGGTCTGGAACTCGAACAGGTACTGCAGCGTGCCCTGGGTGACCTCGGGCTGGTACGGCGTGTAGCTGGTCAGGAATTCGCCGCGCTGGATCAGGTAGTCGACCGTCGCCGGCACGTGGTGGCGATAGGCGCCGGCGCCGCAGAAGAACGGCACCGACCCGGCGGGCACGTTCTTCGCCGCCATGGCGCCGAGGGTGCGCTCGACCTCCAGCTCGCCCTGGTGCGGCGGCAGCTCGGTCAGCGGGCCGGGCAGGCGCGCGCTGGCCGGCACGTCGCGGAACAACTCATCGACCGAGCCGGCGCCGATCGTCGCGATCATCGCGCCGCGATCGGCCTCGGTCAGGGGCAGGTAACGCATCAGTGCAGGCCCTCGACATAGGCGTCATAGGCGGCCTGGTCCATCAGCGCGTCGGCCGCGGCGGGGTCCGCCAGCTTCAGCCGCATGAACCAGCCCTCGCCGGTCGGGTCGTCATTGACCAAAGCCGGGGTGTCGACCAGCGCCTGGTTGACGGCGACCACCTCGCCGGCCAGCGGGGCGTAGACCTCGCTCGCCGCCTTGACCGATTCGACCACCGCGGCGTCGCCGCCGGCCTCGAGCTGCTTGCCGACGGCCGGCAGCTCGACGAACACGACGTCGCCCAACTGCTCCTGGGCATAGGCGGTGATGCCGATGGTGGCGGTGGCGCCCTCGACGCGGACCCATTCATGGTCCTTGGTGTAGCGGAGCGTGCTCATGTGCTGGCGTCCCTGTCTGGTCAGCGGTGGAAATTGGGGGCGACGAAGGGCAGGGCGGCCACCACGGCCGGGTGCGCCTTGTCGCGGATGAGAAGGGAAAGCGGCGTGCCGGTGGCGGCGAAGCCGGCCTCGACATAGCCCATGGCGACCGGGCCGCCGACGGACGGGCCGAAGCCGCCCGAGGTGATGCGGCCGATCTCGCGGCCGTCGGTCGACAGGATCGGCGTGCCCTCGCGCGCCGGGGCCCGGCCCTCGGGCTTCAGCCCGACCCGCCTGCGCGCCGGGCCGTCGGCCAGCTGCTTCAGGATGCGGGCGGCGCCGGGGAAGCCGCCCTCGGCCCGTCGGCGCTTGCCGATGGTCCAGGACAGGCCGGCCTCGACCGGGCTGGTCGTGGTGTCGATGTCATGGCCGTACAGGCACAGGCCCGCCTCCAGCCGCAGCGAATCGCGGGCGCCCAGGCCGATCGGCGCCACCTCGGTCTCCGACAGCAGCAGGCGGGCGACGCGCTCGGCCTCCTCGGCCGGGACCGAGATCTCGAACCCGTCCTCGCCGGTGTAGCCGGAGCGGCTGATCATGCACTCCACCCGGTCGAGGGCGAAGGTGCCGGATTCCATGAAGGCCAGGGCGTCGGCGCCGAAGGCGTGGCGGCCCAGCACCTCGGCCGCCTTGGGCCCCTGCAGCGCGATCAGGCCGCGGTCGTCCAGCCGGACCACGCGGGCGCGGCCGGCCAGCTTCGCCGCGATATGGGCGAAGTCGGCGTCCTTGCAGGCGGCGTTGACCACAAGGAACAGCCGCGCCGGGTCGGCGGTGCGGGTGACCATCAGGTCATCCAGGATGCCGCCGTCGTCGTTCAGCAGCAGGGAATAGCGGATGCGGCCGGGCGCCAGCCCGGCGACGTCGCCCGGCACCAGCGTCTCGATCAGCGCGGCGGCGTCCTGGCCCGGCTCGGCCTCCAGCCAGGCCTGGCCCATATGGCTGACATCGAACAGCCCGGCCTCGGCCCGGGTGTGCAGGTGTTCCTTCAGGATGCCGGCCGGATACTGCACCGGCATCTCATAGCCGGCGAAGGGCACCAGCTTGCCGCCGAGTTCGACATGCAGCTCGTGAAGCGGGGTACGCAGCAGGGGGTTTTCGGTCACGGGGTCCCGGTCCTCACAGACAAAAGGTGGGCGTGCGAGACCATTCTCGCGCGCCACCCCCTCTGTCTGGGACCTGAGAGAATCGCCGGGAGCTCTGTCCGGCTTACCCCATCGGTGAGGTCGCGGCTGGGCCGCTTCCTGCTCTCCAGAGTGCCTTACCCTGACGGTCCTTTGGCCTGAGAGTTTCCGGGGCGTTTGCTCCTTCGGCGCCGGTTCCGCGGTGACGCGGTTCCAGTCTCTCCCGCCAGGGTCGTAGGCCTGTATCAATGCGCGGCCGGAGACTCTCCTGCCGCGTCGCAAAAGTCAATCGCAACGACGCTTTCAGACGATCATTCCGCCGGCGGCGTGGTCCGCGGGTCGGGAATCACCGGGGCGATGGTCTTGCGGCCGGCGGCTGCGGCCGCGGCGCCGGGCACCTCCGGCAGGGCGCCGCGGTGCCGGTTGAACTCCAGCTGCTGCGGCGACAGCTGGAAGCCGACCACGATCTTGTAGCTGCTGCCGCTCGCGAGGTTGGACAGGGGGATCACCTGCTCCAGCGGCTCGCGGGTGGTCTCGCGCGGCGTGATGCCCTCCTTGGGCACCGGCAGGTTGACGGTGAAGACGGCCTTGTCCAGGACCTTGCCCTGCGCGTCGGTCACGGCGACGAAATAATTGGCCGGGACACTCGTCTGAAGCCCGGCGGCGGGGCCGCGCACCGAGGTGAATTCGATGTCGACGCCCACCGTGACGTCCTTGTCGCCGTAGTTGCAGCCGCCGTAGTAGTTGCTGATCTTGCTCTCGACGATCAGATCCCGCGGGCTGGTGCTGCCGTTCCGGGTCAGGTCATAGATCGAGAGCTCCTTGGGGATATCGATATGCGGACATTTCAGCGCAGCGGTCTGTGCCGCATTGTCGCCACCACAGCCTGCTAGTCCCATCAGCAGCAGGACGGAACCGCCGGCGCGGAGTCGTCCAGAGATGGCGGACCGCGCTTTTTTTGGGAGAGCACCTATATTAGGGTCGCGGCGCAACAGTTCGGCGGGCATCGCCCTCTCCTTCAACCAACGGTTTCAGGACCATAGGAAATGGCACAGGCTGGCACAAGCGCAGGCGCGAACACGCGGGACGCGCGCTCGCCCTTGACGGTGATGCTGGCCTCGCCGCGCGGGTTCTGCGCCGGGGTCGACCGCGCCATCCAGATCGTCGAGCGCGCCATCGAGAAATACGGCGCGCCGGTCTATGTCCGGCACGAGATCGTGCACAACCGCTTCGTGGTCGAGACGCTGGAGGCCAAGGGCGCCATCTTCGTCGAGGAGCTGGACGAGGTGCCGGACGACGCTCCGGTGGTGTTCTCCGCCCATGGCGTGCCGAAGGCGGTGCCGGCCGAGGCCGAGCGGCGCAAGCTGCTGTATCTCGACGCCACCTGTCCGCTGGTCAGCAAGGTGCATCGCGAGGCCGAGCGCCACTTCAAGACCGGCCACACCGTGCTGCTGATCGGCCATGCCGGGCATCCCGAGGTGGTCGGCACCATGGGCCAGCTGCCGCCGGGCGCGGTGCGCCTGGTCGAATCGGTCGAGGATGTGGCGACGCTGGAGATCGAGGACGCCGGCAACCTCGCCTTCGCCACCCAGACCACCCTGTCGCTGGACGACACCACCGAGATCGTCGAGGCGCTCAAGGCCCGCTTCCCCAGCATCTCGGCGCCGAACAAGCAGGACATCTGCTACGCCACCACCAACCGGCAGGAGGCGATCAAGGTGATCGCCCCGCATTGCGACGCGGTGCTGGTGATCGGGGCGCCGAACTCCTCGAACTCGGTGCGACTGGTCGAGGTGGCGCGCCGCGCCGGCTGCGCCAAGTCGATGCTGGTGCAGCGCGCCGCCGAGCTGGACTGGTCGTGGTTCGACGGCATCGCCACCCTCGGCATCACCGCCGGCGCCTCGGCGCCCGAGGTCCTGGTCGAGGAGGTGATGAAGGCGCTGCACGAGCGCTATGTCGTCACCATCCAGTCGGAACCGACCACGGTCGAGACCATCACCTTCAAGCTGCCGCGCGAGCTCAGCCCCGCCTGATCATGCCCAAAGACGGACACCTGCTTCCGCAGCAGCGCCTGCGGACCCCCGAGGCATTGGTCGAAGCCGGGCTGGCCGGGCATGAGCGCCTGGGCGAACTGCGCGCCGTGGCCCAGCGCTACGCCATCGCCGTGACCCCTGCGATGGCCGATCTGATCGACCCGGCGGACCCGGCCGACCCGATCGCGCGCCAGTTCGTGCCCGACGCGGCCGAGCTGGACACCCGGCCCGACGAGCTGTCCGACCCGATCGGCGACGACGCCCACAGCCCGCTTCCGGGCCTGGTCCATCGCTACCCCGACCGGGTGCTGCTGAAGCTGCTGCACGCCTGCCCGGTCTATTGCCGCTTCTGCTTTCGGCGCGAGATGGTGGGGCCCGGCGGCGACGCGATGGGCGAGGCCGAGCTGGCGGCGGCGGTCGACTACATCCGCACCCGGCCGCAGATCTGGGAAGCCATCCTGACCGGCGGCGACCCGCTGATGCTGGCGCCGCGGCGCCTGGCCGACGCTGTGGCGCGGCTCGATGCGGTGCCGCATCTCGGCGTGATCCGGCTGCACAGCCGGGTGCCGGTGGTCGAGCCCGAGCGGGTGACGCCGGAGCTGATCGCGGCGCTGCGCACCTCGGACAGCGCGGTCTGGCTGGCCATCCACAGCAACCATCCGCGCGAGCTGACGCCAGCGGCGCGGGGCGCCATCCGGCGCCTGGCCGATGCCGGCGTCGCGCTGGTGTCGCAGACCGTGCTGCTGCGCGGCGTCAACGACGACCCGGCGGTGCTGGAGCAGCTGTTCCGCGACCTCGTTCGCCTGCGGGTCAAGCCCTACTACCTGCACCACGGCGACCTCGCCCCCGGCACCGCCCAGTTCCGCACCGGCATCGCGGACGGGCGGCGGATCATGCGCGTCCTGCGCGGCCGCCTGTCGGGGCTGGCCCAGCCGACCTATGTGCTCGACATCCCCGGCGGCCAGGGCAAGGTGCCGATCGGACCGGACTACCTCGACGGCTCGGACGCCGAGGGCTGGACGGTCGAGGACCCGAACGGCCGCCGGCACGAGTATCCGCCGAAGGCTTAACCATCTGTTTTGATTGTCATGCCACGGCTTGACTGTGGCATCGAGGGGCGGCCGGAGCGGCGCTTGGTGGCCCCTGGATTGCCCGGTCAAGCCGGGCAATGACAGTCAAAAAGGGACTTACTCCCCCGCCGCCGGCGCCCCCTCCAGGACCGGGTGCGGGGCCAGCGTGCCGGCCGCCTTGCCGCGGCGGGCCAGCCAGACCCGGAAGCGGTCGAGGTACAGGTAGACCACCGGCGTCGTGTACAGGGTCAGGGCCTGGCTCAGGATCAGGCCGCCGACGATGGAATAGCCCAGCGGCTGCCGCAGCTCCGACCCGGTGCCGGCGCCCAGCATCAGCGGCAGGCCGCCCAGCAGCGCCGCCATCGTCGTCATCATGATCGGGCGGAAGCGCAGCAGGCAGGCCTGGCGGATCGCCTCCAGGGGCGTCAGCCCCTGGTCGCGCTCCGCCTGGATGGCGAAGTCGACCATCATGATGCCGTTCTTCTTGACGATGCCGATCAGCAGGATGACGCCGATCAGCGCGATGACGCTGAAGTCGAAGCCGAACAGCATCAGCATCACCAGCGCGCCGGCGCCGGCCGAGGGCAGGGTCGACAGGATGGTCAGCGGGTGGATGTAGCTCTCATAGAGCACGCCGAGGATGATGTAGATCACGATCAGCGCGGCGGCGACCAGGTAGGGCTCGCTGGCCAGCGACGACTGGAAGGCCTGGGCGTTGCCCTGGAAGGCGCCGGTCAGCGAGGGCGGCACGCCCAGCTCGGTCTCCGCCTGCTGGATCGCGGTCACCGCCTGGCCCAGCGCCACGCCGGGCGCCAGGTTGAAGCTGACCGTCACCGCCGGGAACTGCCCCTGGTGGTTGATCGACAGGAACGCGGTCGGCCGTGTCGTCCATTTCGCCAGCGCGCTGATCGGCACCTGCTCCCCCGTCAGCGGCGACTTGATGTAGATCCGGTCGATCGCCGAGGGCTTGTCCTGCAGCTCCGGCAGCACCTCCATCACCACGTGGTAGCTGTTGATCTGGGTGAAGTACTGCGCGGCCTGGCGCTGGCCGAAGGCGTCGTACAGCGTGTCGTCGATCAACTGCGGCTGGATGCCGTAGCGGGCGGCGGCGTCACGGTCGATGTCGAGGGTCAGGGTGGTGCCGCCGGTCTGCTGGTCGGTGGCGACGTCGCGCAGCTCCGGCAGCGATTTCAGCTTGGTGTAGATCTTGGGCGCCCACTGGTTCAGCTCGTCGATGCCAGCGTCCTGCAGGGTGTATTGGTACAGGGTCCGGCTCAGCCGGCCGCCGATGTTGATGTCCTGCGAGGGCTGCAGGAACAGGGCGGCGCCTTCGACCTTGGCCAGTTGCGGCCGCAGCCGGTCGATGATCTGGGCGGCCGAGGCTTCGCGGTCGTCGCGCGGCTTCAGGTTGATGTACATGCGGCCGTTGTTCAGGGTCTGGCCGCCGCCGGCGCCCAGCGACATGACGACGCCGGCGACATCCGGGTCGGCGGCCACGATCTTCCCGAGCTCGACCTGCTTGCGGCTCATCTCGGCAAAGGAGATGTCCTGCGACGCCTCGGAGGTGCCGACGATGATGCCGATGTCCTGCTGGGGGAAGAAGCCCTTGGGGATTATGACGAAGAGATAGCCGGTGCAGGCGACGGTCAGCAGGAACACGCCCAGGGTGATGCGGCGGTGCTTCAGGGCGGCGTCGAGCGACCGGCGGTAGCCGGCGAGCATCAGGTCGAAACCGCGTTCCGACAGCATGTACAGCCGGCCGTGCTTGCCGGTGTCGTGCTTCATGAAGCGCGAGCACATCATCGGCGTCAGCGTCAGCGCCACGATCGCCGAGACCAGGATGGTCATGGTCACGGTGACGGCGAATTCGCGGAACACGCGGCCGACGATGCCGCCCATCAGCAGCAGCGGGATGAACACGGCGACCAGGGACAGGCTGATCGATAGGATGGTGAAGCCGATCTCGCCGGCGCCCTTGATCGCGGCCTGCACGGGCGACAGGCCCGCCTCGATGTGGCGGTGGATGTTCTCCAGCATGACGATGGCGTCGTCGACCACGAAGCCGACCGCGATGCTGAGGCCCATCAGCGACAGGTTGTCCAGGCTGTAGCCGAACACGTACATCAGCGCGAAGGTGCCGACCAGCGCCAGCGGCACCGTGATGCTGGGGATCAGCGTCGCCCAGAAGTTGCGCAGGAACACGAAGATCACCATCACCACCAGGGCGATGGTCAGCACCAGGGTGAACTGGACGTCGCTGACCGAGGCGCGGATCGTCGTGGTGCGGTCGCTGATGATGTCGACCTTGACCGCCGGCGGCACGGCCGCCTGCAGCTGGGGCAGCAGGGCCTTGATGTGGTCGACGACGTCGATGACGTTGGACCCGGGCTGCTTCAGCACGATCAGGATGATGGCCCGCTGGCCGTTGGCCCAGCCGGCCAGCTTGTTGTTCTCCGGCCCTTCCACCGCCTTGCCGACGTCGCGGATGCGGACCGGCGCGCCGTTCTTGTAGGCGATGATGACGTCGTTCCAGGGGTCGGCCTTCAGCTCCTGGTCGTTGTCGTAGATGGTGAAGGTACGGGTCGCGCCGTCGATGCTGCCCTTCGGGCTGTCGGTGGTCGCGGCGGTGATGACGCTGCGCACATCCTCCAGCCCGATGCCCAGCGCCGCCAGCTTCTGCGGGTCCAGCTGGACCCGGACGGCCGGCTTCTGCTGGCCGCCGATATTGACCTGGGCGACGCCCGGGACCTGGCTGATGGCCTGGCCCAGGATGTTTTCGGCGTAGTCGTCGACGGTGGTCAGCGGCAGCGTGTCGGACCGCACGGCGATCAGCAGGATCGGGCTGTCGGCCGGGTTCACCTTGCGGTAGGTCGGCGGCGACGGCAGGGTCTTTGGCAGCTGGCCGCCGGCGGCGTTGATCGCGGTCTGCACGTCCTGGGCCGCGCCGTCGATGTTGCGGTCGAGGTCGAACTGCAGGGTGATCGAGGTGTTGCCCAGCGTGCTGCTGGACGTCATCTGCGACACGCCGGGGATCTCGGCGAATTGCCGCTCCAGCGGCGCCGTGACCGACGAGGCCATGGTGGTGGGGTCGGCGCCGGGCAGCTGGGCCGACACCTGGATGGTCGGGAAATCGACCTGGGGCAGGGGGGCGACCGGCAGCAGCGGATAGGCGACCAGCCCGACCAGCAGCACCCCGGCCATGATCAGCGACGTGGCGATCGGCTTCTTGATGAACAGGGCCGAGATGCTCATGGCTCAGGCTCCCGGCGCGGCGGCCGGCCGTGATGCGGCGGCGGCCTCGCGGATCTCGACATGGGTTCCCGGCTGCAGCCGGTACTGGCCGGCGGTGACGACCCTGTCGCCGGCCTCCAGGCCCTGCTGGATCACGGCGACGCCGTCGGCGATGCGGTCGACATCGACCGGCTTGGTGTCGACCGTGCCGTCGGGCTTGACGACATAGACATACAGGCCGTCCTGGCTGCGCTGCACCGCGGTCGCCGGCACCGTCACCGCATCGTGCTGGGTGCGCAGCAGCAGCTTGGCGTCGACGAACTGGCCGGGCCACAGCGTGTTGCTCTTGTTCGGGAAGGTCGCCTTCAGCCGGATCGTGCCGGTGCCCTGGTCGATCTCGTTGTCGATCAGGGTCAGGGTGCCCTGGTCCAGCGGCTTCTCGTCGCCGCGGGTGTCGGCGAAGACCTGCAGCGTGCCCTGCGCCATCGCCGCGGAGATGTCCGGCAGGTTCTCCTCGGGCAGGGTGAAGATCACCGTGATCGGGTGCAATTGGGTGATCACCACCAGCCCGCCGGTGTCGGTGGCGTGGACGATGTTGCCCTGGTCGACCAGCCGGATGCCGGTGCGGCCGTTCAGCGGCGAGGTGATGGTGGTGTAGCTCAGCTGGGTGGCGGCGTTGTCGATGGTCGCCTGGTCGCCCTCGATCTGGGCCTGGATCTGCGCGATCAGCGCCTTCTGGGTGTCGACGCTCTGCACCGTTGCGTACTGGTGCAGGTTCTCGAAGCGCTGCAGGTCGAGCTGGGCGTTGGTCAGCTGGGCCTCGTCCTTGGCCTTGGCCGCCTTGGCCTGGTCCAGCGCCGCCTGGAACGGCCGCGGGTCGATCTGCGCCAGCACCTGGCCGGCGGTCACGTCCTGGCCCTCCTGGTAGGACACGGCCTGCAGCTGGCCGTCGACCCGGCTCTTCACCGTCACCGTGTTCTGGGCCTGCACCGTGCCGAGGCCGGTGAGGTAGACCGGCACGTCGCTGCGCTGCGCCGTCGCCGCCTCGATCGGCACGGTCGCCACCGGGGCAGCGGCCTTCAGCGCCGCGGCCGATGCCGCGGTGCTGGTCAGCTCCCGCCCTGCCAGAACGGCGCCGACGACGACAAGGATGGCGATCGGGGCACCGATGCGGAGCATCGTCCGGCGGGCGACTAGGGGCATCTGCATCTCTCCAGCGGGACAATCGGAAGGCGAGCGAACAGCGGGCGCCGCGGCCTGGCTGGCGGCGGCGCCCGCAATCGACGTCTCCTCCCGATCATTCGGGCCAGTCCGATGCGTGCCCCGAGGCCCGGCCGAAGGCCGGGACGGGTCTCTGCTTCGCGGACCGGTGCAAGCGTCAGTTGGTGGCGGGCATCCGCCCCCGCCAATGCAACGTCTTCACGGTGCCATGCAGGCCTTGCATGGTGTTCGGCGGCGTCGGCCAGGGGCCGTTCACAGGGCATGGGCGACCTCCGCCACGGTGTCGCGCAGCCAGCGATGGGCCAGCAGCCCGTCGGCCCGCCGGTGCCAGTGCATCGCGGTCTCGATCCGCGGCGACGGGTGCGGCAGCGGCAGGACCTCCAGCCCATGGGCTTGCGCCAGCCGATCCGCCATGCGCCGCCGCAGCGCCGCCACCGTCGGCAATCCGGCCAGGACCGGGCCGGCCGAGAGATAGGGCATGCGCAACGCGATCCGGCGCTTCAGGCCGCGGGCGGCCAGGGCGCGGTCGATGAACCGTAGGTCGTCGTCGAGGGTGGAGATCTCGAGATGCGGCAGGGTCGCGAAGGCGTCGGCGCCGAGGGCCGCCGCCGGCCCGCGCAGCACCGCGACGAAATCGTCATGCAGCAGCGGCTGGTGGGCGAAGCGTTCGCCGTCCGGGTCGGGCGCACCGATCGCCAGGTCCAGGTCGCCACGGTCGAGCCGTTCGGTCAGGTCGAGGCTGCCGCTGGCGCGGATGTCGAGGGTCAGGCCGGGGGCGAGGGCGATGCAGCGCGCCACGATCGGCGCCGCCAGCACGGCGGCGGCATAGGGGTCGACCGCGATCCGGAAGGTCCGCGTCGCCAGCGCCGGGTCGAACTCGGCGGCGTGCAGCGACAGCTGCAGGTCGCCCAGCGCCCGCCGGATCGGCACTGCGATCTCCTCGGCCCGGCCGGTCGGCAGCATGCCCTGCGGGGTGCGGATGAACAGCTCGTCGCGCAGCACATGGCGCAGCCGGGCCAAAGCGTGGCTCATCGCCGGCTGGCTCAGCCCGACCCGGGCGCCGGCGCGGGTGACGCTGCGCTCGCGCATCACCGCATCGAACACGATCAGCAGGTTCAGGTCGAAGGCGCCCCAGTTCAGGTCGGGCATCGGCAGGACTCTCGCGGGCGCGGTGGCTACGGTGATCGGCTGCCGCCCGGCCTGGCGGTTCGGCGACAAAGGAAAAATGCTGTGCTGCAGCAAACACTGCCGGACAGATGCGGATGGCATCAGTGCTAATCATCACAGTAAGGCGACAGCGGGACACTGTGCCGCACCAGAAGATGAACCAGGATTTACAGTTCATTAACTAAGAGTAAGGCAGTTTTAACTTGCTTCTTCTGAAGCGGGGTTCTGGGCAGAGCTCAATAGGCAGGCGGTCCCATCCGGGCGGACGGCCGGCGCGTTCCGCGTCTCTCCCTTCGACAAGCCGGCCCCGCCGCTCTATGAAGGCGGGCGCCGCTGCTTCCGGGATTCCCATGGCCGTCTACACCGAAGTCACCGACGAGGATGTCGCCGCCTTCGTGGCCGAATACGACCTCGGCTCCGTGCGATCGCTCAAGGGCATCGCCGAGGGCGTGGAGAACTCCAATTACCTGCTGGTCACCACCGCGGGCCCGCACATCCTCACCCTCTACGAGAAGCGGGTGGCCGAGGCCGACCTGCCGTTCTTCCTCGGGCTGATGGAGCATCTGGCGGCGCGCGGCATCGAATGCCCGCAGCCGGTCGCGGCCCGCGACGGCCAGGCGCTGCGCCGCCTCGCGGGGCGGCCGGCGGTGATCGTGACCTTCCTCGACGGGCTGTGGCCGAAGCGGATCCAGCCCTGGCACTGCCAGGCCCTGGGCGGGGCACTGGCGCGGATGCACGAGGCCGGGGCCGACTTCGCCATGACCCGGCCGAACAACCTGTCGATCGAAGGCTGGCGCCGGCTGGTGGCCGACTGCACCGGCCGCGCCGACACGGTGCAGCCGGGCCTGGCCGAGGGCATCACGCGGGAACTGGCCTTCCTCGAATCGCGCTGGCCCACCGACCTGCCGACCGGGCTGATCCATGCCGACCTGTTCCCGGACAACGTCTTCTTCCGCGGCGACCGGCTGAGCGGCCTGATCGACTTCTACTTCGCCTGTACCGACATGCTGGCCTATGACCTGTCGATCTGCCTGAACGCCTGGTGCTTCGAGCCGGACGGCGCCTTCAACGTCACCAAGGCGCGGGCGCTCTTGGCCAGCTACCGCGCCGAACGGGCGCTATCGCCGGCGGAGCTGGCGGCGCTGCCGCTGCTGGCCCGCGGCAACGCGCTGCGCTTCCTGCTGACCCGGCTGTACGACTGGCTGAACCACCCGCCGGGCGCCTTCGTCCGCCCGAAGGACCCGCTCGAATACTGGCGCAAGCTGCGCTTCCATCAACACGTGGCCGGCGTGGCCGCCTATGGGATCGATCCGTGACAGACCCTGCGACCAAGCCCCCTGCCCCGAAGACAGCGGCCGCGGTGAAGCCGATGAAGGTCGAGATCTTCACCGACGGCGCCTGCAGCGGCAATCCCGGCCCCGGCGGCTGGGGCGTGCTGCTGCGCATGGGCGAGACCGAGCGCGAGCTCTATGGCGGCGAGGTGCTGACCACCAACAACCGGATGGAGCTGATGGCGGCGATCCGGGCGCTGGAGGCGCTGAAGCGGCCGGTCGACGCGGTGCTGACCACCGACAGCCAGTATGTCCGCAACGGCATCACCCAATGGCTCAAGGGCTGGAAGGCACGGGGCTGGATGACGGCCGACCGCAAGCCGGTGAAGAATGTCGACCTGTGGCAGCGGCTGGAGGCCGCGATGGCCCAGCACAAGGTCGACTGGCGCTGGACCCGGGGCCATTCCGGCCATGCCGAGAACGAGCGGGTCGACGAACTCGCCCGCCGCGGCCTGAAGGAAGAGGGCCGCGGCCTGGCACCGATCGAGGCTTGACGCGCATCACTCCGGCTCCATATTACGAATCGTAACTTACGATCTGTAATATGGAGGGAGCTATGGCCCAACGAGTCCTGATCGCGGGCGGTTACGGTGTCGTTGGCGGCACCGCGGCACGACACCTGCGCGGGCTGGCGCCCGATCTCGACATCATCCTGGCGGGGCGGTCGCCGGAGGCCGGCGCGGCGCTGGCGCGCGAGATCGGGGCCTCGACCCTGCAGCTCGACGTCGCCGACCCCACGGCAGCGCTGGCCGATCTCGGGCCGGTCGACCTGATCGTGGCCGCGCTGCAGGACCGCGGCGACACGCTGATCCAGGCCGCGCTGGCGCAGGGCGCCGCCCATATCGGCATCACCAAGGTGGTGGAGGAGACCGGGCCGGCGGTGTTCGCGGCGCTGCATGCGCCGCCGCGGCGGCCGATCGTGCTGGCGGGCCACTGGGCGGCCGGGGTGCTGATCCTGGCGGCAAGGCCGGCGCTCGCGGAGTTTGCCCGGGTCGAGTCCGTGGCCATGGCCGCCCTGTTCGATGCGGCCGACGCGGTCGGGCCGATGAGCGCCAGCGACGCCGCGGCCTTCTCCGGCCGGGCCCTGCTGCGCCGGGAAGGGCAATGGGCCTGGGTCGATGGCGGCGATCACACCCGCGCCCTGCGCCTGGCCGACGGGCATGAGGCGACGGTGCAGCCGCTGGCGACGCTCGATGTCCCCAGCCTGGCGGCGATCACCGGCGCGCCCGACATCCGCTTCGACTTCGGCGAGGGCGAATCGCTCGGCACCCGGGCCGGCCACCGCGCCTCGCATGAAGGCGTGATCGAGATCGCAGGGACACTGCGGTCCGGCCAGCGCGTCCGGCGGCGGGTCCTGGTGTCGGACCCGAAAGGGGTGGGCCACATGACGGCGCTGGGCACCCTGGTCGTCGCCGAGCGGGTGCTGGGCCTGGACGGCCTGCCGCTGCCGGCGGGCGGGCTGCAGCTGCCCGAGACCCTGGTCGCGCCCGAGGCGGCGATCGCGCGGTTCGAGCAGTTCGGCGTGCGGATCACGGCCGAGACGGACCCAGCCTGAGGGGGGGGCGCCCGCATCGCCATCCCACCAGATTGTCATGCCACGGCTTGACCGTGGCATCCAGGGGCGGCCAGAGCGGCTCTTGAAAGCCCCTGGATTGCCCGGTCAAGCCGGGCAATGACAGTTGAGAGTAATCGGTCGGTCGGGCTCATCCGAGGTGAACCCGACCGACGCGCAGTGCCTCAGAGCGCCGCGAGCACGGCCTCGCCGCTCGATACCTCGAAGGCGCCCGGCTTCTCGACCGCGAGATGGGTGATGACCCCGTCCTTGGCGACCAGGGCGAAGCGCTGCGAGCGGGTGCCCAGGCCGTAGCCCGACCCGTCCATCTCCAGCCCCAGCGCCTTGGTCAGGGTGGCGTTGCCGTCCGGCAGCATGAACACGGTGTCGCCTGAAACCTCGGACTTGTCGGCCCAGGCCTTCATCACGAAGGGATCGTTGACCGACAGGCAGACGATCTGGTCGACGCCCTTGGCCTTCAGCGCCTCGGCGTTGTTGGTGAAGCTCGGCAGGTGCTTGGCCGAACAGGTCGGGGTGAAGGCGCCGGGCACCGCGAACAGCGCCACAGTCTTGCCCTTGAACAGGTCCTCGGTCTTGACCTCGGCCATGCCTTCCTTGCCGAGATGCTTCAGCGTGACCGACGGGATGCGGTCGCCAACCTTGATCGTCATGGGTGTTCTCTCCGCGAAACTGTATGTCGTGGCCGGCCCGAAGGTCCGGGGATCAGGAACCTGCGCCGCGGGCTTTGGCTAAAGCGTCGAGGACCGCGTCGGCGCTGAGCAACTCCGGCAGCACGATCCCGTCCGGCGCACCCGGCCCGTAAACGGCGTTGAACGGTATGCCGTAGCGGCCATGCGCCGCAAGGTAGTCGGCGATGGCCGGGTCCGGATTGGTCCAGTCGGCCAGCATCGGCACCACGCCGTCGCCGCCCAGCGCCGCCGCCGTCGGGTCGCGGCCCAGCACCAGCAGCTTGTTGACCTGGCAGGTCAGGCACCATTCGGCGGTGACGTCGACGAACACCACCTTGCCCTGGCCGACCAGGCCGGGGATGGCGGCGCGGTCGAATCGGGTCCAGCCGACGGACGCCAGGGCCGTGGCGGCGGCGTCCGACCGGTCGAAGCGCAGCGGCAGCAGGATGGCGGCCAGGGCCAGCACGGCGGCGAGGCCGGCACCCAGGCGGCGCCCGGCCGGCCCGCCGCGCGGCCGCAGCCACAGGGTCAGGCCGATCAGCACCATGGCGGCGGCGACCGCGACAGCGGCGCCCGGCGGCACCTGCACCGACAGCACGAACAGCAACCAGATCGCGGTGCCGAACAGGGCCAGGCCCAGCACCGCCTTGACCCACAGCATCCAGCGGCCGGGCCGCGGCAGCAGCCGGGCCAGGGCCGGCACCGCCGCGATGACCAGATAGGGCAGGGCCATGCCCAGGCCGAGGGCGGCAAAGGTCAGCCCGATCTCGGTGGGACCGCGCGACAGGGCGAAGCCCAGCGCGGTGCCGACGAAGGGGGCGGAGCAGGGGGTGGCCAGCAGCGTGGCGAAGGCGCCGGTCAGGAACAGCCCCAGCAGCCCCGTCCGCTCGGTGGGCTGGTCGGCGCCGCTGGCGCGGGCCGCGGCGTCCATGGCCCGGCCGGGCAGCACCACCTCGAACAGGCCCAGCAGGTTGCAGCCGAACAGGGTGAGGATGACGACCATCACCACCAGGAACACCGGCTCCTGGAACTGGATGCCCCAGCCGACCGAGGCGCCGGCCGCCTTCAGCCCGACCGCGCCGGCGGCCAGCAGCAGGAAGGACGCGACGATGCCGGCGGCGGTGGCCAGCAGGCCCAGCCGCTGCCGCCGCGGCGTCTGGCCGCCCGCCTTCACGATCGACAGCAGCTTCAGCGACAGCACCGGCAGCACGCAGGGCATCAGGTTCAGGATCAGCCCGCCCAGCAGCGCCACGCCCAGGATGGTCACCCAGGCGGTGGCGTCGACCGGCGCCGCCACCGCCGCGCCGATGGTGGGTTTGGCCTCGACGCTGCGCGGGCCGTCGACCAGGGTCAGGGTGACGGGGCTGCCGGCCAGGGCGGTGGGCGGGTCGCCGGCTTGGATCCGGTCGATCACCGCAACCAGCGTCCGGCCGCCGTCGCTGGTCTCGACCCGGGGGGCGGCGAAGGCGTCGCCCGGCGCGGCCTCGACGAAGATGTCGGGCGACTGGAACGGCTCGCGCGCCGTCGCCTCGACCCGCAGCCCGCCATTGGGCGTGTCGGCCCCCGTGGCGTTGGCGGTGACGGCGCCGATCGCCAGGCCGGCGGCGCTGCCGTCGCCGGGCACCGCGTTGTCGTAGCGGTCGATCAGGTTGGACGTCTCGGGGTCGGGCGCCGCCGGGCCGGCCGGAAGGTCGAGCGCGAAGCTGAAATTGGCCGGGATGCAGATGTCGCTGCACACCAGCACGGTCGCGGCCAGCGCCAGGTGCTGCGCCTGGCCGGCCTGCTGCACCGGCAGGGTCAGCGGGTACACCACCTCGGTCTCGTAGCCATAGGTCTCGAGGCCGAACAGCTGGAAGCGCTGCGGCGCCGGATAGGCCAGGGTCGGGGTGCCGAGGTTGGCGGATCCCGTCCAGTCCAGCGCCGGCGGCAGGCCGGCGTCGCCCGGCGACCGCCAATAGGTCTTCCAATGCGGGTCCAGCTTGATCTGCAGCCCGGCCGGCACCGCCGCCAGGGTGCCGGTGCCGTCCACCGCCGTGATCAGCCGTGCCGACGCGCCCTTGCCCTGCTGCCACGACGTGGCAGCGGCGTCGGCCGCCTGGGGCTGCGCCAGGGCGGCCAAACCAAGCGCAGTGCCGAACAGGAATGCGAACCCACGCGTCATCGAGACCCCGGCACCATGAAACGGCCTTTCTTTGTCCTATATAGTCGTTCGAAACCAGATCGCCGCGGGTTAGCTTATTGTCGCGGGTGATGCGGAGAATGGGCAGTGGCCAGGATGAGTCGGGCGAAGTCTACCGAAAGCGACAAGGCACCAGCGGGCGAGGCCTACCTCGCCGGGCAGCTGCTGATCGCCATGCCGACCCTGGTGGCGCCGCCCTTTGCCCGCACGGTGATCTATCTCTGCGCCCACAACGACCAGGGGGCGATGGGGCTGGTGGTCAACAAGCCGCTGCCCAGCATCGACTTCCCGACCCTGCTCGACCAGCTCGGCATCCCGCATGGCGACCTCTTGGGCAAGACCCGGGTGCAGTTCGGCGGGCCGGTCGAATCCGGCCGCGGCTTCGTGCTGCATTCCGCCGACTACCGCGCCGAGAAGACGGTGGTGGTGGGCGAGGTGGCGGTGACCTCGACGCTCGAGGTGCTGCAGGCGATCGCCAATGGCGCCGGCCCCAGCCGGCACCTGCTGGCGCTGGGCTATGCCGGGTGGAGCGCGGGGCAGCTCGACGCCGAGATCCAGGCCAATGGCTGGCTCAACGTGCCTTGCGACCCGGACATCCTGTTCGGCGACGACCTGTCGGTGAAGTGGGAGCAGGCGATCGCCAAGCTCGGCTTCGACCCGACCATGCTGTCGACCGAAGCCGGCCACGCCTGAGGCCGTCCGCAAACGCGCCGGCGCGGCCGCCTGACGGCGGTGCCTGTGCTTCCGGTGCTCACGGACGGCCATGTCCGCTGCGCGCCGGTTCTCGGCGCCACCGCCAATCGACTCACGCCGACACGTTTTCGAACGGCCTCTGATGGCGCGCGTCTGCGATCAGTTCCGCCGGGCCAGCCAGGCGCCCCAGAACAGGCTGGAGAAGAAGCGGGTCGGCGGGCCGAAGCCGGTTTCGGCCAGGAGGTCGGCGACGGCCTCCTCGGAATGCGGCGGGTCGGCGCCCTGCAGGATCTTGCTCAGCTTGGCTTCGACCTCGTCCGGCGTCGCGCCCTTCATCCGCCAGCGCTGGCCCCAGGCGGCCAGCAGCAGCGGCTGGCTGGCATAGGCGAAGCGGTTGCCGGCCAGGATCAGCGGCGCCCCCGGCTTCAGCCGTGCGGCCAGCGACCGCAGGATGGCGCGCTTGGCGTCGTCGCCGGGCAGGTGGTGCAGCACGCCGATCAGGGTCGCGGCATCGAAGCGGCGGTCGGCCGGCAGGTCGTCGACCGTGCCCAGGAAAATCTCGGTCCGGCCGTCCAGCCCGGTCTCGCGCAGCCGGGCGACGGCCAGCTCCATCATCGGCGCGGACGGGTCGACGGCGGTGAAGCGCCAGCCCGGCTCCAGCGGCCCGGCGGTAACGATCTCCTGGGCCCCGCCGCCGGCGCCGGCGACCAGGATCTCGGCAGGACCGCCGGAGCCCAGCGCCGCCGCCAGCATGCAGGCCGACAGCTCATGGCACGCGTCATAGCCGGCCAGGGCGATGCGGCTCTGCGTCTCGTATTCGCCGGCCCGTGCCGGGTCGAATTTGCGTGCGGCGTCGATGGGAACGGACATGGCAGGGCATTCCTTCCCGACAGGACAGGCAGGTCATGACGTAGGTTGGGTTCGCGTTGCGAACCCAACACTCCGGGACGGATGGTCTGAGGGCCGGTCGTTGGGTTCGCCGAGGGGCGAACCCAACCTACGCGCGGCTCAGTTCAGGTCGCGCACATCGGTCAGGTGGCCGGCGATCGCCGCGGCGGCGGCCATGGCCGGGCTGACCAGGTGGGTGCGGCCGCCGCGGCCCTGGCGGCCCTCGAAGTTGCGGTTCGAGGTCGAGGCGCAGCGCTCGCCCGGCGACAGCTTGTCGGCGTTCATCGCCAGGCACATCGAGCAGCCGGGCTCGCGCCAGTCGAAGCCGGCGGCCTTGAACACCTCGTCCAGCCCCTCATCCTCGGCCTGCTGCTTCACCAGGCCCGAGCCGGGGACGATCATCGCGTAGACGCTGTCGGCGACGTGCCGGCCGCGGGCCACCGCGGCGGCGGCGCGCAGATCCTCGATCCGGCCGTTGGTGCAGGACCCGATGAAGACCTTGTCGACCGCCAGCTCGCTCATGCGCTGGCCGGGCTGCAGGCCCATGTAGTCCAGGCTGCGGCGCCAGGCGCTGGCCTTGTTGGCGTCGGGGGCGGCGTCGGGGTTCGGCACCACGCCGGTGATCGGCGCGACGTCCTCCGGGCTGGTGCCCCAGGTCACCATCGGCACGATGTCGGCGGCCTTCAGCACCACCTCGCGGTCGTAGCGGGCGCCCTCATCCGTCGGCAGGGTCCGCCAGTAGGCGACGGCCTGGTCCCAATCGGCGCCCTTCGGCGCCATCGGCCGGCCCTTGAGATAGGCGAAGGTGGTGTCGTCGGGGGCGATCAGCCCGGCCCGGGCGCCGGCCTCGATCGACATGTTGCAGACCGTCATGCGGCCTTCCATCGACAGGGCGCGGATGGCGTCGCCGGCATATTCGATGACATGGCCGGTGCCGCCGGCGGTGCCGATGGTGCCGATGATCGCCAGGATCATGTCCTTGGCGGTCACGCCCAGCGGCAGGTCGCCCTCGACCGTGATGCGCATGTTCTTGGCCGGCTTCTGCAGCAGCGTCTGGGTGGCCAGCACATGCTCGACCTCGCTGGTGCCGATGCCGAAGGCCAGCGCCCCGAAGGCGCCGTGGGTCGAGGTGTGGCTGTCGCCGCAGACGATGGTGGTGCCCGGCAGGGTGAATCCCTGCTCTGGCCCGATGATGTGGACCACGCCCTGGCGCACGTCGTTCATGGTGAAGATCGGCACGCCGAAATCGGCGGCGTTCTGCTCCAGCGTCTCGACCTGGACGCGGCTCTCCTCGTCGGCGATGCCGCCGGCGCGGTCCGAGGTCGGCACGTTGTGGTCGGGCACGGCCAGGGTGGCGTGCGGCTGCCGCACCTTGCGGCCGGCCAGGCGCAGCCCTTCGAAGGCCTGCGGGCTGGTCACCTCATGCACGAGGTGACGGTCGATGTAGAGAATGCACGTGCCGTCATCCTGGCGATGGACGACATGGTTGTCCCAGATCTTGTCGAACAGCGTACGCGGCGCGCTCATCTCAATTCTCCGTCACCCGGCAACCCGCCGGCGGCTCCTCTCGGCCGATGCTGGACCATAGCCGAGCGCAAACCGAGGCAAAAGCTCGAATAGTTTCAAAGTTGTCACCCTCAGCGCGATGCAAATCGGCGCAATGGACAGGACTCCCGTCTCGCCGCATGCTCGACGCAGAAGCAACACGACCAATATGGGAGTGCCCATGACCATCCGCAGCGCCGTTCTTGCCGCAGGCCTGGCCGTCGGGTTCGCCGCTGCCCTGGCCGCACCGACCGCCTCCGCCGCCGGCGGGATCAAGGGCTTCTGGCGCACCGGGGATGGCCGTTCGGTGATCGAGATCCTCGACTGCACCACCGGCATCTGCGGCCGCATCGCCGGCCTGCCGCCCGACGCCCCCGCCACCGACGTGAACAACCCGGATGAGAGCAAGCACAGCAAGCCGCTGTGCAAGCTGGTGATGCTGCACAGCTTCACCCAGTCCTCCGACACGGAATGGGAGGACGGCACGATCTACGACCCGAAGAGCGGCAAGACCTACGACGCCACCATGACCCTGACCGGGCCGGACACGCTGGACCTGCGCGGCTATGTCGGCATCAGCCTGTTCGGCCGCACCGACACCTGGACGCGGCAGCAGCCGGGCAGTTTCAAAGCGTGTAGCTGATCCCTCAGCCCGCCCGGCGCGCTGCGACCACGGCGGCCAGCCAGTCGGCGGTGTCGTCGATGGCGATGTCGATGTGCCGGTCGTCGGGCAGTGGCTGGCCCCAGTCCGACGGGGTGCGGACCCACACCGTGGTCATGCCCAGCTTGTGCGCCGGCAACAGGTTGCGGGCCATGTCCTCCACCATCACCGTCGCCTCCGGCGCCAGGCCGTAGCGGTCGAGCAGCGCCTGGTAGGGGCCGGGATCCGGCTTCGGCACATAGGCCGCGGCGACGATGTCGAAGATGCCGTCGAACCGCCCGGCCAGGCCCATCCGGTCCAGCACCCGCTCGGCATGCGGCACCGACCCGTTGGTGAAGATGAACTTCCGCCCCGGCAGCTCGGCCAGCGCCGCCGCCAGCACCGGGCTGGGGCCGATTGCCGAGACGTCGATGTCGTGGACGAATTCGAGGAACGGGCCCGGCGCGACCGCGCGCTCGTTCATCAGGCCGCGCAGGGTGGTGCCGTGCTCGCGGAACAGCCGCTTCTGCAGCGCCCGCGCCTCGGCCGGAGGCAGGTCGAAATGGGTGCGGATGTATTCGCCCATGCGCCGGTCGATCTGGGCGAACAGGTCGGTCTTGGCGGCATAGAGCGTGTTGTCGAGGTCGAAGACCCAATCCTCGACATGGCGCAGGGGATCGGTCATTCCGCTGCCGGCTTTTCCTGGTGCCGCATCAGGACGGGCATCTGCGCCATGGCGAAGACCAGGGTCAGCGGCAGGATGCCGAACAGCTTGAAGCCGGCCCAGAAGTTGAACGAGAAGTTGCGCCACACGATCTCGTTGATCACCGCCAGCACCACGAAGAACACCGCCCAGCGCCAGGTCAGGATGCGCCAGCCGGCCTCGGTCAGCTCGAACACCGTGCCCATCATCAGCTTCAGGAAGTTGCGGCCGGTGGCCAGGCCCGCGAACAGGATGGCGGCGAACAGCAGGTTCACCACGGTCGGCTTCAGCTTGATGAAGGTGTCGTCGTCCATCCACAGCGTCAGGCCGCCGAAGATCAGTACGAAGACGCAGCTGACCACCGGCATGATCGGCCACCGCCGCTCCAGCCGCACCGACAGGATCACCGCCGCCACGATCGCGACCATGAAGATCGCGGTCGCGGGCATGACGCCGGCCAGCTGGTTGGCGACGAAGAAGATCAGCAGCGGCCCGGCTTCGAGCCCGAGGCGCAGGAAGGGGCTCTTTTCGGCCCTGGGTTGGGTCTGGTCGGTCATGGCGGCACCCTAGAGCGCGTTCGGCCCTGATGGAAGTGGAGTCCGGTCGGTTCGCCTTACCGCTCCCGCGTGGCGGGAGAAGGGCAAGCGTCGGAGCCGCCGATATGGGCCGCTCCCCGGCGCGGCGCGAGAGGCCTGCGACCGCATGGCCTTTCGCTCCATGCCGGGGGGCGATGGCTGCACTGCCGAGACCGCTCTTGTCTGACAAGTGCCGTAGGCGAAACCTGGACCGCTCGGTGCAGGCCACGCCGCCACCGCCGATTCCAGGATTCGGAAACGACAGAGACCATGTCCGCACACAACGAGGCGGTCGCCGGGCCGGCGCCGCTCGACCATGCCGCAATCCGCTCGATCATCATCGGAATCCTGCTGGCCATGATGCTGGCCGCGCTGGACCAGACCATCGTGGCGACGGTGCTGCCGACCATCGGGCAGGAGCTGGGCGACGTCGAACACCTGTCCTGGGTGGTCAGCGCCTATCTGCTGGCCTCGACCGCGGTCACCCCGCTCTACGGCAAGCTCAGCGACATCCACGGCCGGCGGATCACGCTCTTGGTCAGCATCGGTGTGTTCATCGTCGGCTCGGTGGTCTGCGCCCTGGCGCCGACCATGCTGGCGCTGATCCTGGCGCGGGCGCTGCAGGGGCTGGGCGGCGGCGGGCTGATCTCGCTGGCCCAGACCATCATCGCCGACGTGGTGTTGCCGAAGGAACGGTCGCGCTACCAGGCCTACATCGCCAGCGTCTTCGTGACCTCCAGCGTGGTCGGGCCGGTGCTGGGCGGGCTGATCGCCGACCATCTGCACTGGTCGGTGATCTTCTGGATCAACCTGCCGCTCGGCCTCGGCGCCTTCTGGATGACCTGGAACACCTTGCGCCGCCTGCCGCGGCACGAACGGCGGCACAAGCTCGACGTGCTCGGCGCGGTGCTGATGGTGGTCGCCACCGTGGCGGTGATGCTGGCGCTGACCTGGGGCGGCGCCAACTACTACCCCTGGGCCTCGGTCCAGATCCTCGGCCTGCTCGGCGTGTCGCTGCTGTTCTGGGTGCTGTTCGCCATCCGCCTGCTGACCGCGTCCGAACCGCTGATCCCGCTGGCGGTGATGTCCAACCCGGTGGTCGGCACCGGCACGGCGGCGGCCTTCTGCGTCATGGGCACCTTCATCGGCCTGTCGATCTATGTGCCGGTCTATCTCGAAGGCGTCCTCGGCCTGTCGCCCAGCAATGCCGGCCTGGCGCTGCTGCCGCTGATGGCGGGGACCGTGACCGGCGCCAACCTGGCCGGCCGCTTCATGGCCATCATGACCCACTACAAGCGCACGCCGCTGATCGGGCTGACCTGCGCCGTGGCCGCGCTGCTGGTGCTGGCGGTCCACCCCACCGGCCTGCCGCAATGGTCGGTCGAGATCATGCTCGGCGTGGTCGGCCTCGGCCTCGGCACCGTGCTGCCGGTCACCACCATCTCGATCCAGAATTCGGTGGCGATGCACCAGCTCGGCACCGCCACCGCCTGCATGAACTTCTTCCGCTCGCTGGGCAGCGCCATTGTGGTGGCCGGCTTCGGCGCCATCGTGCTCGGCGCCATCGGCGGAACCCCCGGCCAGTCGCCGGAAAATCTCGGCGACCTCAACCCGGCGCTGCGCGACGCGCTGGTCGGCAGCTTCCACTGGCTGTTCCTGGCTGCCGCGGCCGGCCTCGCCCTCGGCTTCGTCAGCCTGCTGCTGATGGAGGAGCGCCCGCTGCGCAGCGGCGCCGCCGCCCATGCCAAGGAAGCGCTCGTAGAGTGACGGGCGGCGGGCCTGCCGCCGCCCGATCGCTCAACCCTTGACCGCGCCCGCCGTCAGGCCGGACACGATGCGGCGCTGGAAGATCATCACCAGCACGATCAGCGGCACCGTCACCACCACCGATGCCGCCATGATCAGGCCCCAGGGGATGTCGAACTGGGTGGCGCCCGAGATCAGGGCGATCGCCACTGGCACCGTCCGCACCTCGTTGGTCAGGGTGAAGGTCAGGGCGAACAGGAACTCGTTCCAGGCGGCGATGAAGGCCAAGAGGCCGGTGGTCGCCAGGGCCGGGCCCAGCAGCGGCAGGAACACCCGGACCAGGATCTGCCACGGCCTGGCGCCGTCCACGATCGCCGCCTCTTCCAGCTCGCGCGGCAGCTCGCGCATGAAGGTCGTCAGCACCCAGACCGAGAAGGGCAGGGTGAAGATCATGTAGCTGAGGATCAGCGAGCCGAGCTGGTTGTAGATGCCGAGCCAGCGCACCAGCTCGAACAGCCCGGTCAGCACCGCCACCTGCGGGAACATCGAGACGCCGAGGGTCAGCATCAGGATGGTGCTGCGGCCGCGGAACCGGACCCGGCCCAGCGCGTAGGCGGCGCTGACCGACAGCACCAGGCAGATCAGCACGGTCGACCCGGCGACGATCAGCGAGTTGACGATGTTGGTCAGGAACGGCTGCTCGCGGAACACGCCGACATAGTTGTCCAGCGTGGGCGTCGGCGGCAGCAGGTCGGTGCCGAACAGCTGCTGGCCGGTCTTCAGCGACGACACCACCGCCCAGTAGAACGGGAACACGGTGTAGACGATGATCACCGCCACCAGCAGGTAGAAAAGCGGTTGGCCGACGCGGCGCTTCAGGGTCTTGGACATGGCCATGGCGCGCCCCCTATTTGTCGAAGCGCACGCGACCCGCCACCATCCACAGGGCGGCGATCACGGCGATGATGACGAACAGCAGGGTCGAGGCGGCGGAGCCGAAGCCGACATTGCCGAAATCGATGCTCTGCTGCCGGGCGAAGACCGACATGCTCATGGTGCTGATGCTGTTCGAGGTCAGCACGTAGATCAGGTCGAAGACCCGCAGCGAATCCAGCGCCCGGAACAGGATCGCCACCATCAGCGCCGGCCAGATCAGCGGGACGGTGATCTTGGTGAACACCCGCCACGGGCTGATGCCGTCGACCTTCGCCGCCTCGTAGACCTCGCCGGGCAGCATCTGCAGTGCGGCCAGGATCAGCAGCGTCATGAACGGCGTGGTCTTCCACACATCGACCGCGATCACCGAGGCCAGCGACAGGCTGGGGTCGGCGGTCCAGGCCACCCGGGTGGTGATGACGCCGAGCGACAGCAGCACCTCGTTGATCACGCCGTACTGGTCGTTCAGCATCCAGCCCCACATCTTGGCCGAGACGATGGTGGGGATGGCCCAGGGGATCAGCACCGCGGCCCGCAGCAGCCCGCGGCCCGGCATATGGGCGTTCAGGGTCATGGCGATCAGCAGGCCGAGGATGGTCTCGATCGTCACCGACACCACCGTGAACAGGATGGTGTTCCAGGCCGACCGCCACCAGACATGGTCGACCAGCAGCCCCTGCCAGCTGAAGATGCCGCTGGTGTCGACGTCGTAATCGACCGGCTGGTTGGTGTCGATGTCCCAGAACTTGCCCTCTTCGGCCTTCCACACCAGGTTGGTGCCCTTGGGGTCGTAGAAGACGTAGTAGCCGCCCAGCTTGTCGTCGTAGTCGGCGCGGTTGGGGCCGTAGAACAGGTAGTTGTCGAAGCCGACCATGCGGGTCGGCCTGTCCGCCTGCAGGGTCGCGTCGGTGAAGCTGAGCGCGATGGTGCGGACCAGCGGCCAGCCGGCCACCAGCAGCAGCACCAGCAGCATCGGGATCAGGAAGATCCAGGCGGCGCGGATGCGCTGTCGGCTGAGCCGGGAGGCGACCGGCTTCACATTGTCGGCGGCAGGGGCGGTGGTCGAGGTGGCGACGGTCATGGGATCCTCCCCGGGATCGAGGGTGGGTCGGGACGGGCCGGCAGCACCCCGTGCGGGGTGGGGCCGGCCCGCTCTGTCACCAGCGGCCGCCGCGGCTCAGGCGGTTCAGGTCCTTCTGCAGCTGCGCCAGGTTGGTGGCGCCGTCGCCCTGCTTCGACAGGGTGTTGTGGACCGCGTTCCAGAACAGGGTCGAGACCTCGTTGTAGCGCTCGCCGGTCACCGCCGAGGGCCGCGCCACCGCGCCTTCGAAGGCGGTCTTCAGCAGGGCGAAGAACGGCTGGGCCTTCAGCACGTCCGGGTCGTCGTAGAGCGCCGGGATGGTCGACTGGAAGGCGCCGGTGATGGCGCGGCGCTTCTGCTCGTCCTTGCCGGTCAGGAAGGCGGCGAGGTCGGCGGCCTCCTTGGGATGGGCGGAGTATTTCGACACGGCAAGGTTCCAGCCGCCCAGGGTCGCCGCGACCCGCGCGCCGTCGCCATCGCCCTTGGGCAGGGCGGCGGTGCCGACCTTGCCCTTGACCGGGCTGTCGCCGGAATTCACCAGCCCATAGGCGTAGGGCCAGTTGCGCATGAAGGCGGCGTTGCCGGACTGGAACACCCCGCGGGCGTCCTCCTCCATGTAGTTCAGCACGCCGTCCGGCGCGATGGTGCCGATCCAGGAGGCGGCGAGGTCCAGCGCCTTGGCCGCCTGCGGATTGTTGACGGTGATCTTGCCGTCGGCCTCCACGATGTCGCCGCCGCCGAAGCTGACGATCCATTCCAGCGCGTCGCAGGTCAGCCCCTCATAGGCCCGGCCCTGGAAGACGAAGCCGAAGAAGCGGTCGTTGCCCGCCTTGCGCTCGCCCTCCTGGATGGTCTTGGCGTCGGCGGTCATCTCCTCCCAGGTGGTGGGCACCTTGAGCTGGTATTTGTCCAACAGGTCCTGGCGGTAATAGAGCAACCCGGCATCGGTGAACCACGGCAGCGCCATCAGCTGGCCGTCGCGGGTCAGCCCCTTGATGATGCCGGGGAAGTGCTGGTCGATAGTGGCCTGGTCGACATACTGCTTCAGGTCGATGAAATGGCTGCCCAGCATGCCGGGCCACACCACGTCGATCTGGAACACGTCGATGTCGCCCGACTTGGCGTTCAGGATCTGCTGGTAGAGGGCGAGCTGGTCCGAGGTCGACTGCGGCGGGGCGACGATGTCGACCGTGTTGCCGGTCTTCGCCTCCCAGGCCTTGGCGCCTTCGCGGCATTGCGCCTGTTCGGCACCGACCGAGCCGCAGGAGATCGTGACCTTGACCCCTTCCGCCTGGGCGGCGGCGCCGCCGGCCAAGGTCAGGGCAAGGGCGAGGGGCAAGAGCGCGCTCTTCGACATGTCTCCTCCATCTGCTTTTGGCAGCGGGGGAAGACCGGCGCGCCCCCCGCGTGCGTGTCTTGTCGTGAAGGGTGACTCGCCAGGCCGGCCTCTGGCGAGTCGAAACGAAACTATTCCTGAGACAACCCGTCAGGCCGCGTTCTGCTCCGCCTGCATCGCTTCCGCGGCGACCGCGCCGAAGAAGGCGGCGTAGGGCGGCAGCGCCACCCGCCCGCCCTCCAGCCGACCGCCCAGCCCGGGCGCGTCGGTCGGAGCGATCTGCACCGTCGGCGCCGTCCAGATCCGGGTCTCGCCGGTCAGGTTGAAGACGCAGAGCATGCGCTCGCCATCCAGCACCCGCTCGAAGGCCAGGACGCCGTCGGCGGTGTCGAGGAAGCGAATCGCCCCGGTGGCGAAGGCGGGGTGGCTGCGCCGCCAGCGCAGGAACTGGCGGGTGAAGGCCAGGGTCGATTCGGGGTCGTGCGCCTGGGCGCCGGCGGCCAGCTTGCGGTGCGCCTCCGGGATCGGCAGCCAGGGCTCGGCGGTGGAGAAGCCGGCCTGGGGCGCCTCGACGTCCCACGGGATCGGGGTGCGGCAGCCGTCGCGGCCCTTGAAGTCGGGCCAGAAGGTGATGCCGTAGGGGTCCTGCAGCTTGTCGTAGGGCACCTCCGCCTCGGGCAGCCCCAGCTCCTCGCCCTGGTAGATGAAGGCGGTGCCGCGCAGCGAGCTCAGCAGCGCCGTCAGCATCCGGCCCAGCCGCGGATCGGCGTCCGGCCCGCCCCAGCGCGACACCACCCGCTTGACGTCGTGGTTGGAGAAGGCCCAGGACGGCCAACCGTCGTCGGTGGCCTGGTGGAAGGCGATCAGCGCCTTGGCGATGTGCGGCGCGTTGAAGGTGTCGTTCAGCAGGCTGAAATTGTAGGCGGTGTGCAGCAGGTCGGCCTGGACGTATTCCGCGGTCCGGCCGATCGGGTCGTCATCGCCGATCTCGGCCACCGCCATCCTGTCGGGATAGCGGTTGAGCAATTCGCGCAGCCGGCGCAGGAACAGCAGGTTCTCCGGCTGCGACTTGTCGTAGCGGTGGAACTGCATGAAGTACGGATTGTCCGGCCGCTCGTCGCCGGTCGGCGCCGTGTCCGCCGGCTTGGCCGGGTTGTCGCGCAGCAGCCGGTCGTGCATGTAGAAATTGGCGGTGTCCAGGCGGAAGCCGTCGGTGCCGCGCTGCAGCCAGAACTCCAGCGCCGCCAGCACCGCATCCTGCACCTCGGGATTGTGCAGGTTCAGGTCGGGCTGCTGGGTCAGGAAATTGTGCATGTAGTACTGGCGCCGGCGGGTGTCCCACTGCCAGGCCGAGCCGCCGAAGATCGACAGCCAGTTGTTCGGCGGGCTGCCATCCGGCTTCGGGTTGGCCCAGACGAACCAGTCGGCCTTGGGGTTGTCGCGGCTGGCCCGGCTCTCGGTGAACCAGGGATGGGCGTCCGAGGTGTGGCTGATCACCTGGTCGATGATCACCTTCAATCCCAGCGCATGCGCTTTCTCGATCAGCCGGTCGTAATCCGCCAGCGTGCCGAACAGCGGGTCGACGTCGCAGTAATCCGAGACGTCGTAGCCGAAATCCTTCATCGGCGACTTGAAGAAGGGCGAGATCCAGATGCCGTCGACGCCGAGATCGGCGATGTAGTCCAGCTTGGCGGTGATGCCGGCCAAGTCGCCGACGCCGTCGCCATTCGTGTCCAGGAAGCTGCGCGGGTAGATCTGGTACATCACCGCGCCGCGCCACCATTCGCGCATTCAACCCCTCCGCATCCCCTGCATTCCGGCCGCGATCCCGCCAGCCGCCCCGGTCCCCTGAACAAGGCTTCTGAATGCATTCAGTTTTGACAGTATCGAGAGTTTCTTGATCGATCAAGAGGGGCCCCCTAGGGTGTCCGCATGAATGACGGAACCGACAAGCGGCGGGGCACGCTGCTGGACATCGCGGCGGCGGTCGGGGTCTCGCGCACCACGGTGTCGAACGCCTTCAACCGGCCGGACCAGCTGTCGGCCGAGCTGCGCGACCGGATCATGGCGGCGGCGCGGGCGATGGGCGTGCACGGCCCCAACCCGGCGGCGCGGATGCTGCGGACGGGCAAGGCGGAGGCCATCGGCCTGCTGTTCCACGAGACGCTGCCCTTCGCCTTCGACGACCCGGCGGCGGTGGGCATGCTGCGCGGCGTGGCGGCGGCCTGCGAGAAGGCGCGGTCCGGCCTCCTGATCCTGCCGGCGGTGAAAAGCCCGGCCAGCCGCAGCGCCATCCACCGCGCCGCGGTCGACGGCTTCCTGGTCTACGGCTTCCTGAATGGGGCGGAGGCCTGGGCGCCGCTGCTGCGCCGCGGCCTGCCGGTGGTCGCGATCGACAACCAGGCGCCCGATGGCGTGGCCTTCGTCGGCATCGACGACCACGGCGCCGCCCGGCGGGTGGCCGAGCATGTGCTGGGGCTCGGCCACCGCCAGCTCGGCATCATCTCGCTGGAATCCTCGGTCGACGGCTATGTCGGGCCGCTCGACGCCGCGCGGCGGGCGATCATGACCTTCCGCACCAGCGTCGACCGGCTGGAAGGCTATGCCGAGGCCATCGCCGCCGCCGGGCTCGACCCGGACTCGATGCCGATCGAGGAGCGCCCGGCCAGCAGCGAGGCGCATGGCCGCGACGCCGCTTTGGTGCTGCTGCGCCGGCCGGACCGGCCGACCGCGATCCTGGCGATGTCCGACCGGCTGGCGATCGGCGCGATCGAGGCGGCGCGGTCGCTGGGCCTGCGGGTGCCGGAGGACGTCTCGGTCGCCGGCTTCGACGACATCCGGCGCGCCGCCCTGGTGCGGCCGGCGCTGACCACCATCCGCCAGCCGCTGTTCGACAAGGGCGCCACCGCGGCGACGCTGCTGCTGAAGGCGGTGGCCGACGGCAGCCCCATCCCCGCGACCCGGCGCCTGCTGCCGACCGAGCTGGTCATCCGCGGCTCGACGCGCCCGCCCTCCGGGTAGCACCCGGCCGCCCCTTCTGGCCCGATCACAAACCGTGATACGAAGCGGGCAGGCGGCCGGCGGGGCCGCAGCTTCACGGGACGGAACCGATGCCCTCGCTGGACCAGCTGCCGCGGATCGCCTTGCAGCACGCGCCGACGCCGCTCGAGCCGATGCCGCGCCTCACCGCCGCGCTGGGCGGGCCGCAGCTGTGGATCAAGCGCGACGACTGCACCGGCCTGGCGCTGGGCGGCAACAAGGTGCGCAAGCTGGAGTTCCTGCTGGGCGAGGCGCTGGCCCGGGGCGCCGACACCATCATCACCGCCGGCGGCCCGCAGTCCAATCATGCCCGCCAGACCGCGGCGGCGGCGGCGAAGCTGGGCCTCGACTGCGTGCTGATCCTGACCGATGCGGTGGCCGGGCGCGACCCGACCTACCACACCAACGGCAACCTGTTGCTGGACGAGCTGTTCGGCGCCCGCATCGAACTCCACCCCGGCACCGCCGACCCCGACGCGGAGCTGGCGCGCGCGGCCGAACAGTGCCGGGCAGAGGGCGGCACGCCCTACATCATCCCGATCGGCGGGTCGAACGCGCTGGGGATGATGGGCTATGTCGATGCGGCGCGGGAGCTGCTGGCGCAGGCGAAGGCCCAGGGCGTCGGCATCACCCATGTCGCGCTGGCCAGCGGCAGCGGCGGCACCCATGCCGGGCTGGCGCTCGGCCTGGCGCTGGGCGGCAGCACGGCCCCGGCGATCGGCTACTGCATCAGCCGGACGTCGCAGGAGCAGCGGCCGCGCGTCGCCGCCCTGCTGCAGGCGGGCAGCGCGCTGCTGGGCGTCGCCTCGCCGCTGTCTGGGGACGATGTGGTGCTGGAGGACGGCGTGGTCGGCGAAGGCTACGGCCTGCCGACGGACGGCATGGTCGAGGCGCTGCGCCTGGCCGCGGCGCAGGAGGCGCTGCTGCTCGATCCGGTCTACACCGGCAAGGCCATGGCCGGGCTGATCGCCGGCATCCGCGCCGGCCGCTTCCGCCCGGATGACGTGGTGGTGTTCCTGCACACCGGCGGCGCCCCGTCGCTGTTCGCCTACCCAGACGCCTTCCCGATCCATTGGGGCGAATGATCGCCCGGCCTTGATCCGGATGGGCGGCCGGCGGCAGGATACGGCATGACCGACGCAGCCACGCGGCCGCTCCCGCCGGGGGCGTTGAAGGATCTGTCCCGGCGCTCCGACGCGCGCGGCCTGCAGGCGCTGGCCTGGCATCTCGGGCTGATCGCGCTCGGCGCCGCGTTGGTGCTGGCGGCGCGCGGCAGCCTCTGGCTGTGGCCGGCGATGGCGGTGCTGGGCGCCGCCGAGATCGCCCTGTTCAGCCCGCTGCACGAAACCACCCACCGCACGCCGTTCAAGTCGCTGTGGCTGAACCGGTTGGTGGGCTGGGTCGCCGGCTTCGTCCTGGTGCTGCCGCCGGAGGGCTTCCGGCTGTTCCACCTGGCGCATCACCGCCACACCCAGGACCCCGATCGCGACCCGGAGCTGATCGGCGCCGCGCCGCTGACCCGCGGGCGCTACCTGCTGATCCTGACCGGCCTGCCCTATTGGCGCGCCCAGGTCGCCGGGCTGGTGCGGACCGCGGCGGGCCGGGCCGACCTGCCGTGGATTCCGGCGCAGGACCGGCCGCGGGTGGTGGCCGAGGCGCGGCTGTACCTGTCGCTCTACGCGATCCTGGTGGCGGCCAGCCTGGCGACCGGCAGCGCCCTGGCGCTGATCCTGTGGGCCGGGCCGGTGCTGCTGGCCCAGCCGCTGCTGCGCTGGGTGCTGCTGGCCGAGCATTCCGGCTGCGTCCGCAGCAACGACCGCTGGGCCAACACCCGGACGACCCTGGCCGGCTTCGTACTGCGCGGCCTGTTCTGGAACGCCAGCTACCATGCCGAGCACCATCTGGTGCCGGGCGTGCCGTTCCACGCCCTGCCGCGCCTGCACGCCCTGGTCGCCGACCGGCTGCGGGCGGTGTCGCCGGGCTATCCGGCGGCGCATGGCGAGATCCGCCGGACTTTGGCTGGGTAGGGTTACAATTTAAATGTCATGCCACGGCTCGACCGCGGCATCCAGGGGCGGCCAGAGCGGCTCTCGACTGCCCCTGGATTGCCCGGTCAAGCCGGGCAATGACAACAAAAGTCCGAGTAGGTTGGGCTTTCACCGCCCTCGATCCGTCTTGATGAAATCCACGAACGCCCGCAGCGGCGCGGGCATGTGGGTGCGGCTGGGGTAGTAGAGGAAGGGGCCGGAGAAGCTCTGCCACCAATCCTCCATCACCGGCACCAGCGCGCCGCTGTCCAGCGCCGGCCGCACCACCTCCTCGAAGATGCACATCACGCCCAGCCCGGCGATGGCGGCGGCCAGCTCCAGATCGATCGTCGTCGCCACCAGCGGGCCGTCCGGGGTGATGCGGATGGTCTCGCCGTCGCGTTCGAACTCCCAGGACACGATCCGGCCGCTGGGGAAGCGGTGGCGGATGCAGGCGTGCTCCAGCAGGTCCCTGGGGTGAAGCGGCCGGCCCCGCGTGGCCAGGTAGGCCGGGGCGGCGGCGATGACGAAGCGCTGAATCCGCGGGCCGATCGGCACCGCGATCATGTCGCGCTCCAGCCGCTCCTCATAGCGGATGCCGGCATCGAAGCCGGCGGCCAGCACGTCGATGAAGGTGTCGTTGGCCGTCACCTCCAGGGTGATGCCGGGATGGGCGGCCAGGAAGCGGCAGGCGATCGGCGGCAGGATGTGGCGCGCCACGATCGATGGCACGTCCAGCCGCAGCGTCCCGGTCGCGCTGTCGCGGACGCTGCTCACCGCGTCCAGCGCGCCGGCGATCTCGCCCAGCGCCGGGGTCAGCCGCTCGATCAGCCGCTCCCCGGCCTCGGTCGGGGTGACGCTGCGCGTGGTGCGGTTCAGCAGGCGCACGCCCAGCCGCGCCTCCAGCCGCCGCAGCGCCTCGCTGAGCGAGGAGGCGGAGACGCCGCGCAGCGTGGCGGCGCCGCGGAAGCTGCGCGCCCGGGCGACGGCCACGAAGGCGTCGAGATCGGACAGGTCGGGGCTGGCCATTGTGCGTTTTCCCGAACGGCTTGTTTGTAATTGGTCGGATTATCGCACGGATGGCGGCGCCCCATAATAGGGACCGATGCAATGCGCCGCTGCCTGCGGCACCCAGGAGTTTCGACCATGCAGTATCGTCAGCTCGGCGCCACCGGCCCCCGCGTCTCGGCCCTCGGCCTCGGCGCCATGGGCATGTCCCACGGCGTGTACGGCTCGTCCGACCGGGCCGAGAGCATCGCCACCCTCCACGCCGCGCTCGACGCCGGGATCACCCTGATCGACACCGGCGACTTCTACGGCATGGGCCACAACGAGATGCTGATCGGCGAGGCGCTGCGGGCCAGTCCCAAGCGCGACGCCGCCGTGCTCAGCGTCAAGTTCGGCGGGATGCGCGACCCTGCCGGCGGCTGGGGCGGGTTCGACGGCCGTCCCGGGGCGGTGAAGAACTTCCTGGCCTATTCGCTGCAGCGGCTCGGCGTCGACCACATCGACATCTACCGCCCGGCCCGCCTCGACCCCAACGTGCCGATCGAGGACACGGTCGGCGCCATCGCCGACATGGTGGAGGCGGGCTATGTGCGCCACATCGGCCTGTCCGAGGTGGGGTCGGAGACGCTGCGCCGCGCCGCGGCGGTGCACCCCATCGTCGACCTGCAGATCGAATATTCGCTGATCTCGCGCGGCATCGAGGACGGCATCCTGGCCACCTGCCGCGAGCTCGGCATCGGCATCACCGCCTATGGCGTGCTGTCGCGCGGCCTGATCAGCGGCCACTGGCAGAAGGGCAGCACCGACCCGAAGGATTTTCGCAGCCACAGCCCGCGCTTCCAGGACGGCAATGTCGACCGCAACCTCGAGCTGGTCGAGGCACTGCGGACCATCGCGGCGGCCAAGGGCGTCAGCGTCGCCCAGATCGCCATCGCCTGGGTGTCGGCGCAGGGCGGGGACATCGTGCCACTGGTCGGCTCCCGCCGCCGCGACCAGCTGGCCGAAGCGCTGGGCGCGCTCGACGTCGCCCTGACGCCGGACGACCTGGCCCAGATCGAGCAGACGGTGCCCCGGAACGCCGCGGCGGGCGAACGCTACGCGCCGCACGGCATGGCCACCCTCGACAGCGAACGGCGGGGGTGATCGGCGGAAGCCATGGCACCCACACTCTTGGGCGTGCCGTGTCCCGTCGCCGCTCTCTTGAACGTCATTCCCGCGAAAGCGGGAATCTCCATCCGATTCAGAGCGTGACGAGATCCCCGCTTTCGCGGGGATGACGGGTGGGATAGGAGGCGGGGTCTGTCCCCTCACCCATGTCCGCGACCTTTGATCCGCTTGCCGTGGTCGGCGCCGTCGGGCCATATATCCCGATGGATATGACGGATGCCGATCCCATCGAGCCGATCGACGAGGCGATGATCGTCTCGCTGGTCCATGCCTTCTACGGCCGGGTGCGGCGCGACGCCGTGCTCGGCCCGGTCTTCGCCGGCGTGATCGGCGCCGACTGGGCGCCGCACCTCGCCAAGATGTGCGATTTCTGGTCGTCGGTGATGCTGCGCACCGCGCGCTACGGCGGCCGGCCGATGCAGGCCCATGCCGGCGTCCCGGCGCTGCAGCCGGAGCATTTCGCCCTTTGGCTGGAGCTGTTCCGCGCCACCGCGCGCGAGGTCTGCCCGCCGCGGGCGGCCGGGCGGTTCATCGCCCGGGCGGAGAAGATCGCCGAAAGCCTGCGGCTCGGCATCATGTTCCAGCGCGGCATCCTGCCGGACATCCCGGCGCGCCGCGCCGGCTGATGCCCGCCGCAGCGGGATCGCGAAAACCGGGATTGAGCGGGATCAGCGGCGGCTGGCGATCGAGGCCAGGACGAAGCCGGCGCCGATGGCGGCCACGGCGCCGACCGCGGTGACGATGGTCAGCGCAATCGACAGGTCGCTGCCGGGCGGGCCGAACAGCGCTACCAGGCTGACGCCCAGCCCCGCGGCCGAGATGCCGCCGACCGTCAGCAGCGACCGCAGGTCGGAGGACTTCTCCGATGCCGGCGCCACGCCGTCCGTGTGGTCTTCGATCCGCGACAGGGCCATGGTTCTCTCCAAACATGGGCGATCCGGCTGAGCCGGATCTCCGCGGCGGCAGCGTCAATTACGTCCGATGTTTCTTCTTGTTCAGGGAAAATAGGGCGGCCGGGGCCCGGCGTCATCCCCCGACATGCATCCAGTAGTTCACGTAGAACGCAGACCAGCCCAGCGCGGCGATCATCAGCCGCACCCGCACCGGCTGCATCCAGCCCGGCATCGCCGGGGTCAGCCGGCGCAGGATCGCCCCGGCGGCGGCCAGGGACGCGAAGCGCGGCAGCCGCACCAGCGGGGTGATCAGCGCCAGCTCCCAGAGCGGGATGCCCAGGCCCGGGGCGCTGGCGGCGGCGATCTTGTAGGGAATGCCGGTCAGGCTGGCCAGGATCAGGGTGCCGACCAGCGCCGCGGGCGAATCCGCCTGCGCCATCATGGCCTGCAGCCGGGCGATCATGGCGGGCGAGATTGCCGGTACGCGCTCGACCACGGCCAGCGCCGTCTCGGGGGCCCAGGTTGCGAACAGCGCCAGCGCCGTGCCGCCGACCACCGCCCCGGCGGCCGCGGCCACGGCGGCGCGCAGCCCCGCCCGCCAGCCCCGGGCCAGGGCGATCAGCGACACCGGCACGTCCGGCACCACGAAGAACAGGCAGGCCTCAGCGATACCCCACAGAAAGGCGAGGGCCGTAAGAGATCGTCTGAAAACGCGCTGGCGTGAGTCGGCTGGAGGTGGTCCCGAGAACCGGCGCGCAGCGGACGTTGGGTCCGTGAGCACCGGAAGCAGAGGAACCGCCTTCAGACGGCCGCGCCGGCGTGTTTGCAGGCGATCTCTCACTCCCATTCCGGGAACCTCGTGCCCTCCACCAGCTTCGCCATGGCGGCCTCCAGCCCGGCGACGAAGGCGTCGGTGTCCTCCGGCCGCTCGGCCAGCGGCAGGCCGACGAAGGCGTCGCAGAAGAACGGCACCGGCAGGAAGGCGCCGCGCGGCAGCACCTTGCCGAGGCCGTGCAAGTAGACCGGGATGATCGGCACCTCCGGCCGCCGCGCCGCCAGATGGCAGATGCCCTTCTTGAAGTGCTGCAGCTTTTCCGGCTCGCCGCGCGACCCCTCCGGAAACAGGATCAGGATGTCCCCGCGGTCCAGCGCCTCGACGCAGCCGGTCAGCGGGTCCTCGCCGCGCTCCCGCGCATGGCGGTCGAAGGGCAGGATGCCCATGCAGTTGATCGAGAACCAGGCCATCGCCCGGCTGCTCAGGAAATAGTCGGCCGCCGCCACGGGGCGCACCTTGTGCAGGATCCGGCTGGGGAACAGCGAGGTCAGGGCCACGGTGTCGGCATGGCTGTTGTGGTTGGCGACGATGATCGCCGGGCCCGCCATCGGCAGCCGCTCCGGGTTCCGCACATGCAGCCCCACGAACAGCAGCATCGCCGGTTTGGTCACCAGCCAGTGGAACAGGAGGCGCCACATGCTGCCCGGGCCCTAGTAGTAGAAGTAGCGCATGAAGTGGAAGAACAGCGGCGCGGCGAAGATCAGGCTGTCCACCCGGTCCAGGACGCCGCCATGGCCGGGGATCAGCGTGCCGGTGTCCTTGATGCCGATGTCGCGCTTGACCGCGGAGACGGTGAGGTCGCCGAAGAAGCCGCTGATCGCCATCAGCGCCCCGACCCACAGCGCCATCGGCCAGGACAGGGGCGCCAGCAGCGGGCCGATCAGCCCGGCGACGATGGTGGTGGTGACCAGGCCGCCGACGAAGCCCTCCACCGTCTTGTTGGGGCTGACCGAGGGCGCGATCTTGTGCCGGCCGAAGATGCGGCCCCAGACATACTGCGCCACGTCGTTGCCCTGGGTCAGGATCAGCAGCAGCAGCAGCAGCCCGGCGCCGCCCGGGCCCTTGGTCCCGGCCTCGGGCAGCACGAAGAGATAGGCGACATGGCCGATGGCGAAGACGCACAGCATCAGGCCCCAATGCAGGGTGCCCAGCGCGCGCAGGAAGCCGGCGACCTCGCCGCGCAGCACCATCATCGCCGGCACCACCATGAACAGGTAGACCGGCACCCAGATGATGAAGAAGCCGTACTGCTCCTGCGCGATCCACCACCATTGGGTCGGGATGGCGAGATAGGCGACCAGCAGCACGCCGCGGTCGGCCCGCCGCGTCGGCACCACCGACAGGTATTCCTTGAGCGCGAGGTAGCTGACCACCGCCAGCACCACCAGCACCGCGATCGGGTTCAGCACCAGGGCGATGGCGCCGGCGATCACGATCACCCACCACGACCGGATGCGCAGCCGCAGCTCGCTCCAGTCCTTATCGGGCTTGCTGCGGCGCAGGAACAGCACGGCGGCCTCGGCCACCACCAGCACGATGCCCAGCGCCGCGAGGGTCCAGGCGACGGTCGGGTCGACGGTCAGGGTCATGCGCCGATCTCCGCCAGGGCCGCGCGCATGCGGTTGAGGATGGTCAGCACCGCCAGCAGCAGCAGGGCGCCCAGCACCAGCGGCATCCACAGCGCCGGGGCCAGGACCTGGAAGAAGGCCGCGACGGCGAGGATCGAGAAGGCCAAGGCGCGGTCGGACTTGCCGAACGGCCCGTCATAGCGCCGGCTGGCGCCGATGCTGCGCGCGGCCACGCCCGTGGCCTCGCCGATCACCGCCAGCAGCACGGTCACCACCACCAGCCAGGGCGGCGCCGGCAGCAGCAGGGCCAGCGGCAGATACAGCGCCGCATCCGACACCATGTCGCCGACCTCGTTCAAGAGCGCGCCCAGCGGCGTGGGCTTGAAGAACTCGCGCGCGAGCATGCCGTCGATCGCGTTCAGCGCCATGCGCAGCAGCAGGAAGGGCGGGTACAGCAGCAGCAGCCAGGACCAGCCGGTGGCGGCGGTGACCAGGCCCAGCAGCACCGACAGGCCGGCGGCGGCCAGGGTCACGGTGTTGGCGCTGACGCCGCGCTGCGCCAGCCGGGCAGCGGTGGGGCGCAGCAGCGCCTGGAATCGTGGCTTGATGTCGTAGAGCGATGGCATGGAACCCCCCGCACCATCCTATCCGCTGGAAAGCGGGCGGCATCAAGGCGATACCGCCAGCCCGCATTTCTCACCCTCCCTACGCCCTGCGTCGTCTTGCGGCGAGTCGGATGCGGGGGCGGGACGCGAAAAGCGTATCAGGCCATACGGTTGAGCGGCCCGCCCCCGCAAGGCGACCCGAAGGGCCGGTTGAAAATGCCGACGTGGTGCGTCGAACGGCTGGCCCGATGCCACCGCATCGCGCTGCGCCGCTCTCCTGCCCCGTCGGCATTTTGAACCGGCGCAGGACGTAGGGAGGGTGAGAAATGCGGGCTACTTCCGGCTGCCGTCGCTGGTGGGGTCGGCCGCGGGATAGCCCGTATCCGTCAGGCAGGCGCGCAGCCAGGGCTGGTCGTCCTCCGCCCCTCCCGCCTCGGCATCGATCTTGGCCAGGGCCGGCGGCGCGGCCGACGCGCCGGCCTCGCCGGCCTTGGGCTGCAGGTTCCAGCGTGCCCCCGAATCCGAGGTGTCGTCCGCATCCGGGCAGGCGGAATCGTCTCCATTTCCGCCGACGGAGCAGGTCGCGACGGTCTTCGGCTTGCCGTCGACGACATCGGCGACGGTCCGCGTCTCATAGACGGCATAGGTCGCCCAGTCCTCGCTCACGCTGCAGACCCGGTTGTTGTTCTGGTAGCTCCGGGTTCCGAAGCAGCCGTAGCTGTCCGCCCAGGACTCGCGGCTGCCCGGCAGGAATTCGCAGCCGGTCGCGAAACCGGCGAAGGCGCCGCCGGTGAACCGGGCCGTGAACTGGCGCTGCTGCAGCGCCCTGGCGACCAGGTCGAACTGTTTCGGATCGGCGGCGGATTTTTTCCCCAGATCCTCGGTGCGGCTGCGAATGGCGTTCAGCAGCTTCCCGCGCCAGGGGTTTTCGTCGCCCCAGTGCTCGTCCTTGGGATCGGCGAAGGCTTCGTCGCGGGCGGCCAGCCAGCGCTTCTGGCTGGCGACCAGCATGGCGTGGACCTCGGCGTCGCCGTCGGCGGCCTTCAGGATCTGCCCATAGGCCTGGCCCAGCGCCGCGTCCGCCGCCTTCAGGCTTTGGGAGTCGCAGATGCCGTGCTCGATGGCGGTCGAGGCCTTGCGGCAGTCGATGGCATGGGCGGGCGTGGCGAGGGCGGCCAGCGTGGCGGCGGCGAGCAGCAGGGATTTCATCGGCATGGCGGGGCCTCGGATCGGCGGACGCGGGATGGCGATGGCAGGCGTCACGGCCGCTTGCCGCTGCCGTCGCTGGTGGGATCGGCCGAGGGGTAGCTGCTGTCCGTCAGGCAGGCGTGCAGCCAGGGCTCGTCGTCCTTGGTTCCCGCCGGCTCGCCCTCGACCATCGACCCCGCCGCGTCGGCGTCGAGCTTGCTCAGGTCCGGCGGCAGGGTCGACGGGCCGGCATCGTCGATCTTGGGCTGCAGGTTCCAACGGGCCTTGGTGTCGGAATCGTTGGATGCGTCCGGACAGGTGGAATCGCTGTCGCCGTCGACGTCGCAGGTGGCGATGGGCGTCAGCTTGCCGTCCACGAGCCTGTCGATCGACCGGGTCTGGTACTGCCGGTACGTGGCCCAGTCCTCGCCCACGCTGCAGACCCGGTCGTTGTTGCGGTAGTAGCGGGTGGAGAAGCAGTCGTAATGGTCGGCCCAGGATGCGGGCGTGTCCGGGAAGAAGTCGCAGCGGGTCTCGAAGCCGGCGAAGCTGCCGCCGCTGAGCCGGGCGGCGAACTGGCGCTGCGCCTGGGCCCGCTCGATCAGATCGAACTGCTTCGGATCGGTGGTGGAGCGCCGTGCCAGGGCATTGGTGCGGCTGCGGATGGCGTCCAGCAGCCTGCCGCGCCATGGGGTGTCGTCGGTCCAGTGCTCGTCCTTGGGATCGGCGAAGGTTTCGTCCCGGGCGGCCAGCCAGCGCTTCTGGCTGGCGACCAGCATGGCGTGGATCTCGGCGTCGCCGGCGGCGGCCTTCACGATCTGGCCATAGGCCTGGCCCAGGGCGGCATCGGCCGCCTTCAGGCCCTTGTCGCCGCAGATGCCGTGCTCGACGGCGGTCGCGGCCTTGCTGCAGTCGATGGCATGGGCGGGGGAGGCAAGGGCCGCGAGCGTGGCGGTGGCCAGCAACAGGGATTTCAGCGACATGGATGAGCCTCGGATCGGCGGGCGGGGAGGGGTCGGGGAAATCTTTCCTGACAGATCGCCCCGAAAGTGGGCGGCATCATGGCGGAAGCGCGACGGTCACACGGTGAGGCGCCGCCCGAACAGGATGATCCCCGCGCCGCCCAGGCACAGCGCGGCGCCGGCCAGGTCGAAGCGGTCGGGCCGGCTGCCCTCCACCGCCCACAGCCAGCCCAGCGACGCCGCGATGTAGATCCCGCCATAGGCGGCATAGGCACGGCCGGCGAAGGCGGCATCGATGCGGGTCAGCAGCAGCGCGAAGACGATCAGGCTGGCGGTGCCGGGCAGTGTCCACCACGCGCTCCGGCCCAGCCGCAGCCAGGCCCAGAAGGCGAAGCAGCCGGCGATCTCGGCCAGGGCCGCGGCGGCGAAGGCGGGCAGGGCGGTCACGGCTGGGCCCGCAGCCCGTCCACCAGCAGGCCCAGCAGGGCCTGGGCGAAGTCCCGCATGTTCTCCGCCCGGTCGCCATGGCCGGTGGCGACGATGGCGGTGCGGGTCACCGGGCCGCAGATGGCGACGCAGCTGTGGCCGGCGGGGTCGCCGTAGCGGTTGCCGGTCGGTCCCGCCGCCCCGGTCTCGGCGATGCCCCAGGTCGCCTGGAAGCGGTCCCGCACGGTGCGGGCCAGCAGCGCGGCATAGGGCTCGGTCGAGGGGCGCAGGCCGGCCATCTCGTCGAGGCCGATTCCCAGCAGCGCCTGCCGGGCCGCCGCGGTGTAGACCACGGCGCCGCCCTGGAAATAGGCGCTGGCGCCGGGCAGGGCCAGCAGCGCCGCCGACACCAGCCCGCCGGCGGAGGATTCGGCGACGGCGATGGTCTGCTGCCGCGCGACCAGCAGCTGCGCGGCGGCCGCGGCGGTGGTGTCGATCGTCGTCATTCCGGCCCTCGGATGCTCTGCCTGCCGCCGAGTGTAGTGGGGCGGGCGCGGATCACAACCGGCACGCGGACGCATCCGACACCCCTCGCGATATGCCGGCCATATGGCAGGCTTCCGCCCCGCATATCGCCCGCCGGAATTGTGGGCGGACGAGGCGCCACGGCGTGATTCCGGGTTTGACAAGCGCGGGCGTGGCCGCGCAGCCTCGCCCCGAACTCCGCCCCCGCACAGGGATCTTCCCATGCCGACCGTCATCGCCCCGCCGCCGCAGGTCCTGGTTCCCGTCCTCGGCAGCGACGCCAGCTTCCCCGTCGGCCGCATCTTTTGCGTCGGCCGCAACTACGCCGCCCATGCCCGCGAGATGGGGCACGACCCCGACCGGGAGCCGCCGTTTTTCTTCGCCAAATGGGCCGACACGGTGGTGCCCAGCGGCAGCACCATCCCCTATCCCGTGGCGACCAAGGATTTGCACCACGAGATCGAGCTGGTGGTGGCGATCGGCACCGGCGGCACCGACATCGCGGCCGACCGCGCGCTGGGCCATGTCTGGGGCTATGGCGTCGGGCTCGACATGACCCGCCGCGACATCCAGGGCGAGGCCAAGAAGCTGGCGCGGCCCTGGACCATGGCGAAGTCGTTCGACCAGTCGGCGCCGCTCTCGGCGCTGCGCCCGGCGGCGGAGATCGGGCATCCGGCCAAGGGCGCGATCTGGCTGAAGATCAACGGTGAGAACCGCCAGGTCGGCGACCTCGCCGACCAGATCTGGGCGGTGCCCGACGTGATCGCGCATCTGTCGCGGCTGGTCGAGCTGCGCCCCGGCGACCTGATCATGACCGGCACGCCCGACGGCGTCGGCCCGGTCAAGGCCGGCGACAAGCTCGAAGGCCATGTCGACGGCGTCGGCGAGCTGACGGTGACCTACCGCTGATGGATGACGACCTCGCCGCGGCGCTGGCCGATGCCTGGGCCCGGCTCGGCCGCGCCACCGGCGAACGCCGCCGCACCACCGGCCGCGTCGCTCTCGCCAGCGTGAACGTGCGCGGCGGGCCGGCGCTGCGCACGGTGGTGCTGCGCTCGGCCGACCCCGCGGCGCGGCGGCTCGAGATCCACACCGACCGCCGCTCGGCCAAGGTGGCGGAGATCGCGGCCGACCCGGCTGTGGCGCTGCTGCTGTACGAGGCGGCGGATGAGGTCCAGCTCCGGGTCGAAGGCCGGGCCGCGCTGCTGCCGCTGGGGCCTGCGCTCGACGCCGCCTGGGCGGCAACGCCGGGGCCGATCCGCGCCGCCTATCGCATGCCGGGTCCGCCCGGCACCGCGATCGCCGACCCCGCCCTGCCGCCGCCTGCGACCGACGTATCCGAGGCGGGGCGCGAGAACTTCGCGGTGATCGTGCTGGCGGTCGACCGCATCGACTGGGTCCGCCTGGTCCCCGGCGCCGACCGCCGCGCCCTGTTCGACTGGACCGGCGGCGCGCTACAGGCTAGTTGGCTGATCCCCTAGCGGCTCAACTCCAGGCATCGCCATGACCCAGGACTGGACCACCGCCCCGATCGGCGCGGATATCCTGCGCGGCGCGGCGGAGCTGGAGGACACCGGCCGGGGCGTGCTGCCGCACCGGCTGCCGGCCTGGGCCCGGGCGCAATGCGCCGACCCGCAGCTGGCGATGGTGGAAGCCCAGCCCTCCGGGGTGCGCCTGGCGTTCCGCACCCAGGCCACCGCGATCGAACTCGACACCCTGCCCACCAAGCGGGTCTATGTTGGCGCGCCGCCCCGCCCGGACGGGGTGTACGATTTGCTGGTCGACGGCGTCCTCGCCGGCCAGGCCAGCGTCGCGGGCGGCACCGTCCTCCGCATCGACATGGCCGCCGGCTCGATCACCACCGAACCCGGCCCCGCCGGCACGGTGCGCTTCGCCGGCCTGCCGGGTGGCGCCAAGGACATCGAGCTCTGGCTGCCGTACAACGAGAGCGCGGAGCTGATCGCCCTGCGCACCGACGCGCCGGTGCAGGCGGCCGCCGCCCGCGGCCGCAAGGTCTGGCTGCACCATGGCAGCTCGATCAGCCACGGCTCCGACGCCGCCAGCCCGACCGGCACCTGGCCGGCGGTCGCAGCCAGGCTCGGCGGTGTCGACCTGGTCAATCTCGGGCTGGGCGGCAGCGCGCTGCTCGATCCGTTCACCGCCCGCACCATGCGGGACACGCCGGCCGACCGCATCAGCCTCAAGCTCGGCATCAACGTGGTCAACATGGACCTGATGCGCCTGCGGGCGTTCGGCCCGGCGGTCCACGGCTTCCTCGACACCATCCGCGACGGCCATCCCGCGACGCCGCTGCTGGTGGTGTCGCCCATCCTGTGCCCGATCCACGAGGACACGCCCGGGCCGACTAGCTTCGATTTCGCGGCCCTGAGCGCCGGGACGGTGCGGTTCCGGGCAGCCGGCGATGCGGCCGACCGCGACAGCGGCAAGCTGACCCTGGCCGTCATCCGCGACGAGCTGGCCCGGATCGTCGCGCAGCGGGCGCCGCAGGACGCGAACCTGCATTACCTCGATGGGCGAGAGCTCTACGGCGAGGCGGACCACGCCGAGCTGCCGCTGCCCGACGACCTCCACCCCGATGCCGCCGCCCACCGCCGCATCGGCGAGCGCTTCGCCAGTCGGGTGTTCTCCGCGGCCGGCCTATTCGGGGCGTGATGGCGGGGCGGGTGATGAAAAATAAAGGGAAAATAGGATCTGCCGCCGTGATTGGGGCGATCGGCCTGGTGGCGGCGCTCTCTATATTCTTGTCTTCGAGACTCAGCGACGCCGACCGCGCCATGACTGGAAAGCTGCTGCAGTCCATGGACAAGGTCGCGACATTTGAGGGCGTGAACTCGGAGCCTTGGGACGTCGTGTGCTATCTGGATCCCTACGACATGCCCGCCAGACGGATGCAGGTCTATCTTCCCGAGGGTGGCCGCGATTTGAGCTTCACACCGAGCGGATCGGCCATGGGCGAAGAAGAAGGCGGTCTGGTCTTCGTGAACAGGGCGACGAAAGTCGCCCGGGTCTTTGTGATCGAACACACGGGAATACACAGGATCGAAGGCCCGCGTTGCCTTGAGCGGCCGCAGGCCTACTTCGCTGTAGACCGGATCGATGCCCTCAATGCCTCCTACACCCAACTGAAGCTCGTCGCAGGGCAGAAAATATAGGGGTTCTTCTATCGAAGCGGCCGCCTGCTATCCCCGGATGGCCTGACGTTCCAGATGCCGGCGCAGCAGGCGGGTGTTGCGGCGGTTGGCCTTCAGCCAGACGTCCAGCAGGTCGCCCAGCACCGGGATGGCGCCGGCCGCCACGTCCAGCAGCACGTTGCCGGCCATCAGCGCCAGGATGTGGTTCGGCGCGCCCAGCCGACGGGCGCGCAGGATGATGGTGGCCGAGATCAGGCCGCCGGCGATGTCGCCCAAGCCCGGCACCAACCCGATGATCGCGTCCAGCCCGAAGCGCCAGCCGATCACCGGAATGCGCCAGCGGCCGTCCAGCAGCGTGGCCAGGCGGTCGAGGCGGTCGAGTTCGGCGGCATGGTCCAAGGCACATCCTCGAGCGAGATCGATCCGCACGGCGAAAGCCGGACGGGTCGATGACATGGGTGGATCCGGCGCGATTGTCGAATCGCATCGGCGTGTGGCCCTGCGCCGGCGTCTCCGCGCCAGGCATGTCGCATTCCGCGGGCGCAGCCCCGGGCCGGCCCCCGTCGATTGCTTTCCGTCATCCGTATGTCATTATGGGTCGACGACGCATTTTCATGGTCCATTCATGCTCCCGACCCGTATTAATAAACTTCAGGGTATTCAGATCTTGCGGGGCATGGCCGCCAGCATGATCGTGTTACTGCATTGCATCTATGTGGCGTACAGCCGGATGACCCCACCCGACGAGGTCTCGGCTCGTGCCGGTCTATTTCTCGGGATCGGCGTCGACATATTCTTCGTCATCAGCGGTTTCATCATGATGATGATCAATGACGAGCGGGATGACGGCGCAGGGCGGTTCTTGATCAACCGCATCTGCCGGATTGCGCCGAACTACTGGTTCTACACTTTTGCCTTGGCGGTCGTCGGGGCGTTGTATCCTTCGATGCTGCGAGCCGTCGATGTGAATGTCGAGACGGTCCTGAAGTCGCTGTTCTTCATTCCGTTCATCCGTCCCAACGGCGAATTGCAGCCGCTGCTTGGCGTCGGCTGGACGCTGAACTACGAAATGTTCTTCTACCTGCTGTTCGCCGTCCTGATCGGGATGTCGGGACTGAGGCGCACCTTCGCCATGGTGCTGGCCTTCGCGGCGCTCTCTGCCCTGTCGCTGGCGGCCGATCAGGGGACGGCGTTCAGATCCTTCTTCGGCAACACCATCGTGTTCACCTTCGCCGGCGGGATGGCGCTGCACCTGGTGTTCCGGAAATGGGGGCGGCCGCGCCCATCATTCGCGGTCGTCGCCCTGGCCGGGGCCGCCGCGATGCTTGGGCCGATGCTCGGCGCGTGGAACCCGCCATGGGAGACCCGGTTCCTCTTGTGGGGCATCCCGTCGATGCTCATCGTCTACGCGACCCTTGGCCTGGCGCCATCAGGGCATGCCGTCGCGAGAGCCCTGGAACGGCTGGGCGACGCCTCGTACACGCTCTATCTCAGCCACACCTTCGTCGCCACCGCGGTGTTCGTCGCCTGGCAGCATCTCGGCCCCGTGCTGCCGGCCGTGTTCATCCCGGTGGCTTTCGCGGTGTCGGTCGCGGTGGCGCTGGTCGCCCACAGGGTCGTGGAGATCCCGCTGACGCACACCGCCAGATGGGCATTCGAAGCCCGCAGACGCCGGCCGGCCTGAGAGACCGTCTGCAGTTCCGATGCCGCCGGGCGCCTGTCGCCTGAAGCCTCCGTGTGCGGCACCGGTTGACCCCTGGCGCCGTCCCGCCGCCAGACCATCGCCGCCAGACCATCGCCGGCAGGGCAGCGAACAGGGCCAGGTTCAGGTGCTTGAAGGCATCGTCGACCGGCACCGGCTGTGACGAGAATTTGGCGATCTCCGTCTCGGCGGCCGGGTTCACATACAGCCACTGGCCGTGGATGCCGAGGGCGAAGAAGGCGCCGTCGGCGGTGCCGGCCTGGTACCATTTGTTGCGATAGCGCCCCTGCGGCAGCCAGTCGGCGAAATTGCCGTCCCGCCAGGCCGCGGCATCGCCGCCCGACCCTGCCGGCCAGGCCGTCGGCATCGGCTTCCGCAAGGACAGCCCGCTGGTCGCGCCGGCCAATGTCCAACTGGCGGCGATGAAGGCGAATGGGCGCTACCAGGCGCTGGTCACGAAGTGGTTCGGTTCGTAAGGGACTGTTCGATGCACCCGCCGGCGGCGCCTTGGAGACCGTTTGGGACCGTGCCGGCGCCAGCGTTGGTGATCACGGCGGAGAACGACCCGCTGCGCGACAAGGACGAGGCCTATGTCCGCAAGCTGAAGGCGGCGGGGGTGGAGGTCGCCGCGGTGCGCTACAACGGCACGATCCACGACTTCGTGCTGCTGAACGCGCTGCGCCATGTGCCCTCGACCGAGGCGGCGATCGCGCAGGCCAGCGAGGGGATTCGCGAGCACCTAGCGCCGTAACCCATGACGGCACGGCGGGGCCGCCCGCCGTGCCGCCTGACCCAGAGCGGGTGGACTGACGGCTGTCCGTGCCAGCCGATCGAAACCGAACGGCCATGGCAATCGCCCCGGGCTCAGCGCGGCCGTGCTGCCGCGCCGGCCTCCTCGGCCAACCGCCGTGTCAGTTCCCCCGCTGGAAGATCGCGCCCGAGATGGGCGCCCTGGCCGCACCACAGGGCGGTGAAGTCGTCCGATCCGCGCGGCTCCGACTGGGAGCGCAGCGGGGCGAGCGCGGCGCCGGCGAGCGGGAAGTCGGGCGGGTCGACGGGCCGGGCGCCGAGTTCGCGCACCAGCCGGTTGGCGACGACCCGGGCCGGCCGGCCGCTGAACAGCCTGGTCACCGCGGTCCTGCCGCGGGACGCCTTCAGGGCCTGCCGATGCAGCGGCGCCAGGCTGGCCTCGGGGCAAAACAGATAGGCCGTGCCGACCTGCGCCGCCGAAGCCCCCTGGGCCAGGGCGGCAGCGACCCCGCGGCCATCCGCGATCCCGCCGGCCGCGATCACCGGCACCGCCACGGCGTCGACGATCTGCGGAACCAGCGCCAGGGTGCCGAGCTGGGTTCCGACGTCGTCGGACAGGAACATGGCGCGATGCCCCCCGGCCTCCCACCCCTGGGCGATGATCGCATCGCAGCCGTTGCGTTCCAGCCAGACGGCCTCTTCCACCGTGGTCGCGGATGAGATGATCCGGGCGCCGCTCCGCTTCACGCGCGCGCACAGCCCGGCGTCCGGCAGCCCGAAATGGAAGCTCACCACCTCGGGCTTCAGGGATGCCACCAGGTCGCAATGCGCGGCGCCGAAGGGCTCGAGGGGCATGGCGGGTGCCGGCATCCCGGGGTCGAGGCCGAACTCGGCATAGTACGGGGCGAGGAGCTGCCGCCACGCGGCCTCGCGGGCGGCATCGACGACGGGCGGGGCGTGGCAGAAGAAGTTGAGGCCGACCGGCCTGGACGTGCGCTGCAGGATGGCGCCGAACTCCGCCCGGATCTGTGCCATGGTCAAGGTGGCGCAGGGCAGCGAGCCGAGCCCGCCGGCCTCCGAGACGGCGGTGACCATCGCGGCGGTGACCGCCCCGGCCATCGGTGCCTGGACGATCGGCAGATCGATGCCGAACAGGTCGAGGATGCGGCGATCCGGCCAGGTGGTCATGCTCTCGGCTCCATGGCGGTCGACATCGGTCCCGCGCTCACCATCGGCCGGCATGGGCGCCGCCGTCGACATGCAATGTCTCCCCGGTCACGAAGGCCGCGGTATCGAGGTACATCACCGCCTCGACGATCTCCTCGATCGTGCCCATGCGGCCGAGGGGATGGAGCGTGGCGAGGAAACCATGCGCCTCGGGCCGATGCATCGGCGTATCGATGGCGCCCGGCGAGACCGCGTTGACCCGGATGCCCCGGCCCGCATACTCGATGGCCAGCGACCGGGTGACCGCATCGATCCCGCCCTTGGTCAGGGCGGCCAGGGCCGCGGGAACGGCGGTCATCGGCTGGCCGACCAGCATCGTCGTGATGGTGACGATGTGGCCGCTGCCCTGGCGCAGCATGGCGGCCGCGGCCAGCTGCGACACATGGAAGAAGCCCGCGAGGTTCACCGCCACCACCGAGGCGAAGTCGGCCGCGGTGTAGTCGAGGAACGGCTTGGGCAGGAAGAGGCCGGCATTGTTCACCAGCGTGTCGATGCGGCCGAAGCCCGCGATCGCCGCGTCGACGATGCGGCGGGCGGTGTCGGGGTCGGCCACGTCCCCTGCGACCGTCAGGACGTCCTCCGAGGCCGCCGGCCCGATGGTCCGGGAATTGGCGACGATGCGATAGCCGCGCTTCCGGAACCCGGCGGCCAGGCCGGCGCCGATCCCCTGCGATGCGCCGGTGACCACGGCGACTTTGCGATCGGCGTCCATGGGTGCTGTCCTCGTTGATGGGCCGGCCCCGAACCCTGCGCCGGCCGGGCCAGGATGGGGGGCGCGCGCTACCGGAGCGTTACGGAGCCGGGGATAAACGGCGACGAACGCAATGTGCCCTTCGCCCGCGCGGCCGCGGTCACACCCAGCTTAGCGAGGTGTCGTAGGTGCCGCCGTTGCGCTGGCCTTCGAGGGCATAGCGCAGGGCGTCGATGGCGTGGTTCTCGCGGTCCTCCAGCAGCGGCTGGATCTCGCCGGTCTTCGGGTCGGTCCGGTAGCTGTACAGCGACAGTTCGTCGATCAGGTGGCGGCAGCGCGGATGCACCACGATGTCGTGGTTCTTGAGGAATTCGATCCCTTCCTCGACCGATCCCGCGCCCTTCTTCGCCGGCCGCAGATTGCCGAAGCCGTGGCGCCGCATGTAGGAGATGGTCTCCGGCCGGGCGCTGTCGGCGGTGATCGGCCAGCGCCGCGACCCCGGCACGGTGTCGAACAGGGCCGGCGTGCGGTCGATCTCGCAGCCCACGCGCCAGGCCTCGTGGTCGACATGGAGGATCCGGCCGACGACGAAGCAGCGCACCAGGCCGCTCCTCCCCGACCCGACAAACCGCAGGCTTGTCAACACCCGTTCGGATGACGCGCGCCGTCGCCGGATGTGATGACCTTGAGAGACATCAACCTGTCCGGGAGACCCGAAATGCCGAACCTCCGCCCGAGGTCATGCCTTGTCGCGCCCCTCTTCGCGCTCGGCCTGCTCCTGCCCGCCGCGCCGCCGGCGCAGGCGGCCCTCCGTCAGGCCGTGGTGATCAACGGGTCGGTGGTCGACCGCATCACCTGGTCGGATGTGTACGGCCGGCCGCGCAGCGTCTCGCTCAAGCGCGAGGGCGCCCCCAACACCGGCCATGGCGGCTACGCCGTGCAGATGACCTATCAATACGTCTACAACGGCGTGGTGACGACCAAGACGATCAACCCGACCAGCGCCGGGGACGGCTTCGGCTATTTCGTCGGGCATGAGCGCTATCGGAAATTCACCGACGGCGACTCCGCCCCGATCGCGAACAAGATCTTCGGAGTCGACGATTCGCCGCTCGGGCTCGGCTTTCCCGTGACCAGCCGGCTGGTGCCGACCACGTCCAACCGCGTCATCATGGAATTCAAGCTGACCTACCCGAAATACGGCACCATCGCGGCCAACGGGTTCAACGACGACACCGGCGAGGACAGCCCGCCGCTGGGCACCAACCCGGCGCTGTTCAAGCGCTACGACCTGCCGGTGACCATCACCTGGTACTTCCAGGACGGCACCAACTGGCCGCGGATCGTGACCCAGGTCAGCCTGGCGCCGGTGCCGGGCCCGGACCGGGTCAGCTTCGATGTGCGCGGGCCCTACGGCAAGATGAACTTCGAGGGCGGCAACGCGCCCGTCTCCTGGGTGCATTGGGGCGACCGCTACGTCTTCGTGCCCGCCACGGCGCCGCTGACGCGCAACACGGGCTGGACCTGGACCCGGGTGAACCCCGGCGCGCGCTTCAACGCCCTGATGATCGGCGGCTTCGAGATGGGGCTGTTCGAGCCGACGCCCTACGCCACCTCCGCCATCCGCGACGGCTATTCCGAGGCGCGGGGCAAGACCTCGGCGACCTTCAATGGCGGCCACGGGTGCCCGTTCCAGGCCCAGAAGCTGCCCTGCGACTACGAATGGCCGTACCAGTCGTCGCAGTACGAGCTGCCCTACAACAACCCGCTCGGCACCACCAATTCGGAGAAGATGGCCTGGGGGTCGGCGCCCTATTACGGCATGAGCCTGCCGGCGGTGTATGACGGCGTCCAGTCCGTCCCGTTCGTCGGCTTCCCCGCCAACAAGGTGATCGAGTACCAGGTCTGCCTCGTCCTGGGGCTGCAGGCGTCCGGCGGGCTGACCTACGCCGCCGCGTCGCACTCGCCGGCCACCTATGGCTGCGCCGCGCGGTAAGGGGCGGGGCGCCATGGGGAGGCGTCGCGGCATCGGACCTGCTTCGGTCTTCATGCCGACGGGCCCAGCCGCCCTCATGGCGCCGACAATTGTCCCGATCCACAGTTGTTCAAGGAAGTGATGCAATATCCGATGCTGCATATACCAATATCAGGAAACGATTGACTGGCGGCCCTGTAACGGAGGTTCAGATGACCAGGTTGCCCATCTTGGCTTTTGCCATTTTCTCGGTAGTTGCGGCATGCCAGGCCAATGCCGATGTGAAGCCGGTGGCGAATGCGCCGCTCACTCCCCAGCAAAAGGAGTTCGTCGGCGCGTTTCAGGCGCTGAAGGCCAAGCACGGCACCGCCGCGGACCGCTTTCAGCTGGCGGATTTCAGCGACGCCGCCGCTTTGACGCGGAGCGTCTCCGGCCCGTCCACGATCTGGGAATGCCATATCGACGACGACCATCTGGTGCAATGCACGCACGAGCACCCGCAGTAGCAAGGCGTTGTGCGGGGCCTGTCGCCGCGGTCCCCTCAATCATGGGGCGTCGCCGGGGGCGGCTCCCGCTCCTCGGCGGCGGCTTCCTTGGCCCGGATCGCGCTCAGCGCCGATGCCACCAGCCCGGTCGGGATGGCGATGATGCCCAGCGCCACGAACAGCATCAGCACGGTGAAGATCCGGCCCACGGCCGTCACCGGATAGATGTCGCCATAGCCGACCGTGGTCAGCGTGACGGCGGCCCACCACATCGCATCGAAGATCGACCCGAAGGCCTCGGGCTGGGCGTCATGCTCGAACTGGAAGATGACGAGCGCGCAGACATAGAGGACGATCATCGCCACCATGCCGAAGACGATGACCTCCTCCTTCACCACGCGCCAGGCGGCGGCGAGGCGGTCGATGGCGCTGGTGTAGCGGGCCAGCTTCAGCAGCCGGGCGAGGCGCACCAGCCGCAGCGCCCGGATGGCGCGGAGGTCGATGCCGGCGCCGATGAAGACCAGGCCGAGATAGAAGGGGGCGATCGCCAGCAGGTCGACGATGCCGAAGAAGCTCCTGGCATAGGCGCCCGGGGCGGGGGCGGTGACGAGGCGCAGGACGTATTCGGTGGTGAACACCGCGACGACCACGATCTCCGAGACGGACAGCGCCGTCGCGGCCCAGCCGGGAAGGTGGGGCAGGGTCTCGATCCCCATCGACAGGGCGGAATAGAGGATCAGGGCGTGGAGGAACAGCTCGACCCGATGCCCCAGCCCGGGGTGGCGGCCGTCGAGGGCCGTCCGCACATGCTTCCTCCAGTCCATGATCCCCCTCCGGATGGGCGGCCCGGACGCGAGTGCTCCCTCCCGCCCAGCGGATCGAAGCCCAGCAGAACTGCGCCGCCATGGCAATTGCTGTCGGCGCGCGAACGCCGAAGCGGCGGTTCCGGGCCGTCACTGTCCGGAACCGCCGCGGGCCGGCCTCCGCCGGGGGAGGCGGACGCCGGTCCGGCGCGCTGTCACCATCGGCCCGGGCCAGGCCCGGGCGCGCGGCGGTTCAGCTCTTGTCGCGCAGGGTCATGGTCATCGACACGGCCGTCTGGTCCGCCACCGTGTAGGCCAGCGGGCCGCTGCCGTCGTCCTCGCTGTCCGAGATGACGGCGAACACCGTCGGCTTGGTGTCGGGATCCGGGTTGATGCCGAGCTCCATATAGCGTTCGTCGCCGCCATAGGTCAGGCACACGCCCATGTCGTTGCCGTAGGTCGAGCCGACATGGACCTGCTGGCCGGGGTCCAGCGCGTAGGACCCCGACGTGGTGTTGCCGTTGAAGATCAGCTGCATGTCGTCGAAATTGGGATCGCGGTCGATATCGATGCTGGCCTTGGCCTTGTTGACCATCAGCACGGTGTTCTTGAAGTCGTCCTTGCCCTTGTCGCGGAAGGCGATGGTCATCGAATCCGGGGTCTGGTCCGTCACGGCGTAGCGCAGCGGGCCGTTCCCGTCCGCCTCGTCGTCGGTGATGACGCTGTAGACCTTCGGCGCGTCGTCGGGGTCGCCGCCCATGCCCAGCTCCATGAAGCGGCCATCGCCGCCATAGGTCAGGATCACGCCCATGTCGTTGACATAGGTCGAGCCGACATGGACCTGCTTGCCCGGCGCCAGCGTGTAGGTGGCGTTGGTCTCCACCCCGTCGAAGATCAGCACCATGTCGTCGAAATCGGGATGCTTGTCGATCGCGATCGGGCCGGCGGCCCCGTTCACCATCAGGACGGTGTTGTCGAAATTCGCCATAACCAATTCTCCATGAAAATATGCATGGTCTTCGCGGAGTATGCAGTCGAAATTATTGAAAGTGTCGAATCAATAGGATCGATACAATAGAGCTTCACTATGGTTGGATGGTTCCCGCGTGTCAATTGCGCGCTGTAATTCAATCATATGTCGATTCAATTGTCCGTAATTTCTGAAAATGCCGGGCGTAATGATCGCATCTTGTCGACCGGGCCGGTCATCGCGCGGCCATCCGATGGCGTTCAGGCGAATTGCCGTGGCACATTGCGGGGGCGGTGCATGAATTGCGCGGCCTTCGAACGTGACAGGAAGGGACCTTGGTTCGCACCGGATGTCCTGGGACGTGCACCGTCTCCGCAATCGCCACGGCAAACGGCCTGTGGGGCCAGGCCCGACCGGCGCGACGTTGATGCGCGATCCTGAAGTCGAGGCGCGAAAGCTGAAGCTGCGGTTCCGGGCCGCCACCGCCCGGATCGAGCGCGCGCAGCGCCGACGATCGATCGCCCACCATCTGCTGCGGGCAGTGCCGGTGCTGGTCGTGACACTCGGCCTGGTGGTCGGCGGCTTCATGGCAAGCCCCTGGGCGCCCGTGGCCACCGTCCGGCACCTGCTGGCGTTTCCGAACTGCGCCTCGGCGCGCCTGGTCGGCCTGGCGCCGGCGCGCCGAGGCGAGCCGGGCTACTACTCGCGGCACGACCGCGACGACGATGGCGTGGCCTGTGAACCGCTGATCCGGTGGTCGAATTCCGGAGCATCTTTCGGCGACGAAGGGCGCCGCGCCGCCAGCGCTTTAACGCCATAGAGCCTAGCCATAGGCATCGGTAAGCGCTCCTGGAAATATCGCCAAAACGGCGATGTTAAACGCGCCTGGCGGGATTTATCGCGATTCAATATCGGATATATAAATCCTGTATTGCGCCTGGTTAGTTGATATGCCATGTTTCGGGCAGATTAACGAAGCGAGCCGCATCGGTTTATCAGAAGGACAATCCAATGCCGAACGATCTGAATCCGCTTTCCACTGAAACCGAAGAGACGGGCCGACGCTTCAAGCTCGGCGAGCTGAAGGGGCTGGGCGGGCGCACGGAGTTCAATGCTCCCGTGCTGATGGGCTTCAATATGGGCAACCGCACCCTGGCGCTGACGATCACCATGGAACAGTTCCGCGAGTACTCGGACGTCGCCAACGAGGCTCGCATCGTCGAGATGGGTGACGACCGCTCCGACATCGCTCAGCGCCCCCTGGACGAGAAGCACGCCCGCTCGATCGCCCTCTACATGCTCCGCGGCCTGTTGGCGGCGGTGCGGCAGAACTGGCAAGATGAAGATCGCCATATTCCGGATGATCTGGGCGATATCCTGAGTGAGCTTGGCGAAGGACCTTACCAGGGCCTCCAGCCCTTCACGGGCAACATCCGCAAGTGCTTGCCCGGCGGCGAGGACCTGGTCCTCATCGAGAAGAGCGATGGCAAGCTCGTGCTCTCTCTTCGGCAAGGTCAGATCATCTATGTCATCGACGGTCAGCATCGGCGCTATGCCTACGAGTTGCTGATGAATTGGCTCCGCGAACTGATCGCCACGCGCCGCTATTCCTCCAAGAGGCGCGGCGGGCTCTATATCCCGGAAGGGAACGAAGACATGCAGATGACGACCGCCGAGGTCGATATCTGGATCGCAGCGGCCGAGCTCGCTCGGTCGCACTTCACCGTCGACGTTACGGTGCATCTCGGCCTGAAACCGGACCAGGAAAAGCAGCTGTTCCACGATCTTAACAACCTGGGTAAGAAGCCTGACGCAGCCCTGGCCCAGGCTTTCGATCAGGCCAATCCGATCAGCGTCTTCATCCGCAAGAATTTGGAGGACACCGGGGTCCTAGGCGCTCAGTTGAAGATCGCCGACGCTGGCTCGAAAAAAGGCGCCAAGAAGAACGACGACCCTGCCGCCGTGATCTATCGAGATGACTTGGTCAGCACCAACGCGTTGCTCTTCGCCGGCGCCACCAATCAGGCGGGAATCTCGACTTCAGCGGTTAACCCGTCCACCGATTACGGCATCCGGTTCTGGAAAGCTGTGGCTAGTCAGCCCCACTTCGGGGAGCCGAACTGGGAAGATAAAACGCTTCTGGCGGAGCCGGTGATGCTAAAGGCCCTGGCGCAGCTGGCCTACACGTTTCACGGCTCGCGCGAGCGGAATCATGAGCAGCGCGACAGGTTCCTGGAGGATATCGAGGCCGGCAAAATCGACTTCTCCCCCAGCAATACGATGTGGGAGCTGTACCTGAAGGATGATGCCGGACGGGCCGAGGTCGACGCGACCCTTGACGACTATTTGACCCCGGATGCGGGCCGTAAGCCCTACGCTGTGAAGCGCGACGGTAGGCTCGACTTTGCCAGCAATACCCGCGATATCGCCCGCTACCTCGGTGACCTCATGAGATGGCATCTGAAGTACGAGCCACGGCCGGGCCTGGCGACTCTGAAAGCCAAGCTGGCCAACCAGGGAAAACTCTAACTATACCGCTTCGGCAGCACCGAGGTGGACTCGAATCCGCCGAGACGGGGAGGGCGGCCACCCTCCCCGTCTCATCTATCAACCGCTCATCTATAGGAGACATGATGGTTTGGCTGACCATCCGGACATTACCGGATCGCCGCGTTTGGCGGCGATCCGCAACACCACCTTCAGGCACCGGAGGTGGGGGCGAGCCAACGAATGTTGGCTCGCCCTTTTTATACCCTGCTTTGGGGACGATGAGGAGAGGCGCCGGCTTCTGGATGGCGCCCGCCACACTCAACGCGGCGCTGCACGCCGCGCGATGACGGGGAGGGGGCGGCCCTTCCGCCTCCGGCTCCCGCCCCCCTAATTCACCATCTCCGCGTGATGGCACGCCACATCCCGGCCATCCACCGGCCGCAGTTCCGGCCGTTCCACGCTGCACACATCCGTCGCGAAGGGGCACCGCCTGTGGAAGGCGCAGCCCGGCGGCGGGTTCATCGGCGAGGGCAGTTCTCCCGACAGCACCACCCGCTCCGCCCGCTTGGTCGGGTCGACGAACGGGGTCGAGGCCAAGAGCGCCCTGGTGTAGGGGTGGCGCGGATGGCGGAAGATCGCCTCCTTGGTGCCGTGCTCCACCGGCCGGCCGAGATACATCACCACCAGGTCGTCGGCGATGTGCTCCACCACCGACAGGCCATGGCTGATGAACAGATAGGCCAGGCCGAACTCGTCCTGCAGGTCCATCAGCAGGTTCAGCACCTGGGCCTGGATCGAGACGTCCAGCGCCGAGACCGGCTCGTCCGCCACCACCACCTTGGGCCGCAGCATCAGGGCGCGGGCGATGGCCACGCGCTGGCGCTGGCCGCCCGAGAACATGTGGGGATAGCGGTCGTAATGCTCCGGCCGCAGGCCCACCTTCGACAGCATCGCCTCGGCCGCCTGCCGCCGCTCCGACCGCGTCAGGCTGGTGTTGATCTTGAGCGGCTCCTCCAGGATGGTGCCGATCTTCTTGCGCGGGTTCAGCGACCCGTAGGGGTCCTGGAACACGATCTGCACCGCGCTGCGCAGGCGGCGGCGCTGGCCGGCATCCGCGGTCGCGACCGGGATGCCGTCGATGGTCAGGTCGCCCTCGCTGGGCTGCTCGATCATGGTCACGACGCGGGCGAGGGTCGACTTGCCGCAGCCGGATTCGCCCACCACCGCCAGGGTCTTGCCCGGCTCCAGCGTGAACGACATGTCGCTCACCGCCCGCAGGATCTTCGCCGGCTTGAAGGGCGAGGTCTTGACCTCGTAGAAGCGGCTGAGGTGCCGCGCTTCGACCACCGCGGTCATGCGCGGATCTCCTCGAGGGGCTTGGCGATGGGATTGAAGCAGCGGGTCCGCCCGTCCATGTCCGGCACGATCTCGGGGTGCTGGCCGCGGCAGCGGTCCAGCACGTTGCGGCAGCGCGGGTTGAACAGGCAGCCCTGCGGCCGGTCATAGGGGCCCGGCACCACGCCGGGGATGGTCGGCAGCCGGCGGTGGCCGGTGCTGCGCTCCGGCAGCGCCTCCAAGAGGGCGCCGGTGTAGGGGTGGCGCGGCCGGGTGAACAGGCTGTCGACCATGCGCTCCTCGACCAGCTCGCCGGCATACATCACGTTGACCCGCTGCGCCGTTTCGGCCACCACGCCCATGTCGTGGGTGATCAGCACCAGGGCCATGCCCTGGTCGCGCTGCAACGTCGCCAGCAGGTCCAGGATCTGGGCCTGGATGGTGACGTCCAGCGCCGTGGTCGGCTCGTCGGCGATCAGGAGCTTGGGCTTGCAGGCGATCGCCATCGCGATCATCACCCGCTGGTTCATGCCGCCCGACAGCTGGTGCGGGAAGCTGTCGACCCGGGTCTCCGGCGCCGGGATGCCGACCTGGCCGAGCAGCTGCACGGTGCGGTCGCGGCGGGTGCGCCGGCTGCCGCCCTCATGCACCTTCAGCGTCTCCATGATCTGGAAGCCGACGGTGAAGCAGGGGTTCAGGCTGGTTGGGGCCGGCGCGGCAGCGCCGGCCCGTAGCTCAGAGGCGATGGCCGCGTTAGGCTGAGCAGAATTTCCAGGAAGTGCGGCGGGCTCGATCGATCTACCAGCCATGCCAGTCGGAGAACGATTTCGAGCTTAAAGCAGTCCATGCTATTTAACCATATCGTACTCTGTATCTCATCGGGCGAGGGTTGCGGCCACGAATTGGTGATTGGAAATTGGGCTGGAGTGCTTGAATCTAAATTCTGAAATATGATGATACGGTGCAATTTAGCGGCCCATGATTCTCTATCATATTTTGTGTAATTGTGCGAGGCGGTAATGGATTGGGTGTCTTTCGGCACAAATATAAGAAATTTTATCCTCGATCTTGCCGGACTAATTACGCTTGATTACTGGCCAGGATTGGTAAGTTTTGGACTCGTTTTTGTACTTGTAGTGCTTGTGCTCTGGATCGGCGTTGTAACGTGGCGGCGATGGCGGGTTCTGACCAAGACAGCCAAACGTGTTCGCGCTACCGGTGATGCTGCCGGCTTCCAGAGGCAGCTTCACGACATCCAGCGGGAGTTAGATCGGAGCGCTTCACGGCCAGGGCGTTTTCTCGCCGCCTCCTTTGCAGAATTCCGCGAAACGCTGATCGAGCCTGCGCGTGATGGTGATGGCCATGTGCGCAATTCCGTGCGTCCATCAGCCTTTATCAATCTCGACGATCTGCATTTCGGGCTGTCGGGCTGGCGTGTATGGCCCGGCCTCTTCGTGTCTGCGGGACTGTTCTTTACCTTCTTGGGTCTGATCGCCGCACTCGCCCAGACGCAGAACGCCCTAGAGGCCGGTGGAGGCGATCAAGCTTTGATGATCACCGCCCTGGAAGGCCTGCTCAAGACCGCATCGGCCAAATTCACTATGTCTTTGACCGGCTTGTTCTGCTCGATCGCGTTCACGCTTTGGCAGCGACTTTGCTCGGCCAAACTCGAAAGCGCTGTCATGGCGCTCGCGCACGAACTCGAAACGCGGATGAGCTTCGTTAGCCTCGAGGCACTCGCGGACCAGCAGCTTGCCGCGATCAAGGAACAAACCAAGCAGCAGCAATTGCTGAATACTCAGCTAATCGCCGAACTCAGCAAGCCGCTGGAGCGCATGACGGCAACCGGAGCGGAAGCCATCGGCGGCATGGTCAGCGAGCTCGGCCAGTCCCTGACGGCCAGTCTCGGGCAGTCCATCGCGACCATCGCCGAACGCATTGACGGCGCGGCGGACAAGCTGGTCGACCTCTCCTCCGCGCTCAGTGAGACCTCAGAACGATTCAAGGCGACACTCGAACGCTCCTCTTCGAATTTCGATGCGCTGGTTCAGCGTATCGAATCCGCCGCCGGGCAACTCGCGACCTCGGCGGACAGCATGAACTCGGCCTCTACCCCCGTCATGGAGACCGCGCGCTCGACGGCAGAGTCTGCTCGTGCTTTGGCCGATGGCTCGAAGAGCCTGGTCGATGCCGCCAAGGTTGCTGTGGAGGCGGAGAAGACGGTGGTGGTCGCCTCTGCCCGCTCCATTGAGGAGCTGATCCGGGCTTTCGAGTCCCGGGCCAAGGCCTATGACGGGCAGCTTGAAAAGGCGTTCAGCGACTATGTCGGGCAGGTGCAGCGCACCTTGGGCGAGTTGCGGCAACACAGCGACGGCGTGCACGACCGATATACCGACGCCCTGCAGACTTTGCAGGCCGTGATCGAGAATGCCCGGACCTTCGTTCCCGAGAGCGATCCAACGCTGGAGCGGTTGCCGACATGAGGACCACCCGGCGCGCGCGGCGGGCGGAGGAGGAAGAAGAGTCCGCCTTCATCTCCATGACGGATATGACGGTGAGCTTCCTGTTCATCATCATGATCCTGCTCGCCTTCTTTGCCACCCAGATCGCGCCGAAGAACAGTGTTCCGCAGGAGCGCTACGATCGGGTTGCCGGGGACCTCGCCGACCGGGACCGGCAGGTGCTTGATCTGCTCGGCCAGATCGAGCAGGAGCGCGCCAGGCGTGGCTGGACGAAGGCATCGGAGGAGGCCGAACGCAAGCAGTTGCTGGCGCGTATTTCGGAACTGGAAGCTCGTGTGCGGATCGACGATCCCAGTCCGACACTGCCGATGGGCGATCTCTGGCTGCAGGTGCGGCAACAGCGGGAGGAAAATGATCGGTTGCTTCGCCTACTGGCGGCGCAGGAGGTAAACCCGATCGAGCGCTACAATTTTCGTTCCGCGGAATTGCGCGGCCGGATGCTCGATCGCATCCAGAAACGCATCCAGGCCGCCGACATGTCGATCGACGTCTCGATCAGCCGCAACGGAGATGCGCTCGAATTCAAAGGTGACGGGTTGTTCGGATCGGGAAGCGATGTGCCGAGCCTGCCGGGGCGGCGAAAGATGGAGATGATAGCGGGGATTCTGAACGAGGAACTGCGGTGTTTCTCCTTCGGGGATCGCACGCAGCTGTCCGCCGCCTGCAATCCCGCCGTGGCGCTGATCGACGCGCTGCAGATCGAAGGCCACACCGATAACACCGGCACCGATGTGCTGAACATGGATCTGAGCTCGCGCCGGGGCACCTCGGTCTATTCCATCATGGTCACGGCCAGCCCGGATCTTCTGGGTTTCCACAATCTGAAGGACCAGCCGATCCTGTCCGTCGCCGGATACGGAAAGGGTCGGCCGATCCGGGACAATGAGTCCGATCAGTCGCGCGATGCCAATCGCAGGATCGACCTGCGCTTCATCATGTTCGCGCCGGCCGAGGAGCAGTATATCCCGCAGCGGATCGAAGATCTGCCCCGCCTCCAGCGGCTTCTCTTGGCGGGTCCTGCGCCATGAGCCTCCTCGACCGCATCGCGGCGCTGCCATCCGCGCTCCCTTCCGCGCGCGAGCCCGTTCGGCTGCTGCAGGCGGCCGAGCGCGTCAAGCACCGCTTTGGCGACCGGCACCCCGTGAAACCAGAGGCTCTCGACGCCTTGATCGCGCGTTTCACTCTCGCGCTGGCACGCTGGGACTGGGCCGGTATCACCGAGGGGCAGACAGCCCAGATCGTGCGGGCATGGGCGGCCCGTATCGCCCCGCTTCCGGCGGAGCTGGAGGCCTTCCTGCGGCGCGAGCTGCGGCGGTGCACCCGGGTAACGTTGCTCGGGTCCCTTTGCGATGGCTTCCTGGCCGGTTGGGCTGTGAACCATTCGTTGACGGTGGAGGTCGGGCAGATCATTCAGGAGCGGGCGGCTTGGCTGCCCAAAGCATGGCAGGCAATTTTCCGATCGGTCCCGGAGCTCTTCGATGCTGTGGCAGGGGCCCTGACCTTCGGTCGCTGGCTGGCCGCGCAGGCCGATCCGTACCGAGCCGCGCTTGGAAAGGGCGTGTCCGCCCCGCACGGGCCGGGCTTCATGGTCCAAGTGCATGCGGCTTGGTTGGCCACCCTGCCCGAGCCGACCGACGAGCCCGCGGCCCGGCGGATGCTCGCCTGGCTTTGCCCTGCCGGTGCGGCCGTGCTCGATGGCGATCGTGCAGTGCAGGTAGTTCAGCGGCTGTTGAGTCCCTGGCAGGACAGGATGCCGTCCACGGGGTTGCGCACGCTGCTGCTCAACGCCCTGACGGAGACGTATGGCGATCCTCGCCGCGACAATCCGCAATTCTGGGCGCAGGTCGGCGAGGATGGCCGTCGCGTCGTACTCCGCTGGTTGGCCGGACAGCGCATGGAGGCCTTTCTCGACGTGGTCTCGCGCGCCGAAGAGAGGATCGACGGCGGTGATCAGTGGCCTGCGCGGCGGCGATTTTGGATGGGCCTGTATGAGGAGGGTCGCATCGACGAAGCTTGGCCCTCTTTTGGAACGGACGCTCAGGCCATTACCGATCAGCTGGCTCGTACAACCGGGGACTCGGCCCACTCCTCCTACGGCCGTCAACTCACTCGCAGGAACACCAGCCTTCTGATCATGCGGATCGGACAGAACGTCATTGTGGAGGGCTCTCACAACTTCCGTGTCCATGTCTTTCGGCAGGATGCCCGCGGGTGCCCTCGGCTGTATGAGAGCCAATACGACGTTGATGCCTTCATCCTGCCCGACCACCATCCTGATGCTCGAAGGCATATCGGCGATTGGATGAGCTGGGTTCGCGCGAGGATCCGATGAGCCTGAGTTTCAGCTTCGCCTGCGATATGGATGGCTGCACGGTTTCCATCATTCAGCCGAAGCGCGGCTTGCTGTCCTTTCTGGGCTCCCGCCGCCAGCACAACCTAGAGGCACTGCCGCGCGAGCAGCGCGAAGTGGCGATGGCTCTCGCTCGGCTCCGTGTGCTCGACCGCGACCGGCACGAGCACACGATCGCCGGGGATACGGTCCGCCTGTCGCATTGCCTGGTCGCGGAACTGGACAATTCCACGGCGCGGGTGCTCGGGCTTCCTCCCCTCGTGTCCCGGTATGTGTTTAAGGCCGCCATGCGGGGCTCACTCGGTAGCCCGGATTTCCGGCTCGATTGTTGGTGGGAGAAGGGCGGAAAGACAGTGCCGTTGCGCCGAACCGGTGCCGTCGTCGAGGATTCCTCGGGCTATCTGCGGCTTCCAACCCCGATCTGGCGGGCGATCGAGATCGCGGATGCGTTTGATGCCAAGGCGCCGCTTCAGGATCATTGGCTTGCCCTCGGCGAATTCCGTCGCGCCCTCGGCATCGAGACGCTGGACGACGCCGGTCCAATTGATATGGAAGGCGCCCTGAAGAAGATCGAGATCATCACCTGCGACAGTGTCGGCCTCGCCCTCGATCCTGAGGACGACAGCCTGTTCGCTCCCCTGCCGTTTGTCGGCGCGCAGTTGTCGCAGGATGCGCAAGCCGACGCTTCGAAATCGTCGCTTCAAGGACAGGAATTGTCGGCGTTCCAGCGGCAAGTCACAGCCCGCAAGGCCCAGCCGTCCTATTGCGTCGGGCCAACGAAATTCCTGATCCTCGACCGGTCTGCAATGCCGGTGGTGGATGCGATTGCGGAAGCTGCGACCCGGGACGCCGAGGGGCGTCGCCTCTTCATTCGCGATGCCGAGCGGATCATCGCGGAGGCGATCGAGCGGCAGGCGCTCGAGGACGGCCGGCTGAACGAACTCATGAGCCCGGAGGGCTACCAGGAAGCACTTGAGCGCGAGATCGCTCGCTCCTGGACAGAGACGAGCGAATGGTCGTCGCGCGTCATCGCCATCGCCGAGTGGGCGCGCCCCGCACCCGCTCAGATCAGCGGCTCAGGAACAGCTTGGCTTCCGGCGACGATGACGCCGGAACTAGGCGAATTGCTGGGCTGCGTGCTCGACGAGGAGCTGGAACCGCTGCTTCAGGACCTCGTCAAAGCCAAGGCGGCGGGAGGGGATGCGCTGAGCCATCGTGTCGGCCCCATCCCGGTGATCGACGAGGTTATCGAAGCTCTAGTGCGACGGATCGAGATGCTGCGCGGCCGTGCGGATGCGCCTGAAGCGGGGGATCCGCAGACCGTGTTTCTGCCGCTGACGCACAGCAATTTTTGGGACAACGATTTCCGCGCGAAGGTGAAGTCACGCGGCGAGCAAGAGCCAGCGGTTCTTCCTTCAGCGGTTGCCACCGAACTACGGCCATACCAGATCGCGGCCTTCGAATGGCAGGTGGCCGCGTGGCAGGCGGGTCTCCCAGGTCTCCTGAACGCGGATGAGCAGGGCCTCGGCAAAACCTTGCAGACGCTCTCCTTTCTCACCTGGCTCGCGGAGCACATGCAGGCCGGTCGCGTCGCGCCTCGGCCCCTGCTGATCGTGGCTCCTACTTCGTTGCTGCGGAACTGGGAGGCTGAATGCACGACGCATCTGCATGCCGGTTTCTGGGGTGAGCCGGTGCGGCTTTATGGTCGGCATCTTCAGGCCTGGAAGGCTCCGGGACGGCGCGGACGCGATATTGACGACGGGACCGCGCGGCTCGATCTCGGCCCCGTCGAGAACGCGCCGCGGCTGGTGATCACGACCTACCAGACATTGGCCAACTACGCCGTCACCTTCTCGCGGACCAGATTCGCTGTTGTGGTGTTCGACGAGATCCAGAATTTGAAGAATCCGATCGCGATGCGCTCGGAGGCTGCGAAGGCAGTGGATGCCGATTTCCGGATCGGCCTGACCGGCACACCGGTCGAGAACGCGACGCGCGACATCTGGGCGGTCATGGACCAACTGTTCCCGGGCGCGCTCGGGCCGCTTGCCGAGTTCCGCAGGGTGTTCGACGAACCGCAGGAAGAGCGTATGCGCCAGCTGCATGCCGCGATCTTCACCGGCCAGTTGGGGCATCCGCCGCTCGGCCTGCGCCGGCTGAAGAAGGATGCAGCTCCCGATCTGCCGCCCAAGGCCCGCATCTTGCACCCGCGCCTCATGCCTGAAGCGCAGGCGATCCGCTATGACGAGATACGTGGCAAAGGTGGAGGGATGTTTGCTGTACTGCACCACATCCGCCGCATCTCCCTGCATCCCGGGCTGGTCGAAGGAGAGGTGCCGAATACCTTCACTTCCGCCTCCGCCCGGCTCGATGCGGCCATGGACATCCTCGCCGCCATTAGGGCAAAGGGCGAGCGTGCGCTGGTCTTTGTCGAGAACCGGGACGTTCAGGCGTGGTTTGCCGAACTCATTAAGATCGAGTTCGGGTTGGACCGGGTCTACGTCATCAACGGCGACACCCCCATCGACGGCCGCAAGGAAATTACCGACCGCTTTCAGCGACACTTGATTGAGGATGGCGGCTTCGACGTGCTGGTGATGGGGCCACGCGCGGCGGGCACCGGGCTGACTCTCACGGCGGCCAACCACGTCATCCATCTCACGCGGTGGTGGAACCCCGCCGTCGAGGAGCAGTGCAACGACCGGACACACAGGATCGGCCAAAGCCGGCCCGTCACCATCCATATCCCGCTTGCCGTTCACCCACGCCTCGGCCCTAACTCCTTCGACTGCCTGCTTCAGCGCCTGATGACCCGCAAGCGCGGGATCGCCGACGCTGTGCTGTGGCCACAGGAGATGGAGGATGACCCGAAGCTACTGGAACTCTATCAAGCCGTTATCGACGGTCCGGAAGCCGCAAATCTTGATGTCTCTGGCCTGCCGCCGGTGGACCGGCCGGATCTTCAGATGATCGAGATTCGACCTGGAATCATCCGGGCGGAAGTAAAGGGCGGCGGCTCAAGTGTTTTGGTCGTCCACGGAGTCGACCCCGATCTTGCCATCGGCATAGCCGGCCCGACCGATAAGGCCATTATCTCCATGGCGTCGCCGGCATCACGAGCCCCAAAATCCGATATTCCTCTGTCCTCGTTGCCGGATTTTTCGTTGTGGCCCGACTATATTCTCCCGAGTTAGCAGCTATTGATGGGCGTGAACTGCGTTGACGGGCTGGCCCATTCGAACGAACCCCGATCTCTTGAGCGCTGCGCCCGACGAAGGCGCTTAAACCCCTGGCGGTCCCGGCAGCCAGAACGCCTCCGATCGGTCTGCATCCCATCGCAGATCCCCGCGGGCGGTCGCCGATGGCGCCCGCGCCCCAGGTCCTACCCCTCCCTAATTCACCATCTCCGCGTGATGGCACGCCACATCCCGGCCATCCACCGGCCGCAGCTCCGGCCGTTCCACGCTGCACACATCGGTGGCGAAGGGGCACCGCCGGTGGAAGGCGCAGCCCGGCGGCGGGTTCATCGGCGACGGTAGTTCGCCCGACAGCACCACCCGCTCCGCCCGCTTGGTCGGGTCGACGAATGGGGTCGAGGCCAAGAGCGCCCTGGTGTAGGGGTGGCGCGGATGGCGGAAGATCGCCTCCTTGGTGCCGTGCTCCACCGGCCGGCCGAGATACATCACTACCAGGTCGTCGGCGATGTGCTGCACCACCGACAGGCCGTGGCTGATGAACAGATAGGCCAGGCCGAACTCGTCCTGCAGGTCCATCAGCAGGTTCAGCACCTGGGCCTGGATCGAGACGTCCAGCGCCGAGACCGGCTCGTCCGCCACCACCACCTTGGGCCGCAGCATCAGGGCGCGGGCGATCGCCACGCGCTGGCGCTGGCCGCCCGAGAACATGTGGGGGTAGCGGTCGTAATGCTCCGGCCGCAGGCCCACCTTCGACAGCATCGCCTCGGCCGCCTGCCGCCGCTCCGCCCGCGACAGGCTGGTGTTGATCTTGAGCGGCTCCTCCAGGATGGTGCCGATCTTCTTGCGCGGGTTCAGCGACCCGTAGGGGTCCTGGAACACGATCTGCACCGCGCTGCGCAGGCGGCGGCGCTGGGCGGCGTCCGCGGTCGCGACCGGGATGCCGTCGATGGTCAGGTCGCCCTCGCTGGGCTGCTCGATCATGGTCACCACCCGGGCGAGGGTGGACTTGCCGCAGCCGGATTCGCCGACCACCGCCAGGGTCTTGCCCGGCTCCAGCGTGAAGGACATGTCGCTCACCGCCCGCAGGATCTTCGGCGGCTTGAGCGGCGAGGTCTTGACCTCGTAGAAGCGGCTGAGATGCCGCGCTTCGACCACCGCCGTCATGCGCGGATCTCCTCGAGGGGCTTGGCGATGGGGTTGAAGCAGCGGGTCCGCCCGTCCAGGTCCGGCACGATCTCGGGGTGCTGGCCGCGGCAGCGGTCGAGCACGTTGCGGCAGCGCGGGTTGAACAGGCAGCCCTGCGGCCGGTCATAGGGGCCCGGCACCACGCCGGGGATGGTCGGCAGCCGGCGGTGGCCGGTGCTGCGCTCCGGCAGCGCCTCCAAGAGGGCGCCGGTGTAGGGGTGGCGCGGCCGGGTGAACAGGCTGTCGACCATGCGCTCCTCGACCAGCTCGCCGGCATACATCACGTTGACCCGCTGCGCCGTTTCGGCCACCACGCCCATGTCGTGGGTGATCAGCACCAGGGCCATGCCCTGGTCGCGCTGCAACGTCGCCAGCAGGTCCAGGATCTGGGCCTGGATGGTGACGTCCAGCGCCGTGGTCGGCTCGTCGGCGATCAAGAGCTTGGGCTTGCAGGCGATCGCCATCGCGATCATCACCCGCTGGTTCATGCCGCCCGACAGCTGGTGCGGGAAGCTGTCGACCCGGGTCTCCGGCGCCGGGATGCCGACCTGGCCGAGCAGCTGCACGGTGCGGTCGCGGCGGGTGCGCCGGCTGCCGCCCTCATGCACCTTCAGCGTCTCCATGATCTGGAAGCCGACGGTGAAGCAGGGGTTCAGGCTGGTCATCGGCTCCTGGAAGATCATCGCCATGTCCTTGCCGGTGATCTTGCGGCGCTGGCGCGGCGACATCTTCAACAGGTCGTGGCCGTCGAAGGCCAGGCGGTCGGCGGTGACCTTGCCGGGGAAGGCGACCAGGCCCATCAGCGCCAGCATGCTGACGGATTTGCCGGAGCCGGATTCGCCGACGATGCCCAGGATCTCGCCGGCATCGATGGTGAGGTCGAGGCCGGAGACGGCCCGGAACAGGCCCTTCCCGGCCGGGAACTCGACCGTCAGGTTGCGGATTTCAAGCAGGGGCATCAGCGTTTCAGTCTCGGGTCGAGCGCGTCGCGCAGGCCGTCGCCCAGCAGGTTGAAGGCCAGCACGGTGATCAGGATGGCGAGGCCGGGGAAGGTGACCACCCACCAGGCGCGCTGCAGGAACTGCAGCGACGAGGCCAGCATGGTGCCCCATTCCGGCGTCGGCGGCTGGGCGCCGAGGCCGAGGAAGCCCAGCGCCGCGGCGTCGAGGATGGCGGAGGAGAAGCCGAGCGTGGCCTGCACGATCAAGGGCGCCATGCAGTTCGGCAGGATGGTCGCGAACATCAGCCGCATGGTGCCGGCGCCGGCGACGCGCGAGGCGGTGACATAGGGCCTTCGGATCTGGCTCAGCACCGCGGCGCGCATCAGCCGGGAATAGTGGGGCAGGGTGACGATCGACACCGCGATCATGGCGTTGCCCAGGCCGGGGCCGAGGATGGCGACGATCACGATCGCCAGCAGCAGGCTGGGCAGGGCCAGCATGATGTCCAGGAGCCGCATGATGGCCATGTCGACCACCCCGCCGAAGAAGCCGGCGACGAGGCCCAGCACCAGGCCGACGGCCAGCGACAGGGTGACCACGATCAGCCCGATCATCATCGACAGCCGGGCGCCGTAGATCAGGCGCGAGAGGATGTCGCGGCCGATGTCGTCGGTGCCCAGGGGATAGGCCCAGTTGCCGCCGGCCTGCCAGAAGGGCGGCACCAGGAAGGCGGTGCGGTCCTGGTCGATCGGGGAATGCGGCGCGATCACGCCGGCGAAGATCGCGACCAGGGCGATCAGCACGATCACGATCAGCCCGCCCAGGGCGCCCTTGTTGGCGCTGAAGGAGCGCCAGAACTCGATGAACGGGCCGGGCGGCTTGGTCGCCACCGCGGCGGGGCGGGTCTCTTGCAGGGAGGGTGCGGTCATCGGCCTACTTCACGTGCCGGATGCGGGGATCGAGCAGGCCATAGGCCACGTCGACCAGCAGGTTGACGACGATCACCAGGGTTGCGACCATCAGGACGCCGCCCTGCAGGGTGGGGTAGTCGCGCCGGTTGATCGATTCGACCAGCCATTTGCCGACGCCGGGCCAGGCGAACACGGTCTCGGTCAGGATGGCGCCGCCCAGCAGGGTGCCGACCTGCAGGCCGATCACGGTGACGACCGGGATCAGGGCGTTGCGCAGGGCGTGCAGACCGATCACCCGCTTCACCGCCAGGCCCTTGGCGCGGGCGGTGCGGATGTAGTCCTCGCTCAGCACCTCCAGCATGGCCGACCGGGTCATGCGCGCGATCACCGCCAGCGGGATGGTGCCCAGCACGATGGTCGGCAGGATCAGGCAGCGCAGGGTCGAGAGGAAGGCGCCCTTCTCGTCCGACATCAGGCTGTCGATCAGCATGAAGCCGGTGTGCGGCTCGACATAGTACAGGGCCGAGATGCGGCCGGACACCGGGGTCCAGCCCAGCCCGACCGAGAAGATCAGGATCAGCAGCAGCCCCCACCAGAAGATCGGCATGGAATAGCCGGTCAGGCTGGCGCCCATGATGCCGTGGTCGATGGGACTAGATCGGTTGGTCGCGGCCAGGATGCCGGCGGGCAGGCCGAACACCACGGCGAAGATCATGGCGCAGACGCCGAGCTCGATGGTCGCGGGAAACAGCTTCCAGAACTCGCTGAACACCGGCCGCCGGGTGACGGTGGAGGCGCCGAGGTCGCCCTGCAGCACGCCGCCGATATAGGAGAAGAACTGCACCGAGACCGGCCGGTCCAGGCCGTAGTCGTGCAGCAGCTGGGCATGGCGCTCCGGCGAGATGCCGCGCTCGCCGGCGCGGATCTCGATCGGGTCGCCGGGCACCGCCCGGATCAGGAAGAAGCTGAGGGCGGTGATCCCCAGGAAGGTCACAGCCGCCATCGCGAAGCGGGTCAGGATGAAGCGGAACATGATCTCGTCAGATCAGAAAAGGTGGGGAAGGTGGGGGGCCGGAAAAGACGCGGGCGGAGAAGCATCCCCCTGCTCCCCCGCCCGGCTCCCCCTTAACCCGATTATTCGGTGATGTCGACGCCGCTGAAGTCGTGGCGGCCGAACGGGCTGACCTTGTAGCCGGTGACCTCCTTGCGGGTCGGCTCGTAGACCACTGAATGCGCGATCGGCAGCCACGGCGCCTGGTCGTGGAAGATCACCTGGGCCTGCTCGTACAGCTTGGTGCGCTCGCCCTGGTCGCTGATCGACTTGGCCTTCTGGATCAGCGCCTCGAAGTCCTTGTTGCACCACTTGGAGATATTCGAGCCGCCTTCCCGCGCGCCGTCGCAACCCAGCAGGTTGTTCAGGAAGTTGTCCGGGTCGCCGTTGTCGCCGGTCCAGCCCAGCTGCGCCATCTGGTGCTCGCCGGCTTGGGCCCGCTTGCGGTACTCGCCCCATTCGTAGGAGACGATCTTGGCGTTGATCCCGACCTTGGCGAGGTCCGACTGCATCAGCTCGGCGATGCGCTGGGCGTTCGGGTTGTACGGGCGCTGCACCGGCATCGCCCACAGGTCGGTGTCGAAGCCCTTGGCATAGCCGGCGTCGGCCAGCAGCTTCTTGGCCGCCTCGGGGTCATACTTATAGTCCTGGATGCTGTCGTTGTAGGACCAGATGGTCGGCGGGATCGGGTTCTTCGCCGCCTGGCCCGCGCCCTGGTACACCGCCTCCAGGATCGCCGCCTTGTTCACCGCCATGTTGACGGCGCGGCGCACCCGCACATCATCGAACGGCTTCTTGGTGACGTTGAAGGCGAGATAGCCGGTGTTGAGGCCGGGCTGGGTCAGCACGTTCAGCGCCGGGTCTTTCAGCATCGCCGGCACGTCGGCCGGGTTCGGATACGGCATCACCTGGCACTCGCCAGCCTTCAGCTTGGCGTAGCGCACCGCCGCGTCCGGGGTGATGGCGAAGACCAGGTTGTCCAGCTTCTCGCGGCCGCTCCAGGCGCCTTCGAAGGCCTTGTAGCGGATCAGCGCGTCGGGCTGGTACTGCACGAACTGGAAGGATCCGGTGCCGATCGGCACCTGGTCGACCTGCTCGGGCGTGCCGGCCTTCATCATGACATCGGCGTATTCCGCCGACAGGATGGACGAGAACTCCATCGCCAGGTCGGCCAGGAACGGCGCCTCGGGCCGGGTCAGGGTGAACTTGACCGTGTGGTCATCGACCTTGTCGATCGACTTCAGCAGCTTGTCGAAGCCCATGTCGCCGAAATAGTCGTACGAGCCGCCGGACACCTTGTGATAGGGGCTGTCTTCCTTCCACATCCGGTTGAAGGTGAACAGCACGTCGTCGGCGTTGAACTCGCGGGTCGGCGTGAACTTCTCGTTGGAATGCCACTTCACCCCCTTGCGGAGGTGGAAGGTGTAGACCGTCCCGTCATCCGAGATGTCCCAGGATTCGGCCAGGCCGGGTTCGGTCTTGGTCGAGCCCTTGGTGAACTCGATCAGATGGTCGTAGATCGGGCCGGAGGCGTCGAAGCTGGTGCCGGTGGTGTTGATCTGCGGATTGAAGTTCTCCGGGCTGCCCTCGGAGCAATAGACCAGGGTCTTGGCCTCGGCGGACACCGCCATCCCCGCGACGAGGACAAGCGCCATCGCCGTGGCGGACAGGTAACGGGACATGAAACTCTCCCCCTTATGGATGGTCCTTCGGACTGGGCTTGCCGCATAGCTGTATTGCCCAAACCGTGGGTTGCACGGGATTACCGCAGGGGGCGGGGGGGATGTCAACTGATCGGTGGGGCTGGCGCGCAGAGAATCGTTTCACGCGGCACGGACGGAATTCCGGGGCGTCGGCCCCTGGCTTTCCGTGGTTTCCGGGGTGGCCCTGCGGATCGTAATCCCGCCTGGGCAAAAAAAGACGGGCAGGAAAGCCGCGCTGGACTTTCCTGCCCGTTTCTTGCGTCGTCGGAGTCTCAATCGACCCCGACAGGCTCAGCCAGACTTACTCCGCGATGTCGACGCCGCGGAAGTCGTGCAGGCCGACCGGGATGATCTTGTAGCCGGTGACCTCCTTGCGGATGGTCTCATAGACCACCGAATGCGCGATCGGCAGCCACGGCGCCTGGTCGTGGAAGATCACCTGGGCCTGCTCGTACAGCTTGGTCCGCTCGGCCTGGTCGGCGGTGGTCTTGGCCTTCTGGATCAGCGCCTCGAAGTCCTTGTCGCACCACTTCGAAATATTCGAGCCGCCCTCACGCGCGGCGTCGCAGCCCAGCAGGTTGTTGAAGAAGTTGTCGGGGTCGCCGTTGTCGCCCGACCAGCCCAGTTGCGCCATCTGGTGCTCGCCGGCCTGGGCCCGCTTGCGGTACTCGCCCCATTCGTAGGACACGATCTTGGTGCGGATCCCGACCTTGGCCAGATCGGCCTGCATCATCTCGGCGATGCGCTGGGCGTTCGGGTTGTAGGGGCGCTGCACCGGCATCGCCCACAGGTCGCTGTCGACGCCGTTGGCGTAGCCGGCGTCGGCCAGCAGCTTCTTGGCCGCCTCGGGGTCGTACTTATAGTCCTGGATGCTGTCGTTGTAGGACCAGATGGTCGGCGGAATCGCGTTCTTCGCCGCCTGGCCGGTGCCCTGGTACACCGCCTCCAGGATCGCCGCCTTGTTCACCGCCATGTTGACGGCGCGGCGCACCCGCACATCATCGAACGGCTTCTTGGTGACGTTGAAGGCGAGGTAGCCGGTGTTGAGGCCGGGCTGGCTCAGCACCGTCAGGGCCGGGTTCTTCTGCATCTCCGGCAGGTCGGCCGGGTTCGGATACGGCATGACGTGACATTCGCCGGCCTGCACCTTGGCGTAGCGCACCGCCGCGTCCGGGGTGATGGCGAAGACCAGGTTGTCGATCTTCTCGCGCCCGCTCCAGGCCTGGTCGAAGGCCTTGTAGCGGATCAGCGCGTCCGGCTGGTATTGCACGAACTGGAACGGGCCGGTGCCGATCGGCACCTGGTCGACCTGCTCGGGCGTGCCGGCCTTCATCATCGCATCGGCGTATTCCGCCGACAGGATCTCGGCGAAGTTCATCGCCATGTTGGCGATGAACGGCGCCTCCGGCTTGTTCAGGGTGAACTTCACCGTGTAGTCGTCGACCTTGTCGATCGCCTTCAGCAGCGTCGGCATGCCCATGTCGCCGAAGTAGTCGTACGACCCGCCCGAGACCTTGTGGTAGGGGCTGTCCTCCTTCCACATCCGGTTGAACGAGAACAGCACGTCATCGGCGTTGAAGTCGCGCGTCGGGGTGAAGGTCGCGCTGGTGTGGAACTTCACACCGTGGCGGAGATGGAAGGTGTAGACCGTGCCGTCGTCGGACACGTCCCAGGATTCGGCCAGCGCCGGGACCACCTTGGTGGTGCCCTTCTCGAAGGCGACCAGGCCGTCATAGACCGGCAGCGCCGCGTCGAAGCTGGTGCCGGTGGTGTTGATCTGCGGGTTGAAGTTCTCGGGGCTGCCCTCGGAGCAGTAGACCAGGGTCTTGGCCTCGGCGGACACCGCCATCCCCGCGGCGAGGACAAGCGCCATCGCCGTGGCGGACAGGAAGCGGGACATGGGGTTTCTCTCCCTCGATGGGTCTGGTGCGGATCGGGGCCTCGCCTGGTGGCGCGGCCCCGCCGCAGGTTGCGGGGATTACCGCAACCGGGGGGTAGGATGTCAATCCGCCTCTACTCGGCGATGTCGACGCCGCGGAAATCGTGCAGCCGGACCGGGGTGATGACATAGTTCAGCACCTCCTTGCGGATCGCCTGGTACTCGACCGAATGGGCGATCGGCAGCCACGGCACCTGATCGTGGAAGATCACCTGGGCCTGCTCGTACAGCTTGGTCCGCTCGGCCTGGTCGGCAGTGGTCTTGGCCTTCTGGATGAGTTTCTCGAAATCCTGATCGCACCACTTCGCAATATTGCCGCCGCCTTCCCGCGCCGCATCGCAGCCCAGGATGTTGGCGAAGAAATTGTCGGGGTCGCCATTGTCGCCGCCCCAGCCCAGCTGGGCCATCTGGTGCTCGCCGGCCTGGGCCCGCTTGCGGTACTCGCCCCATTCGTAGGAGACGATCTTGGCGTTGATGCCGACCTTGGCCAGGTCCTCCTGCATCATCTCGGCGATGCGGCGGGCGTTCGGATTGTAGGGGCGCTGCACCGGCATTGCCCACAGGTCGGTGTCGAAGCCCTTGGCGTAGCCGGCATCGGCCAGCAGCTTCTTGGCGGCCTCGGGGTCGTATTTGTAGTCCTGGATGCTGTCGTTGTAGGACCAGATGGTCGGCGGGATCGGGTTCTTCGCCGCTTGGCCGGTGCCGCGATAGACGGCATCGAGGATCGCCTGCTTGTTCACCGCCATGTTGATGGCGCGGCGCACGCGGACGTCGTCGAACGGCTTCTTGAGCACGTTGAAGGCGAGGTAGCCGGTGTTCAGCCCGGGCTGGCTGACCACGGTGACGTCGGGGTCCTTCTCCATCGCCGGCAGGTCGGCCGGGTTCGGCGACGGGATCACCTGGCACTCATTGGCCTTCAGCTTGGCGTAGCGCACCGAGGCGTCGGGGGTGATGGCGAAGACCAGCGTGTCGATCTTCTCGCGCCCGCTCCAGGCCTGGTCGAACGCCTTGAAGCGGATCAGCGCGTCCGGCAGGTACTGGACGAAGCGGAACGGCCCGGTGCCGATCGGGATCTGGTCGACATCCTCCGGCGTGCCGGCCTTCATCATCGCGTCGGCGTATTCGGCCGACATGATCTGGGCGAAGTTCATCGCCATGTCGGCGATGAACGGTGCCTCCGGCTTGGTCAGGGTGAACTTCACCGTGTAATCGTCGACCTTGTCGATCGCCTTCAGCAGCGTCGGCATCCCCATGTCGCCGAAATAGTCGTAAGAGCCGCCGGAAATCTTGTGGTAGGGGCTGTCGTCCTTCCACATCCGGTTGAACGAGAACAGCACGTCGTCGGCGTTGAAGTCGCGCGTCGGGGTGAACTTCTCGTTCGAATGCCACTTCACGCCATGGCGCAGGTGGAAGGTGTAGATGGTGCCGTCGTCGGACACGTCCCAGGATTCGGCCAGGGCCGGCACCACCTTGGTGCCGCCGCGCTCGAACGCCACCAGCCCGTCATAGACCGGCACCGACGCGTCCAGGCTGGTGCCGGTGGTGTTGATCTGCGGGTTGAAGTTCTCCGGGCTGCCCTCGGAGCAGTAGACCAGCGTCTTGGCACCGGCCGGCGCCGCGCCGGCGGCCAGCACCAGGGCCAGGGCGGTGGCGGACAGGAAACGGGTCATGAGGCTCTCCCTGTTATGATTTGTGATGAATTCCAAAGGGTCGAAACCAAACGGAGTCCCCCCTCCCCTTGCGGGAGGGGGGTAGGGGGAGGGGGTTGTCGATGAAGGGCTTTGTCGTCTGCCAGCCGGAGCTGACGGGCCGCGTGCGCTTCACTGCCTGACGCGCTGCCCATGCGGCTCGAACCCCCTCCCCCTAGCCCCCTCCCGCAAGGGGAGGGGGGACTCGTGTGATCAAGCCGCCCGGTCCGGATACAGCCCGGCCAGGCCTTCGCGGCTGGCGGGGCAGACGCCGCGTTCGGTGATCAGCCCGGTGACGTAGCGCGCCGGGGTCACGTCGAAGGCCCAGTTCGCCGCCGGGCTGCCCTCCGGCAGGATGCCCACCGTCTCCAGCCGCCCGTCGGCGGTGCGGCCGGTGATGTGGCTCAGCTCGCGCGGGTCGCGCTGCTCGATCTCGATCTGGCGGATGCCGTCGGTCAGGGTCCAGTCGATCGTGGTGTAGGGCAGGGCGACATAGAACGGCACGCCGTTGTCATGCGCCGCCAGCGCCTTGAGGTAGGTGCCGATCTTGTTGCAGACATCGCCGGTGGCGGTGGTGCGGTCGGTGCCGACGATGCAGACATCGACCAGGCCGTGCTGCATCAGATGGCCGCCGACATTGTCGGCGATCACGGTGTGCGGCACGCCGTGGCGGCCCAGCTCGAAGGCGGTGATGCTGGCGCCCTGGTTGCGCGGCCGGGTCTCGTCGACCCAGACATGGACCGGCACCCCGCTGTCATGGGCGAGGTAGATCGGCGCCAGAGCGGTGCCCCAATCGACCGTCGCCAGCCAGCCGGCGTTGCAATGGGTCAGCACGTTCAGGCGGTCCGGCCGGCCCCTCCGTTCCCAGATGTCGCGGAACACGGCCAGGCCGTGCTCGCCGATGGCGCGGCAGGTGGCGACGTCGTCGTCGCAGATCTCGGCGGCGCGGCGATAGGCGGCCGCCGCCCGCTCCGCCGGCTTCAGGCCGGCGACCCGGGCGCGGACATCGTCCAGCGCCCAGCGCAGGTTGACCGCGGTCGGGCGGGTGGCCAGCAGCCGGTCATAAGCGCCGGCCAGCCCGGCATCGGACGGGTCGGCGTGCAGCGCCAGCGCCAGGCCATAGGCGCCGGTGGCGCCGATCAGCGGCGCGCCGCGCACCTGCATGCTGCGGATGGCGTGGGCCGCCTGGTCCTCGCTCTCCAGCACCACCGTCTCGAAGCCGTGCGGCAGCTTGGTCTGGTCGATGATCTCGACGCGCCAGCCATCGGCGGCCGGCCAGATGGTGCGGTAGGAACGCCCGTCGATCTTCATCTCTCAGCCCTCACGGTAAATCGTCTCGGCCGCATGGCGCAGGTCGGCCGGGCCGGTGAAGCGGTCGCGCTCGACCAGGAAGGCGCGGGCCAGGCGCAGCGCCTGGGTCTCGCAGGCGGCGCGCCGGTCCGGGTCGGCGATGGTCTCGAGGTCGGCGACATGGGCCAACCCCAGGATGCGGCGGACCATCTTGGCGCCGGCAAAGCCGACGGTGTCGCGGAACAGCCGGGCCATGGTCGCCTTGCGGTGGGCGTCCAGCGCCAGGGCGCCGTCGGCATCGGCGAACAGTCCGGCCTCGAAGGCGTCGCCCCTGGCCTCGGCCCGCCACAGCTCCAGGAAGCGCTTCTCGAAGCCGCTCCAGATCGCCTCGACCTGGACCAGCAGCCAGCTGCGGTAGTCGCTGCGGTCATCGGCCGGCGTGGCGTGGCCTCCTTGAGCGAAATAGGCCAGGAAGAAATTGGCCAAGAGGGCGCCGATGTCGAAGCCCATCGGGCCGTAGAAGGCGAATTCGGGGTCGATGGCGCGGCTGTCGGTTTCGGTCACCATGATCGACCCGGTGTGCAAATCGCCATGCACCAGCGCCTCGGCCCGGGTCAGGAAGGCCCATTTCAGCTCCTGCGCCGCCACCTTGGCCGCGGCGTCGGCGCGGAACTGCGCCGCCAGGCCGTCCAGCTGCGGCGTGGTCCAGCGGTTCAGCTTGGCGATGCGGTAGGGATCGGTGAAGACCAGGTCCTCGGTGATCTTGCACAGGGCGGTGTTGCCGCAGAACGGCGCCATCTTGGCCTTCTTCTCGGCCGCCGGGGCGTGGAGGTCCGAGGTCTTGAACAGGGTCTGGGCCAGGAACTCCGCCATATGCCCGGCCAGGCGGGGATAGCGGGTGCCGGCGATCATGCCCTTGCGCAGGATGATGTGCGGCGTCAGCCACTCCATCACCATCAGCGCCATGGCGGGGTCGAAATGGTGCAGCTTGGGCAGCAGATGCGGCACGTGCCGCGCCTGTTCCGACAGCGCATGCCATTCGAACCAGGCGCGGTCCAGCGGCAGCGGCCAGCTGTCGCCGACCAGCCGGACATAGGGCAGGGCCTGCTTGACCACCAGCCCGCCGGCGCTGCCGCGGACGATGAACACCAGGTTCAGATTGCCGTCGCCGACCTCGGTGACGTGCCAGCCGGCGGGGTCGCCGCCCAGCGCATCGCGGATTGCCGGCAGCCCGGCGAGATAGGGGCGAAGGCCCGCCTCGTCCAGCGGCCGGTAATCCGGCCCGCCGGTCAGCCGGCTCGCCTCTGTGCCATCCATCATCCTGTCTCCGCCGCCTTCTTGTACGCTTGGGCGGCCGGAGTGTCGGAAGACCGCGCGGGCTGTGTCAAGCGCGGCCCTCATCGGCAGGGCCGGCAGTTGCACCGCCGAGTCGATCGGTGCGATGCAGGGTATCAAGCAAGGGGGGCAGCATGAAGACCGTCCAGCACAATCCGACCCGCGGCATCTACCCGGCGACGCCGGACTACATCCATGCGCTGGAGGTGCGGCAGCCGAACCGCATCCTCTATGTCGCCGGCACCATGGGGCTGGACGCGCAAGGCGTGCCCGGCAAGACCCTGGAGGCGCAGCTGGCGCTGGTCTGGTCGAACCTCCGCACCATCCTGGCCAGCGCCGACATGACCGTGCGCAACATCGTGCGCATCACCAGCTACCTGCGCGACGCGGCCTATGCCGAGGCCAACCAGGCTGCCCGCATCGCCGCGCTGGACGGCCATGTGGTGCCGACCACGGCGCTGGTGGCGCAGACCCTGGTCTCGGACTGGCTGGTCGAGATCGAGATCATCGCGGCCGATTAAGCCGTGTCTCCCGATTTACGGTTGATGGCCATCAGTTGCAAATTTTGATCTTCAGCGTGTTCTGTGAGATTATAATCCACTTATTTGAGACAAGTCACGATATCTCTTTTCATCTTCCTTTGTTATTTCTCTAAGCGTACGTTGAGATAAGGCTACGTATATAGATTTTATTTTTTCATGTGCGTCTTCCGTATAATCTTCTTTTCTATCATGGAGTATGTTCATATATGAAAGGACATTTTCTAGATAAAATAAAGGATTAGCTAAATCACTTATGTCTTGCCATCCGGTATAAAAACCCTGCGCTGATAGTCGGGATTGCAACAGGCGATCGCAGTCACCCTTGCATACGATATGGACGCTCTGAACCTTCTTTTTCTTCGTTTTTTCTCGGAACGACGCCGAATCTTTTGCAAAAACTATATTTGCAGTATATGGTGTTCTGACGCTTAGAATAAGAATATCTTTGTCGCAAACTTCACATCGAAGGTCCTTGTATTCTCCAAAAAGTTTCTGAATGGGGCGCATCGTATCATAGCTGTTTGAAAAATAGCGAAGTGCCAGCTTTGACAGCCCTGTGTCTACAAAATGGCCTTCGATTTTCTTGGAATCGAAAATCTCATATGCAGCGATTTGCCCTCCCCGTGAAAATTCCTGTAGTCTTTCGATCAAGCGAGAGCTGGGTAGCGTAGAGTAAAATCCCATAAATCCATCAGCTGAATGATGACGAATTCGGTCAGTTATGTTCGTTTCGTCGTCTGGCCCAACTGACTTTCCGCTTATTGAAAAATTCTTACAACTCACCAGCCATGTAAATTTTCTGCTCGCTAGACGGCCTCGCAATTGTTCACTGACCAGTAAGTCTTTTCCGGCGTCGGCGCCTCTTCCCGGTCCGGCATCTATTACAAAGCCAAGTTCGATTAAGAAATCCCGAGCGAATAATTCCCAAGTATCTCCATCATTAATTTCCTTCCAATCGATCATTCGCGGCCTCATCAATCTTGCTGCACAAATATTAGTCCTGCGGGCGTCATTTACCCTCGGTAGACACTGACGGGCTCTCAAGCCTTGGAGGTCACCACTCCAGCCGCACGTCGCAACCCGTGGCGGAGCTCTCGATCGCGGCCTCGATCACGCGGATGACGTCGCGGCCGTCGCGCGGGTCGACCGGGGGCGGGGTGCCGTCGCGCACTGCCGCGGCGAAGCCGTCATAGAAGGCGCCGTAGCGGCCCGGGGCGATCGCCAGCCGTTCGGGCTGCGGCGTGCCGGTCTCCTGCCCCACCGTCAGCCAGCCGGTCTCCGGCCCGGTCGGGGCGGTGCCGGCGCGCAGATGGTCCTCCTGCGGGTCGATCTCCTGCTTGCGGAAGGTGGCGCGGTCGCCCTGCACCACCAGCCGCGGGCTCGGCTCCGCCGCCAGGATGCGGCAGCGCAGCAGGGCGCGGGTGCGGCCGAAGCCCAGGGTGAAGATGGCGTCGTCCACCGCCTCGGCGCCCGGGCGGATGGCGCGCAGCTCCGCCCGTACCAGATCCGGCCGGCCGAACAGCACCAGCGCTTGGTCGATCAGGTGCGAGCCGAGGTCGTAATGCAGCCCCGAACCCGGCACCGCCTGTTCGCGCCAGCGCACCCGCACCGTCGGGCGGAAGCGGTCATAGTTGGATTCGAAGCTGTGGATAGTGCCCAGCTTTCCCTCGGAGATCAGGCCCTGCAGGGCCAGGAAGTCGCCATCCCAGCGCCGGTTGTGGAACACGGTCAGCACCCGCCGCCGCTCCGCCGCCAGGGCGATCAGGTCGTCGGCCTCTGCCGTGGTCACGGTCACCGGCTTGTCGACCACGACATGCTTGCCGGCCTCGAGCGCCTGCCGCGCCACCGCATGGTGGCTGCCGCTCGGCGTCGCCACCACCACCGCCTCGACCGTGGGGTCGGCCAGCATGGCGTCGACCGTCGTGATCGGCAGGCCGGCGGGGGCGTCGGTGACCGCCTGCGGGTTCCGTACCGCCGCCCCGGCCAGGGCGGTGCCGGGGCAGGCGGCGATCAGGGGCCCGTGAAAGACCCGGGCGGCGGGGCCATAGCCGATCAGCCCGATGCGAAGCGCCATCACGAGATGCGCGCTTCGGTGCCGGCGTCGAACACCACGGCTTTGCCCATGTCGAACACCAGGTGGCTGCGCTGGCCGGCGCGGGCCTCGGCGTCGGGGCGCAGCCGGGCCAGCACCTCCTTGCCGCCCATCTCGACCACCGCGATCAGGTCCGGGCCGGTCGGCTCCGTCACCTCGATCAGGCAGTCGCTCTCCAGCGACGGGCCGGTGCCGGTGATGGCGCTCTGCGGGTCGGTGATGTTCTCCGGCCGCAGGCCCAGGATGATGTCGCGGCCGGCGGCGCCGCGCAGCCCGGCGATGCCAGGCAGCGGCAGCACGATCTCCTCGTCCTGCAGGCGGTGGATCGCGGCGTGCGGTCCGCCGTTCCTGTCCACCACCTTGGCCTTGATCAGGTTCATCGGCGGCGACCCCATGAAGCCGGCGACGAAGGTGTTGGCCGGGGTGTCGTAGATCTCCCGGGGGGTGCCCAGCTGCTGCAGCTCGCCGGCCCGCATCACCGCGATCCGGGTGGCGAGCGTCATCGCCTCGATCTGGTCGTGGGTGACGTAGACGATGGTCGATTTCAGCCGCTGGTGCAGCTTCTTGATCTCGGTCCGCATCTCGACCCGCAGCTTGGCGTCGAGGTTGGACAAGGGCTCGTCGAACAGGAAGACCTTGGGGTCGCGGACCAGGGCCCGGCCCATCGCCACGCGCTGGCGCTGGCCGCCCGAGAGCTGGCTGGGCTTGCGCTTCAGCAGATGCTCCATCTGCAGCAGGGCGCCGACCCTGGCGATGGCCTCGTCGCGCTGCTTCTTCGGCACGCCGCGCATCTCCAGGCCGAAGCCGATGTTCTGTTCGACCGTCATGTTCGGGTACAGGGCGTAGGACTGGAACACCATGGCGATGTCGCGGTCCTTCGGGTGCAGGTCGTTCACCCGCTGGCCGTCGATGGCGATGGTGCCGTCCGACACGGTGTCCAGCCCGGCGATCATGTTCAGCAGGGTGGACTTGCCGCAGCCGGACGGGCCGACCAGCACCAGGAATTCGCCGTCGGTGATGTCGATGTTGATCCCCTTGAGGATCTCGATCGCGCCGTAGCGCTTGATGACGTTCTGGATCGTGAGCGAAGCCATGATGCGGTTATCCCTTCACCGCGCCCGCCATCAGGCCGCGCACGAAGTAGCGGCCGGCGAGCACATAGACGACGAGCGTCGGCAGCGCGGCGATGATCGCCGCGGCCATGTGGACGTTGTATTCCTTCACGCCGGTCGAGCTGTTGACGATGTTGTTCAGCGCCACCGTGACCGGCATGGCGCTGCCGCCGCCGGCGAACGACACCCCGAACAGGAAGTCGTTCCAGATGTTGGTGAACTGCCAGATCACCGTGACCACGATGATCGGGATCGAATTCGGCAGCAGGATCCGCCAGAAGATGCGGAAGAAGCCGGCGCCGTCGATCATCGCCGACTTCACCAGATCGTCCGGGAAAGCGGCGTAGTAGTTGCGGAAGAACAGCGTGGTGAAGCACAGCCCGTAGACCACATGGACGAAGATCAGCCCTGGCGTGGAGGAGGCGAGGCCCAGCAGGCCCAGCGTCTTGGCCATCGGCAGCAGCACGATCTGGAACGGGATGAAGCAGCCGAACAGGATCAGGGCGAAGGCGATGCCGTCGCCGCGGAACCGCCACTTGGTCAGGACGTAGCCGTTCAGCGCGCCGAGCACGGCCGAGATCGCCACCGCCGGCACCGTCATCAGGATCGAGTTGAGGAAATAGCCCTTCAGCCCCTCGCAGGTCAGCCCGACGCAGGTGGTGCTCCAGGCGCTGATCCAGGGCTCGACCGTTGGGGCCTGCGGCAGCGACAGCAGGTTGCCGGAGCGCACCTCGTCCAGCGTCTTCAGCGAGGTGACGACCATGACGAAGAGCGGAAACAGGTAGATCAGCGCGAATACGCCGAGGATGAGGAACAGCACCCAGCGCAGCACCACCGACAGGGGCGAGCGCGGGCCGGGCACCATGATCGAGGCTTCAGTCACGGCGGCCACCCCGCAGCTCGGAATAGAGGTACGGCACGATGATCGCGCTGATGGTCGCCAGCATGATCACGGCGCTGGCGGCGCCCAGCCCCATCTGGTTCCGGGTGAAGGTCGTCGTGTACATGTAGACGGCCGGCGTCCAGGTCGAGGTGCCCGGGCCGCCATCCGTCATCGCCTTGACCAGGTCGAAGCTCTTGATCGCGAGATGGGCCGAGACCACGAAGGCCGACAGGAACACCGGCCGCATCAGCGGGATGATGATCCGCCGGTAGGTCTGCGGCAGGGTGGCGCCATCGATCGCCGCCGCCTTCAGGATGTCGCTGTCGACGCCGCGCAAGCCCGCCAGGAACATCGCCATGACGAAGCCGGAGGACTGCCACACGCCGGCGATGACGATGGTGTAGATCGCCATCTCGCTGTTGATCAGCCAGTCGAAGCTGAAGCTGGTCCAGCCCAGATCGTGCATCAGCTTGTCGAGGCCGAGGCCCGGGTTGAGGACCCACTTCCAGGCGGTGCCGGTGACGATGAAGGAGATCGCCATCGGGTAGAGGTAGATGGTCCTGAGCGCCCCCTCGATCCGGATCCGCTGATCCAGCAGGATCGCCAGCATCAGGCCGATGGCGGTGCTGATGCAGATGTACAGGCCGCCATAGATCCCGAGATTGGCCAGCGAGATGTACCATTTCGGATCGGCCCACAGCTTCTCGTACTGCAGCAGCCCGACCCAGTTGAATTTCGGCATCAGGGAGGAGTCGGTGAAGGACAGGTACAGCGTGAACAGGATGAAGCCGTAGACGCAAAGGATGGTCACGGCGAAAGACGGCGCCAGAACGAGCTTGGGAAGGATCGTCTGGAGCCAATCGAATGGGGATCGTCGACCCGCCTTCGCAGATTCGGAGATCACGGCCATCGGCGGGCCCTCGGCACTGGTGGACTGAATGGGGTGCGCCTCGACCGGTCCCGGCGGCGGGGCCAGCGGGGTCGAGGCACGGGGCTGGACGGAAAGCGGGGGCCGCGAACGCCACGGCCCCCGATGTCGCCTACTTCGCGAGTGCGACCGCGGCCACCAGGGCCTTCGCCGCATCGGCGGAGGACTGGTTCGAATTGAAGAAATTCGTGACCACGTCGTAGACCGCACCCTTCACCGCGGCCGGGGCCGCGTGGCCATGCGCCAGGCTGGGCAGCATGCCGCCCGTGGTCTTGAACGCATCGCGGTCGGCCATCGACTTCTGACCGCAGGGATCGAACTTGTCCGGCTTGACCTCGGTGTTGGCCGGGATCGAGCCCTTCACCAGGTTGAAGCTCTCCTGGAAGCTCGGGCTTTCAATGGCGCTGGCCAGCTTCAGCTGTGCGTCCTGCCGGGTCTTGTCGTCCAGGCTGAACATGGCGAACTGGTCGGCGTTGAACAGGAACGCCTTCTCGCTGCCGGGATAGGGGACGCAGACGATATCGATGCCCGGCTTCAGCCCGGCCTTGATGAACTCGCCCTTGGCCCAGTCGCCCATCACCTGCATGCCGGCCTCGCCGTTGATCACCATGGCCGAGGCCAGGTTCCAGTCGCGGCCGGAGAAGTTGGGGTCGACCCAGCCGCGCAGCACGCGGAATTGGTCGAACGCCTTCTGCATGGTGTCGCCGCCCAGCGCGTCGGGGTCGAGGTCGACGAACGCCTTCTTGTAGAAGTCGTTGCCGCCGACCGAGACGACGATGGCGTCGAAAATCGTCGATTCCTGCCAGGGCTGGCCGCCATGGGCGAGCGGCGTCACGCCGGCGTCCTTGAACTGCTTGGCCAGGGCCTGGAACTCGTCCCAGTTGGTCGGGGCCTTGCCGCCGACCTTGTCGAGCAGCTTCTTGTTGATCCACAGCCAGTTGGTGCGGTGGATGTTGACCGGGGCGGCAACCCACTTGCCGTCATAGGTCGAGAAGGCCGCAATCGCCGGCGGGATGTGGTCGGCCCAATGCTCCTTGGTGGCGAGCGGGGTCAGGTCGGCCAGGACGCCCTGTTCCGCCCAGTCGTGGATCGCGGTGCCGAGCAGCTGCACCGAGGTCGGCTTGTCGCCGGCCGTCACCCGGGCCCGCAGTGCGGTCATGGCCGCATCGCCGCCGCCGCCGGCCACCGGCGCGTCCTTCCACGACACGCCTTCCTTCTGCAGCTGGTCCTTCAGCACGTTCAGCGCAGCCGCCTCGCCGCCGGAGGTCCACCAATGCATGACCTCGACCTCTTCCTTGGCCTGGGCCGATGCGGAAGGGGCGTATGCCGCGGCCGCGAGAACCAAGACGCTCGCCGCCGTTGCCGTCAGATACTTCTTGAGCATTCCCTATGCCTTCTCCTGTTCGATGCCCACGCGAAACACGCAGGCACTCTCCGCCGTCGAACGCGGCGGATCTTGGCGGGGGCCAGCCCCGAACCTCGACATTCCAGCCGGGCCACGCGGCCCGGCGGCGTAATGTCTCCATACGCCAAGCGCCCGTTCTTGCGGAAGCAGGAATCCCTTTGTCCGATGATTGTCGTCGGCGCGCGGATGGCCCGGTTCTGCCACTTTCCACATCGCGTTTGGTTTTGCCGGCACTTGAGGCGGCGGATGATTCGACGGGACGATGAGAACGGTCGGGTGCCCGGTGAAATACTGGCCATCGAATGCACCCGGGCCGCATGGATTTATTCTGTGGACCGCAAGTCAACGGCGGTGCCCGCCAATGTCTGCATTCACGATGTCCGTAAGTATTTTGGATATCCGGAACGGAATCACGAGCCTTCGCCATCGAAAGGTCGGGTCCGGAGCAATTTATGGAATAATATTGCAAAAATACCAAACAGATCGGACGGTGATTGCGACACGCATTCGATTCTGGAAACAGATGGGATCCGGCGATGCCGGAGACGTCAGGCGTCGAGCAGATCTTCCGGCAGATCCCCCCGACGGGTCAGGATCACCGGCTCGTCCTCCGCATCGGCGTCCGCGCTCAGCATCTGGCGGGCCACCACCGTGCCGGTGGCCCGGCCGCGTTCGATCAGCCGTGCCGCGTGGTCCTCGGCCAGGCGCTGGCTGGCGAAGCCCTGGTCCGGCAGCCGTTGCCAGCCCGCCTGCCGCCGCCCCCGGCCGGGGGCGAACCCCATCACCACATAGAGCGCCGTTCCGGCTGGCCGCCGCGCGGGCGAGGAGTCGGACATCGGGATGTCGTCGCGATGGGCCGGCGCCGGCGGCTCCGGGACGGTGGCGGAAGGCATGCGTGGGGGAGATGGAGGCGCTGCGGTCAGGAGCGGAGGGGAGGGGGCCGGCGCGACCGGCAGCACCGGTGCGACCGGCAATGAGGGCTGGGCCGGCTCAGCCGCCGTCCGGATGGCCCGATCCGTTCGCCGCGGCCGGGCCGGCGCGGTCGCCTTGGCCTCGACCGGGCCGAGCGCGAAGGCCAATTGCTGGATGTGCCCCATGACCTGTCCGAATCGCCGAGGTTCGATCGCGAACAAATATAGAACATCACTTGGGTATGTCGAGTCCGATCCGCGCTCGAGAGAGGCGGGGTCGTGCCGGCATCCCGCCGACGGGACATCATCAGGTGCCGCGCGGGGATGCCGGCGCGGATGGCCGCTGGCATCCGCAGGCTTTCAGCGTTTGGTCTTCTTCTCGCTCGGGCGGACGGCGCGCTGCCGGCCGGGACGGGCGGGCCGGGAGGCGCGGGCCGGACGGCCGGCGCCGAGGCCCTGCCGCTTGGCGTCGGCGGATTTCGCCTTGGTGTAATTGGGCGCGGTCAGCGGATAGTCATCCGGCAGGTTCCACTTCTCGCGATACTGCTCCGGCGTCAGCCCGTAGGTCGCGCGCAGCCAGCGCTTCATGGTCTTGAAGCGGCGCCCATCCTCGAGGCAGACGATGTAGTCCGGCGTCACCGAATCCTCGACCGGCACCGCCGGAACCGGCGGGGCGGCCGGCGCGGCGGCCTCCGCCGGCGTCGCGGCCGTCAGCGCGGCGGCGAGATCTTCGCCATGGCCGGCAGCGCCGTTGAGGTCGGCGGCATCGGACTCGAATTCCGCATCCGAGGCGGAACCTTGGGTTCCGCTGAGGGTTGTGTACACGTTGCGGATCAGGTCGAGGAGGCTCTCGCTATCGAGCGTGTTGCGCGAAACATGGGCGACGACGATTTCTTTGGTGAACCTCAGGATCTCGGTTTCGCTTGGGCGTGCCATGATAATCTTTCTTAGTTAGCGATCCGTCCGGGCGATACGCGGCTATACAAGCGTCGCCAAGGATTCAGACCGCCTCCCTCCATCGGATGGCGAAGAATCTAAATGCAATTTTAGGATGTTTCGCTCGAATTCCGCAAGATGATAAAGTCGCGGGACCAGATATGCGTGCGGAAAGGGTTGATGGGAAGCCCCTGCGGCCATCGATAGGCTGGTGATGCTCCCGATCTGCAACCCAGGGGTTGTGGGCGGGTGGCGAATCACCGCAGCCATTTGGTGCGGAACAGGTGCGTCGGGCGAATCACGAAGATTTCGCCGGTGTTTTCATCGAAATCCAGATATTTCCGACCCGATCGCCTCGGTTTCTGCGTGGAGATTGGTTCCTCCAAAGGGTTGGGGGCAATGCGTATGGTTTCTGTACTTTTGGAATCCATCGCGGCTGCGACATTCCGACCGATCCGATGGCGGATTCAGGTCTTGACCATTTAAAATGGTAAACCGCAATAGTTTTTAAGGATTAACCTGCCCGGCGCTTGCTGGTAGGCTGATTTCGCGATTCGGATTGTATAATATCCGAGTATGCACCAATGCGTCGCAATCAATGACAAAGCTTTGTGAGGGAGGGTAACCATGTTGGCCGGCCGGCCAACCGTGGGATCATTGGTTGGCGAAGGTAACGCTTTCATCAGGCGTTCATCGGCAATGATTCCTTTATCGGTGGGCCGGCATCTACGCTGTGCGTCGGAGGGACAGATGAATGCGATCTGATCAGCTTGATGAAACGACCCGCGGGGCGAGCCGGAATCATGCCGGATCGGATGCCGATCTTCGAGATATCGTGAAGTATCGCCAAGATTGCGCGCGGGACATCGCCCGGGCGTTCCAGTCGGGCCGGGGTGAGGCCTTGCCGGAAGATCCTCTGCTGATGCTGAAGATCATGGCGACGCTGGAGGACCTGGCCGCCGGATTGCAGATTTCGGACCCCCAGCCTTCCTGCCGTGGCGCAACGGCAGCCGAAGCCCCGAAGGCTCCACCAGTGCTCCCCCACGAAACCATCGGGCTCGGCTTCCTGGTCTGTCTCGAGGACGGCCGCATCTGCCGCGACCTCGGGCGCCATCTCGCGGCCCGGCACGGCCTCAGCCCGATCCAGTATCGTCAGCGGTGGGGCCTGCCGCCGGGCTATCCCATGACGCCGCCGGCGTCGCATCACGAGCGGCTGGCCTGGCGCCGCCGGCTGGCGCCGCCGAAGCCGGACGGCGCCGATCGCAGCCCGACGACCTGGCTGAACGACGAGCGCGGCCGCGAGACCACCGGGCGGACGCGGCGCCTGCACCGCCGCGGGGCGCCGGCCGGCCTGCGGCATGATCGGGTGAAGGCCCGGGCGAAAGCCGACCGGCGATCGGAAGATCCGCGCAACGGCGGGTTCCGGCCTTGAAGCCGTTTGGAAACACGCCAGCGCGGCCGTCTGATGGCGGCCTCTCCGCTTCCGGTGCTCATGGACGACCATATCCGCTGCGCGCCGGTTCTCGAAACCACCACCAGCCGACTCACGCCAACGCGTTTCCAAACGGTCTCTGAGCGGCCGAGCCCGCCGCCGTGGGGCTCGGCCGGCCCCGCCGCCCGCGAGACCTTTTCAGAGCACCATCCCTTCGCCGTCATTCCCGCGAAAGCGGGAATCTTCTCCCGGCCAAAGTGTCGCGAGATCCCCGCTTTCGCGGGGATGACGGATTGGGGGATTTCGAAAAGGCCTCGCCCGCTGGGCTACTCGGCCCAGAAGATGTCGCTGATGGCCTGGCCCCAGGATGGGATCAGTCCGCCCTGGGCATCCTTCACGAGATTGGTGTAGTCGCTGCACAGCGACATGTGCCAGGTCTGGGCCTCGCCGGTGCGAGTGTCGGTCAGCACCCGGCTGTAGTCGCCCTTGGCTTCGGTGTCGCTGATGGTCAGCCCCGGCGCCGGGCTGGCGTGGAAGGCATAGGGCCGGCTGCAGGTGTCGCGCGAGAACAGGGTCCGGCCCAGCTTGTCGGCCGCCACCAGGCTGCGCGGATGCACCCAGTCGCCGCGCGCCCATTTCTCCCACCGGGTCAGCCCGAACTCCTTGGTCCAGTAGGTGATCTCGACCTGGGTGGCCGGGCCCGGCCCGTCGCCGTCCCGGCTCGAGCTGGAGAACCGCAGCGAGATCAAACTGTCCATGGCGTGGCCGGATTTGTAGGTGAAGCCGTCATGCATCCACAAAGTGAACGGCTTGTTGTAGCGCTTCGGGCATCCGGCGGCCGGCTCGGCGCCGCCCTTGGTGTTGACCAGCTTGCTCTGGAACACCGCGAAGCCGCCGCTGCCCTCGGGCGGCAGCGTCGCCGGGGCGATCACCCAGCCGTAGCGGAAGCGGCCGGAGGTGTCGGGCGTCGCTTCGCAGGACGGCGTCAGCCAGTAGGACAGGGCGACCGGGCTCCAACTGCCCATGATGTAGCCGTAGCGGTCGTCGGCCCATTGCACCGACCCGCCCTCGCGCCCGGCATCGAGCTTGCCGAAGCTGGGCGCGTCGGGATCGGCGTCGGGGCAGCTGTGGTCGACGCCCCGGTCGTAGAAGCTGATGATGCGGGTGACGCCGTCCTTGGTGACCGGGATGTTGTCCTTCGACACCGTCCCCAGCCGCTGCGGGCAGGGGCTGCCCGGGCTGGGATAGTTGTGCAGGTGGTAGGGGATCGCCTCGCCCGCCCGGATGTTGCGCCGCCGCGAACAGCCGGGGTCGCCCGGCACCTGGTCCGCCAGCACCCGGTCGTGCTGGTCGACGCAGACATCCATGATCATGAAGTCCGAAAGCTTGTTGGAGGTCATCTGGGCCTGCGCCGGAGGCGCCGCGGCCAAGCCGGCCGCGGTGGCGACCAGGGCGGGGAGCAGGTGTCGGGCCAGGTGTCGGATCTGCATGCGCGGTCTCGCTTCTGCGTGATCTTGGGTCGGCTCCCCCCGCCTCAGGATCGCTATAAACCAGGACGGGACGACGGGGCCAGAGGTCGCACGAAAGTTTTCGAAGATTTTATGTTACGGGGCCTTTGCGGCCAGGCCGGGGATGAGCCGGGGGATGGTCCGAAAAACCGAATCTGCTGTCGCAGTGCGGGAAGTCCCGGATTTTCCTGCGGAATTGGAACGCCGCCGTGAAGTCGCGTTTTTGCCGGCTGAGTCGATTTTTTTCTTCGCACTGCGATTTCGCACTGCAAATGGCATGACATCGGTGTCGGTTCCAGCTTAAAACCTTAAAGCAGCATGAAGGAATCACGAGCGACCGATGGCAGTTCCGAGCAACGAGACCATTCGCGCCCTGGCCGCCTCCGTCCGGCAGCGGGAGGTCGTCCCGCTGACCTGGGTCGCCGCCACCCGCGACCAGGACTACGTCAATCTCGGCGATGCCCTCAGCGCGGTCATGGTCGCGCTGCTGGCGGGGCTGCCGATCGAGCATGTCGCCCATGAATCCCCGCGGCTGCGGATGGCGGCGGTCGGCACCATCGGCCACAGCATCAAGAACGGCGAGACCGTGGTCTGGGGCACCGGGACGTCGCGCTACCGCAACCCGTCCGCCCCCGCCGACCAGCGCATTCCGGTCGGGCCGCTGCCGGGAACCCGGCTGCACATCACCGCCACGCGCGGGCCGGTGTCGCGCCGCATCCTGGGCGAGGAGAACGCGGTCGGCCCGGCGGTCTACGGCGACCCGGTGTGGCTGCTGCCCGAATTCTACCCCGGCCCGCGCCGCAAGAAGTGGAAGCTGGGCGTCATCATCCACCTCGCCGACCTGCAGGACCGCTCGTTCGAGGTCCGGCCGAAGCCGGAGCATCTGCGCTATGTCGTGCCCGCGGAACTGGCCGGCGACGTCAAGCTGATCCACACGGTCACGCCGATCGGCCTCGGCGACATGCGGGCCCGGCTCGACGACATCCTGGAATGCGAGCGGATCGTGTCGACCAGCCTGCACGGGATGGTCTTCGCCGAAAGCTACGGCATCCCCTGCCTGTACTTCTCGCCCCGGGCGCCGCGCGGCCTGCACACGGCCGAGCTCGATCCCGACGGCACGCTCGACCTCCGGATCGTCGACCTCTATCGCGGCCTCGGCCGCAGCAGCATCCCGCTCTACGGCCAGCCGCGCCGCGAACCGACCGACTGGGCGGCGCTGATGGCCGCCATCGACTCCGCCTGGCAGCAGCCCGATTTCGACACCACGCCGCTGCTGGAGGCGTTCCCGCTGGACCTGAACCCGCTGCAGCCGAGCGGGACGGGGACGGTGTTCGACCATCCGGTGCTGCAACAGATCCCGCTGCAGCACCGTTCCCACGCCCATGTCCGGCTGCACGCGGAAGCCCGACCGGCCGAGACCCCACAGGCGGAAAGCCCGCTCCGGCGCATGGTCGCGGCGCTGCGCGGGCGCCCGCTGCCCAACCGGGCCTGACCGGGCAACTGCCAACTTCCGGGCGTCTGCCCGGCCCCATGACCCGACATCGACCCTATCGAAGTGGACGAGGCGCATGATGAACAGCTTGTTGCGGGCCACCCGCGATGCGGGACAGATCCCGCTCTCCTGGGCCGGCTCGACGAAGGAGATGGACTACCTCAACTTCGGCGACGCGCTCAGCCCGGTGATGGTCGCCCTGCTGTCCGGCCTCGACATCGAGCGCATCCCGACCAAGTCCCGCTCCGTCCGCATGGGGGCCGTCGGCACCATCGGCCACGGCTTCGAGGGCGGCGAGGTCTGGTTCTGGGGCACCGGCTGCTCGAACTGGAAGAACCCGTCGGCGCCGATGAATGAGCGTGCCCGGTTCACCGTGCCGCCGGAATCGCTGTTCCACGTGCCGGCGACCCGTGGCCCGGTCTCGGCCCGGCTGCTCGGCGGCCGGACCAGCGGCGGCGTCTATGGCGACCCGGTCTGGCTGCTGCCGCGCTTCTACAAGCCCAAGATCGAGAAGAAGTGGGATCTCGGCGTCATCCTGCACCTGTCCGAGCTGGCGGACCGGGCGCTGGAGGCGCATCCGCGGCCGGAATACAAGCGCTTCCAGATCCCGGCCGAATTCGAGGGCCGGGTACATCTGATCAGCACGGTCACGCCGATCGGCATCGGCGGGCTGCAGGACAAGATGGACGAGATCCTGGCCTGCCGGCGGATCGTCTCCACCAGCCTGCACGGCATGGTCATCGCCGAAAGCTACGGCATTCCCTGCCTGTACTTCTCGCCGGCCGGCACCGAGCCCGGGCTGACCATCACCGAGCTCGACCCCGACGGCCCGACCGACCTGCGGATCGTCGATCTCTACACCGGCATCGGCAAGGAGAAGATCTGGAGCTACGGCCAGCCGCGGGCGCTGGAGACCGACTGGCAGGACGTGCTCGAAACCATCGACGACGTGTGGGAGCCGGTGGGGATCGACGAGGACGCGCTGATCAACGCGTTCCCGCTCGACGTCAAGCCCGTGGCCGCCGCAGCCGGCGGCACGGTCTGGGACCATCCGGTGCTGCAGAAGCTGGTGCTGCAGCATTCGGTGGACGAGCTGCGCAAGGCGGACCGCAAGCGGGTCGCTCTCGCCCGGGTCGGCGACGCCAAGGCCGAAGCGCCGGCGCCCAGCCCCAAGCCCGCTCCAACCTTGAAGGTTGTGCCCGCCATGAGCGTTCAATCGACCCCGTCCCCCGCCAAGCCGCCGACCCCGGTCGCGCCTTCGTCCCCGGCCCCGACGGCATCCGCGGCGCAGGCCGCGGTGGCGCTGGCGCCGGCCCCGGAGCGCGTGGCCGCCCCGGCCCCCCGCCGGCTGGAGCCGGCGTCGCGTGAGCGGATCGAGACCATGCTGCGCTTCAACGAGAAGCGGCTGTCGGTTCCGCTGTCCTGGGTGGCGACCACCAGCGAGCATCCCCACGCCAATCTCGGCGACGCCCTCAGCGCCGTCGTGGTCTCCGCCATCGCCGGCCTGCCGGTGCGCCGCGCCGCCTTCGACGACGCCTCGGAGCGGATGGTCGCGGTCGGCACCATCGGCCATGCTCAGAAGAACGGCGTGCTCCACTTCTGGGGCACCGGCATGGACGCGACGCTGAACCCGGTCGACCGCTCGATCCGGCAGTACATCCGGCCGCAGAACACCGATTTCGTGGTGCATGGCGTACGCGGCCGCAAGACCGCCGAGGTGCTGCGCGGCCAGGGCATCAAGGTGCCCGACGTGTTCGGCGACCCGGTGTGGTTCCTGCCGCGCATCATGCCGATGGGCCATGTCAAGAAGACCCACGACCTCGGCGTCATCCTGCACATCTCCGAACTGACCTCGATGGACCCGGAATCGGGGGTGAAGGAGGCGCTGAAGCGCTACAACATCCCGCCCAGCCTGGCGGGGTCGATCCGGCTGATCAACACCTACACCGCGCCCAAGGTCGACGCCTTCGCCGCCAAGGTGGAGGAGATCGTGTCGTGCCGGCGGATCATCTCCACCAGCCTGCACGGCATGGTGATCGCCGAGACCTACGGCGTGCCCTGCGGCTGGTTCGGCACCTATGAGGGCGGCCGGCTGATCCTCGACGTGGACGACGCCGAGAACCGGATCGACCACCGCATCCGCGACTTCTACGCGGGCGTCGGCAAGCCGGGTGTCATCGCCTTCTGCCGCGACCGCAGCCTGGAGACGCCCTGGGAGGACGTGATCACCTGGATCGACGAGACCTGGCAGCCGCTGCGCTATGACGGGCGTGCCCTGTTCGATGCGTTCCCGGTGGCGCAGTCGGTGTCCTTCGACGACGCGCACTGGCCGGTGTCGGGCGACGTCTACGCCCGCATCCCGTTCTGAGCGATGACCGTGAGCGGGCGAGCCGGCCGCCCGTTCGCCCCTGCGGCGCGGGTGGCCGAAGCCCCGGTGGCCCCCGTCGCGGCGGGGGCCACGACCGGCCCTGACGCGGGGCGCCTGCGGGGGCGGGTGTTCCTGTTCCTGCAGGGGGCGGCAACCCCGTTCCACCGGCGCTTGGCGATGGCGCTGGAGGAGGCGGGCGCCCGCGTCGTCAAGATCAACATCTGCGGCGGCGACGCGGTGTTCTGGCGCCGCCCGGCCATCGCCTTCCGCGGCCGGTTCCAGGCCTGGCGCGGCTTCTGCGCCGGGATCCTCGACACCGAAGGGATCACCGACCTCGTGCTGTTCGGCGACTGCCGACCGCACCACGCCGTGGCGGTCGACCTCGCCCGCCGCCGCGGCATCGGGCTGCATCTGTTCGAGGAGGGCTATCTCCGCCCCGGCTGGGTCACCCGCGAGGTCTGGGGTGTGAACGGCCATTCCGACCTGCCGCGGACCCCGGTCGGGTTCCTGGCCCTGGCCCGGACGATCGATCCGCCGCCGGCCGCGCCGCCGGTGCCGTCGCATTTCCTGCACCGGGCGGTGTGGGACGTGCTGTGGACCGTTGGGCTGATCGCGCTGATGCCGATGTTCCCGCATTACCGCCACCACGCGCTCGACCACCCGCTGGTGGAATATGCCGGCTGGCTGGGGCGCTTCGCCCGGGCGCCGCGGGTCCGGCGCGAGGCGCGGCGGGTAATGGGGCGGCTGGCGGGTGAAGCGGGCCGCTACTATCTGCACCCGTTGCAGCTCGACACCGATTTCCAGATCCGCACCCATTCCCGCTACGGCGACACCTTGGCGGCCGCGCGCGAGGTCGTGGCCTCCTTCGCCCGCCATGCCGATCCCGGCAGCCGCCTGGTGGTGAAGCTGCACCCGCTCGACTTCCGGCCCGGCCGCAAGCGCCGCCAGGTCGAGGCGCTGGCCGCCGAGCACGGGGTCGCGGCGCGGGTCGACTTCCTCGACGGCGGTGACCTGCAGCTTCTGGTCGACGGCGCCCGCGGCGTGGTGGTGGTCAATTCCACCGTCGGCCTGTTCGCGTTGGAGCGGGGCAAGCCGGTGAAGGCGCTCGGCACCGCCGTGTTCGACCTGTCCGGGCTGACCTTCCAGGGCGCGCTCGATCGCTTCTGGGTGGATGGGGCACCGCCGCAGCCCGAACTGCTGGACGCCTTCCGCCGCGTGGTGGTGGCGCGGACCCAGATCCCGGGCGGCTTCTTCTCGGGGCCGGGCCTCGACCTCGCGGTCACCGGCGCCCGCCGCCGCATCATCGACGGCGATGTCCAGCCGCTGGCGCAGCAGGATGCGGCCTGGGCGGCGACCAAGGTCGGAGAGGCGGTATGACCCAGGCGGTGGTGGTGACCGGAGCGTCGCATGGGCTCGGCGCCGCGCTGGCCCGGCACTATGCGGCGCCCGGCGTGGCGCTGGGCCTGGTAGGCCGCAATGCCGCCCGGCTGGCCGAGGTCGCCGATGCCTGCCGGCAGCGGGGTGCGACGGTGGAGACGGCCGAGATCGACGTCCGCGAGACCGCACGCCTCGGCGACTTCATCCGCGGCTTCGACGCGCGCCATCCGGTGGCGGTGGTGATCGCCAATGCCGGGGTCGAGGCGGGGCTGGCGCCGGGGCGCCGCTCCGAACCCGACGCCTCGGTCCTGGCCCAGCTCCGCATCAATCTCGAAGGCGCGATCGCCACCGTCTCGCCGCTGATCGAGCCGATGCGCGGCCGCCGCGCCGGCCGCATCGTGCTGATCGCGTCGCTGGCCGCGCTGATGCCGCTGGCGGACCAGCCGGCCTATTCCGCCTCCAAGGCCGGGCTGGTGGCCTGGGGCGAGGCGCTGCTGGCCTGGCTGCGGCGCGACGGCATCCGCGTCACCATCGTCTGCCCGGGCTATGTCGCCACCGGCATGAGCGGGCCCTATCGCGGCGCCCGGCCGTTCGAATGGAGCGCGGAGCGGGCCGCCGCCCACATTGCCGGTCGCGTCGCCCGCGGCCGGGCCTGGGTGGCGTTTCCCTGGCCGCTGGTGTGGCTGATCCGGCTGGGGCGGCTGGCGCCGCGGTCGGTCCGCGCTGCCTTCATCGACCGCTTCCTCAGATTCGAGATCGACGCCCCGGCGGCCTAGAGCCGAGCCGATCCAGCAGGGACGGCTCGCGGTCCAGCCGGTCGCGTTCCTCGGCCAGGATCGCGATGGCGCGGTCGATCTGGTCGCGGCTGTGCTCGGCGGTGATGAAGCAGCGCAGCCGGGCGGATTTCTCCGGCACCGCCGGGTGCACGATCGGCGAGGCGTTGATGCCGCGCTCCAGCAGCCGGTTGGACAGCAGCACCGCCTTCACCGAATCCCCCAGGATGATCGAGATGATCGCGTGCCCCTCGGCCAGGCCGGTGTCCAGGCCGGCGGCCTTGGCGCGGTCGAGGAAATGGCGGGAATTGGCCTGCAGCCGCACCACCCGGCCCTCGTCATCGGCGATCAGCAGCTCCAGCGCGGTCAGCGCCGCCAGCGCCATCGGCGGCGGCAGGCCGACGCTGTAGACGAAGCCCGACGCCATCAGCTTGAGGTACTCGACCAGCGGTCCCGACCCGGCGATGTAGCCGCCACAGGAGGCCAGGGTCTTGGACAGCGTGCCCATCCACAGGTCGACCTGCCGCGGATCGATGCCGCTGGCCTCGGCGATGCCCCGGCCGGTGCGGCCGAGCACGCCGAGGCCATGCGCCTCATCGACCATCAGCCAGGCGCCGAAGCGCTGCTTGATCGCGACCAGCCGGGCCAGGTCGATGGTGTCGCCATCCATCGAATACAGGCTCTCGACCACGACCAGCACGCGCTTGAACCGGTCGCGCTCGGCCGCCAGCAGGGCCTCCAGCGTGTCGAGATCGTTGTGCGGGAACGACCGCCGCTGTGCCCCGGACAGCTGGGTGCCGGTGATCACGCTGCTGTGGATCAGCGCATCGTGCAGCACCAGATCCTGCGGCCCCATGATCTGGCCGATGGCGGCGACATTGGTGGCGTGGCCGCTGACGAAGGTCACCGCGTCCTCGACGCCGTGGAACTCCGCCAGCCGCCGCTCCAGCGCCGCATGGAACGGGCGCTCGCCCGCCACCAGCCGGCTGGCCGACACCGAGGTGCCGTAATCGTCGATCGCCGCCTTGGCCGCGGCGGCCACGGCAGGATGGCCGTTCAGGCCGAGATAGTCGTAGGAGGCGAAGTTGACGATCTCCCGGCCGTCGATCCGCGACAGCGCCCCGGCGCGCTGCTGATGGGTGCGGAAGAACGGGCTGGCGATGCCGAGCAAATCCGCCGTCGCGCGCTGCATCCGTAGGGCCTCGAACCCGGGCAGGCTTTCGAAGTCGGTGTCATAGCGCTTCGGCTCGGCCGCGGGCAGCGGCACCGCGGCGGTGGCCGCCTTGTCACGGACCTCGCTGATCAGCGACCGCAGCGCGGCGGCGGACAGGCGTCCGCTCTGCTGGGGCCGGGTCATCCCAGCACCCGCCGCGTGGTCTTCGCCCGTTCGCGCACCATGCCGGCACTCTCTCCATCCAGGTCGATCGTCATGTGCTTCGCCAGCAGTTGCGCCTCCGCGGTCTCCGGCGCCTCCTCGCGGCCGGCCGAAGCCTCGGCACCGCCGCGCAGCCGGGCCACGATCTTGGCGCCGAGGTCGTTCAGGCTGAGGCCGGCGCCGATCGACAGGAACGGCAGGTCGATGCCGTAGCGGTTCTGCATCGCCGCATCCAGCTCCAGCCCCATCAGCGAATCCATCCCCAGCTCGGCGAAGGGGCGGTCGGCGTCGATCTCGGAGGGCGGCATGCGCAGGATGCGGCCGATCTCGCCCAGCATGGTCGCGGTGACGACGCCCAGCGCCTCGGCCTCGGTCCGGCCGGCGATCATGGCGGCCAGGTCGACCTCCGCCTCCGCCGTCTCGCCGCGGCGGCGGTCGGCCATCTGCGACAGGCGCGGCGTGGCCAGGATCGGCAGCTCGCGGGTCGCCGCCTGCCAGTCGATCCGGGCGCAGACCACCACCGCGTCCTCGATTGCATTCGACGGCCGGGCCAGCAGGCGGCCGAGATGGTCGAGCGCCTCTGCCGCCTTCAGCGAGGACCGGCCGAGCCGGCGCTTCAGGGCGTCGCCCATCGCGGCATCGCGGGCCAGCACGCCGGCATCGGCGATCGCGCCCCAGGCCACCGCCAGGGCCGGCAGCCCCTGGGCGCGGCGGGTGCGCGCCAGCTCCTCGAGATAGGCGTTGGCGGCGACGTAGTTGGCCTGGCCGGGATTGCCGATCAACGTGGTGGCGGAGGAGAACAGCACGAAATAGTCCGGCGTCCGCGTCCGGCTGACCAGGTCGAGATGGATCGCGCCGGTGATCTTCGGCGCCAGCACCGAGGCGATCCGCGACGCGTCGAGGTCCCGCACCAGCCCGTCATCCAGCACCATCGCGGCGTGGATGATGCCGCGCAGCGGGCCGTGCCGGCGCTCCAGCGCGGCCAGCAGCCGCTCGCAGGCCGGCCGGTCGGTGACATCCAGCCGCTCGGCCGCCAGGGTGACGCCCCGCGCCGCCAGCCGGTCGGCCTTGGCCCGCTCCGCCGGGGCCAGCACGCCGCGGCGGGAGGCGACGACGATGGTCTTCGCCCCATGTTCCGCCAGCCACAGCGCCGCCTCGAAGCCGAAGCCGCCGGTGCCGCCGGTGACCAGGTGGAAGCCGGTCTCCTGCGCCTGGAACGGCGCCTCGGCCGCCGGCGGCGCCGGGGTCTCGCGCGGCGGGGTGATCACGATCTTGCCGATATGGCCGGCGCCCTGCATCAGCCGGAACGCATCCTCCACCCGGTCGGACGCGAACACGCGGTAGGGCAGGGGGGTGAGGCGGCCCTGGTCGAACAGCCGGTCGAGGTCGCGCAGCAGCCGCCCGGTCAGCGACGGCTGGGCGTTGAGCAGCTGGTCGGCGTCGACCCCGAAATAGGAGACGTTGCGGGCGAAAGCGCGCAGCCCCACCGCGGTGTCGGCGACGAAGTCGCGCTTGCCCAGCTCGATGAAGCGGCCGAAGGGCTTCAGCGCCCGCAGGCTGCGGCGCATGGCGTCGCCGGACAGCGAGTTCAGCACCACGTCGACGCCGCCCAGCCGCCAGCGGATCTCGTCGGCGAAGGCCAACGACCGGGAATCCAGCACCAGGTCGGCGCCCATCAGCTGGGCCAGGGCGCGCTTGTCCTCGTTGCCGGCGGTGGCGACGACGGTGGCGCCGCGCAGCTTGGCGATCTGCAGCGCCGCCAGCCCGACGCCGCCGGCGGCGCCATGGATCAGCAAGGTCTCGCCGCGGCCCAGCCGGGCCTGGTGGACCAGGGCGTACCAGGCGGTGATGAAGGCGACCGGCATGGTCGCCGCGGCGGCCAGGTCGATGCCCTCGGGCACCCGCATCACCACCTGGGCCGGTACCGTCACATGGCTGGCGAAGGCGGCCGGGGCGAAGGCCATGACCCGGTCGCCCTCGCGCAGCGTCGTCACCGCCGCACCGACGCGGCGGACGGTGCCGGCGCATTCGAAGCCCAGCGTCGGGCCGGCGAAGCCGTCCTCGAGATAGTCGTCCGGCAGCAGGCCCAGCGAGAACATCACGTCGCGGAAGTTCAGCCCGCTGGCCGCGACCTCGATCTCGACCTCGTCCGGCGCCGGCGCGCGGCGGCCGGCGGCGGTCCAGCCGATGCGGCCGAGGCTGCCGGGGGCGGCGAGGTCGAGGCGGGCGCCCCAATCCTCCGCCGCAGCCGGCTGCGGGGGTGGCGGCGCCGGCTCGACCCGGCTGACCGCGATGCCGTCGCGGTCGATCTCGAATTCGGTGTCCAGCGTCGCCGCGCCGATGATGCGGGCCAGCAGCGGCGCCGCGACATCGTCCGGCGTCACCGGGGCCAGCTCGACGAAGCGGATGGCGAGTCCGGGATATTCGTTGGCCAGGGTGCGGCTGAACGCCTTCAGCGCGGTGGCCAGGCCGCGGCCGCCATCGGCCTTGCCGTTGACCTTGCCGCAGCGGGCGACCAGCCACAGCGTGTGGCCGGCCTTGCCCTGCTGTGCCGCCTCTAGCTGCGCCCGCACCGTCAGGATCGCCTGGGTCAGGAAGGCGACCGGGTCGCGCGCGGCGTCCAGCATCAGCAGCAGCAGGACGGTGTCGCCGCCCACCGGCGGGGCGGCCTCGTCGATCCGGACGTGATGGCCCTGCCGGCGCAGATGGTCGCCCAGATCAGCCAGCAGCTCGGTGTCGGCGCCGGGCACCGATGGCGGCCGGATCAGGATGGTGCGGCCAGGCGCGGCGACCGTGTCGGCCGTCCGGGACCGCTCCCACAGCACCAGCTGCGCCGCCGCACCCGGCGTGCCGGCCTGGTGCCGCGCGGCGGCGCGGAAGCCGGCCTGCGCCAGCCCCTCGGCCAGCGCCAGCCCGGGCCTTTCCTCCAGGCCGCCGAGCAGCAGGGCGGTCACGGCGTCGGGAATCAGGTCGAGGGTGATGACGGGGGCGCCGGGGCGAAGCCGCTCCGCGATGCGCGGCCCCAGCCGTGCCTCCTCCGCCGACCGCGCACCGCCGACCGCCAGGGCCAGGTCGAAGCCATGCGGCGCGCCGGCCTCGTCCTCCTCCAGGATCCGCAGCCCGGCCTGGCGCGGCGTGCGGGCGGCCAGGGCCTCCAGCGCCTTGGGCTCCGGCCCGGTGACGGCCACGGTGATCGCGCCGCTGCGGACCAGCGGCAGCAGCGCCGGGACCAGGTCGCCTTCCGGATCGATCAAGAGCAGCGCTACCGGCCCGGCCTGGCGGCCGGAGACCACGTCGCGCACCAGCTCGGCGGCCAGGTCCAGCAGCGGCGAGACCGCGCGGAAATGCGCCTCGACCCCCTTCGAGAACCGCACCGGCTCGCCGGTCCGCAGCGCCGCGACCAGGTCCCGCGACAGCCGTGCCGCCATCGCCACCTCGGCACCGCGGCCGGGATGGGCGGCCAGGATCGACCGCAGGATGGCCTGTGGCGACGGCAGGCGGGCCGCCGCGACCTGCCAGGCATCGTCCTGCACCGTCGCCAGTCCGAACTCCACCAGCAGCCGCAGCAGCGCCTCGAACTGCGGCAGGGCGGCGGCGGCCAGCCGGCCGTTGCGGCGCAGCCGATCAATACTGAAGCGCGAGGTGCCGGCCACGGCGCGCACCGCGCGATGGGCGATCGACCGCGCCCAGGCGGTCAGCAGCAGCCAGTCGTCGCCGGCCTGGTGCCGGTCGAGCAGCCCGGCTACGGCCCGTTCGAGATCCGCCAGGACGATCCCGCTGTCCTCGCCATCGTCCCAGGGCTTGCGCACCGAGCGGTACAGCACGTCGTCGCCGGCCCGCAGGCTCAGCTGGCTGCGCTGGAATCGGGCGCCGCGCAGCTCGGCGACGATGCCGTCCCCGGCGTCATGCAAAGTGATGTCGACCAGGAGGGACCGGGTGGTGGCGCGGCGCAGATGCAGCCGGGCCCGATGCACCGGCCGCGTCTCGTGCACCCGCAGCGACGCGAAGCGGACGGGCAGGAAGGCGCCGCCCGCACCGCCGCCGAGGCGGTCATAAAGCGGGAACAGGCCGTGGAACGCGGCATCCAGCGCGGTCGGGTGCAGCGCATGCCCGCTGGTGTACATCCCCTGGTCCGCCGCCTCCGGCGCCAGCTCGACGGTGATCGCCGTGTCGTCGTCGGTGGCGACCGACACCACGCGGCGGAAGCTCGGGCCATAGACCAGCCCGGCCGACAGGGCCGCGGCGTAGATCGCCTCGGCGGCGATGCGGCGGCGGGGGCCGTCTTCGTCGGTGCCGGCCTCCAGCGAGGCGGCGGGGCTGGGGCCAACCCGGCCGCGGGCGTGCAGCGTCCACTCCTCCTCGGCCAGGCGCTGCCGGCTCAGGATCTCGATCGCGCCGGTGCCCGGGGCCAGGCGCAGCAGGGTCTCGCGCGTCCCGGCCTCGGGGATCACCAGCGCCTGCAGGATGTCGAAATCCTCGACCTCGATCGCGGCCGCGTCGAACCACTGGCGGCCGGCGGCGACGGCCATCTCCAGGAGAGCCGCGGCGGGCACCACCACCTCGCCGGCCACCCGGTGGTCGGCGAGGTAGGGCAGGATCTCGGGGTCGAGCAGCCCGCGCCATTCCGACGCCGCGTCGCTCAGGCGGACGCCGAGCAGCGGATGGGCCGGCCGGGCCAGCCCCAGGTCGGCGCGTTCGACAGTGACGGCCTGGCGCAGGTCGCGGCGCTGCCAGGGATAGGCGGGCAGGGCCTGGCGCCGCCCGGCGGGCCGGTGGCCGAACAGCGGGCGGCGATCGACCGCGCCGCCGCGCAGCAGGGTGTGCAGCACGGCGCGCTGCACCGGGTCCTGCGCCGGCTCCTCGGCCGCCCGGTTGTCCAGGGTCGGCAGGATGGCGGCCTCGCGGCCCGCGGCGGCGGCGGTCTCGCGCAGATGGCCGGCCAGGACCGGCCGGGGGCCGATCTCGACGAAGATCTCGGCGCCGAGGTCCAGCGCGGTGCGCGCCGCCGCGTCGAAATCCACCGGCTGGCGGATGTTGCGCCACCAGTATTCGGCGTCCAGCGCGGCGCCGCCCAGAATCCGGCCGGTCACGGCCGAGACGAAGGGAATCCGGCCTTCGGTCGAGGCCAGGCCGTGCAATGCCGCCCGCAGCGGCGCCTCGATCGGTGCCGTCAGCGGCGAATGGAAGGGATAGTCGACCGGGACGCGCTGCGCCGCCACCCGCCGCCGCTTGGCCAGCGCCAGGATCTCGTCGATCTGGTCCGCCGGCCCCGACAGGGTGACGCAGACCGGGCTGTTGACCGCGGCGACCGTCACCTGCGCCAGCCCGGCCTCGACCACCGCCTGCTCGGCCTCGGCCCGCGGCAGCATCAGCACCGCCATGGTGCCCAGGCCGCGCAGCTGCTCCTGGCACTGGCTGCGCCAATGGATGACCTGGATCGCCTGGTCCAGTGTCACCATCCCGGCGGTCACCGCCGCCGCGACCTCGCCGACGCTGTGGCCGATCACCATGGCCGGCGCCAGCCCTTCGGCGGCCAGCGCCGCGGCCAGGGCGACCTGGATCGCGAACAGCAGCGGCTGCGCGGTCGAGGTGGCGGGCAGCCGCTGCTCCAGCCCGGGATCCTGCAGGGCCTCGACCACCGACCAGCCGGCGATGGCAGCGAAGCGGGCATCGACGTCGTGCAGATGGTCGCGGAACGGCGCGCTGGCGCGGTAGGCCCGCAGGCCCATGCCGGCGAATTGCGACCCGTTGCCGGAGAAGGCGAAGCAGACCGGTCCCGCCCCGCCTTCCCGGCGGGCGGACAGCACCCGCTCGGCCTTGTCGCCCTGGACCTTGTCGCCCCCGGCGAAGCGCCGCAGCTGGGGTGCCGCGTCGGCGCCCAGCGGCAGGGCCAGGCGGTGCGGCAGCAGATCCCGGTCATGGGCGGCGTGCTGGGCGATCCGTGCCGGCGCGGCGCCCGGCCGCTCGAGGGCGTCGGCGTAGCGCCCGGCCAGGCTGCGCAGCGCCTCCTCGCCATGGGCCGACAGCAGCAGCACCCGCGCGGTGTCGTCCGGCGGGGCCGCCGGCACCTCGTCGGCGCGCGGCGACCGCAGCACCGCATGGGCATTGGTGCCGCCGAAGCCGAAGGAGGACACGCCGGCCTGGATCGGCCCGCCATCCGTGCCCAGGGCCACCGCCTTGTGCGCCGGCACCAGGTTCAGCGCCTCGAACGGAATGTCCGGATTGACGGCGTCGAGATGCAGCGTCGCCGGCAGCAGCCGATGCTCGATCGCCAGGATGGCCTTGACCATGCCGGCCAGGCCCGAGGCGGGCTCGAGATGGCCGATGTTGGACTTGACCGAACCGATCGGCAGGGGCGCGTCGCGCCGCTGGCCGATGGCCCGGCCGATCGCCTCGGCCTCGGCGGGGTCGCCGACCCGGGTGCCGGTGCCGTGCGCCTCGACGAAAGCCAGCGCGTTGGGGTCGATGCCGGCGTCGCCGTACAGCCGCTCCAGCAGCTGGCGCTGGGCGTCGGTGGAGGGCAGCGACATGCCGACCGTGCGGCCGTCGGAATTGACCCCGGTGGCGTCGACCATGACCCGCGGCGACCGCCCGCCCGCCAAGGCGGCGTCGAGGCGGCTCAGCACCAGCACGGCGGCGCCCTCGGCCCGGACATAGCCGTCGGCCGCGGCGGCGAAGGGGCGGCACAGGCCGGAGGGCGACAGCATGCCGGCGCGCGAGAAGCCGTAGAAGGCGTGCGGCGACCCCAGGATGTTCACCCCGGCCACCACGGCGGTGTCGATCTCGCCGCGGGCCAGCGCCCGGGTCGCCGCGTCGAGTGCGACCAGCGAGGACGAGCAGGCGGTGTCGATGGTCAGGCTGGGCCCGCGCAGGTCGTAGACGTAGGAGATGCGGTTGGCGATGATCGAGGCGGCGTTGCCGGTCATGAAATGGGTGTCGATGCCGCTCGCATCGCCGACCATCATGGTATAGCTGTCCATCGAGGACGCGCCGACGAACACGCCGACCGGCTGTCCGGCCAGGGTAGAGGGCGGCAGGCCCGCATCCTCCAGCGCCTCCCACACCAGTTCCAGCAGGATCCGCTGCTGCGGATCCATCTGCTCGGCCTCGCGCGGCGAGATCCGGAAGGCGGCGGCGTCGAAGCCGTGCGGCGCGTCGATCAGCCCGGCGGCGATGGTGTAGCTGCGGCCGGGCTCGCCGCGGCGGGGATGGTAGAACCGCTCGACCGCCCAGCGGTCGCTGCCGATGGTGGAGATGCTGCACCGCTCCTGGCGCAGCATCGACCAGAACGCGTCGGGACTGCCGGCGCCCGGCAGGCGGCAGGACATGCCGATGACCGCTACGGTCTCGTCCCGGAGTCTCGGAAGGCCTGCTGGCATGTCGGTTTTCTCTTCAAGCAACGGCATGGGCGGGCGGCGGGTCGGCGACGGCAGCGACACCTTACTGTAGGAATCGAGGCCGTGAAAACTGTAACAGGTTACAGAATCTACAAAGCGTAGATTTGAAATCTATTTGCCTTTCCCGAGATCGGCGTATCCGCCGTCGTTTCTGGTCGATCCCGAGCGTCGTCGGGGGCGTCCTCCCTGTGTCCTTTGCGGCGACGCGGCCTCAGGCGAGTGAGAACGCGTCGGCCTGTTCGAGCCGGACGACGTCGTCCTCGCCGAGATAGGGTCCGGCGCGGACCTCGATGAGCTCGAGGTCGATCTTGCCGGGGTTCTCCAGCCGATGGTCGGTGCCGATCGGCAGGTAGATCGCCTCGTTCTCGCGCAGGATGCGGGTCTGGCCTTCGAGCGTGACGCGGGCGGTGCCGGACAGCACCACCCAGTGCTCGGAGCGGTGGTAGTGGCGCTGCAACGCCAGCTCCTGCCCGGGATGGACGATCACGCGCTTGACCTGGAAACGGTCGCCGGCATGCAGCGACTTGACCGTGCCCCAGGGCCGGTAGATCTCGCGGTGGATCACCGCCTCGGGCCGCTTGGCGGCCTTCAGCCGGTCGGTGATGGCCTTGACGTCCTGGACCTGGTCCTTGGCCGCGACCAGCACCGCGTCGTCGGTGGCGATGACGATGGTGTCCTCCAGCCCGATCACGGCGGTCAGGATGCCGTCGCTGCGGATCAGGCAGTTGCGCGAGCCCAGCGCCAGGGCGTCGCCCTGGGTCAGGTTGCCGTCGGCGTCGCGGTCGCCGATCTCCCACAGCGAGGACCACGACCCGACATCGGTCCAGCCGATGGCGGCGGGGACGATGCCGGCGCGCTCGGTCTTCTCCATCACCGCATGGTCGATCGAGATCGAGGGGGCCTGGACGAAGGCGGCGGCGTCGAGCCGCAGGAAGGTGAGGTCGCGGGCGGCGGCCTTCAGCGCGGCGTCGGCCGCGGCCAGGACCTGCGGCGCGTGGCGGCCGACCTCGGCCAGGTACCGGCCGGCGGTGAACAGGAAGATGCCGGCGTTCCACAGGTGCCGGCCCTCGGCCAGGAACTGCTCGGCGGTCTCGCGCGGCGGCTTCTCGACGAAGCGGGAGACGGCGCGGGCGGCGGGAGCGCCCTCGATCGCCTCGCCCGGCAGGATGTAGCCGTAGCCGGTCTCGGGCGCGGTCGGCTGCATGCCGAAGGTCATGAGGTAGCCGGCGCGGGCGGCGGGCGCGGCGGCGGCGATGGCGGCGCGGAAGCCGGCGGGGTCGGCGATGTGGTGGTCGGCCGGCAGCACCAGCATCAGGGTGTCGGGGTCCTGGTCGGCCAGGAAGCGGGCGGCGACGGCGACGGCCGGGGCGGTGTTGCGGGCGACCGGCTCGAGGATGATGGCCGAGGGGGCGACCCCGATCTGGCGCATCTGCTCGGCGACGACGAAGCGGTGGTCGTCGGCACAGATGAAGACGGGCGGGGCGAAGCCGTCGGCCTCGCCGACCCGGGCCACCGTCTCCTGGATCATGGTCCCGTCCGACACCAGCGGCAGGAACTGCTTCGGGTACCCCGCCCGCGACAGCGGCCACAGCCGCGTCCCCGATCCCCCCGACAGCACCACCGGAACCACCGGCCGATCATTCCGAATCATCATCCGCTCCAGATTTCCGACGTTGAACCTGTATCGATGATCGTGATTGCGACTTCAACACTCACGAAATCATCGAATGTTGGGAAAAACTCACGCTATTCCGGGGTTGCTCCGATGATTTCATACGATGGTATGGCGCATATGTTTCGGAAATCTTACCCGGCATTCGGTCTATCGGGGTTTCCGCCACTGGTTCGACACGAAATCAGGTTTCGAGTCGTTAGGATTTGAATTTGAGTGCGCTGCAGCATAGTCTTCGATTCCGGGCGGGACGTCCAGTCGCCCTTTCGGATCCCTGTCTTCCCGGTCGAAGGATCGATGGCAATGAAGATTCAAGCTTTGGTCGCAGCCGTGATGCCCGATGCCTCCGGCTCGGCGATCGATCCCCACGAATTGCAGGACCTGGTCGAGGCGGCGGATTGGGACGGCGTGAACGCCCGCGCCCTGCTGTCGCGCGACGGCGCCGCGCCGCAGACCCGGCGCACCGCCCTGGTCGACCGGCTGCACGGCGTGGCCCGGGAATCGGACGAAACCTTCGATCCCGTCGCCACCGCCAAGGCCGCGGCCGCCCTGTGCCTGTCGCAGCACAACCATGTGCTGTCCCCGCTCGACCAGCCGTCGATCGGCGGCGTCTTCGTCGAGGACGGCATGCTCCATCTCTGGGGCATCAACCAGCTCGACCCGGCCCAGCCGGTGGACCTCGCCTTGGTGGTCGACGGCCGCCGGATCTTCGACGCGCGGACCGACCCGGAGACCGGCCGGCTGGTCTTCGCCGCCACCCGGCTGCATGCGCGCCACCGCTCGCTCGCCCTCGACCTCGACGGCACCCTGATCCAGGGGCCAGCCTTCACCGCGCTGTCCTTCTGGAAGGACGCCGATTCGCTGCACGACCTCGCCAACCACCTCACCGACATGCTCGGCGCCTACGACTATCTCGGCGCCCGCTACAAGGTGAAGAGCGACCTGCCGAAGACGATGGCCCGCCTCGACGCCTCCGGCGGCGAGAAGATCAAGGGCCGCGTCCCCGAATTCCTGCGCTACATGGCGAACAAGTACGACTGCGACACCAAGAACCTGGTCGGGTACTACGGCACGTCGCAATGGATCATTTCCGACATCATGGAGTATGTCGACCGCAGAAGCATCTTCTGCATGACCAACGAGATCAGCGAGGCGCTGTCGGAAGGGGTCTTCAACAAGCGGGCCCTGAAGAACGACGTCTCGCTCGGGCTGTTCGCATTCTGGCGCCGGCACTACCAGCACATCGACATCTTCAGCGACGAGGGCTTGCGCAAGATCCAGTACAAGTTCGCCACCGCGCCGTTCATCAGCGACAAGAACAACCAGCTGCTGATCACCAAATCGCTCAAGGAGCGGCTGAGCCAGGTGGTCGACGCCTACCGGTCGCGCGCCGTGCCGTGGAGCTGGTACTGGCTGTTCCGGCACGAGGACGAAGGCACCACCCACAAGATGATGGACACCGGCTACGCGCTGACCCTGTCCTTCAAGGAGGTGCTGGCCGATCTGATCGAGGACAACCGCTGCTCGTTCAACCCACGCAACTGGATGTCCTTCTGGGGGTCGACGCCGCATGAGGTCGCGGGCAGCTTCACCCGCTTCGACCTCGCCCTGATCTCGCTCCTGAACGGCCGCGCGGTGCCCGAGGAGCTGATCGCCGAGCGTGGCCCGGAAGCCTTGCGCCAGCAGCTGATCGACGCCGTCTATGCGCGGGCACCGAAGCTGGCCGCGATCTCGGCCGTGGCGCCGGAGCTGGCGACCGCAGCGGCGGGCGAACCGGCGATCGAGAAGATCGACCTGGTGATCGTCGGCCATGCCAATGCCACCGGCCTCGGCCGCAACCTCAACATGTTCGTCGAAGCGCTGGCCGACCTCGACCCGCTGGTGTTCAACGCCGATGACGGGCAGTGCGTCAACCCGGAGGGGCGCTACCGCGAGGACATGAACATCCGCGCCCGGGTGGTGCTGCTGTGCGTCAACGCCGACCGGGCGCCGGAGATGATCGCGCGCTTCGCCTCGATCTGCGAGGACGCGCACATCATCGGCTTCTACCTCTGGGAGACCGACACCCCGCCCGAGACCCATCTGCTCGGCGCCAATGCGGTGGACGAGATCTGGGCCCCGTCCGGCTTCGTCGCCGACGGCTACCGCAAGATCACCTCGACGCCGATCACCAACGTCAGGAAGGGCCTGGCCCAGCCGCCGAACCGGGTGTTCAGCCCGTTCCTCGAGCGCTTCCGGCGCAGCCCGAGCGAGCTGATCTTCCTGTCGCTCGCCGAATTCGGCTCCTCGATCGTGCGCAAGAACCCGCTCTCGGTTGTCAAGGCGTTCCAGCAGGCCTTCGCCGAGGGCGACGACGAGGTCCGGCTGCTGCTCAAGATGCGCGAGATCGACCCGGCGCATTGGAGCAACTTCGACGGCTATTGGGAGGAGGTCGAGGAGCGCATCACCGGCGACTCCAGGATCGAGATCGTCGAGGGCAACCTGACCGACGCCGAATACTGGTCGCTGATCGAATCCTCCGACGTCTTCGTCGCCCTGCACCGGGCGGAAGGCTTCGGCTACGGCATCGCCGACGCCATGATGCTGGGCAAGCCGGTGATCGTCTCGGACTATTCCGGCACCCAGGATTTCTGCGAGCACGAGAACGCCTTCCTGGTCGGGGTCGACGTCACGCCGACGCCGCCGGAGCAGATGCGCAGCAAATCCTATGTCGGCCATTGGGCCAGCCCGCGCGTGGCGGAGGCCGCGGCGGCGATGCGGGCCGTGGTGGCCGATCGCGACGCGGCGCTGGCCAAAGCGGCCAAGGGCCAGCAGCGCATCTTCGCCGATTACGACTTCAGCGCTTGGAGTGAGGGGCTGGCCGAGCGCATCCGGGCGCATCTGCCGCGGCAGGCCTGACGGCGGCGCCTCGGTCTGGCCTGTCCCTGCGCCGCCGGCCTCTTGCCGGCGGCCGGCGGGCCCGATCGCATTTCCCGGTTCCGGCCGCGCCCGCGACAGGCGGGCCTGCGTCTTCGCCGGCGGGGAGAAGGGCCGGACGATGCCACTGCTGATCGCCGCGGCCTATGTCGCGCTGTCAACCTTCCAGGCGGTCGTGATCTGTGTCGGGCTGGTGGCCTGGACCGGCATCCCGACGGTGGTGGCGGTGCTGATCGCCACCCTGTTCGGGCTGATGCCGGGGGTGGGAACGATCCTGGCAATCCTCGCCGCCGCCTCGGCCTGGGAATGGCCGTGGCTGGGGTCGACCACCCTGTTCTGCAGCCTCATCGCCCTGTGGGGCCATGTGGCGCTGCGCTATGCCGTCCCGGCCCTGTCGACCACGCCCGAGGGGGATTAGCGGGCCGGCCGGCCACACGAGCAGCCGGCCGATCCGTTCCGGGCTTGCGTCAGGCCACCGCCTGCGCCGTTGCGACCGGGCCCAGGCTGCCATTGGCGAAGGCCCGCTCCAGCTCCTCGATGGCGCAGATGATGTGGTAGAAGGTGCTGGCCGGCGCCGGCTCCTCGATGAAGCTGCCATCGGGCTTCAGCTTGTCGCGCCACAGGCCGGGCACCGCCACGTCCAGATAGGTGAACAGGGTCCGGATGCCGGCGACGGCACGGCCGCGCCACAGCGACCGCTCGGCCTCGGTGGTCGCCACGCCGGCCAGGGCGACCGCCGCCTTGATCCGCTCGGTCTGCGGCCACAGCCGGGCACCGGGGTCGAGCGGCGAGGCATCGTCGAGGATGGCGTTGACCGCGGCGTCACGCGCAGGGTCGACGCCGGTCGCCTCCGACGCCTCGGCCATCCGCCGCGCGGCCGCCACGGCGTCCTCGCGGCCGCGCAGCTTGCCCCAGCGCACCAGCAGCCAGGCCCATTCGAACAGGTGCCCGGGCTCGACGATGCGGCCGTCCCGGCCGGCCACCGGCGCCCAGTCGCCGTCGAAGAATTCGCGGAGGTAGCCGGTGGCGGGGTCGATCAGCCGGGTCAGCGCCAGCTGCGCGATCTCGTCGGCCAGCGCGTTCCACGCCGCCTGGTCGGGTCCGACCCCCAGCTCGACCCAGGCCAGCGATGCCTCCAGCAGATGCATGTGCGGGTTGGCCAGCAGCGGCAGCTTGCGCGGCGCGGCCTCCTCGAAGCCGCCGGCCGGATTCTTCAGCGTCGCCTCCAGGCGCTGCCGCAGCCGCGACGCCGCCGCCACCAGCGGCGCCGGGTCGGCGACCACGGTGCTGGCGGCGGCCAGGGCGAACAGGGCGAAGGCCTGGTCGTACAGCACCACGCTGTCGTCCAGCGTCGCGCCCTCGGCCGAGACCAGGGTGCGGAAGGTGCCGTCCGGCCGCTCATAGGCGCCGCGGAAGAAGGTCAGCCCATGCTCCACCGCCTGGGCGGACGGGCCGGTCCAGCCCAGCCGCCCGGCCACGGCGAAGGCGAAGACCTGCCGCGCCTGGACGCGGGCGCGGCGCGGCTCGATGCACGGCGTGCCGTCGAGATCCAGCCGCTCGTGGAAGCCGCCGCGCTCGCGGTCGGCGCCGGTCTCCCACCAGATCGGCAGCGCCTGGGTGGTCAGCCAGGTCATCAGGCGATCGCGCAGGCCCTGCAGGGTCGCGCTCTGCTCGCTCACGGTCGGGATCGTCATCTTCGGCTCCAGCGGCAAAGAAGGTCTACCAACGGCAGGACACAGCGACAGGTCTACGCGTCCAAGATGGTCATCGCGAGGCGCGTCTCTTTGATCCGGGGATCGTGGCAATCCAGCGGCCGGATCCGGCATGGATTGCCACGCCCCAGCGGGGCTCGCAATGGCGGGTCGATATCAGATGGTCTGATTGTAGGCGCCGACTTCGGCATTTTCGCGCAGCACGCCGTCCACGGCCTTGAACATCTCATGCAGCCGGTCCTTCGACACCGGGCTTTCGACCACCACCACCAGCTCCGGCTTGTTGGAGGAGGCGCGGACCAGCCCCCAGGTGCCGTCCTCGGTGGTCACCCGGATACCGTTGACCGTGACCATATCGACGATGCGGTGGCCGGCCAGCCCGCCATTGGCGGCGATCTCGCGGAAACGCTTCTCCACCCGCTCGACCACCTCGTACTTCACCTCGTCGGCGCAATGCGGCGACATGGTCGGCGACCCCCAGGTCTTCGGCAGGGCACGGTACAGGTCGGCCATGCTGGCATCCGGGTTGCGGTCCATCATCTCGCAGACGGCGATGGCGGTGACCAGCCCGTCGTCATAGCCGCGGCCGATCGGCGGGTTGAAGAAGAAATGGCCGGACTTCTCGAAGCCGGCCAGGGCGTTCAGGTCCCGCACCCGGCGCTTGATGTAGGAATGGCCGGTCTTCCAATAGTCGGTCTTGGCCCCCTGGGCGTGCAGCACCGGGTCGGCCGCGAATAGGCCAGTCGACTTCACATCGACCACGAACTGCGCGCCGGGGTGCAGCGCCGACAGGTCGCGCGCCAGCATCACGCCGATCTTGTCGGCGAAGATCTCATGGCCCTCGCCGTCGACCACGCCGCAGCGGTCGCCGTCGCCGTCGAAGCCCAGGCCGAAATCGGCGCCGGTCTCGCGCACCTTGGCGGCGATGGCGTGCAGCATCTCCATGTCTTCGGGGTTGGGGTTGTAGTTCGGGAAGGTGTGGTCCAGCTCGACGTCGAGCGGGATGACGTCGATGCCGATCGCCTCCAGCACCTGCGGGGCGAAGGCGCCGGCGGTGCCGTTGCCGCAGGCGGCGACCACCTTCAGCCGGCGCTTGATCGCCTTGCCCCGGGTCAGCTCCTCGACATACTGCTCGGCGAAGCCTTCGACGAAGCGGTAGCCGCCGCCCGCACGCGACACGAAGGCACCGGACAGTACGATGTCGCGCAGGCGGCCCATCTCCTCCGGCCCGAAGGTGACCGGGCGGCTGCAGCCCATCTTCACCCCGGTCCAGCCATTGTCATTGTGCGAGGCGGTGACCATCGCCACGGCAGGGACGTCCAGCGCGAACTGGGCGAAATAGGCCATCGGCGACACCGCCAGGCCGATGTCGTGCACGGTGCAGCCGGCCGCCATCAGCCCCTGCGCCAGCGCGATCTTGATGGCCATGGAATAGCCGCGGAAATCATGCCCGACCACGACCTCGGGCGGCACCCCGACCTCGTGCAGATAGGTGCCGAGGCCCAGGCCCAGCGCCTGCACCCCCATCAGGTTCAGCTCCGGCGGCTTGTCGGATCCAGGATGCCCGAACCACCAGCGGGCGTCGTATTCGCGGAAACCGGTCGGCTTCACCAGCGGCGTGGTCTCGAAGGCGTAGGTGTTGGGAACCAGGTCGGCGGAGGGCTTGGGGAACATCGGGGAGGTCCTTGGCGGGAGCGTGCGGGAAGGGCGGCGGCAGGCAATACACAACCCATCGCCGGCCATGGGGCCGGCGGCGATGACGATCGCGGAGGCTGGGACCGGCCCTGTCTCCGCGTCGGTACGGACCTTCTTGGGGGAAGGCGGGACCCGGCCTGTCGGCCGGGACCCGCCATCACGGATGCGTCAGGCGTTCAGCAGTTCGCGCACCGGCTTGGATGGGCTGAACACCACCTTCTTCGAGGCAGCGATCGTGATCGGCTGCCCGGTGGTGGGGTTGCGGCCCTCGCGCTCCGGCCGGATCGCGACCTTGAAGCGGCCGAAGCCCGAGATCGAGACCTCGTCGCCCTTGGCCGCGGATTCGGTGATCGCCTGGAAGATGCTGGTGAGGATGCGCTTGGCGCGGACGCGCGGCAGCTTGTGGTCCTGGGCCAGCTGTTCGATCAGCTCCGAGGTGTTCATCGTCGTTCCTCTAGGTGGGAAAGGGCGCATCGCACCCGGGGAAGGCATGGGGGTAGCCCCATGCCCGTCGCGCATGCTCCCAGGGAGCATGTCGGTGCCGGCCGGCGGGCGGGGTCACGGGAGCGGATCGTCATCGTCCCAGACCTCCTCGTCCTCGGCCTGTGGGTCGTCCTCGGCGCCCGGCTCGTCGGCCTTGAAAGCCATGATGGCGTCGCGCACCGTCTCGAAGACGGCCAGCCGGCTGTCGGCCAGCACCGCGCCGTCATCGGCGAAGCGGCGCAGCATCCGCGGCCGCCGGGTGGTGAAGATCAGCGTCGCCTGCCGCCGCCGGGCATCGACCAGCCGCTCGCACCAGTCGCGGAATCCGGGCGGGCCGCCGATCACCGATTCGTCGGCGAGGTAGATGTCGAAGGGCAGGGCGTAGGCGATGGTGAACAGGAACCGCCCGCGCTTGTCGCCGGTGTAGCTGGAGAAGGGGCGGTCGAAATCGCGGCGCAGCCCGCTGTGGGTCTCGACGAAGCGGATGACCTCGGCCGGGTCGGCGCCGTAGATGCGCGAGACGAACCACGCATTCTCGCGCCCGGTCATGGTGCTGATGAAGGGGCCGGCGGTGCCGACCGGGAACGACACCCGGCCCTGGCGGAAGATGCGGCCCGAATCCGGGTGCATCGCGCCGGACAGCAGGCGGATCAGCGTCGACTTGCCGGCGCCGCGCCGGCCGAGGATGCCGATGGTCCGGCCCGGCTCGAACACGGCGCTGAGGTCGTCCAGCACCAGCTTTCCCGCCCCGGCGCCATGCGCCCGGTAGCGCTTGGTGACACGGTCGAGCACGATCATCGCGCCGCCACCCGCCGGCGGCGCAGCGCCCGCTCCAGGATCAGGCCGAGGAAGATCGAGCCGATGCCCCAGGACAGCAGGTAGCCCTTGTCCAGGATGACCGTGGGGTAGGTCAGGAAGAAGGCGGTGCGGAACCATTCCACCGCGTGCAGCACCGGGTTCCAGACCAGCCAGTCGCGGATCTGCTTCGGCATGTAGTCAGGTACGTAGAACACGGCGCTGAGGAACAGCAGCGACCGGGCGAACACCCCGTAGACCACGGCCCACAGCCGGAAGAACGAGCCGATGATGCCGTTGACGATGCCGACGCCGATCGCCATCAGGGCGGCGGCGGCGAAGGCCCCGACGGCGTTGAGCGGCTGGATCGGCCGCGCGTCGCGGACGCCGATCACGAAATAGATGAAGCCGAACAGCACGATCATGACGATGGCGAGCTGCAGGATCTCCAGGAACGCGCGGGCCAGCATCAGGTCCAGCGGCTTCACCAGGGGCAGGTTGCGCGCCAGCGAAGTGCTGCGCAGCGCGCCCATGGCGCGGGACGAGATGTGGACGAAGGTGAAGTACGGGATCATCCCGGTGCCGAGGAACAGGAACATGCTGGTGCCGAAATCCGGCCGCCGGCCGATCGCCGAGAACACCGCCAGCATCATCGTCAGCTGCAGCACCGGCTCGAGCAGCTCGAGCAGGTAGCTCAGGCGCGAATGCTTGGCGTGCATCCGCATCTCGCGCAGCATCAGCGACACCACGACCCGGGCCTGGACCGCCAGGGCCGAGCCGAAGCGCGGGGCCACGATCGCGGTCACGCCGCGGCTCCAGGCACGGCTCGCGGAAGGGGACTGCCTGCCGGCTCCACGCGGACCATCCTCAGATCATGTGGTCGCGCACGGCGTAGACCGTGAGCATGGTGATGGCCCAGGCCAGGGCGGCGATCAGGAACACGATCAGCACGTCCTCGCCGCGCTCGGGGTACAGCGGGTACTCCGCCAGCGCCGGCTCGACATAGGGCATCAGGTAGGTGCGGTCGGACAGGGCGCTGCTGCGCACCTGGTCCAGCGCGGTCAGCATGTTCTGGTAGCTCTGCTGCGCGAATTGCAGCTCCAGCCGGATGTCCTCGTAGTCCGAGAGAGTGGCGGCATAGCCCTCGCCGCCGCTGCCGGCCGCGGCATCGCCGGTGCCAGTCCCGGGGCCGGCGCCGGACCCGAGCTCGCCCTCGATCTTGTTCAACTGGTCACGGGTGGCCGCGATGTTGTTCTTCAGGGTTTTGATCGTCGGCGCGTCGGGCGCCATATGGGTCGACAGCGAGGTCAGCTGCGCTTCCATCTGCGCCAGGTTGGTGCGCAGCTGCAGCGTCAGGCCCAGGGTCGAGGACGCGCTGGTCGACAGGTCCGGGCTCTGCTGCACGTTGCGGAACTGGCGCAGCCGGCCGGTGATCTCGCGCAGCCGGTCCTCCGCGGTCTTGACGTCGCGCTCGGCGAACTTCACCGAATCCTCGCGCGCCCGCTCGGCCATGCGGTTGACCAGGGCTTCGCTGGCGCCGATCAGCGCCTGGGCGATGCGCAGCGAATCCTGCGGCGTGAAGGCCCGCACCTGGACGATGGAGATGCCGGTCGACACGTCGAAGCTGGCGTCGATCCGCGACTGCCAGTAGTCGACCAGCTTCTCGGTCGGCACCGTCGGGTCCAGCCGGGCCAAGTAGTCGGCGTCGGGATCGCTGTAGATGTGGCGCAGGTCGACCGTCTTCAGCAGATCAGTGACCGCCTCGCGGCTGCGGACGTAATCGGCGACGATGAAGTTGTCGCTGAAGGCCGACAGCCGGGCCGACTGGCCCAAAGCGGCGCCGACCAGGTCGGTGGTGGCCGACGACGCCGATGCGTTCGACGACTTCACCGCGAAACGGAATTCCGAGACGTACTGGTCGCTGGCGATGAAGAAGTAGTAGGCCGAGGCCAGCGCGGTGGGCAGCACCACCATCAGCAGCAGCGAGGCCCAGAACCAGCCCGACAGCTTGCCCTTGCGGCTGGGCAGCTGCAGCGGCTCGAAGGCAGTCTCGGTGCGGCGGTCCAGGCTGCGGCGCGCGGTGGGCGGCGGCGCGGTCCGCACCGGCACGTCGCGGACGAAGCTGGTCTCCGGCTCCGCGGCCGGTGGCCGCTTGCGTGGCAGCCGCGTGACCGTGGCGTCGGGCGGGGGCGTCTCCTCGGCCGGGCCGAATTCGTCGGGGGATTGCCGGGCCTTGGCCGCCCGCAGCTCGGCGATGGTCCGGCGAGACGCCCGCGAGTCCGGGTCGTCCGAGACCGACACCCGCCGATCCAGCTTTTCGGAAAGGGTTTCCGAGGGGTTGTCCGGTGTCTTGCCCAAGCCATACCTCACGAGACGCAGGCACCAGCTGCATCATGTACGCTGCACCGCAGCATAGCAGACGCAAACTGGCGGGGAAACCTATGAAACCATCAAATCTTTGAAACGGATCCGACTCCGTCTCACGAAATCTTCATTCACCTTCCGCCAGGACGCCCGGCCCGGTCGGCACCGGCGCTGCCGCCCCGGCCGGAAGCAGCCGCCGGTACATCTCCGCCAGCCGGGCGCGGTAGCGTTCCGGCGAATACAGCGCCGCCTGCTGCAGGCCTCGCCGCGCCAGGTCGCCGCGCAGCTCGGCATTGCCGTCGAGGCCGCGGATGGCCTCGGCCAGCGCATGGGTGTCGTAGGGATCGACCAGCAGCGCCGCGTCGCCGGCGACCTCGGGCAGCGCTCCTTCGGTCGAGGCCAGCACCGGCGTGCCCAGGCGCATCGCCTCCAGCACCGGCAGACCGAAGCCTTCGTACAGCGACGGGAAGGTCACCGCCTTGGCGCCGCGGATCAGGCTGACCAGCAGCGGGAAGGGGGCGTAGTCGATGCGGTGCACCCGGTCGCGGGTGTAGGTCAGGGTGTCGACCTGCTCGAGGTAGCGGATCGACGGGTCGTTCAGCATCCGCAGTTCCTGGTCGGTCTTCCAGGCCAGCTTGCCGATGATCACCAGGGGCGTCTTGATCTGGCTGGCCAGGTAGGCCTCGATCAGCCGGCCGATGTTCTTCTTCGGCTCGATCGCGCCGAAATAGAGCAGGTAGCCCTTGTAGGTCAGGTTGAAGGTGCCCTCGACCTCACGCTTCACCGCATCCTCGGGCTTCTCGGCGTATTTCGCCGGGATGTCGACCGCTTGGTAGGTGTTGGTGATGCGCTCCTCGGGATAGCCGAACAGGTCGACGATGTCGCGCTTCGACGTCTCCGACACCGTGACGATGTGGTCGGCGCGGCGCAGCAGCATGCGCACCAGCTTGTGGTAGCGGCGCTTGTTGTCGAGCGTGGTGTAGGGCAAGCGCAGCGGCACCAGGTCGTGGATGGTGTAGATGTTCTTGGCCCCGGCCAGCCGCATCGGCAGCGGGTAGGTCCAGTGCATCAGCTGCGGCGTGTCGCGCAGGGTGATGGTCATCCGGTTGCGGTAGATCGCGAAATGCCGGTAGGCCCGGTTCCACACATCCGGCACCGCCGAGATCTGGTCGTAATAGGGCATGCGCGAACGGTAGGTCTTGGCGATGACCTTGCCGGTGATCGGCACCGGCTTGGCCCGCACCCCGCCCGGCGAATGCACCAGCTCGTTGACGTAGCGCAGGAACTCCAGCCAGCGCGGCGGCGTGCCGACATTGGGGTCGAAGAAGGCGATCTCGCGCATCAGGGTCTGGGTGCTGGGCGCCGACCGGCCGCCATACAGCACCTCGGTGCGATAGCCCAGATTGTGCAGCTCGTAGCTGAGGTTGCGGGCATAGGTCGCCACCCCGGTGCCGGTTTCGAGGCCGAGATTGTAGCCGTCGATCATGATCGTCTGAGGCGTCACGGCGTGGTCCTGTGCTGTCCAGCGATTCGAAGCGAAGGCTTCCGGCGAAATCTGGCGAAACCGATGTCCATGGCCCGGCTCAGCCGCGGCCGCACCATCGCCCATGAGAGTTGGCGAGGCCAGAACCTTATAGAGCGCCAGGCCGCTCGCGGAAACCCCAATTTACGGTTTCGACTCCGCAAAGGCGCGCTGCGCTTGGGTTTCAGGACTCGAATACGAAATTATTCGCAGATGCAGCATTGGCTCTCGCCGATGAAATCTGTTATGCAGCGAAGCATTCGCGCTTCGACGCGCCCCAGCGGAAGACAACGGCCCCATGACCTGGCGACTGGCTTGGCTCGTTCCCGCCGTTCTCGCAATCCCCGGCTGCGGCGAGCTGCCGAGCAGCGGCCCCCTGGCGGGCCAGATCCTGGCGTCGGGCGAGGTCGCGCCACCGCCGGCCGGCACCGATGTCGACAGCCGCTACGCCATCGTCGACGTCAACCAGGCCACCCTCGCGGCGATGGACCAGGCCCGCGTCCCCAGCCTGCTGCAGCGCTTTGGCGACAAGGCGCCGATGCCAACCCAGCAGATCGGCGTCGGCGACGTCGTCTCGGTGTCGATCTGGGAGGCGGGGACCGGGCTGTTCGCCGGCGCCGCCGACGCCACCACCGGCGCCCAAGGCGCGCACAGCGTCACCCTGCCGCCGCAGGTGGTCGACCAGCGCGGCAACATCGTGGTGCCCTATGCGGCCAAGCCGATCCGCGCCGTCGGCCGCACCCCGACCCAGATCGCCACGGCGATCCAGTCGGCGCTGGCCACCCAGGCCAGCCAGCCCCAGGCGATCGTGACCGTGCCGGAATCCACCTCAGCCTCCGCCTCGGTGCTGGGCGACCAGACTGGTGCTGCGCGGGTGCCGCTCAACATCAAGGGCGACCGGCTGCTCGACGTCATCGCCCAGGGCGGGGGCATCCGGTCGCTGCCGGCCGAAACCTTCATCACCCTGACCCGCGGCGACGCGTCGGAAACGGTGGCCCTGCCCACCGTGCTGCAGACCCCGGCGGAGAACGTCTACATCCAGCCCGGCGACACCATCTACGTCACCCGCCGCCCGCAGACCTTCACGGCGCTGGGGGCGGTCAGCACCTCCGGCGAGCTGCCGATCGACCAGACGCCGTTCACCCTGGCCCAGGGGGTGGGGCGCGCCGGCGGGCTGCTGGACCGCGCCGCCGACGCCAGCGCGGTGTTCGTCTTCCGCTTCGAGTCGCGGGCGGTGTTCCGGGCGCTGCGCGAGAACTCGCCGCTGCTGGAGACGCGTCAGCCGGTGCCGGTGGTCTACCGCCTCAGCTTCGAGGACCCGCGCGGCTATTTCTACGCCCAGCAGTTCAAGCTGCGGAGCCACGACATGGTCTATGTCGCCAACGCCTCTTCGGTCGAGCTGCTGAAGTTCCTGTCGGTGGTGCGGAACGCGATCTCGGTGACCTCGCCGGCGACCACGGTGGTGGGCGGCGGCTGAGAGCGCGGGGGCGGCGGGGCCGAGCGGTGATCGCCGCGTCCGAACTGGTCGGCCTGGCCGGCGGCGCCGTTGCCTGGGAGGCGGTGGACGCGCTGGCCCGGCCGCGGCGCGGGATCCTCGGCGGCAGCCGGGCCGCGATCCTCGGCCGCCTCGCCGTGTTCCTGCTGCTGTCCGCGGCCTGGCTCGGCCTGTTCGGGCGGTTCTGGTTCGCGCTGACGGCCAGCCTGGTCACCCTGGCGATCCTGGTCGCCATCTCCAACGCCAAGCAGCGCAGCCTTTACGAGCCGCTGGTGTTCTCCGACTTCGCCTTCCTCGGTCCGATCCTGCGCCACCCCAGCCTGTTCTACATCGAGCGGCGCGAGGGCCTGGCCCTGCTTGGCGCGGTGGCGGTGCTGCTGGCGGTGATCGCGGGCTGGGTGTGGATCGAGCCGCGGGCCATCCCGTGGCCGGCGCAGCTGGCGCTGCTGGGTGGCGAGGCCGCGCTGCTCGGCCTCGCCGCCTTCGCTTTGCCCTGGCCGGCGGCGCTGACCTTCGCCGATGCCACCGACCCGCGCGGCGGGATCCGCCGCTTCGGCCTGGCCGCATCGCTGCCCACCGCCTGGCTGCGCTGGTGTGCCGAGGGCCGGCGGCCGCTTCCCGCCTCGCCGCCGCCGGAGGTGGCCGCCGGCATCGATGCGGTGGTGGTGATCCAGTCCGAATCCTTCATGGATCTGCGCCGGGTCGGGGTGGCGACCGACCTGCCGAACTTCGACCGGCTGCGGCCGCGCGCGCTGGCGCAGGGGCTGCTGGAGGTGCCGTGCTTCGGCGCCTATACCCTGCGGCCGGAGGTGACGGTGATGACCGGGCTGACCGTGGCCCAGCAATCCTTCGACGGGCTGCACCCCTATCTGCGGCCCGGGCGCTATACCCCGGCCTCTCTGCCGGCCGCTCTGCGGGGCCAGGGCTGGCGCACCGTGTTCCTGCACCCCTATGACGAAACCTTCTTCCGGCGCCGCCGGGCGATCCCGGCGCTGGGGTTCGACAGCTTCCTCAGCCAGCGCGACCTGCCGGATGCGGAGCGCTGCGGCTACTACATCTCCGACGCCGCGGCGGCGGGGGTGATCGAAGCCCAGCTCCGGGCGGCGCGGGCGGACAAGGTTCCGCTGTGCCTGGTCTGCGTTACCATGGAGGCACACGACCCCTACCGCCCCGGCCGGCTGCCCGACGAGGACGATCCGCTGCGGCAGTACCTGCACCATATCGGCCATGCCGACGCGATGCTGGCCCGGCTGGCGGCGCAGTTCGACGCCGATGCGGACCGGGTGCTGCTGGTGTTCTACGGCGACCACGCACCGGTGCTGCCGGCGGTGGACCCGGAGCGCGAGCGGCGCACCGAGTTCATGATCCTGGAATGCGGGCGCGGGGCCGCCCGGAAGGGGGCCGCGGGTGCCGAGCCGGTGCAGTGGCGGCCGGAGACGATCAACGCCTTCATCCGGTCCTGGATCGCCGGGGGCTAGCGCCCCCGCCGGCTAGCAGATCGAGTATTTCCGCCGGACGTCCTCGACCACCTCGTCGAAGATGCCGAAATGCCGGTCCCAGGTCGGGGCCTTGAAGCGGGCCAGCCGCGCCATCTGGGCCTGGCGGCGCAGCGAGTTGGTCTTGGAATACTCGATGATCATCTCCATCCAGCCCGGGCCATCCAGGGGATCGAGATATTCCGGGATGCCGCTGCCCAGCTCGTGGAACACCGGCAGGTCGGAGCAGATCACCGGCACGGAGGAGGACAGGCCCTCGACCAGCGGCAGGCCGTAGCCCTCGGCGAAGGACGGGAACAGCACGGCGCGGGCGCCCAGCAACAGCCGGTGCAGCACCGCGTCCGGCACCCGGCCGCATTCGATGACATGGTCGCCGATCTGGTCGCAGCGCTCGATCATGTCGATGACGTTCTCGTTCTCCCAGCCGCGGCGGCCGACGATCACCAGCTTCGGCGCGGCGGCCCCCAGCTTCTGCACCAGGGCCCGCCATACCTGCAGCATGAACAGGTGGTTCTTGCGCGGCTCGATCGTGCCGATGATCAGGAAATAGGGCTCGCTCTCGAGGTCGTTGGCCTTCTGCGGCGCGAACCGCCGGTCGACCCCCAGGGGTGCCACGAACACGTCGTCCATGTTGCCGTGATAGCGCTGGACGTGCTTCAGCAGGTCGCGCTTGGTCTGCATCGAATTGACGATGGTCGCCGCCGCGGTGGTCGAGATCGCCTCGATCCGGGCGGCATGGCGCTCGGCATGGCCGGGGCGGACATATTCCGGATGGTCGATCGGGATCAGGTCGTGCACCAGATAGATCGGCGCCAGCTTGCGGCGCAGCACCAGGCGCTGCAGCGTGGTCGGCTGGTGCAGCCCCTCATGCGAAACGTTGACGTAGATCGACTGGTTCTTGCGGGCGCTGATGCTGATCATGCGCGACAGCAGGCCGCGCGCGCCCATCAGTGCATCCATGCCCAGCTGCAGCAGCGGGGCCGAAGGGCGCGGGGCCGGCAGCAGGGGCTGGGGGCGGCCGCGGCCGTTGAACTGGTCGCTGGGCACGCCGATGAAGCGGGCGATCCGCTCGGCGTCGCTGCCGCGGACGCGGCTGGCGCCGAAGCTCCAGCGCTCCAGCCGGCTGGCGACGAACTGGGCGAAGGCCGGGGTCGACAGCTGCCAGTAGCGCGACCGCCAGCGGGCGATGAACTGGACCTCGTTGGGATAGCGGTCGAGCATGTGCCCGGCATAGGTCAGCTCGACGCGGTCGACGCCGGTCGGGGTGGCGCTGCCGGATCGGCGCACCAGCCGGGTTGCATCGAACAGGATTTGGTCCTGGGCCATCGGTCCTGCTCCCAATCTTTCAAGCTGTCCGGCGACGGGGTCGCCGCGGCGGCGGAACGTTCGAAACGAAATCTTCCCTGAACGTTCCGCCCTGCTTGCAAGCCCGCATCCCGGCCGGGTCGACCGGTGTCGGCCAACCCGGTCCGGGGGCGTCGTCTGATACCGTGACGATTCTAAGACGCCGTTTTTGTGCATGAACCGGAAATCACGTTCCGGCACGGTATCACCAGTCTTCGCGTAATAGGAAATCTTTTTTGCATTGCAATAAAATCGGCAATGCGAGGATTAAAATCTACAAAAGCCGGAAAAATCGAATCTTCCGGCCGATGGCTTCGCGCGGGTGCGAGGCAAGGCCGCGGTGGGAATTCGCGTTGCGACAGCTCGCGCGGGCCGAATGCCATCGGCCGCGAAAATGCGCTAACAAGGAGTCGACGCCGAATCACGCCTCCCCGGATCCTGCGGGCGGACCTGAAGCCGCCCCTTCGCCTCTCGGAGATCGGAATGAGCCTGTCCGTCGCCCAGCGCCTGCATCGTCTGGACGCCCGCATCGCCGAGATCCTGTGCTGGCGCGAGCGGGAGACGGAGCCGATCGCGGACTGGCGCTGCGACGGCCGGCCGCTCTCGCTCGGCGATCCCTGGCCGCCCCATGATGCGCCGGTGGTCTTCACCGCCGCGGCCGAGGTGCCGGCGCATTGGCCGCTGGGCGAGGCCCGGCTGCGGCTGGATGTCGGCGGCGAAAGCCTGCTGACCCTGGATGAGGATGGGTTCGGGCCGGCGAGCTTCGGCCTCGACCCCAACCACCAGGAATTCCCGCTGCAGGCCCGGCGCGTCCGGATCGAGACCGAAAGCGTGCCGCGCCTGCCTTTCGGCGAGCCGGTGCACCATCCCCGCCTGGCCGAGGCCCGGCTGGTCTGGGTCGACCTCGCCGTGCACCGCCTGGCGCTGCTGCTGCGCCAGGTCTGGGAGACGGCCCAGGCGCTGGAGGACCATGAGGTGGTGCCGCATCTGGTGGCCGCGGCCGAAACCGCGCTGTGGTCGCTGGAGTGGCCGTCGGCGACCGGCAGCTACCTCGGCCGCACCGCGCCGCTGCCGCAACAGCAGAAGATCTGGCGCCTGCCGGCGCTGGAGGCCCGGCCGGCGGCGCTGGGCGAGGCGGAGCGGCAGAGCGTCGTGGCCGCCCATGACGGGCTGGTGGCGGCGCTGCAGGCGCTGCAGCAGCGCTTCCCGCCGCAGGGTCGTCTGGCGATCACCGGCCACGCCCATATCGACCTGGCCTGGCTGTGGCCCTATGCCGAGACAAGGCGCAAGGCCCGCCGCACCTTCCACACCGCGCTGCGGCTGATGGAGCAGTTCCCGGACTTCGTGTTCAACCAGTCGACCGCCGCCTACTACGCCCAGATCGAGCAGGACGACCCGGCGCTGTTCACGGCCATCCGGGCGCGGGTGGCGGAAGGGCGGTGGGAGACCATCGGTGGGCTGTGGGTCGAGCCCGACACCAACATGCCGACCGGCGAAAGCCTGGCGCGCCAGGTGCTGTACGGCCAGCGCTATTTCGAGCAGGCGTTCGGCGTGCGCCACAGCGTGTGCTGGCTGCCCGACTGCTTCGGCTTCTCCGCCGCGCTGCCGCAGCTGCTGCGCCAGGGCGGCATCGACAGCTTCTTCACCATCAAGGTGAACTGGTCGGAAACCAACCGCTTCCCCCACGACCTGTTCCACTGGGAAGGGCTCGACGGCAGCCGCGTCCTGGCCCACACCTTCGACAACCCGATCCAGGGCTACAACGGCACCATCCGCGCCGACTGCGTGCTGCCGACCTGGCGGAACTTCCGCGGCAAGACCGTGCATGACGAAAGCCTGCTCGCCATCGGCTTCGGCGACGGCGGCGGCGGGGTGACGCCGGAGATGCTGGAGCGCCAGGCCCAACTCGCCGACTTCCCGGCGCTGCCGGCGCTGCGCCCGGCGCGGGTGGAGGAATTCTACGCCCGCATCCGCCAGCGGGCGGCGGTCGAGGAGCTGCCGGTCTGGCTGGGCGAGATCTATCTCGAGCTGCACCGTGCCACCCTGACCAGCCAGGGCCGCACCAAGCGCCTGAACCGCCAGGCCGAGCGGGCGCTGTTGGCGGCGGAGTCCGTCGGCTCGCTGGCGGTGCTGCTCGGCGCACCGCGATTCGCCAGCCTGGAGCCGGCCTGGCGCGGCCTGCTGAAGAACCAGTTCCACGACATCCTGCCCGGCTCCAGCATCCGCGAGGTCTATGAGGATGCCGAGCGCGAGCTGACGGCCGCGCGGGACGCCGGCCTCGATCGCCAGGCCGAGGCGATGCGCGCCCTGGCCGCGACCCTGCCGGCGGGCGGCACCGCCGATGCGCTGGTGGTGGTGAATCCCGACCTGTCGCCGCGCCCGTTGCGGCTGGAGCTGGAGGGCGAGGCCATCGCGCCGGACCTGACTGTGCCGCCGCTCGGCATCGTCGTGCTGGACCGGGCGGCGCTGCGGCCGGCGCCGGGCCTGTCGGCCTCATGGTCGACCACGGGCAGCCGGCTGGAGAACCGGTTCCTGCGGGTGGAGATCGGCGCCGATGGCACCATCGCCCGCCTGCTGCACAAGCCGGGCGGCCGCGACGCGCTGGCCGGCCGCGGCAACCAGCTGTGGCTGTACCCGGCCGACAAGCCGCGCAGCTGGGACGCCTGGGACGTCGAAGCCGATTACGACCGCCAGGGTTTCGAGCTGACCGGGCTGGAGGAGTCGGAACTGGTCGAGGACGGGCCGGACCGGGCGGCGCTGCGGCTGGTCCGCCGCTACCGCGACTCGACCATCACCCAGACCCTGACTCTCTGGGCCAATTCACCGCGGCTCGACATCCACGCCCGGCTCGACTGGCACGACCGGCGGGTGCTGCTGCGGGCCCTGGTGCCGGTGGCGGTGCGGGCGGAGACGGCGAGCTTCGAATGCGCCTTCGGCGTGGTGCGGCGGCCGACCCACCGCAACACCTCGTGGGACCAGGCCAAGTTCGAGGTGCCGGGCCACCGCTTCGCCGACCTGTCGGAGCCGGGCTTCGGCGTCGCCCTGCTGAATGACGGGAAGTACGGCCACAGCGCGCTGGGCAACGTGCTCGGCCTCAGCCTGCTGCGGGCGCCGATCTACCCCGACCCGCTGGCCGATGAGGGCGTGCAGGAATTCACCTATGCGATCCTGCCGCATGAAGGCGACTGGCATGAGGGCGGGGTGCGCGAGGCGGCGGAGGATCTGAACCAGCCGCTGCTGGCGCTGCCGGCGCGCAACCTCGCCGCCGGCCTGCACACGCCGTTGATGGTCTCCGGCATCAAGGCCGGGCTGGCCGCGTTCAAGCCGGCGGAGGAGGGCGAGGACCTGGTGCTGCGCCTCTACGAGCCGGCGGGCGGGCGCGGCTCGCTTGCCATCACCCTCCCCGAGAGCTGGCAGCTTGGCGAGGCGGTGACCCTGCTGGAGGAACCGGCCGGGCGCGACCGGGCCCATGACCTGGAGCCGTTCGAGGTCCGCAGCTGGCGGGTGCGCGCGGCGCGGTAGCGCTCAGCCGTTCGGGTCGCAGGGGAAAGCGTGGCTGTGCTCGTCCCAGGGCTCGGCCGGGCTGGCCTCCGCCATGCCGGAATCCTCCCGAACCAACAGCCACGCCCGCGATCCCCGTCCCATCACCAGCCCGCCCAGCAGGAGGGCAGGGCTGAGGATGGCGAGGACGGCGGAACCGGTGGCCCCGTGAACCATCAGGGCCACTGCCATCGCCGCCGAGCCCAGCCCGGCGAGCCGCAGCATCTCGTGTCCCGATGTGGTGGCGTTCGGTGCGGCGGTGATCAGCGCTTCCGCCATGGCCATGGTCCCTCGGACGTGCCCGCGGTCCAAGCCGCAGCGTCCGAGCGTTTCATATCGGCCTGTAAAATTGATATCGGGGTTGTCCTGGGGGCACTTGTGTCCGATCGAGGAACGGCGACAACCACTGTGAGGGGATACAAAAATTCAGTTGTCATGCCACGGCTTGACCGTGGCATCCAGGGGCGGCCAGAGCGGCTCTTTGTGGCCCCTGGATTGCCCGGTCAAGCCGGGCAATGACATTGAAAGTTGAGGCTGCGCCTCAATCTTCAGTCTGGAAGGCTTGACCGGACACCAGCGGTGCGAGGCGCGGCCGGCCTGTCGCGTCGGCCGCCAAGCCGGAACAGGGCCCACGATTTGCGCTGTTGGCCGTAAGGCGCTATCAGGCGGCAGTCGAGATCGTGTTGCAGAACAGCGCCAGCGGCCGTCACGGCCTGCGGGCCGTCACGACCTGCGGGCCGTCACGACCACCCGGTGACCTCGATGACCGCTGAAAAGATTTCGCTGACCCAGGAGAAGGAAACCCTCCTGATCACCCTGGCCGCCAAGGCCGGGGAGAGCCGGCTGCCGGATTCGCTGCTGCACGACCGTTTCGCCGCCGAGGCCATGGGCCGGATCGACTACGACTTCGCCAGGCTCAAGGTCGACCGCGACCTGATGATCGGCGTGGCGATGCGCAGCCACATCTTCGACGGCTGGACCCGCGACTACATCGCGCGCCAGCCGGACGCGACCGTGCTGCATCTCGGCTGCGGGCTGGACAGCCGCGTGTTCCGGGTCGACCCGCCGCCGGGCATCCGCTGGTTCGACGTGGACTATCCCGAGGTGATCGACCTGCGCCGGCGCCTCTATCCCGACCGCGTCGGCGCCACGCTGATCGGCTCGCCGCTGACCGACCTGGCCTGGCTGGCGGCGGTGCCGGCGGACCGTCCGGCGCTGGTCATCGCCGAAGGGGTGTTCCCCTATCTCGGGGAGGGGGCGGTGCCGCAGCTGATCGACCGGCTCACGGCGCATCTGCCGGGCGGCGAGCTGGCCTTCGACGGCTTCAGCCGGCTCGGCCTGAAGATGGTCCAGCACCACCCGGCGGTGCGGGCGACCGGCGCCGCGGTGCATTGGAGCATTGCCGACCCGCATGAACTCGAACGCCGCATCCCGCGGCTGAGGCTGATGACCAGCCTGACCGCCTATGACCCCAGGGGCTACGATCCCCGGCAGGTCGCCCGGATGTCGCTGGTGTCGCGCCTGGCGATCCGCGCCTTCATCGCCATTCCGCCCCTGGCGCGAACCGCCCGCCTGCTGCGCTATCGCTTCTGACGCGCGACACGCTGTCCAGCGATATCGAAGCGAGGCTTCCCAGAGGCCAGCCGCGGATTGCTTTGCGGGTGCCGGAGGCTCAAAAATCAATACGGATTGAAAGATCAGAGAATAAAGATTCGATGTGCTTTTGTTTTTCCGTGTCTGATGCCGATTGCTTTGCGCCTGTTGCTGACATTAGTTGATGGAGCGCGCAGTGCATAGCTTTCATGCATGGCGTGATTTCGCTCTGACGAATTTAGCGCGAGCTTGGAAGGACTTCGGAGATGAAACCCCAGCATGGCCCGCGCCGGGTCATTATCCGGGAGTGGATGACGCTGCCGCAGGGTGAGCGGCGGACGGCGGACCAGGCGGCGGCCTTTGCCGCCAAGGCGAGCGAGCGGCACGGCTTCCGCTGCAGCGGCGACCGGCACCAGACCATCATGGCATGGCTGCTGCCCCGGACCGGGCGGGCCTGATCCCGCACTCGACGGTCGTGTTCTACCGCGCGCCCGACTTCTACCGCACGCCGGACGCGGGCGAGGCCGTCCGCCCGGCCGGCTTCGACCGGACACGCCGTTCGTCCCGGACGACATAGAACACCGCCCCGGCCAGCATCACCGCCAGCCCGTACCAGGTAATGGCGTAGACCAGATGGCTATTGGGGAACGCGATGATCGTCAGCCCGCCGACCGGCAGGCCGCCGGGGTTGGGCGCGGCGTCGGCGTCGATGAAATAGGGTGCGGCATCAGCCAGGCCGCGGGCGGCGGCGATGGCGGCGACATCCCGCGAATACCAGCGCTCCGCCGCCGGGTCGTTGGCGCGCAGGAAGCCGCCCTTCGGCTCGGTGATGCGCAGCAGCCCGGTCACGGTGACGGGGCCGGCGATCTCACCCGCCGCCCGGGTGGCAGGGTCGCGCTTCTCGGTCGGCACGAAGCCCCGGTTGACCAGGACGACCATGCCCTCGTCCGTCCGCAGTGGGGTCACCACCCAGTAGCCGCCGCCCAGCGCCGTCGACGCGAAGACCTGCGTCTCCCGGTCGTTGAGGAAGGTGCCGGCGACCCTGACATGGCGGTATTCGTCGTCGGCGGCGTTGACCCCGGGCCACGCGGCCGGCCCGGGCGGCGCCGCGGGTTCCGCCGCCACCCGCCGGTCGACCCGGTCGATCAGGTCGAGCTTCCACGCCCGGCGCTCGACCTGCCAGGTGCCGAGCGCCAGCAGGCCGAGGAACAGCGCCGCCGCCAGGATCCCCAGCACGGCCAGCGTGGCGGGAGACCGCGGCCGCGCCGCCTCGCTTCCGCCTGTCACGGCATGTCGCGCATGTCGTGCATCGACGGGGGCATCATGTTGGCGTTCAGGTGGTACATCACCCACATCGAACCGCTCAGCGTGATCACCACCAGCACCACGGTGAAGATCAGGGCCAGCATGTTCCAGCCGCCCTCCGACTTGGTGTTCATGTGGAGGAAGTAGACCATGTGGACCACGATCTGGACCACGGCGAGGGCCATGATCGCCAGCGCGGTGACCTGGCGGTCGGCGAACACGTCGCCCATGACCAGCCAGAACGGGATCGCGGTCAGCACCACCGCCAGGACGAACCCGGTGAGGTAGCCCTTCAGCGTGCCGTGGCCGGCGGTGTCGTGCTCGCCGTGATGGGCGTGGGCTTCCGCGCTCATCCCAGGACTCCCATCAGGTAGACGAAGGTGAAGACGCCGATCCAGATGACGTCCAGGAAGTGCCAGAACAGGCTCAGGCACATCAGCCGCCGCCTGTTGTCCGGGATCAGCCCGTGCCGGGCGACCTGGACCATCATCGTCACCATCCAGACGATGCCGACGGTGACGTGCAGCCCGTGCGTCCCCACCAGGGTGAAGAACGCCGACAGGAAGGCGCTGCGCTGCGGCCCCGCGCCCTCGCTGATGAGATGGGCGAATTCGGAGAGCTCGAGCCCGACGAAGGCCATGCCGAACAGGGCGGTGACCACCAGCCAGGCCAGGGTGGCGCCGCGCCGGCCCCGCTCCATCTCCAGCATGGCGAAGCCGCAGGTGATCGAGGACAGCAGCAGCATCGAGGTGTTGACCGCCACCAGCGGCAGGTCGAACAGGTCCATCGGCGACGGCCCGGCGGCGTAGCTGCGCCCGAGCACGCCGTAGCAGGCGAAGAGGACCGCAAAGATGAGGCAGTCGCTCATCAGATAGATCCAGAAGCCGAGCATCGTGCTGCCGCCCGAATGCTCGTGCTCCTCCTCGACGAGGAAGCGGACGGGGCCGTCTGCCGTGTGTTCGGTTGGCGTGGTCACGAGGCTGCTCCCGCCTGGGCCAGAAGCCGTGTGCGCTCATCCTCGGCCTTGGTCACGGTCTCGGCCGGGATGTGGAAGTCGCGCTTGTAGTTGAAGGTATGGCCGATCGCCACCGCCAGCATGCCGGCGAAGCTGATCGCGGCCAGCCACCAGATGTACCAGATCATGGCGAAGGCGAAGGCCACGCCCAGCCCGGCGATGATGATGCCGGTGCCGGTGTTCTTCGGCATGTGGATCGGCTTGAAGCCGGCCACCGGGCGGACATAGCCGCGCTTCTTCATGTCCCACCAGGCGTCGCCGTCATGCACCAGGGGCGTGAAGGCGAAGTTGTAGGCCGGCGGCGGCGATGAGGTCGACCATTCCAGGGTGCGGGCGTCCCACGGGTCGCCGGTCCAGTCGCGCAGCTGGTCGCGCCGCCTGAAGCTGACCACCAGCTGGACGATGAAGGACAGGATGCCGAGCGCGATCAGGACGGCGCCGAAGGCGGCCAACACGAACCAGATCTGCAGCGACGGATCGTCGAAATGGTTCAGCCGCCGGGTCACGCCCATCAGCCCGAGCACGTAGAGCGGCATGAAGGCGAAGTAGAAGCCGGTCAGCCAGAACCAGAACGACATCTTGCCCCAGAACGGGTCGAGCTTGAAGCCGAAGGCCTTGGGGAACCAGTAGGTCAGGCCGGCGAACAGCCCGAACACCACGCCGCCGATGATCACATTGTGGAAATGGGCGATCAGGAACAGGCTGTTGTGCAGCACGAAGTCGGCCGGCGGCACCGCCAGCAGCACGCCGGTCATGCCGCCGATCACGAAGGTGATCATGAACCCCATGGTCCACAGCATCGGCACCTCGAAGCGGATGCGGCCGCGATACATGGTGAACAGCCAGTTGAACATCTTCGCCCCCGTGGGGATCGAGATGATCATCGTGGTGATGCCGAAGAAGGAATTGACGCTGGCGCCGGAGCCCATGGTGAAGAAATGGTGCAGCCACACCAGGTAGGACAGGATGGTGATCACCACCGTGGCGTAGACCATCGAGGTGTAGCCGAACAGACGCTTGCCGCAGAAGGTCGCCACCACTTCGGAGAAGATGCCGAAGGCCGGCAGGATCAGGATGTAGACCTCGGGATGGCCCCAGATCCAGATCAGGTTCACGTACATCATCGGGTTGCCGCCGAAGTCGTTCGTGAAGAAGTTGGTCCCGACATAGCGGTCGAGCGACAAGAGGGCGAGGACGGCGGTCAGCACCGGGAAAGCGGCGACGATCAGGATGTTGGTGCACAGCGCGGTCCAGGTGAAGACCGGCATCTGCATCATCTTCATGCCCGGCGCCCGCATCTTGATGATGGTGGCGACCAGGTTGACGCCGGATAGCAGCGTGCCGATGCCGGCGATCTGCAATCCCCAGATGTAGTAGTCGACGCCGGGGTCGGGGCTGTAGGCGATGCCCGACAGCGGCGGATAGGCCAGCCAGCCGGTGCGCGCGAACTCGCCGACGAACAGCGAGATCATGACGATCACCGCCCCGGACACCGTCATCCAGAAGCTGAAATTGTTCAGGAAGGGGAAGGCGACGTCGCGCGCGCCGATCTGCAGCGGCACCACGAAATTCATCAGCCCGGTGACGAAGGGCATGGCCATGAAGAAGATCATGATCACGCCATGCGCCGTGAAGATCTGGTCGTAGTGGTGCGGCGGCAGGTAGCCCTCATTCGCGCCGAAGGAGATCGCCTGCTGGGCCCGCATCATGATCGCGTCGGAAAAGCCGCGCAGCAGCATGATCAGGGCCAGGACCACATACATGACCCCGATCTTCTTGTGGTCGATGCTGGTGAACCACTCGTGCCAGAGATAGGACCACAGCCGGAAATAGGTGATGGCGCCGAAGACGGCGATGCCCCCGAGCGCGACGACGATGAAGGTGACGACGAGAATGGGTTCGTGCAGCGGCAGCGCATCGAGCGTGAGCCGGCCGAAGACGAGCTTCTGAAGGTCTAGGTTTTCGAACATCGGGCTACTCGGTCTTGTCGGAGGCTGCCGCGACGGGCGGTGACGTCCGGGAAGGGTTCGGTTGCGCGGCCCGTCGGGGCCTGGCGGCGGGCGTCCGGGTCATTCGGTCCTGGCGGCTGCCGCCCACCGGCTCAGCAGCCCGGCCGGGGCGCGGGCGTCGGCCATGTCGCCGTCGGTGGTGCAGATCGCGGCGACGAAGGTCTTCGCCGCCGCGCCGCCGCGCCGCCCGTCCTTGTCGTGGTTGAGCGGCAGGACGTTGTCGATGCCGGCCATGCCCCCGCCGCCCTTGGCGTCGATGCGCATCATCTCGTTCAGGCACATCTTCGAGCGGTCGACGCACAGGTTGAGGATGGCAGGGTAGAGGTCGGGCGCCACCGACCCGTAGTGCCGCACCGGGTCGCGCTCGCTCGGCCGCTCCAGCGCCAGGTACTCCTCGCGGCTGAGGTTGGTGCCGTCGGCCTTCACCTTCTGCACCCAGGCGTCGAAATCCGCCGCGGCGAGGCCGTGGAAGGCGAAGTGCATGCCGGAGAAGCCGGCGCCGCTGTAGTTGGCCGAGAAGCCCTCATACTCGCCGGGGTGGTTGATCACGGCGTGCAGCTTCGTCTCCATGCCGGCCATGGCGTAGATCTGGCCGGCCAGCGCCGGGACGAAGAAGGAGTTCATCACCGTCGCCGAGGTGATCTTGAAGTTGATCGGCACGTCGACCGGCGCCGCCAGCTCGTTCACCGTGGCGATGCCCAGGTCGGGGTAGAGGAACAGCCATTTCCAGTCGAGCGCCACGACCTCGACCGTCAGCGGCTTCACATCCGCCGCCACCGGCCGCGTCGAGTCGATGCGGTCCAGCGGCCGGTAGGGGTCCAGCGTGTGGGTGCTGATCCAGGTCAGGGCGCCCAGGGCGATGATGATCACCAGCGGCGCCGCCCAAATCACGAATTCGAGTTGGGTCGAATGGCTCCACTCCGGGTCGTAGGGCGCGTCCGTGTTGGATTGCCGGTACTTCCAGGCGAAGAACAGGGTCATCGCGATCACCGGCACGATGATCAGCAGCATCAGGATCGTGGAGATCACGATCAGGTCGCGCTGCTGCACCGCAACATCACCTGACGGGGACATGACGACCATGTTGCACCCGCCCAGCAAAGCCAGGAACGGAAGCACGATCAAACGACGCAAGGCTTTGATGGGCATGCCGTTGCCTGAGTTAGCTACGTTGGTAACACGGGGGCTGACTTAACCGAGCCCGGCGCGGATCGACAGTGGACAGTTTGTCCTACGAAGCGACCGACTGTTGCAGTGCAACATCGTCGCAGCAGCCTCCCATCAGGGTTTGGCGGTCCCCCAGCCATCGCTTCGGCTCGTTCTGGAGCACTTTGACGCACGCGAATCATGGCCCATATTCAGGGAAGGGACAATCTCGGCCCCCCGCAAGGCGCTGCCCAGCAGGAACAAGAAGACCATGGCCACACTCAGTCGAGACCTCGATTCGCCCGCTTCCTCCGCCGGATCCGGGCACGACTCCGCCGTGTCCCCCGGCGAGATCGCGATCGGCGTCGTGATCGGCCGGACGGCGGAATTCTTCGACTTCTTCGTCTACGCCATCGCCTCGGTCCTGGTCTTCCCGCACTTCTTCTTCCCGCAGGCGCAGCCGCTGGACGCGATGCTGTACTCCTTCGCGGTGTTCGCGCTGGCCTTCGTCGCCCGCCCGATCGGGTCGATCTTCTTCATGGAGGTCGACCGGCGGCACGGGCGGGGCGTCAAGCTGACCATGGCGATGTTCCTGCTCGGCGGCTCCACCGCGGCCATGGCCTTCCTGCCCGGGACCGAGGACATCGGCCCGGCCGCGATCGCCCTGCTGGCGCTGTTCCGAATCGGGCAGGGCCTGGCCCTGGGCGGCGCCTGGGACGGGCTGGCGTCGCTGCTGGCGCTCAACGCGCCGCCGAACCGCCGCGGCTGGTACGCGATGATGCCGCAGCTCGGCGCCCCGCTGGGCTTCATGCTGGCCAGCGCGCTGTTCTCGTTCTTCCTGATCAACCTCTCGACCGCCGATTTCCTCGACTGGGGCTGGCGCTATCCCTTCTTCGTCGCCTTCGCGATCAATGTGGTCGCGCTGTTCGCCCGGCTGCGGCTGGTGGTGACCGAGCATTTCGAGCGGCTGTACGCGAGCAAGGACCTCGAGGCCCAGCGCGTGTCCGTGACGATGAAGCAGCAGGGGGCGAACATCCTGGTCGGCGCCTTCGTGCCGCTGGCGACCTTCGCGCTGTTCCACCTGGTGACGGTGTTCCCGCTCAGCTGGGTGTCCCTCTACACCGACCACAATGCCGGCGACTTCCTGATGACCGAGTTCGCCGGCGCCGTGCTGGGCACCATCGGCATCGTCGCCTCGGGGCTGATCGCCGACCGCACCGGCCGGCGTACGCTGCTGGCGGTCTGCGCGGTGCTGATCGCGATCTTCAGCTTCGTCACGCCGATGCTGCTCGGCGGCGGGCCCACGGCGCGGGTGGTCTTCGTCCTGGTGGGCTTCGCGCTGCTGGGCCTGTCCTTCGGCCAGGCGGCCGGCGCGGTGGCCTCGAACTTCCCGAACCGGGACCGCTACACCGCCTCGGCCCTGACCTCGGACATCGCCTGGATGGTCGGCGCCGGCTTCGCCCCCTTCGTCGCCCTGGCCCTGTCCAGCCGGTTCGGCCTGGCGCTGGTCGGCGCCTACCTGCTGTCGGGCGCAGTCTGCACCCTGGCCGCGCTGCGGGTGAACCGCGAGCTCGAGCTGAAACAGGACTGACGCAGGCTTAGGCCGTCGTCTCCGATCGCACCCGGACTCCGGAATCGGGAGGGTATGGCGCTGCCGCTCGGCGGCGTCATCTCAAGACATCTTTATCTGCCGCACCGGCGGAGTTCGCCCGGCTCCGGGCCCTTACCCTTGTCCCGCCCTAACTCGGCGGAAAACGCTGCGAGCGGGTTCTTGTTATTTTGAAAAAATAGGCATACAAATTTTTTGAAGAGAGATTTTTCTCTCGATTTTTTTCTCAAAACGAAAGAATGATGGTGAGGGAACGGCTCGACCCGATGGATCGGCGGCTGGTCAGGCTGCTGTCCGAGGACGCGCAGCTCGGCGCCAGCGGATTGGCCGAGAAGATGGACGTGTCGGCGCCGACGGTGCGTTCGCGCCTGCGCAGCCTGGTGGATCGGAACCTGGTCAAGATCGTCGGGCTGCTGAACCTGTCGGCGCGTCCGGAGCTGATCTCGGCCATCGTCGGCATCAACACGCTGGGGCGGGGCCGCATCCATGAGATCGCGCAGCGCATCGCCGACCTGCCCTTCGTCACCTCCGCCTCGGTGGTCACCGGGCGCTTCGACATCATCGCCGAGGTGGTGGTGGCCGACGATGTCGCCGATCTCTACCGCGTGACCAGCGAGCTGATCCCCAAGGTCGGCGAACCCGGGGAGATCTCGCGCAGCGAGACCTTCGTGGTGATGGCGTCCTGCAACAAATGGGTCGGCCTGCCCAAAGGGTGCTGGTCGGACGAGTCCGAGGCGCAGCTGCGCGGATCGGCCATGTCGTGATCGTCGCCGTCCTCGGCGGCCTCGGGCTGCAGGGCCGGGCGGCGATCGCCGACTTGGCCGCCAGCCCCGGCGTCGAGCAGATCGTCTGCGTCGACACCGCGCCGGACGGGCTGGACCGGCTCGCGGGCCTGGTCGATCCGGACCGCGTGCGCCTGGTCGTGCCCGAGGGGCCGATGGGCGCGGCCCTGGCGGCGGTGATGCGGGACGTGGACGTCGCCATCGACCTGATGCCGCTGCCGCTGATGCGCGACGCGGTGACGGCGGCGATCGCGGCGCGGACGCCGATCGTGACCACCAACTACGCCGGATCGATCGAGGACCTGGGCCCGGCGGCGGAGGCCGCGGGCATCGGTGTGATGACCGAATGCGGCCTCGATCCCGGCATCGACCTGGTGCTGTACCGGCGCGCCGCGCGGCAGTTCGACACCGTCACGGCGATCGAGTCCTACTGCGGCGGCATCCCCGAGCCGCAGGCCCGGACCGGTCCGCTGTCCTACAAGGTCAGCTGGAACTTCGACATGGTGCTGATGAGCCAGAACCGCGCCTCGGTCCTGCTCGAGGACGGCCAGCGCGTCGAGATCCCGGCCGCGCAGCAGCACGACAACCGCTTCATCCACGAGATCGAGGTGGCCGGGCTGGGACGGCTCGAAGCGCTGCCGAACGGCGACGCTGTCCATTATGCCGAGATGCTCGGCAACACCGGCTCGCTCCGGCGCACCGGCCGCTACACCCTGCGCTGGCCGGGGTGGTCCGCCTTCTGGGCGCCGCTGAAGCAGCTCGGCTTCCTCTCCGAGGACCCGGTGCCGGGCCTGGCCGGCACTGTCAGCCCGCGCGAGTTTCTCAGCCGGCTGCTCGGCCCCCAGCTGCAATACGGCGCGGCCGAGAAGGATTTGTGCGTGATGCGCAACGTCTTCCGCGGCGTCCAGGGCGGCCGCGGCAAGACCGTGACCTCGGACCTCGTGATCGAGCGCGACCTGGCCTCGGGCCTGTTCGGCATGAGCATCGGCGTCGGCGGCCCGGCCAGCATCGTGGCGCAGATGCTGGCGCGCGGCGAGATCGCGGCCGCGGGGCTGCTCAACCCCCTGACCCATGTGCCGGACGGCCCGTTCCTGGCGGAACTGGCCAGGCGCGGCATCCGGGTGGCCGACACCACCGCCTGGGATCCCTAGGCGAAGATCTTCGGGCGGCGGCGGTCGGCACGACGCGCGGCGCCCCAAGGAGAGAGCCCGAAAAGGGCGGCATGCAACACGGAGGACATTCGAATGAAGTTCGTCAGTTGGCTCGTCGCAGGCTTTGCCCTGCTGCCGTTGATCGGCGTCGACGGCGCCAGGGCCGGGACGCTCGACGACATCACCGCGCGCGGCGAGCTGCGCGTGGCGGTGCAGACGCAGGGCCCGCCCTATTCCATGGTTGACAAGAACGGGGCGCGGACCGGCAGTTCGGTCGAGCTGGCCGAGCTGATGGCCAAGGAAATGGGGGTGAAGATCACCTTCCTGGACTTCGACTGGGACGGCCTGATCCCGGCGCTCTTGTCGGGCAAGGCCGACCTCCTGGTCGGCGACATGACCCCGACCCTGGCGCGGGCCATGAAGGTCGGCTTCACCAAGCCGTTCATGTACACGGGCAGCGCCGTCTTCGCCAAGACGGGCGGCAAGTTCGGGTCGGTCGAGGCCTGCAAGGCGCCGGGAACCCGCATCGCCGTGCTGCTCGGCGCCACCGGCGAGAAGAACGCCAAGGCTGCCTTCCCGGACGCCGAGATCAAGAGCTACAAGGGCGGCGGGCCGCTGCTGCTGGACGCGGTGAACAACGACCAGGCGGATTGCGGCGTCAACGACGTCTCGGCGGTGACCGGCCAGTCCGGCGCCTATCCGGACGGCACCTTCACCATCATGCCGCAGATCCTGTCCAAGGAGCCGCTGGCCTTCGCCGTGCGCTACGATTCCCAGGACCTGCTGGTCTGGATGAACCTATTCCTCGACCAGGCGACGCTCGATGGCCGCCTCGAGAAGAACCTCGATTACTGGGTCAATTCGGACGGTTGGAAGAAAGACCACTGACCGGACCGATGGCTCCCGGGCGGATCCGCGCGGCCTTCGGGCCGGGCGGGTCCGGGCTGGGAGAAATCGCCGGTCGTGCCGTCGGCAGAGGGGGAGGGGCGCCAGACCATGCTCGGTAACTTCAGCTTTCGCGTCATCCTCGAATCCCTGCCCGCCTTCGGGTCCGGGCTGGCGACGACGCTGTGGCTGTCGCTGATCGCCTTCGCCGGCGCCCTGGCGGTCGGGATCATCGCCTGCGCCCTGAAGCTGCAGCCTACGAAGCTGCTGCGCGCCCCGGCGGTGGCCTTCATCGACGCGATCCGCGCCACGCCGCTGCTGGCCCAGCTGTACTTCCTGTATTTCGGGCTGCCCCGGCTCGGCATCGTCCTGCCCGAGCTGGTCGTCGGCATCCTGGCCCTGTCGCTGAACAGCGGCGCCTATGTCGCCGAGATCATCCGGGCGGGCATCCTGTCGATCCCGCGCGGGCAGGTCGAGGCCGGCATCTCCTCGGGCATGACCTTCGCCCAGCGCATGCGCCTCGTCATCCTGCCGCAGGCCTTCAAGGTGACGATCCCGCCGCTGCTGGGCCAGGCGATCGTGCTGGTGAAGGATTCGGCGCTGCTGTCGCTGATCGCCGTCGCCGAGCTGACCCGGGCCGGGCAGAGCCTCGCCTCCGACCGCTTCATGCCGGCGGAGGCCTTCATCACCACCGCCGCCTGCTACCTCATCCTCTATTACGGGCTCAAGGCCCTGGCGGCGCTGTCGGCGCGCTGGGTCGGCCTCCGCCCGGTCCGCCAGGACAGGCCCGCATGATGATCTGGCAGCAGCTGCAAAGCCTCGTCGGCAGCTATCCCCTGGCGCTCCGCGGCCTGGGCACCACCGTGGCCGTGTCGCTGATCGGTCTCCTCGCCGGGTCGCTGGTCGGCTTCGCCATGGGCATGCTCAGGGCAGGGGGCAACCGCGTGGTGCGGCTGGTGATCGGCGCCTGGGTCGACCTGATCCGGGGCACGCCGTTCCTGGTCCAGATCTTCCTGATCTTCTTCATCCTGCCGGAGGCCGGGATCGAGCTGGAAGCCTTCACCGCCGGCGTCATCGCGCTCAGCAACCTGGCGGCCTGCTTCATCTGCGAGATCGTGGCGGGCGGCATCGGCGCCGTGCCCAAGGGCCAGGTCGAGGCGGCGCTGGCCTCCGGCCTGTCCCGGTGGCAGCGGATGCGGCATGTGGTGCTGCCCCAGGCGATGCGCATCATCCTGCCGCCGCTGGTCGGCCAGTACGTGCTGCTGATCAAGGATTCCTCGGTGGTGTCCGCGATCGGGCTGACCGACCTGACCCGGGTCGGCTGGCTGGTGGTGCAGCGGGTGCCCAACGGGCTCCTGGTCTTCGGGCTCATCGGCCTCGGCTATTTCATCGTGTGCTACCCGCTGCTCGCCATCGCCCGCCGGATCGAACGCCGCATGGGCGCCGCCCATGCCGAGGTCCAGCTGTGACGACGCGACGGCCGCGCATCCAGGAAGGCACCAGACCGTGATCGAATTCCGCGGCGTCAACAAATGGTTCGGCCCGCTCCACGTGCTGCGCGAGGTGACGCTCGACGTGCAGCCCAAGGAGGTGGTGGTGGTCTGCGGGCCCAGCGGCTCGGGCAAGAGCACGCTGATCCGCTGCGTCAACGGCCTGGAGACGATCAAGAGCGGCGACCTGGTGGTGGACGGCCAGCGTCTGGGCGACCCCGCCACCGACATGCCGCGGCTGCGCACCGAGATCGGCTTCGTGTTCCAGCAGTTCAACCTGTACCCGCACAAGACCGCGCTGCAGAACGTCACGCTGGCGCCGATCCATGTGCGCCGGACCCCGCGGGCCGAGGCGGAGCAGGCCGGGCGCGAGCTCCTGGCCAAGGTCGGGCTGGCCGACAAGGTTGACGCCTATCCCAGCCAGCTGTCCGGCGGCCAGCAGCAACGGGTCGCGATCGCCCGCAGCCTGTGCATGCGCCCCAAGATCATGCTGTTCGACGAACCGACCTCGGCGCTCGATCCCGAGATGATCAGCGAGGTGCTGGACGTCATGGTTGCCGTCGCCGAGGAGGGAATGACCATGATGGTGGTGACCCACGAGATGGGTTTCGCCCGGAAGGTCGCCCAGCGGGTCGTGTTCATGGACCAGGGCAGCATCGTCGAGATCGGCCCGCCGGAGGAATTCTTCTCCGACCCCAAGACCGACCGCAGCCGGGCCTTCCTGAGCAAGATCCTGCATCACTGAGACGACGTAAGGCTCCGCGCTAGGTCCAGCGCCGCGGCCGCCAGCCTCTCGGCCGACCCCGGCGCCATCGCCGCCGGCATGCCGTAGTAGCGGTGCGCCTCCTCGACCTCGTAGCCGCCATGCGGGTATTCGGCCGCAGGCGGGACATAGCCGGGGCAGCCATCGGCGAAGCCGATGGTCATGGTCGGCCCCCGCAGCGGGTCGCCGTCGAGGCTGCGGCGGAGGTCGAGCGCCGTCTGCGCGAAGATCTCGCCCGGCAGCGCGATGATGCGCAGTCCGCCCCAGTCGAGCACGGTGACCCGCGCTGGCCAGGGCGCCAGCGGCAGCGGCGCCTTGGTCTCCGCCCACTCGATCCAGATCCGCAGCAGGGCCGCCCATGCCGGGTCCGCGGCGGCGGCCTGCCGGCGCCATTCCATGGCCAACGCCGCCGGGGCCTCCATCTCGGTCCGTGCCAGCGCCAGGTGCAGCTCGGTGCAGCCTGCGGCGATGTGGTCGCCGAGCGGCCGGTCCGGCGCCTGCAGCGCGGCGTCCGCGATCCGCGCACCGATGCGCTCCGCCTCCGCGAAGCTGCGGTCGGGGCGCGGCGCGGTCGAGATCGAGGCCTGGGCCGAATGGCCCATGTTGATGTCGCCGGTGCAGCCGGTCAGGAACAGCGCCACCGCGCCGGGATGCGCGGCCTCGATCCGGCGGCGGACCGCGCCGGGATAATCGGCGGTGAACCGGGTGTTGTCGGCGCCCAGCACCACCGGATGCAGCGCATGGGACGCCACCACCGCGATCACGGCGCCCTCGGCGTCCCGGATCCGCAGCATCGGCAGCGCCGGGTCGACCGGCCCGCCGGCGTGGCGGCGGTTGCGGGCGATGCCGGGATCCGCCCCCAGGCCGAAGCCCAGCCGCGCCGGACGGCGGGCGGCGAGGGCGGCGCCGACGGCCTGCACGCAGGCCTGCTCCAGCCGTTCCAGATAGGCCTCGTCCAGCCCCGGGCCGAGGCGGCCGGGCATCGCCACCGGCCCGCCATGGGTGTGGGTGGCGGCGACGACCAGGTGGCCGCCGGGCAGGCCGGCGCGCTCCCGGATGCGCCGGCAGCTGTCCTCGTGCAGGCCGATCACGTCGGCGACCACGATCGCGGTGTCGCCCACCGCCACCGCCCGCACCGTGAGCGGATCATGGACGCCCGAGGCCGGCGCGGTGCGCGCGGCGAAGCCGGACATGGCCAGCCCCGGCGGCGGCGTCACATCTACCACCGCGACGCCGGCCTGGACCTGGCCGGTCACGGCCGCTCCTCGCCCAGGACCAGGACGGTCTCGATGGCGAGATCCCGGTCGCCCGGCGCCCAGCGGAAGCGGATGAGGTCGGCCGGCGCGCCCACGGCCAGCACACCGCGCCCGCCGACGAAGCGGCCGGGATTGGCGGTGGCGAGGCGCAGGGCGTCGGCCAGCGAGATCCCGGCCATGCCGATCGCCAGGGCGACGTCCTGGGCCAGGGGACGGGCCGCGCCGGCCAGGAACGGGGTGCCGGGGACGCCCAGCCGCCCGTCGGCGGTCAGCTCCACCCGGCCGCCGATCGGCTGGTCGTAGATCCCGGGCGGCAGGCCGCCGGGCGCCGCGGCATCCGACACCAGCACCGCGCGGTCCAGCCCCTTGGCCCGCAGCATGGCCTTGAACACCTCGGCCGGCAGGTGGTGGCCGTCGGTGATGAAGGATGCGGTCAGCCGGCCTTCGGCCAGCTGGGTCCAGATCGGATTGGGGTGGCGCGGCAGCACCGCCGCGATGCCGTTGCCGAGATGGGTCGACAGCACGGCCCCGGCCTCCACCACCGCCCGGATCTCGGCGTCGGTCGCCTGGGTGTGGCCGATCGCGACGTGGACGCCGCGGGCGGTCAGGGCGCGGACATAGGCCGGCGCCCCGGCATGGTGCGGCGACAGCGTCACCAGCCCCACCAGCCCGCCGCAGGCCGCCTGCCAGCGGTCGAACTCGGCCAGGTTGGGCGGCCGGACCTGGTCGCGCGGATGGGCTCCGCGCGGCCCGTCCTCCGGCGCGATGTGCGGTCCTTCGACATGCACGGAAGGGATGGCATGGGCGACCAGCGGGTCGGCGGCGCGCGCCGCGGCGATGGCCCGCAGCGCCGCCACGATCGACGCCTCCGGCGCGGTGATCAGGGTCGGCAGGAAGGTGGTGACGCCGCCTGTGCGCAGCACGGCCGCCAGCTGCGCCACCGTGTCGGCCGTCAGCCCGCCGCTGTTCAGGTCGTGCCCGGCGAAGCCGTTGACTTGCAGGTCGACCAGCCCCGGCGACAGCCAGGCGGTCTCGCCGGCCGGCCCGTCGGCGATCGCCGCGATCCGGCCGGCTTCGACCGTGACGGCCAAGCTGCGGCCGGTGGCGGGATCGCGCCCGGTGACCGTGGTGGTCACAGCGACCGCACCCGGCCCCTGAACCGGCCGATGAAGCGGGCATTCGCCGCGTCGCCGCCGGGGGCGTTGCCGCTGCGCCAGACCGGCGGCTCGATGCCCCGCCCGGCCAGCTTGGCGATCGTGCGGATCACCAGGCAGTTCAGGGCGAAGGCGTTGGCGAAGGTGGAGATCGCGGCCACCGGCTCGCCCATGCCCGGAATCGCCACCACGGCGTCGCCGACCGGCACCTTGGTGTCGATCGCGATGTCGGCCAGCGCGTGCAGGTTCTGCTTGGTGGGATGGCGGGCCGGATGGTCCGGCGAGGTCTGGTCGGCATGGCTGCGCGAGCTGATGCCGATGACGAAAGCGCCGCGCCGCTTCGCCTCGATCGCCGCATCGATCAGCGCGGCGTTGATGCCATAGGCGTTGACCAGGATCAGCACATCGCCCGGCCCCAGCTCGCTGTCGGCGATCACCACCCGGCCATAGCCGGGCGTCCGCTCGATCGCCATCGACCGCAGCGCGCCGTTCGACAGCAGCGTGCCCTCGTCGAGGATGGCGGAGATGTGCATCAGCCCGCCGGCGCGGAAGAACACCTCCTGCGCCGCCAGGTTGGAATGGCCGCCGGGGCCGAAGACATGGATCAGCCGGTCGGCCGCGATCTGGTCGGCCAGCCGGTCCGCGGCGCGGTCCAGGCTGTCGCGCTCCGTCTCCAGGATCGACCGCATTAGGTCCTGGGTGCGGTCGAGATAGGCGGCGCACAGGGCATCGGCATCGATCTCAGCCATCGGGATTCGCCTCCGCATCCAGGAACAGTACCACCCGCGGGTGCTGCCGCAGCGCCGTCGCCGGGCAGGCGGCGCCGATCGGGTCCTGCAGGGCGCGGCGCACGGCGTCGCGCTTCGCGGCCCCGGGCACGACGCAGACCAGCCGGTCCGCCCGCAGCAGCCGCGGCACGGTCAGGGTGATGGCATGGGTCGGCACGTCGTCGAACCCGGCGAAGCAGCCATCGTCCACCTGCTGCTGGCGGCAGGTGGCGTCCAGCTCCACGATCTTCACATCCTCGGGATCGGCCAAATTGGCCACCGGCGGGTCGTTGAAGGCGAGGTGGCCGTTGACGCCGATGCCGAGGCAGACGATGTCGATCGGCGCTGCGTCCAGCGCCGCGGCATAGGCCCGGGCGGCGGCCGCCGGATCCCGGCCGGGATTGATGGCATGGACCGCCGCGAACGGCACCCGGTCGAACAGATGGCGGCGCAGCCACAGGGCGAAGCGCTCCGGCGCGCCCTCGGCCAGGCCGATGTATTCGTCCATGTGGAAGGCGGTGACCCGGCCCCAGTCGATCCCGGGCTCCGCCACCAGCGCCTCCAGCATCTCGGCCTGGCTCGGCGCCGCGGCGAAGATCATGCGCAGGCCGGCGCCTCCCGCCAGCCGGGCCCGCATCTCCGTCGCCACCAGGGCGGCGGCGGCGCGCCCCATCTCCGCGCGGCTGGGATGGATGCGGACATCGATCGTGCCGGTCGGTGCGAAAGCGGGGTTGGTCATGCAGCACTCCGTCGGCCGGGCAGGCCGTCGTGATCCGCCAGCCGCTCCACCATCAGCAGCAGGCTTCGGGCGATGTGGAACGGGTCCTTCACCGGCAGGGCGACGGTCTTGGCCAGCGGCGCCCCGGCGCGGTCGCGGATCTGGATCCATTCGGCGCCGGGCCCCTGGGGGAAGACCCGGTAGGTGTAGGCCGCGACGCGGTCGTGCCAGGCCGCCAGGTCGGCCCGGCCGGTCTCGAGATGCAGCAACAGCGTGGCGACCATCGCCTCGGCATGCGGCCACCACAGCTTGGTGTCCCAGGTGTCGGCGACAAGGTCCTCATAGCGGTCGCCGGTGCGGCGGCCCCGGGGTTCGCCGCCGTCGCGGTCGACATAGCGCAGCAGGCCGCCCTGCGCCTCGTCCCAACCCAGCGCCGCGGATCGCGCCGCGATGTCGGCCAGCACCGCCGGCTCGAACAGGTGGCTGTCGGCGTCGGCGCCGCTCCGGCGCAGGGTCTCGCCGGCCTGCAGCAGGAACCAGCAGGCCTCCAGCACATGGCCCGGCGTGCGGTGCCGCGCCAGCAGCGTGTCGCCATCGGCGGGGTCGGCCGCCACCATCTCGGCGATCCGGTCCCCCTCCAGGAACACCGCCTCGATCTCGCGGGCGGCACGCAGGACCGTGGCGGCGGACTCCCGCGACCCGGTGGCGGCGTGCACCTCGGCGCCGACCCCGACCAGGATCATCGGCAGCGAGAAGCCGCGGAAGCCAGCCCGGATCGGATAGGGCTCGGTCAGCGCGGTGCCAGTGGCGATGCGCCGGGCGGCATCGGCCAGCAGACGGTCCGCCGCATCGCCCCAGGAGGCGCGCCCGGTCTCCGCCGCCAGCGCGGCGAAGCCCAGGGCCACGAACAGGTCGGCGAAGACGCTGCTGTGCAACCCTTGCCCGGCGGCGGAGGGCTGCGGCGTGCCGTCCTCCGCGGTCAGATAGGCGGTGGTGCCGTCCGGCAGCAGCGCATGGTCGCGCAGGAAGGCCGCCGTCCGTTCCGCCCGGTCGAGGCAGGCGGCGCCGTCCACCTCCACCAGCCCCAGCCGGGCGGCGCGGGCCAGCCGCGCCATCAGCCAGACCCAGCGCCCCTGCGACCAGGTGTACTTGTCGCGGGACAGCAAGCGGTCGCCCTCATTGCTCCAGCAGGTGAAGACGCCGCCGCGCCGGTCGTCCGGGCCATGGGCCAGCCACCAGGCCAGCACGTCGTCGACCAGGTGCCGGGCGGTCGACCGGCGCAGCGCCGCCGGGTCGGCGATCGATACGAGGTCAGGCACGGCCGGTCCTCGCCATCCGGGTGGTGGCGCCCACCGCCGCGGTCTCGTCGCTCTCCAGCGCGTCGATCAGGGCGTCGGCCTCGGGGTTCCGCCAGGGTGCGACCAGGCCGACCACGATGAACACCGCCAGCGAGCTCAGCACCGGGCCGGCCACGGTGATCGAGGTCGTCCAATCCGGGTTCAGCGCCTTAATCTGGTCGACGAAGACGTATTTCACCAGCACGAAGACGACCAGGCCGGTGGCCCAGGAGGTCAGCGCCGCGGCCGGGCCGCAGCGGCGGAAGGCCGGCAGCATGCCCAGCAGCATCGGGATGGCGATCGGGCCGACCAGCGCGCCGAACCACAGGATGATCAGCCCCAGCACGCCGCCGAAGCTGTCGGCGGTCAGCGCGATGCCCATCGACAGCGCGATGAACAGGAAGGTGCTCAGCCGGCCGATGAACAGCTCGGTCTTCTCCGACATGCGCCGCGCGCCCTTCCACACCACCGGCAGGATGTCGCGGGTGACCACGGCCGACACCGCATTGGCGTCCGACGAGGTCATCGCCATGGTGTGCGCGAACATGCCGGCCAGCACCAGCCCGACCAGCCCGGTCGGCAGCAGGGTCTGGGTCAAGAGGGCATAGGATTGCTGCGGCTCGGCCAGGTTCGGCAGGATCAGCGGCGCCGCCCACATCGGGAAGAACAGGATCAGCGGCCACACCAGGTACAGCGCCGCGGACAGCAGCGCCGCCTTGCGCGCGTCCCGCCCGCTCGGCGCGGCGATGAAGCGCTGCGCCAGGTTCCAGGTGCCGCCATTGTAGGACAGGGTGTTGATCAGCAGGTAGACCAGCACGAACACCACGGTGTACTGGCCGTTGAAGGGCTGCGAATGGCCCGGCGGCAGCTGGCCCCAGATGGTCCAGATCGCCGAGATGCCGCCCAGCTTGGCCAGCACCGCCACGAACAGCACCGCGCCGGCCAGCAGCTGGATGACGAACTGGCTGAGGTCGGTCAGCGCATCGGCCCACAGCCCGCCGATGGTGGAATAGATCAGGGTCACGCCGCCGGTCAGCAGCACGCCCCACACCAGGGGCACGTCGGCGAAGACCTTCAGCAGCAGCGCGGTCGCGGTCCATTTGGCGCCGACATCGAACACCTTCAGGGCGCCGCCGCTCCACGCCAGCACCTGCTGGGTCGGGATGCCGTAGCGGGTGGAGAGGTATTCGAGCGGCGAGATGATCTCCAGCCGCTGGCGCAGCCGCGACCAGCGCGGCGCGAACAGGAAGGATCCGACCACCATGGCGAAGGCGATGCCGATCGCCCACCAGACATAGAGGGTGAAGCCCGCGGTGTAGGCGATCGCGGCATAGCCGACGAACACCGCCGCGCTATAGCCCGACATGTGGTGCGACACGCCCGACAGCCACCATGGCATCCGCCCCCCGGCGGTGAAGAAATCCGCTGCGGTCTTGATCTGGCGCCGGGCCCACACGCCGATGCCGATCATCAGCAGGAAGTAGATCCACAACACCACCCAGTCGATCGTCGCCATGAAGTCCCCCATCGTCGTGGCCGGCCGGTTGATCGGGCCGTTCTGACGAAAACACTGCCGTGCAACCGGTTGCCGGTCAAGCCGCAACCGGTTGCACGGAGAATTTCTCTCCGCACGCAACGCTTCGCGGCGCCCCGCAGTCGCGCTAAGAAGGAGGAGTCGAAGCAGTGGACTCACATGGACCAGCCGTCGAAGCCGATCCCGACGATCCAGCAGGTGGCCCGGGCCGCCGGCGTGGCGCGATCGACCGTGTCGCGCGCCTTCACCCGGCCCGACATGCTGAACCCGGCGACGGTGGCCCGGGTGATGGAGGTCGCGGCCGCGCTGGGATACGCCCCGAACCAGGTGGCACGGGCGCTGTCGACCGGACGCTACGGCAACATCGCCCTGATCGTGCCCGACGTCGCCAACCCGTTCTTCCCGCCGCTGATCCGTGCCGCCGAGGCCCGCGCCGACGATGCCGGGTTGTGCGTCTTCCTCGGCGACACCGACGAGGACCCGGCGCGCGAGGACCGGCTGATCGGCAAGCTCGCCGCCCAGGTCGACGGCTTCGTGCTGGCCTCGTCGCGCCTGGCCGAGGATGCGATCCGGGCGCATCGCGGGCGCCGCCCGATCGTCTTGGTCAACCGGGACGTCGAGGGGTTGGACCGGGTGCTGATCGACAGCGCCTCCGGCACCGCGGCGGCGGTGCGGCATCTCCACGATCTCGGCCACCGGCGCATCGCCTATATCGGCGGGCCGCCCTCGTCCTGGTCGAACCAGCAGCGCCGGTCGGCGGTGCTGCGGGCGGCCGAGGATCTCGGCGTCACGGCGGTCGAGGTCGCGGCCCAGCGCCCGTCCTATGAGGGCGGGGTGGCGGCGGCGCCGGCGGTGCTGTCCGCCCGCACCACCGCCGCCATCGCCTTCGACGACCTGGTGGCGCAGGGGCTTCTGGCCGGGCTGGCAGGGCTGCGGATCGAGGTGCCGGCCGCCTTCAGCGTGATCGGCTGCGACGACGTGCTGGGCGCGCGGACCTACCCGCCTTTGACCACCATCTCGTCGCGCTCGAACGATGCCGGCCGGACGGCGATCGAGATCCTGCTCGACCAGCTGTCGTCCGGCGTCTCCCGCGGCGCGGCCCATGTGCTGGGCACGGAACTGATCATCCGCGCGACCACGGCCTCGCCTGGCCCGGCCCGACCGATCTAGCCGGCCAGGGCGGTGGGGTGGTCGGTCGCGCGGTGCAGGTCCTGGGTCATCGTCACCAGCCGGTCGCGCAGCACCGGGGTGGCGGCGAGCAGAAGGTTGCCGCGGCGCAGCCCGTCATCCGCCAGGAAGTCGTTGGTCCAGCCGCCGGCCTCGCGCACCAGCAGGATGCCGGCCAGGGCGTCCCAGGAATTGATGTGGAGCTCGGCGTAACCGTCGTTCAGGCCGCAGGCGACCTCCGCGAGGCCGAGCGCGCCGGATCCGTGGCGCCGGAACTCGATGGCGGCGTCGGTCAGCCGCTGCAGCAGGGTGCAGAAGGCCGAGAGCGGCCGGCGTTCGGACCAGCCCACCTCCACCACCGGCGCCGCGCCGTGCCTCAGCCCGCTGACCTGGATCGGCCGTCCATTCAGGGTCGCGCCGCGGCCACGCTGGGCGACGAACAGGCGATCATCGGCCGGGGCGTAGATGATGCCGATCTCGATCTCGCCGCGCCAGAGATAGGCCAGCGACACGCACCACCGGTTGTTGCCGTGGATGTATCCCGCCGTGCCGTCGATCGGGTCGACCACCCACACCCGGTTGGCGGCCTCGCCGCCATACTCCTCGCCGATCACGGCGTCGTTGAAGCGCCGAGTGACCTCTTCGCGCACCAGCTGCTCCACCGCGCGGTCGGCCTCGGTGCAGAAGTCGATCGCGCTCTTGGCCTCGATCGGCGCCAGGGTCCGGCGCATGCCCAGCGCCAGGGCGCCCGCGCGCAGGACCAGGTCGACGCCGAAGGCGCAGCGTGTGTCCAGGCTGTCCATCATGCCGCCTCGTCCGCCGGCACCAGGGCGGCCCCGTCGGCCGTGATGGCAACGCCGACCGCGGTGCCGGGGGCCAGGGGGGTGCCGACATCGCCGTCGATGACGAAGGCCTCGGTCCCGATCTCCATAAGCTCCACCTGATACTCCATGTGACTGCCGAGATAGGCCGCCTTGCGGATCACGCCGCCGAGCTCGCCCGGCTGGGGGCCGCCCGCCCGCAGCCGGATCGCCTGGGGCCGCACCGCGATCTCGAAGGCGCCGGCGGGCAGGTCGCGATGCGGCAGCTGCAGCGTGGCCCCGCCCAGCGCGACCCGGGCCATCGCCCCGTCCTGGCGCTGCACCGTGACCGGCAGCAGGTTGGCATTGCCGATAAAGTCGGCGATGAAGCGGTTGGCCGGCCGCTCATACAGGTCGCGTGGCGTGCCGTCCTGGACGATCCGGGCCGAATGCATCACCACGATGCGGTCGGACACGGCCAGCGCTTCCTCCTGGTCATGGGTGACATAGACCACGGTCAGGCCCAGCGCCTGCTGCAGGCCGCGGATGTCCTCGCGCACCCGGCGCCGCAGCTTGGCGTCGAGGTTCGACAGCGGCTCGTCGAACAGCAGCACCTTGGGTTCGAGAACGATGGCGCGGGCCACGGCGACGCGCTGCTGCTGGCCGCCGGACAGCTCGCTCGGCAACCGCCGTTCGAAGCCGGACAGGCCGACCGCCGCCAGCTTCTCCGCCGCCATGGCCTCGGCCCGGGCCTGCTTGATGCCGGAGGCGCGGAGGCCGTAGCAGACATTGTCCATCACGCTCATATGCGGGAACAGCGCGTAGGACTGGAACACCATGCTGACGTCGCGCTCGGCGGCGGAGCGGTGGGTGACGTCCTCGCCGTCGATCAGGATGCGGCCCTCGCTGGCCAGCTCCAGCCCGGCGATCAGGCGCAGCGTCGTGGTCTTGCCGCAGCCCGACGGCCCCAGCAGGGTGACCAGGGTGCCGCGTTCGATGGTGAAGCCGATGCGGTCGACCGCGGCCACCGCACCATAGCGTTTGCTGACGGTGCGGAACTCCACCGCCGGCAGTCCGGGGGCCGGGTCGCCGGCGCGCGCCGGGTCGTTCAGCTTGGTTTCTCGGGTCACGCCTGCACCACTGCTGGACGGTTGCGGGGTGTCGCGGCGGCCGCCGGGCGGCGGCCGATCCGCCGTTCGCCCACCACCGCCTGGATCACCAGGAGGGCCAGGACCATGATGGTGATCAGGACCGCGGAGTAGACGATCGCCAGCCCGTATTCCCCGAACTCGGCCCGGCCGACGATGTAGACGGTGGCGAGGTTGAACTCGCCGCTGACCAGGAAGATCACCGCGCTGACGCTGGTGATGGCCCGGACGAAGGCATAGACCAGCGAGGTCGTGATCGCCGGCCGCAGGATCGGCAGGATCACCCGCCGCAGCGTGGTGGCGGACCGGGCGCCGAGGGTCAGCGACGCCTCGTCCAGGCTGCGGTCGATCTGGCTGAGATTGGCCAGCCCGGCGCGGATGCCCACCGGCATGTTCCGGAACACGAAGGCGATGATCATGATCATCGCGGTGCCGGTCAGCTCGATCGGGCCGCTGTTGAAGGCCAGGATGTAGCTGATGCCGATCACCGTGCCGGGGATGGCGAAGCTCATCATGGTCAGGAACTCGAAGGCGCCGCGGCCGGCGAAGCGCTGCCGGTTCAGCAGATAGGCGGTCAGGATGCCCAGCGCCGCGGTCGGGACCATGGCCAGCAGCGCGACCTCGAGCGTGGTGATCAGCGAGTTCCAGGCCGACCCGGCCAGGTACCAGCCATGGTCGCCCTGGCCGATGCCGAAGGCGGTCAGGAAGTATTTCAGCGTCGGGGTGTTGTCGCTGCCGACCGCGTTGACGAAGCCGCCGAACAGGATGATGGCGTAGACCGCGACGGTCAGCGCGATCCAGGGCAGGACCACGGTGTAGCACAGGATCCTGAGGCCGGTCGGCAGCCGCCCGGGCAGGCCGGCATCGCCCTTGCCCGACACGGTGACGTAGCTTTTCCGCCCGGTCCACAGCCGCTGCAGCAGGAAGGCCGACAGGCTGAAGCTCAGCAGCACGATCGCCAGCACGGCGGCCTGGCCCTGGTCCTGCGCCGCGCCGACCACAGCGAAATACACGCTGGTCGACAGCACCCGGAAATTGCCGCCGATCATCATCGGGTTGCCGAAATCGGCCAGGCTTTCGATGAAGGCGATCAGGAAGGCGTTGGCCAGGCCCGGCCGGATCAGCGGCCAGGTGACATGGCGGAAGGTGCGCCAGGGACCGCTGCGCAGCGTCTGCGACGCCTCCTCCATGCTGGGGCTGACGCCCTGCAGCACGCCCAGCAGGACGAGGTAGGAGATCGGGGTGAAGGCCAGCAGCTGGGCGATGGTCAGGCCCGGCATGCCGTAGATCCAGCGGCTGCGCGGCAGGTTGAACCATTCGCCCAGCATGGTCGTGACCATGCCGGCCCGGCCGAACAGCAGGATCAGCGCCAGGCCGATGACGAAGGGCGGCGTGATCACCGGCAGGATCGCCAGCACCTTGAACAGCCGCGGGAACGGGAAGCGGGTGCGGTTGGCCACCAGGGCGAAGGCGAGGCCCAGCAGCGTGCTGAGCACCCCGACCAGGGTGGCCTGGGCCAGCGAGTTCCAGGCCACGCCGCAGTTGCGGCCGCCGCTCAGGCAGGACAGGCCCCAGATCGAGGAATCGGTCAGCTTGTCGGCGAACAGCGGCAGGTCGACCTGGCCCTCATTGTCCTTGAAGGCGGAGAGCAGGACGCACAGCACGGGGTAGCCGACGAAGACCAGGATCGAGCCGCAGACGATGGTCAGGGCGCCGACGGTGAAGGCATCGCCCTTGCACCAGCCCAGGCGGGCCAGGCCGTGGGCGACCAGCAGCGCCATGGCGAGCAGGTAGAGCAGGGCGCCCCAGCCGAGCGCCGGCTGGGAGGCGGTCCACCCGGCGAGGCTGCCGAGGTCGACCAGCGCCCAGCCGCGCCGGTCGATGGCGAAGGCCTGCAGCAGGGTCCAGCCCAGGCCGATCATGCCGGCCGCGACCAGCAGCCGCGGCCGCGGCCACAGCTCGGCCGCGCTGGCGAGCAGGAGCGGCAGCAGCAGCCCGAACAGCCAGGGATGGCCGCGCAGCCCTTCCAGCACCGCCGGCGCCCCGCCCTCGGTCAGCGCCGCCACCAGCCCGCCCTCCACCCCGTACCAGGGCAGCAGCAGGGCCGCGGCCCAGCCGAGCAGAAGGCACAGGCGAGGGGCCGACAGGCGCCGCGTGGCCGCTCCCTTTCTCATCTCCGTCGCCTCAGCAATCCGCTCCTCAGCCGCCGTTCTTCACGTCCTTGGTCCAGCGCGACAGCAGCCGGGTGCGTTCGGCGGAGGAGCCGTACTTTTCGAAATCGTAGTGGATCAGCTTGATGTTGCTGGTGTCGGGGGATTCCGGCGGCACTGCGGAGGCCTTGTTCGACGGCATCTGGAAGCTGCCGTTCTTCGCCGCGATCGCCTGCGCCTCGGGCGTCAGGGCCCAGTCGTAGAACTTCCTGGCCTCCTCGGCGTGGCGGGCGCCCTTGATCAGGCTCATCGACCCGATCTCGTAGCCGGTGCCCTCGCAGGGCGACACCACCTTCACCGCCGGCACCTGCTTGGCGGCGTTGATCAGGTCGTGCTGGAAGGCGATGCCGACGATGGTCTCGCCGCGGCCCACCGCCTGCGCCGGCGCCGCGCCGGCGCTGGTGTACTGGTCGATGTTCTTGTTCAGGCCGACCAGGTACTCGAACGCCTTGTCCTCGCCCATCAGCTGCACGATGGTCGCCAGCATGGTCCAGGCGGTGCCGGAGGAGTTGGGGTCGGCCATCTGGACCTCGCCCTGGAATTCGGGCTTCAGCAGGTCGGCCCAGCAGGCCGGCGCGGCCAGGTCGCGGCTCTTCAGCTCGGTCTCGTTGTAGCCGAAGCCGAGGATGCCGAGGTACAGCCCCACCGTGCGGTCGCCGGAGCGCTTGGCCTGGTCCTGCGCCCAGTCCCTGAGCTGGTCGAGCTGGGGCGATTTGTAGGGCTCGGTCAGCCCGTCGGCCGCGGCCTGCAGATGCGGGTCGCCGGTGCCGCCGTACCAGATGTCGCCGCGCGGATTGTCCTTCTCGGCGCGCAGCCGGGCGAAGATCTCGCCGGCGCTCTGCCGCGTCATGTCGACATGGATGCCGGTCTTCTCCTGGAAGGCGCCGGCCGCGGCCCGGCACCATTCCTCGTTGACGCCGCAATAGACCACCACCGAGCCCTCGGCCCGGGCGGGGGCCGCCTGCAACGCCAGCCCCGCGGCCAGCGCGATCGCCGCGCAGGACAGGGTGGCGGCTTTCGACGTCATGGACATCCTGGTCCTCCCATCAGTCTCCCGCCTTTGCGGCGAAGAGCTCGTTTGCAACCGTGTGCAAAATGCTGTTCGATCCTGCTGGTCCCGTCAACGACAAATCGTGACAGTTTTCTTACGGCACCGGAACCAAGGTGTTTGCACACAGTTGCAAAAATCCTATGATCCCTCCCGAATGATGGAGAGAACGGCCATGACGGGCCGCCGGAGCCGATCGCCAGCCCTGCCGGACCCCGAGCTCGACGCCCGCGGCTTCGTCGGCGCGCGCTCGGTGGCTGAGCGGGCCGGGGTGTCGCGGTCGGCGGTGTCCCGCACCTTCACCCCCGGCGCCAGCGTGTCGGAGGAGACGCGCCGCCGCGTCCTGACCGCGGCGACGGAGCTGGGCTATCACGTCAATCACCTGGCCCGCGGCGTGTCGGGGCGGCAGACCGGCATCGTCTGCCTAGTGGTGGCCGACATCGACTCGCCGCAGCCGTCGCGCATGGCCCGGGCGATCACCGAACGGCTGCAGGAGGCCGGCAAGGTCGCCGTCCTGCTCAGCGTCGGCGGCCCGTCCGACGACATCGCCGCCACGCTGCGCCGGGCCCTGAACTACCGCGCCGATGCGACGGTGGTGATGTCGGGCACGCCGGCCCAGTCGATCGTGCGCGAATGCCTCGACAACGGGCAGAGGCTGATCCTGATCAGCCGCGACGACCACATCGTCGGGCCCGACAACATCCGGCTCGACAATGCCGGCGCGGCGCGGACGGCGCTGGGCCTGTTCCTGCAGGCCGGCTGCCGCCGGCCGGCCGTGGTCACCACCGGGCTCGGCACGCCCAGCCTGTCGGCCCGGACCGACGCGTTCGTGGCCGCCGCGCGCGCGGTCGGGATCGAGCCCCAGGTGGTGCGGCAGGGCCAGATGACCGGCTACGACAACGGCGTCGCCGCCGCGCACCAGCTGTTCGCGGCCCCGGTGCGGCCGGACGCGGTGTTCTGCGTCAACGACATCACCGCCTTCGGCCTGATCGATGCGGCGCGGCACGTCTTCGGGCTGCACGTGCCGGAAGACCTGTCGGTCATCGGCTTCGACAATGTCCAGCAGGCCGGCTGGCTGTCCTACCGGCTCACCACCTTCGACCATCCGGTCGCAGACATCGCGGCCCACGTCGCGGCGCTGGCCTCGAAAAGTCGCGACGACCGCATGGCCCCGACCAGAATTGAGCTGGCGCCGGACCTGGTCTGGCGCCGTTCGGTCAGGATCTGACCGGATGTCGGCCGCGCCTCAATTTCGCCAGACAAGCCAAGCATAAAGGGAACGATTTGATGTCACCCGATATTGCAGAGGTTCATTCGCCCGGGTTCCGGGCGCCACAGTGCTCCACCGGCGGTGAACACGTGATCATGAGCGAGGCAAACTAGGGATTATGACGGGACGAGAGCAGGCGACCCGCCTCCAGTTCGGCGCGCTTCCCTATCGGTTCCGGCAGGACGGATCGCTCGAGATCCTGCTGGTGACCAGCCGGCGGACCCGGCGGTGGATCATCCCGAAGGGCTGGGCGATCAAGCACAAGACACCGGCCAAGTCGGCGGCGCGGGAGGCCTATGAGGAGGCCGGCGTCCAGGGCGTCGTGAGGACCATCTCGATCGGCAGCTTCGTCTACGACAAGTGGCTGGACGACGACGATCTCAGCGTGCGGTGCGAGGTGCATGTCTTTCCCCTCCAGGTCGAACGCCAGCGCCGGACCTGGCCGGAGCATGGCGAGCGCGAGACCCGCTGGCTCGATCCGGATGCCGCCCTGCTGCTGGTGGAAGAGCCGGGGCTGCGCAGCCTGATCTCGGACTTCCATGGCGGCATTGCCGCCCGAGGCGGATGAGCGGGCGGCGGCTGACCCGGCCAGCCACCCAGCCGACCAAATCAGACCAGCGGTCCAAATTATAGATCCGTCATTGCGAGCCCCGAAGGGGCGTGGCAATCCAGGAATCGAGCCGCTGGATCGCCGCGTCGCTGCGCTCCTCGCGATGACGATCCTGGGGAGCCGGCAGGCGGCCATTCCCACGCCGGTGTCAGCCGCCCAAACTGGGCCCAGGCGGCGCGTCCTAGGTCGCGAACAGCTCCGGCATCAGCGACCGTGCGATCGGCCGCAGGCGCGCGGCCTCGCTTTCGGGGATCCAGCGATAGGGGCGCCGCAGCCGGGTTCCGACCGGCCCCCAGGCGCCGATCGCGGCCAGCAGCTTGTCCAGCGCCGCGTTCGAATAGCCCTGTAGCGTCCGGAACGGCACCACATGCTCGTCCATGAAGCGGCAGATCCGGCGCTCCAGGTCGAGGGCCGCCGCCATGTCGACCGCCATGCGGTCGGTCCAGGCCTGGGCGCCCGCCGGGCTCAGGCAGGACACGTTGGAGAAGGCGCCGGCGGCGACGCCATGGCTGACGCCGGTCGCGAGATGGTGGCCGGGCACGAACAGGGCGGTGCCGGACAGATGCGCCTTCGCCGCGGCGTACCAGGCGGCGTCGCCGTCCGCGAGCTTGATGCCGGCGACGGAAGGCGCGGCTCGCACCAGCCTGCCGAGCTCATCTGGAGCTAACACGCGCTTGGCATGCGGCGGATTGTAGAGCACCAACGGCACGGCACCGGCGCTCTCCGCCATCAGCTCCAGGAAATCGATCGCCTCGGCCTCGGTCACCGGCCACCAGTCCGGCAGGATGACCTGGATCGCGGCCGGCGCCAGCGCCCGCGCCCGGGCCACGCGCTCCCGCGCGATGCTGGGGTCGGGCTGGCAGGCGCCGATCACGAAGGGCAGGGCCCCGCATCGCTCGGCGAGAAGCGCCTGGATCCGGTCGTATTCGCGTTCGGTCTGGTTGTGGAACTCCCCGGCCGTGCCGTTCGAATAGATGCCGTCGACGCCCGCCGCGACCAGGAGGTCGATCTCCTCGGCCAGGCGGCCGAAATCGATGCTGTCGTCATCCGCGATCGGCAGCAGCAGCGTCGCCCAGTTGCCCCGCAGTGCTCCGTTCCTTCCCTTCACCAAAGCCCCCTATCGTCATTGCGAGCGTAGCGAAGCAATCCATCGGGCCGCTCGTGCTGACCCATGGATTGCTTCGTCGGCTGCGCCTCCTCGCAATGACGAAGAGGGCGGCTTCATCGGCTGGCATCCTGTCTGATGCAGGCCTTGAAGTGGCCGGGCTCCACCTCCTCCAGCGTCGGCGTCTCGCGGGCGCAGGCGTCGATGGCATGCGGGCAGCGGGTGCGGAAGACGCAGCCGGAGGGCGGGTTGGCCGGGCTGGGGATGTCGCCCTTCAGGATCTGCCGCTGGCGCGGCCGGTCCGGATCGGGGTCCGGGATCGCCGAGAGCAGCGCCCGGGTGTAGGGGTGCTTCGGCGCCGCATACAGCCGCTCGCTCGGCGCGATCTCCATGATCCGGCCGAGATACAGCACGATCACCCGGTCGCAGATGTACTCCACCACCGCGAGGTCGTGGGAGATGAACAGCATGGTCAGGCCGAGGCGCAGCTGCAGGCCGCGCATCAGGTTGACGATCTGCGCCTGCACCGAGACGTCGAGCGCCGAGACCGGCTCGTCCGCCACCAGGAACTCCGGCTCCAGCACCAGCGCCCGGGCGATGCCGATGCGCTGGCGCTGGCCGCCGGAGAACTCATGGGCGTAGCGGTCGACCGCATCGGCCGGCAGTTCGACCGATTCCAGCGCCGCCCGCGCCTTGTCCAGCCGGTCGCGCCGCGTGCCGATGCCCTGGATGGCCAGGCCTTCGGTCAGGATCCCGCCGATCGTCATGCGCGGCGACAGGCTGGCGAAGGGGTCCTGGAAGATGTACTGCATCCGCCGCCGCTGCCGGCGCATCTCCGCGGCGGGCAGCCGGGTCAGGTCCCGGCCGTCGAACACCACTTCGCCGGCGGTCGGCTCGATCAGCCGCAGCACGGCGCGGCCGATGGTGGTCTTGCCCGAGCCGGATTCGCCGACCAGCCCGACCACCTCGCCGCGCCCGACCTCGAAGCTGATGTCGTCCAGCGCGCGCACCAGCGGGCCGCGGCCGAAGCTGCCCGGGCCGAAATGCTTGGCGAGGCCGCGCACCGCCAGAAGCGGATCCGCCATGGTCAAAGCTCCTGCCATCGGATGCAGCGGCTGGTGTGGCCGGGGCCGACCTCGGCCGGCGCCGGCACGGCGGCGCGGCAGGCGTCGACGGCATGGGCGCAGCGCGGGGCGAAGGCGCAGCCCTGCGGCATGGCGGCCAGGCCGGGCACCGTGCCGGGGATGGTGGCCAGCTTCAGGCCCGCCGCCTTCAGCCGCGTCGCCTCGCCCAGCTTCGGCACCGAGCCGAGCAGGCCGATGGTGTAGGGGTGGCGCGGGTGCCGGAAGACCTCGCGCACCGGCCCGGTCTCGACGATCCGGCCGGCATACATCACCGCCACGCGATGGGCGATCTCCGCCACCACGCCGAGATTGTGGGTGACGAACAGCACCGCCATGCCGCGCTCGTCCTGCAGCCGGCGCAGCAGGTCCAGGATCTGCGCCTGGATGGTGACGTCCAGCGCCGTGGTCGGCTCGTCGGCCAGCAGCAGCGTCGGGTCGCAGGCCAGCGCCATGGCGATGGTGGCGCGCTGGCGCATGCCGCCGGACAGCTCGTGCGGATGCTGGCCCGCCCGCCGCTTCGGATCGGGGATGCCGACGCTTTCGAGCAGCCCGACCGCCGTGGACAGGGCGTCCCGGCGGCCCTGGCCGAGATGGATGCGGACCGGCTCGGCGATCTGGTCGCCGATGGTGAAGACCGGGTTCAGGCTGGTCATCGGCTCCTGGAACACCATGCCGATGTCGTTGCCGCGGATGCGGCGGCGGGCCTCGCCGTCCAGGGTGGCGAGGTCGCGCCGGGTCCCGTCCTTGCCGCGGAACAGGATCGACCCCTCGGCCACGCGGCCGACCTTGCCCGGCAGCAGCCCCATGATCGACAGGCCGGTCACCGACTTGCCCGATCCGGATTCGCCGACCAGCGCCACCGTCTCCGACGGCCCGATCGCGAGATCGAGATCCGCGACGGCGGTCACCTCGCCGCCGCGGATGCGGAAGACGGTCCGAAGCCCGCGGATGTCGAGGATCGGCTCGGCCATTGCGCGTCAGCCCAGCAGGCCGGTCGCCTGCAGGATGGCGTCCACCTTCGCCGCCTCGGCATCGTTCAGCGCCCGCTGCGGCCGGGCCATGACATTGGTCTCGATGATGCCCAGCCGGCGCATCGCGGTCTTGAAGCCGCCGACGCCGGCCGACCCGGCGCTGGTGCGCGGCAGGCTAACCCAGACGATCTCGAACAGGCGGCACAGCCGCTCCTGCTCCGCCCGCGCCGCCGCCCAGTCGCCCTTGCGGCAGAGGTCGTAGAGCCGGACATAGCCATGCGGGTCGACATTGGCCAAGCCGGGCACGATGCCGTGCGCGCCGGCGGCCAGGGCGGAGTCGCACACGATCTCGGACCCGGTCATCAGCGAGATTGCGGGCTGGTCGGCCAGGTCCAGCAGCGCGAAGCGGAAGTTGCCGTCGTCGCCGCTCGAATCCTTCAGCCCGGCGATGGTGCCCTCGCAGGCCAGCGTCACCACGCTGGCGCGGTCCAGCTTGAAATGGACGCAGACCGGGATGTCGTAGGCGATCACCGGGAGGTCGATGGCCTCGCGCACATAGCGGAAATGGTCGACCACCTCCGGCGCGCTGGTGCGGGCGTAGAAGGGCGCGGTCACCACCACCGCGGCGACGCCGATCGCCTGGGCGACCTTGGCGTGGCCGATGACCCGGTCGGTGGTCGGGTCGATCACGCCGGCCAGCACCGGCACCCGGCCGCCCGCGACCTTCATCGCATGCTCCAGGATGCGCCGCCGCGTCGCCTCGTCGTGGAACACCACCTCGCTGGTGGAGCCCAGCACGAACAGGCCGTGCACGCCGCCGTCGATCAGGTGCTCCAGCACGCGGGTGAAGGACGGGTAGTCCACCTCGAAATTCGCGGTCAGCGGCGTGACGACGGGGGGGACGACGCCGTGGAACGAAGGGGCTGGTGCCATGATGGGCCTTTTCGGGAGGTCAGTTGAGGTCGGATCGGGGGTCGAAGGCGTCGCGCAGGCCGTCGCCGACGAAGTTGATGGCCAGCACGGTGATCACCAGGGCGGCGCCCGGGAACAGCCACTGCCAGGGGTATTGCTCCAGCACCACGGTGCTGCGGGCGGCGTTCAGCATGTTGCCCCAGCTCGCCTCCGGCGGCGGCACGCCGAGGCCCAGGAAGGACAGGCCGGCCTCGAGCAGGATGGCGGCGGCGATCTGCAAGGTGGCGTAGACCACCAGGATGTCGATCGAATTGGGCAGGCCGTGCCGCCACAGCAGGTGGCCGAGGCCGGCGCCCATGCCGCGCGACGCCACCACGAAGTCGCGCTCGCGCAGCTCCATCAGCCGGGCCCGCACCATGCGCGCCAGCACCGGCCAGGACAGCAGCGAGATCACCGCGATGGTCGGCACGATGCCCGCGCCGGTGATCGAGGCCAGGACCAGCAGCGAGATCACCGGCGGCAGGGTCATGGCGAGGTCGACGAAGCGCATGATCAGGGTGTCGGCGACGCGCCCGCCCATGGCCGAGACCGATCCCATCAGGAAGCCGATCGCCACCGAGATCGCCACCGAGACGATGGCGACCAGCATCGAGATGCGCCCGCCCTGCAGCACCCGGACCAGGATGTCGCGCCCGACGCCGTCGGTGCCGAGCCAATGCGCGGCGCTGGGCCCCTTGTTGAGGGCCAGGAGGTCGATGTCGTTCGGCCGGTGGCCGAGGATCAGGGGGTAGGCCGCGATCAGCACCAGCATCGGCACCAGGATGACGATGCCGGCCAGCGCCGCGCCGTTGGCCGCGAACCGGCGGAAGGCGCGGGCGAGCGGGCCGTTGCCGCGGCGGGGAGGGGAGAGGCCGACCGCCGCCATCACGTCACCTGGATCCGCGGGTCGATCGCGGCGTAGGTGATGTCGGTCAGCAGGTTGACCAGGATCACGCAGGCGCCGACCACCAGCGTGGCGCCCATGATCACCGGGTAGTCCCGGGTCTCCACCGCGCCGACCAGCAGCAGGCCCATGCCCGGCCAGTTGAACACGCTCTCCAGGAAGATCGCGCCGCCCACCGCGATGCCGATGGTCGATCCGATCAGGGTGACCACCGGCAGCAGCGCGTTGCGCAGCGCGTGCTTGAGGATGACCCAGACCTCCCGGACCCCCTTGGCCCGCGCCGAACGCACATAGTCCTGGTTCAGCACCTCCAGCAGCGAGGCGCGCATGTAGCGCATGATCAGGGCGGCGTGCCCGATCGAAAGTAGGATCGCCGGCAGGATCAGGTGGCCCAGCAGGTCGCCGACGGAGAACGGCGCGCCCGGCGTCAGCATGCCGCCGGACGGCGCCCAGCGGACCAGGACGGAAAAGACGTAGAGGCCGACCAGCGCGGTCAGGAAGGCCGGGCTGGAGATGCCGAAGAAGGCGGCCACGGAAAGGCCGACATCGGTCGCCGAATTGCGCCGGACGGCGCCGAGAATGCCGGTGCCGATCCCGACCACGATGGCGATCGCCAGCCCGGTGCCCATCAGCAGCAGGGTCGGGCCGATCCGCTCGGCGACGAGGCCGAGCACGGTCTCGCCGTTGCGCTGGAGCGAGAAGCCGAGGTCGCCGCGCAGCGCGCTGCCCAGCCAGGCCAGGTACTGCAGCGGCAGCGGCTGGTCGAGGCCGAGCCGGGTGCGCACCGCATCCATCTCCGCCTGCGACATCGCCACATTCGGGTTGATGTAGGCGTCGATCGGGTCGCCCGGCGCGAGCCGCAGCAGCACGAAGATCAGCATGCTGAGCGCGATCAGCATGCCGAACCCGACCGCAAGGCGACGAAGGCAGTAATTCAGCATCTCGCGTCCCGACCGATCGGCCTCTTCCCCAACCTCGTCATTGCGAGGAGGCGCAGCCGACGAAGCAATCCATGGCGCCACACGAACGGCCCGATGGATTGCTCCGCTGCGCTCGCAATGACGACCTAATTCAATGACGACCTATTCAAGCGCCCACTTCTCGGCATGGGCGGCGTAGGGGCCGCCGGCCGGGGCCGGGATCCAGGTGAAGTCCTTGAGCTTGCCGGAGGCGACGCCGTAGCGCTTGGCGACCCACAGGGTGGCCCAGGGCAGGTTGGCGTTCATCGCCTTGCAGACGCCCTGGTAGAGGCCGGCCCGCTTGGCATCGTCGACCTGGTTCAGCGCGGCATCGAAGGCGCCCGTCACCTCCGGCATCCGGATGCGCAGGAAGTTGGCACCGGCCGGCGGGATCTGCTTCTCGTTCAGGCCGATGTTGATGGCGCTGGGGTCGGGGCCGTTCTGCAGCCCGGCATAGACCAGCGGGAATTGCGACCAGTCCGGGCTCTTGGCATAAATGGTCGCGTTGTAGGTCGGGGTGTCGACCGTCCGCGGCACCACGTTGATGCCGACCTGGGCCAGCATCGCCTGCACCGCCGCCAGCACGTTCCCGGCCAGGGGCGTGTTGTAGTAGGTCAGCAGCGTGATCGGCTTGTCGCCGTTGATCTTGTCCCAGCCCGCTTCCGCCAGCAGCTGCTTCGCCTTCTCCGGGTCATAGGCGTAGGGGTCGATGTCCGAGGGGATCAGCGCGGCGCGACATAGCCGCAATTGGCCATCTCGGCCGCGCCCTTGTAGAGGCTCTGCACGATCGCATCGCGGTTGATGGCGTGCATCACCGCCTGGCGCACGCGCAAATCCTTCCACAGCGGCACCTCCTGGTTGAAGCCCAGGTAGTTCACGACGAAGGAGTTGCCCTCGATCACCTTGAAGGCGGCGTCGTCCTTGAAGGTCGCGACGTCGTCGGCCTCGACATAGCTGAAGCTGATCTCGCCGGACCGCAGCGTCGCGACCGCCGCGGCGGTGTTGGCGAAGTAGCGGTTGATGATCCGGTCGGTGACCGGCTTGCCGCCGCGGTACTCCGCGTTCGCTGCAAGTTCCACATACTGGTCGGTCACGTAGCGCGAGAATTTGTAGGGGCCGGTGCCGATCGGCGATTTCGACCACCACGGGTTCTTGGCGAGGGAATCCGCCGGGATGTCCTTCAGCGCGTGCTGCGGCAGCATCATCAGCTGGGTCAGCGTGGCCAGCAGCCCGGCATTGGGCGCCGACAGCTTCAGCACCGCGGTGTGCGCGTCGGGCGTCTCGACCGAGGCGATAGCGCCCAAGCGGGCGGCGAACACGGTGCCGGTGGCGCCGTTCTTCGCCGTGTCGATGGTGAACTTCACATCCGCCGAGGTGAAGGGCTGGCCGTCATGCCAGGTCGTGTCGGCCAGCTTGAAGGTGTATGCGGTCTTGTCCGCGTTGACCTCATAGCTCGTGGCCAGGGCGCCGACGATGGTCTCCAGCCTGGCGTCGTTGATCACCAGCGGCTCGAAATAGAGGCTGAGCCAGGTGAAGCCGCCGGTCGCGGCAAGCGGGTTGAAATTGCCCTGGAAGCCGCCGGGCCCGACGTCGAACCCGCCGGTGATCGTCGACGGCTCCTGCGCCGACACCGCATTCATGGCGCCCGGCGCCAGCATCGCGACGGCAAGCGCCAGCGCGGATGCCACCATCCTGTACTTCATCGAATCCTCCCCGTTTTTTTGACTTCAGTCTTGCGCCTTCGCGCCCGTGCTGGTCGCGAGCAGGCGGGCGATGCCGTCATAGTGCTGGTCCAGCCGGCTGCGGGCGGCGGCCTCGTCGCGCGCCTCGATCGCGGCGTAGATGTCGTAATGGTCCTGCCAGGTGACCATCGGGTCGGCGTTGGTCAGGTTCACGAAGTCGGACGCCTTGTAGAAGGCCATCCAGAACACGTCGATCAGTCCGGTCAGCATGCGGTTGTTCTGGCAGCGGAACAGCAGGGTGTGGAACTGCTGGTCCTCCTCCGCGAAGGTCTCGTTGCGCTCGGCCCGCCGCCGCATGCGCTCGACCGTGTCCTTCAGCTCGGCGAGATCCTCCGCCCCTATGAGTTGGATGGTCTTGCCGATCAAGCCGACCTCCAGCACCCGCCGGATCTCCAGCACCTCCGCCACCTCGCGCAGCGCGCCGCCCAGGCCATAGGCCAGGTTGGCCAGCAGCGGCTCGAACGAGAACGCCTTCACGAACACGCCGATGCCGCGCCGCGTCTCCAGGATGCCGAGCGATTCCAGTGCCTTGATCGCCTCGCGCACGGAGTTGCGGCTGACCCCCAGCTGCTGCGCCAGGAATCCCTCCGGTGGCAGCGGCGCGCCGGGGCTCAGCTCGTTGTCGTCGATGTAGCTCTTCAGGCTCTCCTGCACCGTCACATGCAGCAGCGGCGGCCGGGACAGCGGCTTGATCGCCTTCATCTGGGGCTCCATCCGACCATTCCGCCTCGCCACATCGACCCAGCTTGATGCTTGCTGACTTGTAGGATATCTGTCAAGGCCATAACAGAGGGAAGGGCGGAGGCATGGCTCGGGTAGCGCTGGCGGGCGTCGGCCACTGGCATGCGCAGATGCATCTGGACGCAGCCCGCGCGGCCGGCGCCGATGTCGTCGCCGCCTGGGATCCGTGTGCCGCCACCGCGGCCCGCTTTGCCGCCGACCATGGCCTTCCCTTGCAATCCGATCGCGAGGCGCTGATCGCGGCGAGGCCCGACCTCGTCGTCGTCATGGGCCGCCCGGACCAAGTGCCGGACCTCGCTCTGGCCTGCATGGCGGCAGGCCTGCCGATCGTGCTGGAGAAGCCGGCTGCGGCCTCGACGGCCGCGCTGGAGCCCCTGGTCGAGATGGCGCGGCAGACGGGGCTCTTCGTCGCGGTTCCGCTGCCGAACCGCTGCGGCCCGATCTGGCGGGAGATGGCGGATCTGCGAAGCGCCGGCCGGCTCGGCCCGGTCTCGCACGCCCAGTTCCGGATCGTGAACGGCCCGCCCCAACGCTATCGCGCGGAGGGCGTGCCCTGGGTGCTCGATCCGGCGATCGGCGGCGGCGGGGCGCTGCGCAATCTCGGCATCCACGGCATCGACGCGGCACTCGCCCTCGCCGGCGGGGCCGAACTCGCCGTCGTCTCCGCGTGCATCGACCGGCACCTCCATGGCGAGGCGGTCGAGGAGTATGCGGTCGTGACCCTGAGGGCGGCGGACGGCATGATCGCCACGGTCGAGGCCGGCTACACCTTCGCCTCGATGGCGGCGGGCGGCGATTTCGAGTGGCGCGTCTCGGCGCGGAATGCCTATCTCGTCGACCGGGGCGACACCTTCCGCGTGGCGACCCTCGACGACGGGCGGGTGCGCGATCTCACCCCGATCCCGCCGGCGGACCGGTACAAGGCCTTCATGGCCGACACGCTGGACCGCCTGGCGCACGGCGCGGCCCCAGCGGTCGGGATCGTGGAGTATTGGCGGGCGATGCGGCTGATCGACCGGGCCTATGAGGAGGCAAAGGCGTGATTGGAGTCGGGATCATCGGGGCCGGGTTCTTCGGCGCGGTCCATGCCCAGGCGATCGGCGCCGTGCCGGATGTGCGCGTGGCGGCCGTCTGCCGCCAGGACATCGACGCCGCCCGGGCCTTCGCGCGGCAGCATGGCGGCAACGCCCATGGCCACTGGCAGGCGGTGCTCGACGATCCCGCGGTCGATGCGGTGGTGATCGCGACGCCGCACCAGTTCCACGCCGAGATGGCGATCGCCGCGGCCGGCGCCGGCAAGCACATCCTGCTCGAAAAGCCGATGGCGCCCACCGTCGCCGAATGCGACGCGATCAATACGGCGGTGGCCAGGGCCGGCGTGCGCCTGATGGTCGGCCACCTCATGCATTTCGCGCTCCCTTGCCTCGTCGGCCGGGAGATCCTCGAACGCGGCGACATCGGCCGGCCGGTCCTGGGCAGCAGCTCGATGATCAAGCTGTGGATGGAAGCGAACCGGCGGCCCTGGCATCTCTCATCGAAGACCGGCGGCGGCATGCTGCTGACCGCCGGGATCCACGCCCTCGACCGGCTCGTCTGGCTGATGGGCGGCGAGGTCGAGGGCGTCTCCGCGCTCGCCGGCACCTTCTTCCACGACCAGGAGGCCGACGACACCGCGCTCATGCTGCTGCGCTTCGCCGATGGGCGGGCCGGGCAGGTGTCCAGCGTCGGCTATCGCGACGGCGGCGTCGGTTTCGCCCTGGACCTGGTCTGCGAGGCCGGCACGATGCGCCTGGATTTCGACCGCGGCGTCTCGGTCGGGCGGGGCGGCGCCTGGACGCCGGTCCCGAACTCCCTCGATCCCGACTGGATGCTGCGCGCGGTCGAACGCGAATGGCAGGCCATGGCCGCGGCGATCCGCGGCGACGCGCCGGTTGCGGTCGATGGCGCCTATGGCCGCCACATCATCGCCTGCATCGAAGCGGCGATGTCGGCCGGGCGCCTCCGCCGCGAGGTTGCGCTCGCACCACCGCCGGCTTGAGGCGGCGCATTTCGCGGGGGGCGGCGCCTGTCAGCCTGGCGCCGTCATCGCCATCCGATCCTATATCGATCCTTTGGGCAGCGATCTCAGCCGGTTCCGGTGCGCGGCCTGCTTCGCCCGGTTGCCGCAGATCGCCATGCTGCACCAGCGGCGGCCATGGCCGCGCGTGTGGTCGGCGAACATCAGGGTGCAGGCCGGCCCTTCGCACGCCTTGACGTGGGTGAAGTCCTCGTCACAGACGAACGCCGCCATCGCCTGGGCGATCGGCAGCAGCAGCGAGTCCGGCGACCGCCACCGTCGGGACCGCAGGACCGCCAGCCCTTGTGAAGCGCCCTCGCCCCGCAAGGCGATCTGATCGAATTCCTCGTCGCGCTCCAGCATCCGGTTCAGCGGCAGGAGGTCGTCCAGGGCATCCGCCGTCAGGGGCCGGCCCTTGCGGTCGTTGACGAACCCCCTGAACCATTCCCGCAGGCCGCGCGCCTGCGCCGCCACGCTGTCGAGTTCCCCCGGCATCGCCTGGGCCCGCAGCGCCGCCAGCGTGGCAGCCGGAACCAGCTTCGCCTGCGCCAGCCACGACAGCAGCCCGTCGCCGTCATCGAGCCATTCGATCGGCGTGTCCACCGGCGTCGCGATCGAGTTCAGGAAATCCAGGCCGAGCGCGTCGGCGAGGAACATCGCAGGGGGGTGATGATGGCCCATGGGGTCGACCTCGGCAGAAGCAGCGTTGCCCTCCCTACGTAACCTCACAGAGAGGCATTGACAAGTTATCTTCGTGGCGATAGTAACCTCATTAATCGAGTTGAAACGGTTACATTACCGCATTCAGGAGGCATCATGTCGCGCAACACTCCGACGATCGTGCTGGTTCACGGGGCCTGGGCGGACGGCTCGTCCTGGGCCCGGGTGATCGGCCCGCTGCAGCAGCAGGGCTTCACGGTGCATGCGGCGCCCCTGCCGCTGACGTCCCTGGACGATGACGTGACGGCGCTCGACCGGACGCTGGAGCGGATCGACGGTCCGGTCGTGCTGGTGGCGCATGCCTATGCCGGCGCTGTCATCGCCGGGACGCGCAATGAGAAGGTCCGGTCGCTGGTCTATATCGCGGCGCTGGCCCCGGATGAGGGCGAGACGGTCGCGGACGTGTTCTATCGCGCCGAGCCGCATCCACAGGCGCCGAAGCTGGCACCCGATGACCATGGGTTGATCTGGCTGCCCGAAGGCGCGTTCGCCGCGGCCTTCGCGCAGGACGCCGCGGTTGAGGAGCAGGCGCTGTTGGCCGCCGTGCAGCGGCCGATCGCCGTGCCGTGCATCAGCACCCCGGCCGGCCGGCCGCTGTGGCGGGACCGGCCGAGCTGGTTCCTGGTGGCGGAGGAGGACCGGATGATCGTGGCGGAGACGCAGCGCTTCATGGCGACGCGGATGGGCGCGCAGATCCTCGCCGCCCCGGTCGACCACAGCCCCATGGTCACCGCCCCCGAGATCGTCCTGGGCGTCATCGCCGACGCCGCCCGGGCCACGGCCTGATGGCCCCGGCGTATCTACATAACCTCAATGTCTCGTCTTAATTGGTTATCAAAAACTCGGTCGGTCCCACAGCCGGCCCATTCCACGGAGACTTCGCCATGACCCAGATCCGATACCGCAAGGCCGATGTCGAGGGCATCAATGTCTTCTACCGCGAGGCCGGCTCGCCCGCCGCCCCCAAGCTGCTGCTGCTGCACGGCTTCCCCAGCTCCAGCCACATGTTCCGGGACCTGATCCCGTTGCTGGCCGACCGCTTCCACATCGTCGCGCCCGACCTGCCGGGCTTCGGCCGGTCGGACATGCCGTCCCGGAGCGAGTTTGCCTACACCTTCGACCATATCGCCGGCGTGATCGATCGCTTCACCGAGGTGGTCGGACTCAACCGCTTCGCGGTCTACGTGTTCGATTACGGCGCGCCGACGGGCTTCCGCATCGCCGCGAAGCATCCGGACCGCATCACCGCGATCATCACCCAGAACGGCAACGCCTATGAGGAGGGGCTGAGCGAGGGCTGGAACCCGATCCGCGCCTATTGGCAGGAGCCGTCGGCCGCCAACCGCGACGCCCTGCGGGCGTTCCTGGCCCCCGAAACCACTCGCTGGCAATACACCCATGGCGTGGCCGACGAGACGTTGGTGTCCCCGGACGGCTCCTCGCTCGACGATTTCTACCTGGCCCGGCCTGGCGCCGATGAGGTGCAGCTCGACCTGTTCCTCGACTACGCCAGCAACGTCGCGCTCTACCCGGACTTCCAGGCCTATTTCCGCACCCACCGGCCGCCGCTGCTGGCGGTGTGGGGCAAGAACGACCCGTTCTTCCTGCCACCCGGCGCCGAGGCCTTCAGGCGCGACATCCCGGACGCCGAGATCCGCTTCTTCGACACCGGGCATTTCGCGCTGGAGACGCATGCCCGCGAGATCGCCGACGCGATCCGGGTCTTCCTCGCTCCCTGAACCGACACACCGCGCGTCATTCATTGAACGGTCGGTCAAACAATTAAGCCACGGAGCAGCGCCATGACCATGTCAGTCGCCATCGTGACTGGTGCCAGCCAGGGCATCGGCCGTGCCACCGCCATCCGCCTGGCCCGGGATTTCTCCGCGATCGTGCTGGTCGCCCGCAATCAGGCGAAGCTGGAGGAGGTGGCGGTGGAGGTGAAATCCGCCGGCGCCGAACCGCTGGTGATCGATGCGGACCTCGCCGAGGCGCCGGTCGCGCAGGACGTCGTCGCCAGCAGCCTGGCGGCCTTCGGCCGGATCGACGCGCTGCTGAACATCGCCGGGGCGGTGCCGCAGGTCGATCTGTTTGAGATGACCGATGAGCAGTGGGAAGGCGGCCTGGCGCTCAAGCTCCACGGCGCGCGCCGGCTGACCATCGCGGCCTGGCCGGCGTTGAGGGAGGCCGGCGGGTCCGTCGTGCTGATGTCCGGCAACTCCGCCGAGTTCCCGAAGGCGCCCTATGCCGCGGTCGGCACCATCAACGCCGCCATCGTGGCGATGGCCAAGGCGTTCTCCGATCGCGGCATCGCCGATGGCGTCCAGGTCAACAGCGTGCTGCCGGGCCCGGTCATGACCGGCCGCCGGCAATCGTATCTCCAGCACTGGGCGCCGCTGCACGGCATGACCGTCGAGCAGGCGACCGCCGCCTTCCCGAAGGAGGCCGGCATCGCCCGCTACGGGGAGCCGGAGGAGATCGCCGAGCTGATGGCCTTCCTGGTGTCCCCCGGAGCGCGCTGGATGACCGGTTCGGCACTGCGGATGGATGGCGGCGAGGTCAAGTCGATCTGACTTGGCAGCAAAGGCCATGAGAGCGGGCTCGCCATCGGGATGTGATGGCGAGCCCGATCTTCAATGCAGGGATAGGATCGGAGGATGGACCTCCGCGCCGCGCCCTATCGCTTGACGGCGTCCCGAACGGCATCCTTGGCCTTGCCGACTTCCTTCTGCACCTTGCCTTCGACCTTGTCGGCCTTGCCGTCGGCCTGAAGGTTGCGGTCGCCGGTCACCTTGCCCGCGGCATCCTTCACGGCGCCCTTGGCCTGCTTGGCGGCGCCTGCGATGCGATCCTTGTCCATGTCGAGTCTCCATGATTGCCAGTATCAAGGCAATGTGTGCCGACCTTAATTCGTTCCGCTGTTGCGCCTGACGTCAGAAGAAATAATGCGAATTCAATCCAAGGCGCAGCGATGCGGTGCGGCCGGACTGAATATCTTCGTGATACATCAAAAGTTAACTTTAAGGAGCTGCGTAATTTATTTACCAGACGGAACCGAACGGTCGTTGCCCTCATTTTCTTTGCATAGATGTTCCTTCCGGAGATTGAAGATGATCCGCACAGCGATCCTTGCCGCGATCCTTTCCGCCACGTCCGGCGTGGCGGCCACGGCCCAGACGACGACCGCGCCCGCCACTGGCGCCACGACGGACACCACGATGGAGGCGAAGCAGGGCGTTGTCCTGGCGTCGCCCGGCGAACTTAAGAAAGGCGCCAACAGCTTCACCGAAGCCCAGGCGAAATCCAGGCTCGAGGGCTTCGGTTTCACCAGCGTCACCGCGCTGACCAAGGACGTGGACGGGGTGTGGTGGGCGACGGCGTCCAAGGACGCCAAGAGCGTCAAGGTCGGCCTCGATTATCAGGGCAACATCGCCGCCGAGTAGGCCGCGCCCCGTTGCAAAACCATCCGCCGCCGGCGGATCATTCAAGGAGAAGATCAATGGCACGCATCGCCATCACGGGGCTGTTCGATCGCCGCGAAGACGCCGCCGAGGCCCGCCGGGACATCGAGTCCCTCGGCGTGCCGCGGGATGACATCGGCCTTATCGTCAACAATGTCGACGATGACGACGCCGATGGCCCCTCAAACGCGGGGGCAGGGGCTGGCACGGGCGCTGGAATCGGCACCGTCCTCGGCGGCGGGGCCGGGCTCCTGACCGGACTCGGCATCATGGCCATCCCCGGCGTCGGCCCCATCGTCGCCGCCGGTTGGTTGGCCGCCACCGTTGCCGGCGCGGCGGTCGGCGCGGTCGCCGGTGGCGCAGCGGGCGGACTGATGGGGGCCATGACGCATGCCGGCGTCGACGAGGGTGCCGCCCATGTCTACGCCGAGGGCGTGCGCCGCGGCGGCACCGTCCTGACGGTCCAGGTGGATGAGGCGCGGGCCCGCGAGATCGAGCGCATTCTGCTGGATCATGGAGCGGTCGACGCCGAGGCTCGCGGAGAGGCCTACCGCTCGTCCGGATGGCGGCAATACGACCCCGCGGCCCCGGCCTATACCCCGGAGGAGATCGCCCGCGAGCGCGACCTCTATGGCCGCGGCGATCCCAGGGTCTGATCGCAGGGACCAGGCCGGTCTATCGGACGAGGCAGCGCCTGCGGGCGACGCCTCGTCCGGGAACGCCCTGCCCCCTCCGCCTCCTTCGCCGTCACTCAGAACCCGACCCCGCCATTGATCTGCATAATCTCGCCGGCCAGGTAGGAGGCGTGGTCCGAGGCGAGGTACAGCACGGCGTCCGCCACGTCCTGCGGCGTCCCCTCGCGGCGCAGCGGCGTCTTCTCCACGGCGGCGGCGCGGCCTTCCGGGGTGTTGAAGGTGTCGTGGAAGCGCGTGCCGATCAGGCCGGGCGCGACGCCGTTGACGCGGATGCCCAGCGGCCCGACCTCCTTGGCCAGGCTGCGGGTGAAGGTCGCCACCGCCCCCTTGGTCGCCGCATAGTGGGCGGCGCCGAAGCCGCCGCCGTCGAACGCCGCCAGCGACGACATGGTGACGATGGCGCCCGAACGGCGCGGCTCCATCGACCGCAGGGCGGCTTGGCAGCACAGGAAGGTGCTGGTCAGGTTGATGGCGATCGCCTGCTGCCACAGCTCGAGACTGGTGTCGACGCAGCGGCTGCGCTTCAGCAGGCCGCCGGCATTGGCGAACAGGATGTCGACCGGCCCGAGATCGCGTTCGACCCGGGCGAAGACCTCGGTCACCGCCTCGGGACGGGTGACATCGGCCTGCAGGGCGAGGCCTTTCACGCCCTCCGCGGCGAACTCCTGCACGATGGCATCGGCCTCGTCCCGGCTGGTGGCGTAGGTGAAGGCCACCTTGGCGCCGGCCTTGGCGAAGGCGCGCGTGGTCGCGCCGCCGATCCCGGAGGCCCCGCCGGTGACGAGCACGACCTTGTCCTGGAAGCTCATGTCTGGGTCCTTCTCTCAAGCCATGGTCGCGAGCATCGCGGGCGTCACCGGGTGGCGCAGCGGTTCGCCGGCGAGGAAGCGGCAGATCTCGTCGACCGTGGTCGCCCCCTGGCGCTTGTGCGAATCCGCGGTGTGGCCGGCGGCGTGCGGCGACAGCACGACATTCGGCAGCGTCCGGAACGGGCTGTCGGCCGGCAGCGGCTCCTGGTCGAAGACATCGAGCGCCGCCTGGAACCGGCCGGTGCGCAGGGCGGCCAGCAGCGCCGCCTCGTCGACCAGCGAAGGGCGGCTGGTGTTGATGAACAGGCTGCCATCGCGCAGCCGCGCCAGCTGTGCCGCGCCGATCATGTGCCGGGTCTCCGGCAGCGCCGGCGCATGCAGCGAGACGATGTCGCAGGCGCCCAGCAGCTCGTCGAGGCCGGCGCGCTCGACGCCGAGTTCCGCTGCCTTCTCCGCCGACAGGAAGGGGTCGAACACCAGGACGCGCGAGCCGAAGGCCCGGAACAGCTTGATCACCAGCCGCCCGACATAGCCGGCGCCGACGAGACCGACGGTCTGTTCGCCCAGCAGCCGGCCGAGATGCCGCGCCCGCAGGTCGAGCCAGCCTTCGTTGGCCTTCATGCCGGCATCGTGGCGGTGCGGCTCACGCAGGATCGACAGGGTCTGCGCGATCACGAACTCGGCCACGGATTCGGCGATATGCACCGCGGCATGGGTCACCTGCAGGCGGCCGCTCTCGATCGCCGCGGGCGGCACCAGGCGGCGGACGCTGCCGGCGGAATGGGCGACCAGCCCGAGCTCCGGCCGCGCGGCCAGCACGTCGTCGCCGATCGGCGGCGTGCCCCAGCCGGTCAGCGCCGCGCCGGCGCCGTCGAGCAGCTGGACCAGGTTGGCGGGCGTCAGTTCGCCGGCGGCCGGGGCGCGCACCGTGGCGACCGCGGCCAGCTTCTCCTCCGCCGCGGGCGGGATCATCTGTACCCGCATCTCCGGGGTCAGCAGCAGGGCGACCACCGGCCGCGAGTCTCCTGAATGGGTTCGACCGGCGGTCGACATCGGCATTCCTCTCCGTGTGTGGTGCTCGTCCCTCTTTTGGGGACGGTCAGCTGCGGCTGGGCTGCAGCACGATTTCGGCGACATGGGCGCGGGCCGGCAGGCCCATCACGAACAGGCAGGCGGCGGCGACGTCGTCGGGCTGCAGCGCGGCCCGGCGGCTTTCCGCCGGCACCGGCACCGGCCGCTTGTCGAGCAGCGGCGTGTCGGTCATGCCCGGCAGGATCGCGGTCAGGCGCAGGCCGTTCTCGCGCTCCTCCTCCATCACCGCATGGGTCAGCGCCACCACCCCGGCCTTGGTCGCCTGGTAGGCGGCGCCGGAGCGATCGGCCTTGCGCGCGGCCACCGAGGAGATGTGGATGATCAGACCCTGCCGGCGGGCCCGCATGCCGGGCACCACCGCCCGGGTGAGGTTGAAGGCGGCGTTGAGGTTGGCGTCCACCATGCCGGCCCAGCTATCGGGCGTCAGCTCGCCGAAGGCGCGGCCGACGATGTTGGTGCCGACCGAGTTGACGACGATGTCCAGCCCGGACAGCGCGTCGCCACGCGGGGCCAGCGCCGCCTCCAGCGCGGCCGCGTCGGCGGCGTCCACCGCGATGACGGCGGCCGGCCGGTCCGGCGCGATGCCGCGGATCTCGGCCGCGACCGCGTCCAGCCGCGCGCGGTCGCGGCCGAGCAGCAGCAGCGCGCCGCCCTCCCGCGCCACGGCCAGCGCGGTCGCGCGCCCCATGCCGCTGCTGGCGCCGGCGACGAGGATCGTCCGCCCGGCGAGGAAACCCTGTCCCACCATCATCTGGCTCCGTTGTTCGGATGCGTGCGGTCGCGCGGCGGCGCCGTCGACGCCCGCACGATCAGCTGGGGCGTGGCGCTGACATGCGGCTCCGCCCCCTCGTTGGTGCCCTCGAGCACCCGGATCAGCGCCTGCACCGCGGTCTCGGCCATGGCGGCCAGCGGCTGGCGCACCGTGGTCAGCGCCGGGTGCACCACCGCGGCCAGGTCGATGTCGTCGAAGCCGACGACCGAGATGTCGCCCGGGATGCTGGCGCCGAGGTCACGCGCGCCGGCATAGCCGCCGATCGCATACATGTCGTTGATGGTGACCACGGCGGTCGGCGGGTCGTCGCGGCTGAGCAGCTCGCGGATGCCGATGCGCCCGAGCTCCGGCCCTTCGGTGTCGCCATAGCCGCCGATGCCGGCGCCCTGCCAGACCAGGTCGGGATCCAGCTCCAGCCCGGCCTTCGCCATCGCCGCGCGCAGCCCGTTCAGGCGGCCAACCCGGCTCGAGGTCTTGATCGGCCCGGAGATGAAGCCGATGCGGCGGTGGCCGAGGCCGACGAGATGCTGGCCGGCCAGCTTGCCGCCGAGCTCGTTGTCGATGCTGACGCTGCAGGCCACCACCTCCTCGGCGCCATGGCCGCGCCGGTCGAAGGCGGCGACCACCAGGCCGCGCCGGGTCAGGTGGCTGAGATGGTCGAAGGACAGCGGCGAGGAGCTGAAGATGACGCCGCGCACGCCGGAGGCGAGCAGCGTCTCGGCATAACGGGTCTCCAGCTGCGGGTCGCGCTCGGCGTTGCAGAACAGGACCTTGTAGCCCAGCGCCGTCGCCGCGCGCTCGACCCGGTGGGCCAGCGCGCCCCAGAACGGGTTGGCGACCGACGGCACGATCAGCCCGATGGTGCGGTTGCGGCCGGATTTGAACTGCTGGGCCAGGGCGTTCGGGGTGTAGCCCAGCTCCTCGATGGCGCGCAGGACGCGGGCCTTGGTCTCAGCCTGCATGCGCTCGTGACGGCCGTTGAGCACGTTGGAGACCGTGCTCGCCGACACGCCCGCCACCCGCGCCACGTCATGAATGCTCGCCACGATGTCCACCGATCCCCGACGGCCGCTCTGGCAACGGCCGCTCTTGTGCAACGTTTTATCAGCAATAGCGCCAGCGTGGCGGCCGTGTCAAATGGCTGAATAGGCCCTTCGGATAAGGCTGCCAAAATCTGCGGGTTGACACTCGCAGCGTCGCTGGTGTTACGTTGCACTAAGAACACCAAGAATGGACGCAGGCGCATCGCGACCTGCCGTCACGAAAGGCGCGGCAGGCGCCTCACCACTCATGGGAGGACACCGAGATGGCAAGGATGGTGAACCGACGCGACGTCCTGCTGCGGGGTGGTACCGCGATGGGAGGGCTGGCGCTGGCCGGCCTGCTGCCCCGCGCCGGCGCCCTGGCCCAGGCCCCGGCCCGCATCCGCTTCGGCGGCTACGTCGAATCGCAGGAACAGCTGACCCAGACCCTCGCGACCCTGAAGGCCTACACCGACCGCAATCCGGGGGTGGAGATCGTCCCGGAATTCACCAATTTCGGGGCCTTCACCGACAAGCTGGCGACCGAGGCCGCGGGCGGCAACGCGCCCGACATGTTCAGCGTGAATGTCGACCTGCTGGGCGAATACGCCCGGCGCGGCGTGCTCGACCCGCTGAACGCCTACATCCCGAACCCGCTCAACCTGTCCGACTATGTCGATGGGGCGATCAAGGCCGGCACCCTGGGCGGCAAGCTCTACGCCATCCCCAATGACTGCATCGCCCCGGCGATCACGGTGAAGGCCTCGATCTTCACCGATACGGGCATTCCCCTGCCCGACCAGATGTGGACCTGGGAGCAGCTGGCCGAGACCGCGGTGGCGGTCACCAAGGCCAAGGGCCCGCGCTTCTGGGGGCTGGAGGATGCGGGGTCGAACTACATCCCCTGCGACGTCTTCCTGCGCGGCATGGGCAAGTCGATGTTCACGCCCGAGCGGCAGTTCGGCTTCGCCCGCGAGGACCTCGCCGAATGGTTCGCCTACTGGGCCCGCCTGCGCGACGCCGGCGGCATTCCCCCCGGCGACGTGCAGGCGCTGTCGACCGGCGACGACCCCAGCCTGACCGGCCTGATCGCCGGGCGGGCGGCGATGTTCATCTCGCTGACTGACAGCTTCGTTGGCCTGCAGGCGCTGACCACGGATCCGCTGGTGCTGCACATGCTGCCGAACGGCTTCAAGGGCGGCTCGCTGGGCCAGCACCACTACACCTATGCCGGCAACTCCACCGGGATCTGGTCGAAGTCGCCGCACAAGGACCGGATCATCGACATCATCCGGTTCATCCATTTCGAGCCCGCGGGCATCGAGCTCTACTACCGCGGCAGCGGCATGGTGCCGGCGTCGAAGGCCGGCCGCGCCGCGCTGGCGACCGAAGGCACCGACGCCGACCGCACCATCATCGCCTATATCGACCTGCTGCAGCAGAACCCGGCGCCGCCGCGCTATCCCGGCATCACCGGCATGTCGGGCATGCTGCGGCGCGCCAACGAGGCGGTGGCCTTTGGCAAGATGAAGCCGCAGGAGGCCGCGGACCAGTTCATCGGCGAAGCCAAGGCGCGGCTGTGACGCGCCGCATCCCGACGATCGCGTGAGGGGCGGGCCGGTGGACGGGCATCAGACCATCTCCGCCGCGGCGCCGGCCGCCGCATCGCCCGGGGCCGCGAAGCGGCGCCGGGCGCGGCGCGGCATCGGCATGACGGCCGAACAGAACGGCGCGGCCTTCCTGTTCCTGTCGCCCTGGATCCTCGGGGTGGTCTGCCTGACCCTCGGGCCGATCCTCGCCTCGCTGTACCTGTCCTTCACCACCTACGATCTGTTCAACGCGCCGGTCTGGGCCGGGCTGGAGAACTACCGCCGGCTGCTGTTCGAAGACCCGCGCTACGTCCAGGCGGTGAAGGTCACCTTCACCTATGTCTTCCTGTCGGTGCCGCTGAAGCTGGCCTTCGCGCTGGCGGTGGCGGTGATGCTGAACCGCGGCATCGCCGGCCTCGGCCTCTACCGCGGCATCTACTACCTGCCTTCACTGCTGGGCGGCAGCGTCGCGGTGGCCATCATGTGGCGCCAGATCTTCAGCTATGACGGGCTGATCAACCAGATCCTGCTGTGGTTCGGCATCGACGGGCCGAGCTGGATCTCCAACCCCGACTACGCCCTCTACACCCTGGTCAGCCTGGCGGTGTGGCAGTTCGGGTCGCCGATGATCATCTTCCTCGCCGGGCTGAAGCAGATCCCGCAGGACCTCTACGACGCCGCGGCGGTCGACGGGGCAGGGCCGGTCACCAAATTCGTCCGGATCACGCTGCCGCTGCTGACGCCGATCATCCTGTTCAACTTCATCATGCAGATGATCGGCGCGTTCCAGGCATTCACGCCGTCCTTCATCATCAGCAACGGCACCGGCGGGCCGGCGGATTCGACGCTGTTCTACACGCTCTACCTCTACGAGCAGGGCTTCACCAATTTCCAGATGGGCTACGCCTCGGCGATGGCCTGGGTCCTGGTCGGCATCATCGCGACCGCGACCGCGATCGCCTTCATGTCCGCCCGGTACTGGGTGCATTACGGCGACGAGCGATGATCCGCGCCGGAGGGGGATGACCATGGCCGCAGGGACCCAGGGAATGCCGTTCTGGCTCGTCGATGTGCGGCCCAAGCGCATCATGATGCACCTGGCGCTGATCGCCGGCGCCGTGGTCATGATCTATCCGCTGCTGTGGCTGGCCAGCAGCTCGCTCAAGCCGTCCAACCTGATCTTCTCGGATCCGGGGCTGTGGCCGGCGAAGCTGCGGCCGCAGAACTACAGCGACGGCTGGCGCGGCGCGGCGCTGCCGTTCGGCGTGTTCTTCCGCAACTCCTTCGTCATCTCGGGGCTGGCGGTGATCGGCAACGTCATGGCCTGCAGCCTGGTCGCCTACGCCTTCGCGCGGCTGAACTTCCGGTTCAAGCGCACCCTGTTCGCGCTGATGCTCGCCACCATCATGCTGCCGCTGCACGCGACGCTGATCCCGCAATACATCCTGTTCTTCAACCTCGGCTGGGTGAACACCATCCTGCCGCTGATCGTACCGAAGTTCCTGGCCGCCGACGCGTTCTTCATCTTCCTGATGGTCCAGTTCATCCGCGGCATCCCGCGCGAGCTGGACGAGGCCGCCGCGATCGACGGCGCCGGCCCGTTCCGGATCTACCGGTCGATCATCCTGCCTCTCTTGACCCCCGCCCTGGTCACCACCGCCGTCTTCTCCTTCATCTGGACCTATGAGGATTTTCTGACGCCGCTGGTCTACCTGACCGACATGGCATCCTATACCGTCCCGCAGGGGCTGCGGCTGTTCATGGCGTCGACCGGCGTATCGGCCTGGGGGCCGATGCTGGCGATGTCACTGCTGTCGCTGGTGCCCCTCTTCGTCGTGTTCCTGATCTTTCAGCGACGGCTGATCGAGGGGATCGCGACCACCGGGCTGAAATGACAACGGGACGATCATGCTGATCCATCACGAAACGCTGGCCGGTCTGGTCGGCGACATCTTCGCCGCCCAGGGCTGCAGCGCCGCCGAGAGCCGGCGGATCGCGGCGTACCTGGTCGCCGCGAACCTGACCGGCCATGACAGCCACGGCGTCATCCGGGTGCCGCGCTATGTCGGCATGCTGGCCAAGGACGAGGTCCGGCGCGACGTCACGGTGCAGCTGCTGACCGACACGCCGTCCTTCGCGCTGGTCGACGGCCAGTACGGCTTCGGCCAGACGGTGGGGCCGCAGGCGGTGCAGCTGGGCATCGCCAAGGCGCGGCAGGCCGGCGTCGCGGTCATCGGCCTGCGCCATGCCGGCCATCTCGGCCGCATCGGCGAATGGGCGGAGATGGCGGCGGACGCCGGGCTGTGCTCGATCCACTTCGTCAACGTCGCCGGCAGCGAGCTGGTCGCCCCCTTCGGCGGGGTCGAACGGCGCTTCTCCACCGCGCCCTTCGCCGCCGGCTTCCTGGTGCCCGGCCGGGCACCGGTGATCCTGGACTTCGCCACCTCGCTGGTCGCCGAGGGCAAGGTGCTGGTGGCGTCGAATGGCGGCAAGAAGCTGCCCGAAGGCAGCCTGATCGAGCCGGATGGCCGCCTCAGCAACGATCCCGAAACGCTCTATGGCCCGATCGGCGACGGCAGCCCCCGCAGCGCCCAGAACGGCCTCGGCGCCATCCGCGCCTTCGGCGAGCACAAGGGCTCCGGGCTGGCGCTGATCTGCGAACTGGTCGCCGGGGCGCTGACCGGGTCGGGCTGCGCCGGCCCCGGGCCGCGCCCGTTCTCCAACGGCATGTTCTCGATCTACATGTCGCCCGACCATTTCGGGTCGCCGGACGAGCTGGCCACCGAGACCCGGCGCTACATCGACTATTTCAAGGCCTGCCGGCCCGCCGTGCCCGGCGACGAGGTCCTGCTGCCCGGCGAGCCCGAGGCGCGGCGGCGCGCCGAACGCGTCGCCGGCGGCGTCCCGCTCACCGACGAGGTGTGGCGCAGCCTGGGCGCGGTGGCGCAGGCCTGCGGCCTCGATGCGGGCCGATACTCTCCGATCCCGGCGGGCTGATCCCAGCGCGCCGACCCCCGCGCCTTCTGGAGGAATGATGGCCGAGCCGATCCTGACCGTGTTCACCAAGCCCTGGACCGATGCCCTGCCGGCGCTTGCCGACAGGGTGGCGGGGCTCGGCCTCCAGGGCGTCGAGCTGCCGGTGCGGCCCGGCTACCAGGTGACGCCCGAGACCGCGGCCGCCGGGCTGCCCGCCGCCGCGCGCACCTTCGCCGAGCGGGGCCTGGAGATCCGCAGCATCGCCGGGTCGATCGACGAGGCCACCATCGCCGCCTGCGGCGAGGCCGGGGTGCCGATCATCCGCATCTGCGTCGCGATCGACCCGGCGGTCGGCTTCCGCGCCACGGTCGAGGATTACCGCCGCCGCTTCGACTCCCTGGTCCCGGCGCTGGAGCGCCATGGCGTGGCGATCGGCGTGCAGAACCATTCCGGCGCCCAGATCGGCAGCGCCGCCGGCGTGCTGCACCTGATCGAGAAATACGATCCGAAGCATGTCTGCGCCGTGCTGGACATGGCGCATTGCGGCGTGGCCGGCGAGCCGACGGCCCTGGCGGTCGACATCCTGGCCGACCGGATGCGCGGCCTGGCCAACTTCAAGAGCGCCTATCACCGCCGCGTCAACGGGCCGGAGGACGAGGCGGTCTACAAGGTGCATTGGACCACGCACCGGCACGCTGGCTATTCCTGGCGCGAATTCGTCCAGTGCCTGCGGAAGGTCGGCTTCTCCGGCGCCTACTGCCTGCCCGCCGAATACAGCCATCCCAGCGGCAAGGGCCAGCGCATGGGTGACGACGCGATCGCCTTCCTGCGCGACGACATCGCCTTCCTGCGGACCCTGCTGGCAGAGGCCTAGAAGGGGCCAAATCGTCGATCAGCCTCGCACGGGGCAGAGCATCACCGTGCTCAACGGGGGTAGGTCAAGGGCCAGAGATGCAGGCTGCCCGCCTGCGGGCGCGTCGATCGCGACGATCTGGCTGCCTTCCCCCAGGCCACCGCCTCCGTAGACCCGCGCATCGGTGTTGACGATTTCGTGCCACGGCCCGGAGAGCGGCACCCCGATCCGATAGTCCGGCCTGGCGACCGGGGTGAAGTTGCACACGACCAGGACCGGCCGGTCGCCGGACCGCCCGTAGCGGAGATAGGCGAAGACGCTGGCCTCGGCGTCGCCGGCGACGGTCCAGCCGAAGCCGGACGGCGAGCTGTCCTCGACGTGCAGGGCCGGCTCGCCGCGATAGACCCGGTTGAGGTCCCGGACCAGCCGCTGGAGCCCGCGATGCAGCGGGTCGTCGAGCAGGTCCCAGTCGAGCTGGGTGTCGTGGTTCCACTCCCGCTCCTGGCCGAATTCGCCGCCCATGAACAGCAGCTTCTTGCCCGGCGAGCTCCACATGAAGCCGAAATAGGCGCGGAGATTGGCGAAGCGCTGCGAGGTGCCGCCGGGCATCCGGCCGAGCAGGGACCCTTTGCCGTAGACGACCTCGTCATGCGAGAGCGGCAGCACGAAGCGCTCGGAGAAGGCATAGAGCAGGCCGAAGGTCATCGCGTTGTGGTGGTGTTTGCGATGGATCGGGTCCTGCTCCATGTAGCCGAGCGTGTCGTGCATCCAGCCCATGTTCCATTTGTAGGAGAAGCCGAGCCCGCCCTCCGAGACCGGCGCGGTCACGCCGGGCCAGGCCGTCGATTCCTCGGCGATCACGATGGCGCCGGGGCAGCGATCGGCCACCAGCGCGTTCAGGCGGCGCAGGAAGTCGATGGCTTCCAGGTTCTCGCGCCCGCCATGGGCGTTGGGGATCCATTCGCCGGCCTTGCGGCTGTAGTCGCGGTACAGCATCGAGGCGACGGCATCCACCCGCAGCCCGTCGACGTGATAGCGGTCCAGCCACTCCAGGGCGCTGGCCAGCAGGAAGCCGACCACCTCGATCCGGCCCAGGTTGTAGATCCAGGTGTTCCAGTCGGGGTGGAAGCCTTCGCGCGGATCCTCATGCTCATACAGCGCAGTGCCGTCGAAGCGGAGCAGGCCATGCGCGTCCCCGGGGAAATGCGCCGGCACCCAGTCGACCAGCACGCCGATGCCGGCGGCGTGGCAGGCGTTGACGAAGCGTGCGAAGCCCTCCGGCGGGCCGAAGCGGGCGGTGGGGGCGAACAGCCCGAGCGGCTGGTAGCCCCAACTGCCGCTGAACGGGTGCTCCGCCACCGGCATCAGCTCGACATGGGTGAAGCCCATGCCGGCGACATAGGGGATCAGGCGTTCGGTCAGCCCGTCCCAATCCAGCATCTCGCCGCCGTCGCGCAGCCAGGACCCGGCATGCATCTCGTAGATCGACAGCGGTGCGGATGGCGCCTGCCGGGCCGCCCGGCCCTGCATCCAGTCCTCGTCGGTCCAGCGCAGGGGGAACGGGCTCGGCACCACGGAGGCGGTGCGGGGCGGCAGTTCGGTCTCGCGCGCGACCGGGTCGGCCCGCTGCGGCGGCACCTGGCCGTCACGGTCCACCACCTCGTATTTGTACAGGGCACCGTCGGCGATGCGCGGGATGAACAGTTCCCAGACGCCGCCGTGATGGCGCAGCCGCATCGGGTGGCGCCGGCCATCCCAGCTGTTGAACTCGCCGACCACCGAGACGCGCCGCGCATTCGGCGCCCAGACGGTGAAGCGCGTGCCGGCGACCCCGTCCATCACCGTCGGCCGGCTGCCCAGGCCCTGCCGCACCGCCTCGGGGTCGCCGCCGGCCAGGCCGCTCAGATCGTCGTCCGTCAGCACCAGGCCGAAGGTGTAGGGGTCCTCGGTCTCCTCCACCACGCCGCTCGGCCAGGTGATGCGCAGCAGATAGGGCTCCGCCCGCCCGATGGCCCCCGCGAACACGCCGGCCGGATGAATCAGCTCGAGGGTCGCCAGGAGGCGGCGGTCCGACCGGGCCAGCACCTCCACGGTCGCCGCATTGGGCAGGCAGGTGCGGACCATGGTGGTCGGACCATCGGGGTGGGCCCCGAGCAGCGCGAAGGGATCGCCGTGGCGCCCATGCGCGAGGGCATCGAGGGCGCCGGCGTCGACATCGGTCGGCGGCATCATCAGATCAGGCATCGGATACGACCTTGCTGTCGGCATCGAGGCGGGCCATCAGCGTCGCCAGTCCGCGGACCGGCAAGCCGATCCAGCTGGGGCGGTTGGCGGCCTCGTAGCGGATTTCGTAGGCGGCCTTCTGCAGGGAGAACAGGTCGATCAAGGCTTGCTCCTGCTCGGGCGTGGCCCAGGGATGGGGCGCGTCGCGCGCCGTCGCCTGGTAGGCATCGAGGAAGGCGGCGCCGGCCTGCGACCGGAACTGCTGCAGCAGGTCGGCCCGGCGGGCCCGCACCCCATCAGGGAGGGTGTCCCGCGTGGTGTCGTCGACCGAGGCCGCCGCATAGTCGATCGACCGCAGCAGGCCCGCGACGTCGCGGAGCGGGCTCGACTTGCGCCGGCGCTCCGCGATCGCCCGGGCAGGCTCGCCCTCGAAATCGATCAGATAGGCGTCGCCCTGGGCGACCAGCACCTGGCCGAGATGGAAGTCGCCATGGATCCGGGTCTGCAGCGACCCCCGCCCGGCAGCGGCCAGGCGTTGCACCAGCCGCGCCAGGGTGTCGCCGCCGGCGAGCAAGGAGTCCGCCGCCTGCTTGGTCTCGGAATCCGGCCAGTCGCGCACCGCCGCGACGGTCGCGATCGCGCCGTCGAGTTCGAGCCGGGTCTCCTCGACCCAGGCATCGGCCACATCGGCATCCACCCGCTCGGGGGCGAAGGCGGGGTCATCGGTCGGGGCGGCCAGGATGGCGTGGATCTCGGCCAGGCGCCGGCCGATCGCCGCGACGAAACCCACCGGATCGGCGAAGCCGTCCGTGCCGTCCGCTTCGGTCAAAGCCAGTTCATCGACGCTGCGGCGGATGCGCTCCAGGCTCCAGCTCCAGCCGTCGCCTTCGTTGCGGACGAAGCCCTGGACGATCACCAGGGTCTGGGGCTGCCCGTCGGCGTCGGTCTGCACCACCTCGCCGAACAGGGGTGCGATGGCGGCGGCGCCATGGTCGGTGAGGTAGCGGCCCATTTCGGCTTCGGGGTGGATGCCGGTGCGGATGCGGCGCATCACCTTCAGCACCAGCGCCTCGCCGAGGATCAGGGAGCTGTTCGACTGCTCCGTTGCCAGCCAGCGGATCTCGACGTCTTCGGGCAGGTCGACCTCCGCCATCCGGGAGGTCGGCAGGAACCGGATCTCGCCATCGCCGACCGGAACCGTGCGGCCCAGGCGCAACCCGTCGACGATCCCCAGCGGCAGGCCGCGGAGGGAGAAGGCATCGGTCAGGAAGCCGACACGGCGGCCGCGCCGCACCCGCGCCAGCGCCAGCTGCTGCTGCAGCGCCGGCAGGCCGCTCTCCTCCCAGGCAATGCCCAGCGGAATCTGGTAGCGGTCGGTCTTGCCGCCCGCGGTCGCCTCGACCTGGACCAGCATCAGGTCGGTCCCGGGCACCGGCGTGGCGCCGGCGATCCGGACCTGGTCGATCTTCTGGTCCTTGGCCGCGAACCACCGCCGCATCGGCAGATAGGCCGGCAGGCTTTCGGTCTCGAGCAGCTGTCGCGGCGTCGGCGCCAGGATGTCGGCCAGGCCTTCGCGCAGCACCAGCGTGACATATTCCGGCATCTGCTCCGGCGGGGCCTGGTGCCAGTTGGGGGTCTCGGCGTCGGCCCGCAGCTGGAACCAGTAGAAGCCATAGGGCGGCAGGGTCAGCAGATAGGTCAGCTGGCCGATCGGCGGGAACACGGTGTCGCCCGTCATCTCGACCGGCAGGCGGCCCTCATAGGCCGACAGGTCCAGCTCCACCGGCTGCGGCGCGCGCGACAGGTTGGCGATGCACAGGATGCTCTCGCCGTCGAACTCGCGCAGATAAGCCAGGATCTTGCGGTTGCCGGGATAGAGCAGGCGGAAGCTGCCGCGGCCGAAGGCCCGGTGCTGCCCGCGCAGGGCCAGCATCCGCCGCATCCAGTTCAGCAGGGAATGCGGGTCGCGGCCCTGGGATTCGGCATTCACCGCCGAGAACCCGTAGAGCGGGTCCATGATCGCCGGCAGGACCAGGCTTTCCGGGTCGGCACGGGAGAAGCCGCCATTGCGGTCCGGCGACCACTGCATCGGCGTTCGCACCCCGTCGCGATCGCCGAGATGGATGTTGTCGCCCATGCCGAGTTCGTCGCCGTAGTACAGCACGGGCGTGCCCGGCATCGACAGCAGCAGGCTCTGCATCAGCTCGATGCGCCGGCGGTCGCGCTGCAGCAGCGGCGCCAGGCGGCGGCGGATGCCGAGATTGATCCGGGCGCGCCGGTCGGCGGCATAGGTCTCCCACAGGAAGTCGCGCTCGCTGTCGGTCACCATCTCGAGCGTCAGCTCGTCATGGTTGCGCAGGAAGATCGCCCATTGGCAGTTCTCGGGGATATCGGGCGTCTGCCGCAGGATGTCGGTGATCGGGAACCGGTCCTCGCGCGCGATCGCCATGTACATCCGCGGCATCAGCGGGAAGTGGAAGGCCATGTGGCATTCGTCGCCCTGGCCGAAGTATTCCTGCGTGTCCTCCGGCCATTGGTTGGCCTCGGCCAGCAGCAGCCGGCCGGGGAAATGGGTGTCGAGATAGCCGCGGATCTGCTTCAGGACCGCATGCGTCTCGGGTAGGTTCTCGTTCGAGGTGCCTTCGCGCTCGATCAGATAGGGAATGGCGTCCAGCCGCAGGCCGTCGACTCCCATCTCCAGCCAGAACCGCATGACCCGCAGCACCGATTTCAGCACCCGTGGATTGTCGAAGTTCAGATCCGGCTGGTGCGAATAGAAGCGGTGCCAGAAATAGGCGCCGGCCACCGGGTCCCAGGTCCAGTTCGACTTCTCGGTGTCGCAGAAGATCACCCGCGTGCCGGCATAGGCCTGGTCGGTATCGGACCAGACGTAATACTGGCGTGCCGCCGATCCCGGCTTGGCCCGCCGCGCGCGTTCGAACCACGGATGCTGGTCCGAGGTGTGGTTGATGACCAGCTCGGTGATCACCCGCAGGCCGCGGCGATGCGCCTCGGCGATGAAGCGGCGGGCGTCGGCCATGTCGCCGAAATCGGGATGCACCTCGGTGTAGGCGGCGATGTCGTAGCCGTCATCCAGCCGCGGCGACGGATAGAACGGCAGCAGCCACAGCGTGTTGACGCCCAGGGCGGCGATGTAGTCGAGCTTGGCGATCAGGCCCTTGAAGTCGCCGATGCCGTCATCGTTGGAATCGAAGAACGACTTCACATGCAGCTGGTAGATGACCGCGTCCTTGTACCAGGTCGGGTCGTCGAAGGTCGGGGCGGACGGGTGGTGTCCCAATGTCAGACCTCCTGGGCCGGCTGGATGCGCCAAATGGCGAAAGGTGAATCGGCGGGGTCGAGGCGGATGTGCTGGACCTTGCCGTGCCAGGCGAAGCGCTCGCCGCGCATCAGGTCCTCCGCCGCCATCACGGCGTCGTCGGGCAGCCCCCATTCCCACAACGGGATCTCGATATCGGCGTCCTGCGCCCGGTGCGGGTCGAGGTTGATCGCCACCAGGACGGTGTTGCCGCGATCGGGCGTCGCCTTGGCGAAATAGAGGATGCTGTCGTTCGAGGCCTTGTAGAAGGTCAGGCCGAGATGGCTCTGCAGCGCGGGATTGGCGTGCCGGATCCGGTTCAGCCGGGTGATCTCGGCGACGATGTTGCCGGGCCGGTCCAGGTCCCAGGCGCGCAGCTGGTACTTCTCGCTGTCGAGGTACTCCTCCTTGCCCGGCACCGCCTGGGCCTCGCACAGCTCGAAGCCGTTATACATCCCCCAAAGGCCCGACAGGGTGGTGGCCAGCGCGGCGCGGATCAGGAAGCCCGGACGGCCGGAGGTCTGCAGGAACAGCGGGTTGATATCCGGCGTGTTGACGAAGAAGTGCGGCCGGAAGAAATCCCGCGGCGCCGCCGTGGTCAGTTCGGTCAGGTAGCTGGTCAGCTCCGCCTTGGTGTTGCGCCAGGTGAAGTAGGTGTAGGACTGGGAGAAGCCGACCTTCGCCAGGCGGTACATCACCTTCGGCCGGGTGAAGGCCTCCGCCAGGAAGACGACGCCCGGGTCGCGGCCGCGGATGTCGGCGATCAGCCACTCCCAGAACGGGAACGGCTTGGTGTGGGGATTGTCGACCCGGAACAGCCGCACGCCCTCGCCGACCCAGAAGGCGACGATGTCGCGCAGGGTCCGCCACAGCGCGGGCATCGCGTCGTCCGCGTAGAAGTCGACATTGACGATGTCCTCGTACTTCTTCGGCGGATTCTCGGCGTAGCGGATCGACCCGTCGGGGCGCCAGCCGAACCAGCCGGGATGGTCGCGCAGCCAGGGATGGTCGGGCGCGCACTGGATGGCGAAATCGAGCGCCAGCTCCAGCCCGTGCTCCGCCGCGGCATCGCGCAGCCGGCGGAAATCCGCGATGGTGCCGAGCTCGGGATGGATCGCGTCGTGGCCGCCCTCGGCCGCGCCGATGGCATAGGGGCTGCCGGGATCGTCCGGACCCGGCGTCAGGCTGTTGTTGCGGCCCTTGCGGTTCTTGCGGCCGATCGGATGGATCGGCGGGAAGTACAGCACGTCGAATCCCATCGCCCGGATCGCCGGCAGGCGGGTGATGACATCGTCGAAGGTGCCATGCCGGCCCGGCTCTCGGCTTTGCGACCGCGGGAACAGCTCGTACCAGCTGGCGAAGCCCGCAGCCCTGCGCTCGGCATCCACCGGCTGCGCCGGGTCCTGGCGGACCGCGAAGGGACGCTGGTCCGCGCTGGCCATCAGCGCCGCGGTTTCTGGGGCCAGCAGCAGGTCCAGCCGACCTGTCGCCGTCGCGGCGATCCGCGCCAGCAGGGCATCGAGTTCGGCCCGGACCGATCCCCGGGCGGCACCCCGTGCCTGTTCGACCAGCAGGCGCCCCTCCTCGATCTCGACCGAGAGGTCGAGCCGCGCCGCGTGCTTCTTGCGCAGCTCGTACAGGAAGGTGCCGAACACGTCGCGCCAGGCTTCGACGGCGAAGACATACCGGCCGATCCGCTCAAGCGGGAATTCCGCGGCCCAGCGGTCGTTGCCCAGCGGCGCCATGCGCTGTTCGCGCCAGGCGCGCTCATCCGCCGGGCGCCACAGCAGGGCGACGGCGGTCACGTCGTGGCCATCGGCAATCACGTCGGCCTCGACCCGCACAGCCTCGCCGGCGATGCGCTTGACCGGGAAGCGCGGTTCACCGGCGGTGGGGGTTACCGCCTCGATGGCAAGACGCGGTGCCCGGACCGCACGTTCCAGGGCCTGTTCGGGCAACCGCGCGACCGACGCCGCGACCGGCGCCGCGCGGCGCGCGGTCAGCACCCGCGTCTCGCCGGCGTCGAGCGTGATCGGTCGGGCGCCGTCCAGCCCCGGCGCCGCATCGGGCGGCTTCGCCGTGAACGGCCCGAACTCGCCGCCGATGCCGCGAAGGATCGGCGACGGCAGGACCCGGGCCGGCTGCCGCAGGTTCTCGTTGACCAGGATCAGGTCGCCGGTCTCCGACGCCGGGATCGCGGTGCGGAACAGCGCCAGAACCGGCTCCCCCGGGCCGCTGAGGACTCGTGTGGCCATCGAGCCCCCGGCGCCGCCGTGCGGCGTCGCCATGGTCGCCGCGATCTCGTCGGACAGGTCGAAGGGCGCGGTCTGCTGCGCCCAGCGGAATTCCGACACGGCGTCGGCCGCCGGTCCTCGATGCGCGGGCTCCCGCGCCGCCACTTCGAACCCCATCGGGACCAGAAGGCCATCCCCCGCCGCCGCCGCCAGCCGCAGCGCCCGCAGGGAGGCCCGGCGCAGGAGCGGCGTGTGGCGGATGCGGCCGGCGAGGCGCGGGCCGAACGGCCGCTCGGGATAGGCCATCGTCGGCAGCCTTGTCGGTTCGGCCTGCGCATGCGCGTCCCCCTGCCATGCCTCCAGCGCGCCGGCCGGGCCCAGGCAGGCGTCGAAGCCGGCGTCGCGGATCGCTGCCTGATCGGCCCCGACATCCGTCCAGGCCAGGAAGCGGCACTCCCCGCCGCTCGACCGGGTGCGTGCGATGACATCAGCCCAGCGCGGAGCCTCCTCTCCGACGCTGACGGCGAAGCCGCTGATGCCGGCTCCCACCAGGGCCGCCAGATCAAGCGGAAGATCGACCGCGGCCTGCGGATCGAAAGCGGTCTGCCGATCCGGTGTCGGGACACGGCGCGGATCCGGAACGGCGTCATCTGCGGCGATTCCGGCGGGTGGAGCGGAGACGAGGTCGAGGATGATGCGAAGCTGATGGCGCCGACAGATCTCGGCGATCGGACCGAGAACGGCCTCGCCCGCCTGGGACAGGGTCTTGAGGGACTCTCCGGACACCGGGAAGACCACGTGCCCGAATCCCATGGCCGCCACCTTCGACAGGTGCTCGGCGGCGAATTTGGCAGGAAACGTCTCGGGGGACGCCTGAACATAGTACAGGTGTCCGCTGAAGCCGGTGGATAGCCGCATAGACCGATTGCCTGTCTTTGAAAAACGAGCGCGTTGAGCCGTGACGCGAAGGCGCCGCCGGAGCGTCAGATGCCCAGCGGGACGTCCGCGCAGACATCAGGCTGGATGCCCGATCTGCTTTCCTATTTCCCGGAACAGGAGGGCGCCGACGGAAGTTCCGAAATCTGTGCCGATCGCCGCTATCCCGCGGCCAGCCTATTGCGGCAGGCTCGCCACGGCACCGAGCGCACGTTGGATGGCGAGGGCCAGGTCGGCTTCGCGGAACGGCTTCTGCATCACCACCGCGTCCGGCCGGAGCGCCTGGACCTTCGACGGGTCGCCGCTGACGAACACATGCGGGACGGGGCCGGCGCGGAGAATCCTCTCGACGGCCGCGACACCGCTGCCGTCGCCCAGCCGGACATCGACGATCATCAGATCCGGCCGGCACCGGAGGGCGGCGGCCACCGCATCCTCCTCGGTGGCTTCGATCGCGCAGACCTCGTAGCCCATGCCCTCGAGCACCTCGGCCAGCAGCACGGCGATGATGGCCTCGTCCTCGACGAGCAGGATGCGGAGCGCTGCCGTTTGGGTCATGTCGCCTCCGGCACTGCCTCGGTTCGCCCAGATGTACGATCATAGCCGGCGAGACAGCGCCCGAGGCAGGTTCGGAAACTACCCAGGCCGGCTGTCCCAGCCCCCGCATCGCCGCCACGACGCGGGTGTGATAGCATCGCATCGGTCCTCCCGACGGGAGGCAACCCCATGAGACTCATGCAACATGCCGGGAAGCCGTCCGCATCGGGCCAGCGCGGCGCGGCCGCGACCGAGCCGACGCACCCCGTCGCCGCCCTCCGGGGATTTCCCGGTTGTCGGCATCGGCGCCTCCGCGGGGGGCCTCGAGGCCTGCCGGAAGCTGGTGGACGGCCTGCCCGCCGCGACCGGCATGGCCTTCATCCTGGTCCAGCATCTCGATCCGACCCATGAAAGCATGATGGTGGACCTGCTGGCCGGCCACACGGCGATGACCGTGCGGCAGGCCGCCGAAGGGATGCCGATCGAGCGCGACCACCTCTATGTCATCCCCCCGGGAAGCTACCTGTCGGTGGGCGGCGGCGGCCTGCACCTTTCGCGCCCGCAAGCGCGTCGCGGCGCCCGCCTGCCCTTCGACTTCCTGCTGCACTCGCTGGCCGAGGCCTATGGTTCGCGCGCCATCTGCGTGATCCTGTCGGGAACCGGGGCCGATGGCAGCTTCGGGCTGAAGGCGGTGAAGGCGAAGTCCGGGCTCGTCATCGCGCAGGATCCCGATGAGGCCGGTTATGACGGCATGCCGCGCAGCGCGATCATGACCGGCGCGGTCGATCTGGTCCTGCCGGTGGACAAGATCCCCGGTGCGCTCGCCAGGCACGGCCGGAGAGCAGGCCCGATCCGTCAACGCAATGCTTCGGCGCCGCAGGACACACCACAGGCCTGGCTGCCGCGGATCATCGATCTGCTGCGGACCGAGACCGCCTATGACTTCACGCTCTACAAGCCGGGGACGCTGCAGCGCCGGATGGAACGGCGCATGGCGATGGCGGCGATCGAGCCCGCCGACATGGGGCGGTATCTCGAGATCCTGCAGGGCGACCCCCGCGAACTCGATCTTCTGGCCAAGGACCTGCTGATCAACGTCACCGGCTTCTTCCGGGACCCCAAGGTGTTCGATCTCCTGGCGGAGAAGATCATTCCCGACCTGGTCGCCAACCAGTCGCCCGACCACCCGCTGCGCATCTGGATCGCCGGCTGCAGCACGGGCGAAGAGACCTATTCCCTCGCCATGCTGTTCCGCGAGGCGATCACGGCGGCGAGGCGCAACGTCAAGCTGCAGGTCTTTGCCTCCGACGTCGATCCCGACGCCGTCGCCAGGGCACGCGAGGGCTTCTATCCGGACACGATCGCAGCGGATGTGCCGGCGGACAGGCTGACCCGCTTCTTCTCGAAGGAGGATCACGGCTACCGGGTGACGCCCGAGCTGCGCGCGTCGGTCGTCTTCACGGTCCAGGACGTGCTGGCCGACCCGCCATTCTCGCGCCTCGACCTGGTGTCGTGCCGGAACCTGCTGATCTACCTGCGCCCCGAGGCGCAGGCGAAGGTGATCTCACTGTTCCATTTCGCGCTGCGGGAGGGCGGCATCCTGCTGCTCGGCAGCTCCGAGACGATCGGGAACCTCGGCGGACGCTTCGACGTGATCTCCAAGCCGGAGCGGCTGTACCGGCACATCGGCCGCAGCCGGCCGGGCGATCTCGGCTTTTCGGCGGGGGGCGGCGACGGCGTTCGCGTCCCCGCGCGCCCGGGGCAGGGCCCGGCACCGTCGCGCCAGGCCGTCCTCGCCGAGCTGTGCCGGCGGCTGGTGATGGACGCCTACGCGCCGGCGGCGGTCCTGATCAACCGCAAGCATGAGTGCCTCTATTCCCTGGGGCCGATCGACCGCTATCTGCACATGGCGCCGGGCCACCCGACGCACGATCTGCTGGCGATGGCGCGGGAGGGCATGCGCACCAAGCTCCGCGCAGCGATCCAGCGGGCCGGCCATGAGAATGCGCGCATCGTCGTCGCCGGCGGCCGGACCGACGGAGATGGCCATCCGGCTTCGTTCAGCATCGCCGTGCAGCCGGTCTCGAACGACGGCGAGGAACTGCTGCTGATCTGCTTCATCGACGAGCCGAAGCCGGAGCGTGGGGCAGGACGCCCGGCCCTCCCGGGACACGGCCCGCGCGTCGCCGAGCTCGAGCAGGAGCTCGCCGCCACCAGGGCGGAGCTGGAGGGCGCCATCCGCAACCTCGAGATCTCGACCGAGGAGCAGAAGGCGATCAACGAGGAAGCCCTGTCCGTCAACGAAGAGTACCAGTCGACGAATGAGGAGCTGATCACCTCGAAGGAGGAGCTGCAGTCGCTGAACGAGGAGCTGACCGCCCTGAACAGCCAGCTCCAGGAAACGCTGGAGCGGCAGCGCACGACCTCCAATGACCTGCAGAACGTGCTGTACAGTACCGATGTCGCGACGATCTTCCTCGACACCGACCTCAACATCCGCTTCTTCACCCCCGCCACCCGATCGCTGTTCAGCGTCATCCCCGGCGACGTCGGCCGGCCGCTCGCCGACCTCAACTCGCTGGCGGCCGACAGCGCCCTGCTGACCGATGCGCGGACGGTGCTGCAGACCCTCGCGCCGATCGAGCGGGAGATCGAGGCGCAGAGCGGCGCCTGGTATGTCCGCCGCATCCTGCCCTACCGCACCCAGGACAACGGGGTCGAGGGCGTCGTCATCACCTTCGCCGACATCACCGAGCGCCGGCACACGGCGGATGCGCTGGAGGCGGCCAAGCGGCAGGCAGAGCTGGCGACCGTCGCCAAGTCGCGTTTCCTCGCCGCCGCCAGCCACGACCTCCGCCAGCCGCTGCAGACGCTGGCCCTGCTGCAGGGGCTGCTGGCGAAGATCGTCGACGGGGAAAGGGGGCGGAAGCTGGTTGCCCGGTTCGACGAGACGCTGGGCGCCATGACCGGCATGCTGAACGCGCTGCTCGACATCAACCAGATCGAGGCAGGGACCGTCCGCGCCGAGAGGGTCCATTTCCCGGTCAACGACCTGCTCGACCGGCTGAAGGACGAATTCACCTACCATGCGCAAGCCCAGCGGCTCGCCCTGCATGTCGTCCCGTGCGGCCTTTCGATCGACACCGATCCGCGCCTGCTGGAGCAGATGGTCCGCAACCTGCTGTCGAACGCCCTGAAGTACACCCGGCAGGGCAAGGTGCTGCTGGGCTGCCGCCGGCGCGAGGGGATGCTGAGCATCGAGATCTGGGACACCGGCGTCGGCATCCCGGGCGGGGAGTTGCAGGCGATCTTCGAGGAGTACCATCAGCTCGACAACGCCGCGCGCGAGCGGAGCCGCGGCCTCGGCCTCGGCCTGTCCATCGTGCAGCGCCTGGGAGGCCTGCTGGGCCATCGGGTGCGCGTCAGCTCCCAGCCGGGCAAGGGCTCGGTCTTCGCCATCGAGATCATGCTGCCGCAGGGCGACCGGTCGCGCGAGCACCGCCGCCAGGACAGCAATGGCGGGACCGCGGAAGGCGCCCACCGCACCGGTGCGATCCTGGTGGTCGAAGACGATCCCGAGGTGCGCGGGCTCCTCGACCTCCTGCTGAAGGACGAGGGCCACCGCGCGGCGACGGCATCCGACGGCGTCGCCGCGCTGGATCTGGTGGCGCGGGGGGCGGTCCGGCCGGACCTCATCCTCGCGGACTACAATCTGCCGGGCGGCATGGACGGGCTCGAGGTCACCACCAAGCTGCGGGAAAGGCTTGGCCGCCAGATCCCGGTCATCATCCTGACCGGCGACATCTCGACCGACACCTTGCGCCACATCGCCCGCCAGGACTGCGTGCAGCTCAACAAGCCGGTGAAGCTCAAGGAGCTGACGCAGACCATCCAACGCCTGCTGGCGGCATCGCCCCCCGCAGCATCCCCGCACGCCGCAAGCCCCGCCTCCGGGATCGGCGACCCGGGCGAGCCGGTCATCTTCGTCGTCGACGACGACGGCCATGTTAGGGACGGCATGCGCAGCGTGCTGGAAGACGACGGCCGGATGGTCGAGGACTACGCGTCCTGCGAGGCCTTCCTCGAAGCCTATCGCCCGGGCCGCGCGGCCTGCCTCCTGGTCGATGCCTATCTGCCCGGGATGAACGGGCTCGAGCTGCTGCAGCGGCTGAGGGCTGCCGGCCACCGGCTGCCGGCCATCATGATCACCGGCAACAGCGACGTGTCGATGGCGGTCCAGGCCATGAAGGCCGGCGCCTCGGACTTCATCGAGAAGCCGGTCGGCCGCGGCGACCTGCTGGCCGGCGTCGAGCGCGCCCTCGAGCAGTCGCGCGACACCAACAAGCTGTCCGCCTGGCGCGAGGCCGCGGCCGACCATGTCGCCGGGCTGACCGCCCGCCAGCGCCAGATCATGGGGCTGGTCGTCGCCGGCCATCCCAGCAAGAACATCGCGGCGGATCTCGGCATCAGCCAGCGCACGGTCGAGAACCATCGCGCCGCGATCATGAAGAAGACGGATTCGAAATCCCTGCCGGCACTGGCGCGGCTGGCGCTGGCCGCCGCCTGGATGGGGGCGGACGAGCCGCCCGTCTGACCTGCCGTCCCGGCCGCGCGGGATTGAGTAGTTTCCGATCCTGCCGATATGATTGCCCGCCCGCTATGCTCGTGACAATCGGAAGCAAGACCATCGGAGATACGCCGAAGAACCGGCGTCGCTCCCGGCTCTTGCCCGACGATCAAAGTCCAGTGAGGCGACAGACCATGAGCACGATTGTCATCATCCTTATCTTGATCCTGCTGTTCGGCGGCGGCGGCTACTATGCCCATGGTCGCTATGGCGGGGCGGGCCTCGGCGGCGTGCTCGGGCTGGTCGTCCTCGTTCTCGTGGTGCTGTGGCTGCTCGGCGGCCTCGGCGGCATGGGCAGGATCTAGCCCACCCGGACGTTCGTCCTAGCGACGGACATGAGTAGTTTCCGAGTCTGGCGGCCTGGTTTCGCTGCCGATTAGGCTGCGTCCGGGTCTTCCGATCCCAGGACAGCCGGTAACCGGCCCTTCGGCGCCGGCGCTGGGTGCAGTTTCGATACGAACGCGAACCGGACACGCCGACGGCATCGTCGTCATCCCGTCGCGTTCGAACCCCGCAAGGATGCTCCCATGTCGGCTATCTCCGCCACGACAGAGCGCCAGTTCCTCACGACTGTCGCTCCCTGCATCCCCGACCTCCGCCGCTTCGCCATCACCCTGACGCGAAATCACGCCGACGCCGACGACCTGCTGCAGGACACGCTGTTCCGGGCGGTGCGCAAGCTGCATCTCTGGCAGCCCGGCAGCAACATGATCGCCTGGCTGGCCGTGATGATGCGCCGGCTCTACCTCTCGAAATTCGTCGGCAACAAGCACAGCCGGGCCCAAACCATCCCGATCGACGACTGGGACGGCAGCACGCCGGCGACGCAGATGCAGAGGATCGAGGTGACCGAGGTGGCGGCGCGCTGGCGGACGCTGTCGAAGGACCACCGGGACATCCTGTCCATCGTGGCGGTCTGGGGCGCCTCCTACGAGGAGGCCTCGGCCCATCTGCAGATCCCGACGGGGACGATTCGATCCCGGCTGGCCCGGGCCCGGGGCCATCTGCGGCAGGAGCCCGAGCCGGTGCGCCAGGCGGTTCTCAAACCAGGCGTCCGATCGCGATCGCCTGGTCCGAGCCGTCCACCAGGTCCATCAGTCCGGACGGGTTGAAGTCGCAGCCCACATCCGCGAGCAGGTCCATGGCGAGTGTGCAGGCGATCGCGCTCTTCTCGTTGTCTGACAGTGGATCCGCCGCGCTCATCATCATCTGACGCAGCCACGTCGCCAATTCCACCGGGGATAGTCTCCCAGCGCGAACCTGATACAGCAGGGCCTGGGTCAGATGCGCTGCGGATTCGAACTCCGCCCGGCCTTCGGCCGTTGGGTTTTGAGGTGGCGAGGGATGTTCCATCGGTTCAGGGGTAACGGACCCGAACAAAAGCCTGTTCCAAATTTAATGTTCCTCGCGGCTCTATTTTGTGAGCCGCAGAGAATACGGCAGACGCATCGATGGATATTCGATTTCCAGGAAATCAACCTGGGGTGAAGGATTTTGCGGGTATTTGCCGCCGGGACGGGGAGGGGATCGCCCTCCCTTGCTCGTAACGGCGCGGCGGGGCCGGGCATCAGTCGACCGCGATGGTCTTGGCCACGTCGACATTGCCCCGGATCGCGTTGGAGTACGGGCAGATGGCATCGGCCGCGCGGACCAGCGCGTCCGCCGTCTGCCGGTCGACGCCGCGGATCGCGATGGCGAGCGCGACGGACAGCACGAAGGCGTCGGCCGGGCTGCGGCTCAGGCCGACCTCGGCGACGACCCGGACGTCGTCATCGCCGAAGCGATGGCCCGCCTGCCGCGCCACCCGCAGGAGGGCGTTCTCGAAGCAGGCGGCGTAGCCGCCGGCGAACAGCTGCTCCGGGTTGGTGGCGCCGCCCTTGCCGCCCAGGGACTGCGGCATGGCGAGCTCGAGGTCGAGCAGGCCGTCGTCGCTGCGGATCCATCCCTGGCGGCCGCCGGCCGCGGTGACCCTGGTCGAATACAGCACCGTCATCGCTTGCGTCTCCGTTCGACCGGCGTCCCGTCGGGGGCTGTGGCTGCCGACGCGGCGCCTCGATTGTTTGAGCATCGGGAGTGGTCTCCGGACCCCCCGGAAGGAGCGTCGCCGGGACCACGACATGACGGTACGGCGCTCCCGGCCCGCCCACCATCGGACAAGGGGCTGCCGAGACCCTGCATTCCGGTCGACGGTCAAAGACTTTGGTATAGGGCAGAGGTCGGACCGGCAGGGATCGAGATGCGGCCGCCGCCGTCATTGCGTCTGAGGTGATTGCGTCTGGCCATCCAAGACCAAGGTATAGGTTGGCCCAACAAACGTAGGGCCTCACAGTCCCCAGGCATGATGGAGCGGCACGGCGCTTCGACCTTAGCCTCTGATCGACGATCGGGTGATCGCGTGTCGTCTGGCCGATGCTGGAGAGGAGGCAAACCATGGGTCCCGCGCAGAAGACCAATATCGGCCTGCCGCATCCGTCCGCCGTTTTCGACGGCGGCCCCATGGACGGCCGGGCCGTCGCACCGGTGGAGGGGAGAGGCCTGACGGCGGCGATCTGTGGTCTCGCCACGCTGGGCCTGGCCCTGGTGCTCGGCTTCTCGATCGCGTCCAGCGCAGCGAACGCGCCGGCCGATGGCGGGATGAGGCCTGTCTATATCGTCACCCGCCCACCGCCCCGGGACATGGTGCCCACCATGGTCGCCGGGGAGGATCCCTTCAGGATGGCCGGCTGCATCGCCACGGCGGCAGCGGGGCGTTGAAGCCGCAGCGGATGCCGGTCGGGCCGTGCTCCGGGGCGTGGCCGGCCCCGCGCCCTTGCGTCGATCGCCCACCTGAACGCGCGGTCCCGGGCGCATCGCCCCCACCTCGGTCTCCTGCCGTCCGAACGCGCGGTCTAACCGCAAAGGGATCCCGTCGCTGCGCGTCTTGCGGGGTCAGCCCTGCCGGGCTGACTCGTGGAGCGCCGAGGCCAGGCACCCGATCAACACCTCTGCGTCGACCGGCTTCGCGAGGAAGCTGTGCGCGCCACCCGCCATCGCCTTCGATCGCGTCGCCTCGTCGGTGTACGAGGTCATGAAGATCATCGGGGAGGGCTTGCCCTGCGCGTTCAACCGCGCCTGGAGGTCGAGGCCGGTCATGCCCCCCATGCGGATGTCGACGACCATGCAGCCCACCGCGGAGCGCCCCGGGAACGCGAGGAAGTCCTCGGCCGAGACGAACAGCAGGGGCCGGTAGCCCAGCGAGACGATGAGGTCTTCCAGCGCCTCGCGGATGGCCGGATCGTCGTCGATGACAGCGATAACGGGGGGATGGGACACGATACCTCGGCGGACAACAACGGGACTGTGACCCGCCTGTCCTGGATAGCCGAGGGCTCGCTGGACGGATACCATACATAGGTGCAGGACGAAGCGGCTGTCCGTCCAGGCCAAGTCAAGGCATCAACGCGCCAGCAATTCCGCCTTCCGCACCAAGTCGGCGACCGACCGGACCTCCATCTTCCGCATGACGTTTCCCCGGTGCAGCTTGACCGTGATCTCGCTGATGCCGAGAAGGCCGGCGATCTGTTTGTTCATGAGCCCCTTCACGACCGCGGCCATGACTTCCGTCTCGCGCGGGGTCAGGGTGGCGGCTTGCGCGGCGACCTCCTTCGCTGCGACTGCTTCCTGGCGCTGCGCCATGTCCTTGTCGATGGCGGCGGCCACGGCGTCCAGCATGTCCTGATCGCGGAAGGGCTTGGTCAGAAAGTCCATCGCCCCGGCCTTCATCGCCCGAACCGTCATCGGAACGTCCCCGTGGCCGGTCATGAAGATGATCGGCCGGGTGTTGCGGTTGCGCACCAGCTGGGCCTGCAGATCCAGCCCGCTCAGCCCCGGCAGGCGGACGTCGAGAATCAGGCAGCCGGGCCGGTCGGTGGGGGCGGCGTCGAGCAGGTCTCTGGTCGAACCGAAGCACCGGGATTCGATCCCGACCGAGCGCAGCAGGTCCGTCAGCGCCTCCCGGATGGCCTCGTCATCGTCGACGATGAAGACCAGGGGCGTTGCCGCCAATGTCGCCGCGACTGGAGTTTTCATGATGCTTGTGCGGCGTCCTGATCCGCCGGCAGCGCGAACTCGAACACCGCCCCTCCCTGTTCGTGATTTCGGGCCGTCAATCGTCCGCCATATGTCTCGATCGTCGAGCGGCAGATCGCAAGCCCCATTCCCATGCCGCCCCGCTTCGTCGTGAAGAACGGCTCGAACAGCCGGGCGTGGACGTCGTCGGGAATGCCCCCGCCGCGATCCTGGATCGCGACGCGCACCTCCGGCGCATCGGGCGCGGCGGGACCGTCGACGCTGACCGTGAGTTCGCGCGCGGCGGCCTGCATTTCGGCCATGGCGTGGATGCCGTTGGTCATGAGGTTGATCAGCACCTGCTGCAGCGCCACGCGATCGGCCCTGATCGGCGGGACCGACATCGCGAACTGTGTCACCACCCGCGTGGCATGGGCATTCAGTTCGGCCTCCAGCAGATGGACCGTCTCCTCGACCACCTCGCGCAGATCGATCATCTCGTCGCTACGCTGATCCCGCACCAGTTGCCCGCGCGTGCGCTGCACGATCTCGGCAGCCCGCCGGCCGTCCCGGGCCGTCCGCTCCGCGGCCCGCATCGCGGCTTCGACATCGGGCGGGTCCTTGCCGAGCCAGCGCAGGCAGGTCTGGGCGTTCATCACGACGGCGCCGAGCGGCTGGTTGAGCTCATGGGCGATCGAGGCCGACAGCGCGCCGACGGTCGCCGCCCGCGAGGCCCGGGCCAGCTCGGCCTGGGCCGCGAGCTGCGTCTGCTGGATCTGCTCGTGCTGGGTAATGTCCGTCATGGCGACCACCACGCGGCCGAATTCGTCCGCCTCGTCGGGGAACGAGATGCCGAGGAGGACGGTCACGACCTGTCCGCCCGCGGTGATCAGATTCGCTCTCCCTTCGAACCGGCTTCTGCCGTCAGCCATGGCCGCCAGGACCGCCAGGAAGGCGGGATCGTCGGCCGGAAGGAAGCGCTCGAGCGAACCCTGCGCCTGGGATGGCGACGACAGCCGCAGCAACTCGGCCGTGGCGTCGTTGACATGCAAGGTGGTGATCCGGCGGGCACAGTCCCGAGAGAAGGCCGGATGCTCACGGGCATAGGCATCGAGATCCCGCACGCCTTGCTGCCGCAGTGTCGTGAGCAAGTCCCTGACCTGCGAGAAATCCTGCTCCCACAGGGAGATCCGGGCTTGCTCGAAGATCGACCGGTACCGCTTCTCGCTGCGCGCCAGGGCGGTGTTCGCTTCCATCAGGGACTGTTTCGACGCCTGGTCGCGAAGCAGCAGGGCGCCGGTGATCGCGATCGCGGCCAGCGAGATTCCAAAACGGAGCGTGGCCGAGACATCCGCATCCAGGCCGTGGGTTGTAAGGAAAGAGAGAACCGTGAGGCCCGCGCAGGCCAGCGCCAGCAGGGCGATGCCGCGCCGCGAGAACGTGTCGGCGGCAAGGAGCATCACAAGCACGTAGAGAACGGCGATGGCGCCCCTGACGTCGGTGAAGGTGTCGACGACAAAGACGGCTGAACCCAACAGAAGCGCCAGGAGGCGGTGCCAGCGGCGCCGGGTGGACACGATCCGCCGGCTGGGCCCGCAAGCGCCCCCCGGCTCGGGATCGGCTATCAAAGGCGTCTCTGCGGCGTCGCGGCTCATCGAGAGTGGCAATCCGTGGGGCAATAGGCTTTGTCAGAATGGGCGGGCACAACCTGACGCGAGTGCTCGCCAACCGTCAAGCCGCGTGCCGCGTGCCGCGTGCCGTCAGCTTACCCGGGAAACAGTACGGCAATGGCGATCGCCATCGTGATGATGCTGAACACGGTGCTGGCGATGACCATGGATCCCGCCGTGGCCGAGTCCAGGCGGTAGTTCACGGCGAACAGGATGCCGAAGAACCCTGACGGCACTGCCGCCAGCAGAATGGCCACCTTCGCTGTTTCGGCCGAGACCGGCAGGATGAACACGACCAGCGCGGTCAGGAGCGGCCGGATGATGTCGGCCGCCGCGGTCGCTCTCACGACCTTCCAGTCCAGCCGGAAGGACTGGCCCGACAGGACCAGGCCGGTGAGAAACAGCGCGACGCCGGCGGCGGCGTGCCCGATCAGCAGCAGGCAGGCATCGACGACGGGGCCGAGCCTCACCTCCGACAGCGAGAGCGCGATGCCGAGCACGGGCGCCAGGACCACGGGCTTGGTCAGCGCTCGGCGCAGGGCCCCAAGGATCCGCGCGGTCATCGGCCCGGCGGCACCGCCATCCTTCCCCCCATTGATTTCGAGGAGGATCAGCGTGAGCGGGCTGACGAGGATCGAGCCGGCCGCCAGGGTGACGGCGACCGGGACGACTCCGGTGGGGCCGAGCACCGCAGACACGATGGGAAGCCCGACACCTGCGAGGTTCGGAAAGGCGATCGTCAGGGCCTGGAGCGCAGCATCCTCCTTGCCGATCTTGGAAGAGGCGTGCTGGCGGACGTACCATGCCAAGTACAGCAGCAGCATCACCCCGCCGGAGATCGCGAAGAGCGGCGCCTGCGCCAGCATCTCGCTGCGCGACGCGGATGCCGTCGCCGCGAACACGGAGGCCGGCAGGGCGAAGTCCATCACCAGCTTGTTCAGGCTGTCGACCTGATGGTTTTCGACGATGTGCATGCGTCCGGCGGCATAGCCGAGCCCCATCACAAAGAACACCGGCGCCAGCGCCAGCAGGATTGCGTCGGACAACATGGAACGGCCTCCTCTTGCGGATGACGGACGATGCGCAGGCCCGTCGCCGCGCAGACCGTCCACGTCATCGCTCAAGGCTAGGGGCGAAGCCGCATGCCGCTCCATCGCACGTTGGATCGTCGCTGCTCCGTGTTCGTAGGGCCGAGCCTATACCTAGGTCTCGGGCGCGATTTCGAACCGGCCCTCTTTGCCTGCCTGCCGGGAGCGATGAACCAGTCCTCGGCCCTATACCAAAGTCTCTGACCGTCGACCGGAATGCAGGGCCTCGGCAGCCCCCCTGTCCAATGGAGGGCGGGCCGGGAGCGCCGTACCGTCATGTCGTGGTCCCGGCGACGCTCCTTCCGGGGGGTTCGGAGACCACTCCCGATGCTCGAACAATCGAGGTGGCCTCATGTCTCCGCTCCACAGCAAGCGCATCCTCCTGCTGGCATCCCTGCTGGCCTCCGTCGCTCCCGCGGTCGCGTCGGCCGCCCCCGCCGCGCCGATCAAGAACATCGTGCTGGTCCACGGCGCCTGGGTCGACGCGTCCGGCTGGAAGCCGGTCTACGACATCCTGACCAAGGATGGCTTCCACGTGACCATGGTGCAGCAGCCGCTGACCAGCCTGGCGGACGACGTCGCCGCCACCAGGCGGGTCCTCGCCGAGCAGGACGGCCCCACCGTCCTGGTGGCCCACAGCTATGGCGGCTCGATCATCACCGAGGCCGGCGAGGACCCGCATGTCGCGGCCCTGGTCTATGTCGCGGCCCATGCGCCGGATGTCGGCGAGGACGAGGCCGCCCTCGGCAAGACCATGCCCAGCGTCACCCAACAGACGCCCGGTGCGGTGGTGAAGACGGCGGACGGCTACACCTCTCTGCGGCCGGACCTCTTCCCCTCCCATTTCGCGGCCGACCTGCCGCTCGACCAGGCGACGTTCGAGGCGCAGTCCCAGGTCCCGACCGCGGCCGCGGTCTTCAGCGCACCGATGACCGCCGCGGCCTGGAAGACCAAGCCGAGCTGGGGCATCGTCGCCGCCGACGACAAGATCATCAACCCCGACCTCGAGCGCTTCTACTACCAGCGCGCCCACAGCCACGTCACCGTCCTCCAGGGCGCCAGCCACTCGGTCTACGAATCCCGCCCCAACGAGGTCGCCGCCGTCATCGAGGACGCCGCTCGGCATGCGGGCGACGCGACCAACTGAGGCCACGAGAAGCGGCGTCGTCGCATCCCATGGAGGGGGTGGCGCCGCATTCTCCCTGCCGGAGATTCAGCCATGACATCCCGACCGAACGCCTCACCGCAGCGCGCGTGGGACACCGGACGACAATCCCGTGAACAGCGGCTGACTGCGGCCGGCCGCTATGCCCGGGGCAAGCTGGTCGCGCCCGATGATGCGACCAGCCTGCTCGAGGCGGTCATCCGCCCGGGAGACCGCATCTGCCTGGAGGGTGACAACCAGAAGCAGGCGGATTTCCTCGCGCGCTGCCTCGCCGCGGTGGACCCCAACACCGTCCGGGATCTGCACATCGTGCAGTCCGGACTCGTGCTTGCCGAGCATCTCGATCTGTTCGAGGCCGGGATCGCGCGCCGGCTCGACTTCTCCTATTCCGGGCCGCAGGGCGCCGCGTTGGCGCGGGCCCTCAACGCCGGGAAGATCGAACTCGGCGCGATCCACACCTATCTCGAGCTCTTCTCGCGCTACTTCGTCGACCTGACGCCGCATGTGGCGCTGACCGTCGCGCGCTGCGCCGATCGCGACGGCAACCTCTATATGGGCCCGAACACGGAAGACTCTCCCGTGGTGATCGAGGCCACAGCGTTCAAGCAGGGCATCGTCATCGCCCAGGTCAACGAGCTGGTCGACAAGGTGCCGCGGGTCGACGTGCCCGGTGATCGCGTCGACTTCGTCGTCGTCGCGCCCGAGACCTTCTATGTCGAGCCGCTGTTCACCCGCGATCCGGCGCAGATCACCGAGACCCAGATCCTCACCGGCATGCTGGCGATCCGGGGGATCTACGAGGAGTACGGCGTCCGGCGGCTGAACCACGGGATCGGGTTCAACACCGCCGCGATCGAGCTGCTGCTGCCGACCTATGCCGAGCGGCTCGGCCTGAAGGGGCGCATCGCGACCCATTTCGCCCTGAACCCGCACCCCACCCTCATCCCCGCGATCGAGACCGGCTGGGTGCAGCAGGTCCACAGCTTCGGATCGGAGGTGGGCATGGACGCCTATATGCGCGCCCGCCCGGACATCTTCTTCACCGGCCGGGACGGTTCGATGGCGTCGAACCGCATGTACTGCCAGGCCGCCGGCCTCTATGCGACCGACCTCTTCATCGGATCGACTCTCCAGATCGACCTGCAGGGCAACAGCTCGACGGTGACGCGCGACCGGATCGCGGGTTTCGGCGGCGCGCCGAACATGGGGTCCGATCCGCATGGCCGGCGTCATGCCAGCGAGGCGTGGCTGAAGGCGGGGCGGGAAGCGGCGGGCGAACAGCAGCAGCTGCCGCGCGGCCGCAAGCTGGTTGTCCAGATCGTCGAGACTTTCGGCGACAAGCTCGTCCCGACCTTCGTCGAGCAGCTCGACAGCGTCCAGCTTGCCGAGACGCTCCATCTCGATCTCCCGCCGGTGATGATCTATGGCGACGATGTGACCCACATCGTCACGGAGGAGGGGATCGCGAACCTCCTGCTCTGCCGCACCGCCTATGAGCGTGAGCAGGCGATCCGCGGGGTGGCCGGATACACGCCGGTCGGCCGCGCGCGCGACCACCGCGTCGTCGAGGATCTGCGGGCCCGGAAGGTGATCCGTCGGCCGGAGGATCTCGGCATCGACCCGCTCGACACGCACAGGAGCCTGCTCGCCGCGCACTCCGTCAAGGAGCTGATGCACTGGTCGGGCAATCTCTACGACCCGCCAAGCAAATTCCGGAACTGGTAGGAGGTCTGCCATGGTGATCATCAAGCTTCAATACGCCCCCGGCCGGCCGGCTGAGGGGCACGCCCGGAGCGCCATCGTCGGCGTCGTCGCGTCCGGCAATCTCGAAGTGCTGCTCGAACGCACGCTGCCGGAAACCGAGTGCTCGGTCGAGATCGCCACCCCCGTGCACGGCTACGACGAGGTCTGGCAGGCGGTCGTCGCCGACTTCGTGGAGCGCGCCTCCCCGGGCGGGCTGCGCATCTCGATCAACGACGGCGGGGCCCGGCCGGACACGGTCGCGCTGCGGCTGATGCAGGGCGTCAGGATGATGGAGGGTGCGCAATGACCGATATTGCGACCCGCCGGTCCGCCAGCCGCGACTCCGCGAGCTGGTTCCTGGCATCCGCCCGCGAGCGCCTCGCCGGCCTGCTCGATCCGGGCAGCTTCACCGAGGTCCTTCCGCCTTCCGACCGCGTGCAGAGCCCTCACCTGGCGCTGTTCGACCTTCCCGCGGCGTTCGACGACGGCATGATCATCGGGCGCGGGCGCCTCGATGGCCGCGAGGTGCTGGTCGCCGCGCAGGAAGGGCAGTTCATGGGCGGCACCTTCGCCGAGGTAAGCGGGGCGAAGCTCGTCGGCCTGCTTCGGGCGGCACGCGACCGCGCCGATCTCCCCGTCCTGCTGCTGCTCGACAGCGGCGGCGTGCGGCTGCAGGAGGCCAATGCCGGTGAGCTCGCCGTCGCGGAGGTGATGCGCGCGATCGCCGAGGCCCGCAGCGCCGGCGTCGCGGTCGTCGCCCTGGTCGGCGGGCGCTCCGGGGCCTTCGGCGGAGCCGGCCTCACCGCCGCCACCTGCTCCCGGATTGCGATCTCGGAGCAGGGACGGCTCGGCGTCACCGGCCCCGAGGTGATCGAGACCAACCAGGGCGTCGAGGAGTTCGACTCCAAGGACAAGGCCCTGGTCTGGAGCGTCACCGGCGGCCGGACCCGCCGCCTGATCGGGGGCGCCGACACCTATGCCCAGGACACGATGGCCGGCTTCCGCGACGCCGCTCTCTTCCTGCTCGAACGGGTGCCGGCGTTCGACCTGCGGACGCTGCAGGCCGAGCAGGAGCGGCTCGCGTCGCGGCAGTCCCGGCTCGGCGGCTGCAGCAGCGCCACCGAGATGTGGACCATCCTCGGCATCGCAGATCCGGAGGCCGTGCGGGACATGGACGACGAGGCGTTCATCGCGCTCGCCGCAAAGGTGAAAGGACTGGATCATGACGGTCGATGAGATCTTGGCGGGGCTGTTCCCCGCCGGGCACGACGTGGTCGTGCGCCCCGACAAGCTGATCATGGGGATCGGCCGGCTCGGGAACGGTCGCGCGGTCGAAGTGATCGGCATCGCCGACGGAGAACCGCTCGGGATCGACGGCGTCCTGCCCCTGGCCGAACGGGTGCTGCGGGTGATCGCGGCCGGCGGCGACACGCCGATCCTGGTGATGGTGGACACGCGCAGCCAGCGCATGGCCCGCCGCGACGAGATGCTCGGCCTCAACGAATATCTCGCCCATCTCGCCAAATGCCTGCTGCTGGCCAGTCGGGAAGGGCATCGCACGGTCGGGCTGAACTACGGCAAGGCGGCCGCCGGCGCCTTCCTCGCCACCGGGCTGGCGACGGACATCCTGGTCGCGCTGCCGGGGGCGGAGCCTGCGGTCATGGACCTGCCGTCGATGGCGCGCGTCACCAAGCTGCCCGAAGACAAGCTCAAAGCGCTGTCGCAGACGACCCCCGTCTTCGCGCCCGGCCTCGCCGCCATGAGCAAGGTCGGCGCCATCGCGGAGACCTGGGACCCGGGCCAGCCGCTCGGCGCCCAGCTCGAAGCGGCCTTGGCGGGCAGTTCCGGCCATGACGCCAGGGATGCGCTCGGCGCCGCGCGCGGCGGGCGGCGCCTGGCGTCGGAGCTGGCCCGGCGTGTGGCGGCGCAGATCGTCGAGGGCCATCATGCTGCAGCGTCATGATCTGCTGCGCGTGACGCCGGGCGGGTGGCCCGCGGTCCTGGACGCATCGTCCGGCTTCCATGCCTTGGAGGTCGGGCCGCGCCGGCTCGTCGCCGGCTGGGCGGAGCGCGGCTGGCCGGTGATCGTGCGTCGCCGGGCTGCCGGCGACAGCGGGGATGGCGTCGCCGTCGGCCTGCCCCTGCCGCCGGCACACGGCAAGCTTCGCCTCGCCCTATCCATCCCCGCCGAATTCGTGACGGAGACTGTCGCTGCCGTCCCGCTGAGCGCAGCGGCGGCCTCCGTCCCGACGGCCTGGCGGCCACAGGTGGAGGGGCTGGTCGCCCTCGGCGAGCGGCTGGCGCTGCGGCCGGTCCTGTTCGGCGCTCTGCTGTGGCAACGCCTGACCGGCCTGCCCTACCTGCGGCCGGGATCGGACATCGACCTGATCTGGCCCAGGCCGACGGCGGAAATCCTGCCCGATCTGCTCGACACCCTCGACCGGCTGGACAGCGCGGGCCCGGTCCGGCTCGACGGCGAGATCCTCCTCACGGCCGGCAGCGGGGTGAACTGGCGGGAGCTTCGGCAGGAGTTCCGCCGACCCGACGGGGTCGTGCTCATCAAATCCATGGACGGAGCGGACATCCGATGCGTGCGCACTCTCTTCGCGTGAGCCGTCCGGCGCTGGACGCCAGCCTCGCGCTTCCGCGGCCCGGCCTGCCCGTCGCGATCGCCGAACGGCTGGGCGACGTGGCCGCCGCGGCCCTCGTGGCCGAACTGGAGACATGGCCGAAGCCCGGCCTGGTGAGCCATGTCGATCGCGGCAGCCATGACGATATGGACCACACCACCTTCCGGCGCAGCGCCGCGGCGATCCGCCCCTTCTATGCCCGCCTGGCGATGGCGGGTTCGGCGAGTGGCGACATGGAGCGGCTTCGGCAGATCGGCCGGGAGGCCGAGGACGCCATGCTCGCCGCCACCGGCGGCGTGAACACCCACCGGGGTGCGATCTTCGGCCTGGGGCTGCTCTGCGCGGCAGCCGGAGCGGCCTCGGTGGAGAGCCCAGTCACCCCAGCACGCCCGTCTGCCGCGCAGCTGGCGGACATCGTCGCCCGGCGCTGGGGCGACGCGATCCTGCGCGGTCCGATCCCCCTCCGCAGCCACGGCAGCGACGTCCTGCGCCGGTTCGGGGCGGGGGGCGCCCGCGCGGAAGCCGCAGCCGGCTTCCCGCAGGTGCGGGAGATCGGGCTGCCGGCCCTCCGCCAGGGACGCGCGCTCGCCCATGACGAGGGTGCCGCCCGCGTCCAGGCCTTCTTCGCCCTGATGGCCGAGGTGGAGGATACGAACCTGCTTCATCGCGGCGGCGCCGCGGGGCTGCAGGACGCGCAACGCGTGGCACGGCAGTTCCTGGAGGATGGAGGGGTGGGGCAGGGCGATTGGGAGGATCGTGCGGTGGCGATCCACCAGGCCTTCGTCCGGCGGCGCCTCAGCCCCGGCGGATGCGCGGATCTGCTCGCGGCCACGATCTTCCTCGATCGGGTCGAGATCGGGCTGTGACCGGCGTCGCCATCCTCTGCTCCGGGCAGGGCGGCCAGGCTGCGGGCATGTTCGACCTGGTCGGCGAGGCGCCCGAGGCGGCGCCTGTCTTCGCGGCCGCCCGACGCGTGCTCGACGGCCGGGATCCGAGGGATCTGGTCCATCAGGCGAGTGAAGGCGAGCTTCACGCCAACAGGATGGCCCAGATCCTCTGCTGCACCCAGGCGCTGGCCTACTGGGCGGTGCTGGGCCCGACCTCGCCCCGCCCGGTCACCGTTGCGGGCTACAGCGCCGGCGAGCTGGCCGCATGGGGCATTGCCGGTGTCATCGATGCGGAGACCGTCCTGGATCTCACCGCCAGGCGGGCCGTGCTGATGGACGAGGCTTCGCGCACCGCATCGGGTCTCGGCGCGATGCTGGGCCTGCCGCGCCCGGAGATCGAAGCGATCTGCCGGGCGCATGATCTCCACATCGCCATCGTCAACGGGCCCCTGCATGTCCTCCTCGGCGGCGCGGTCGCCGATCTGCAGCCGGCCTTGGCGCAGGCCGAGCAGCGGGGGGCGAGCCGCACCGTCATGCTGCCCGTGTCGGTCGCGTCGCATACGCCGTTCCTCCGCGAAGCCAGCGAGCGGTTCGGAGAGCTGCTTCGCCAGCGGGTCGCCGGGACGCGCCCGCCAACGGGGGTGCGACTGATCAGCGGCGTCGACGGCGCGCCCGTCCTGCGCCTGCCGGAGGGCCTGCAGAAGCTCGCCTTGCAGATCCGGCAGACGGTCGACTGGGCGGCCTGCATGGACGCCTGCCGCGCCGCCCGTCCGCAGCGCGCGCTCGAACTGGGCCCCGGCGACGCCCTCGCGAGGATGGCCGCCGACGCGATGCCGGGCATCGCCGTCCGCAGCGTCACGGCGTTCCGATCGCTGGACGGCATCCGCCTTTGGCTCGGAGCCTGACGCCGTGCCTTCGTGCTTCAAGACTAAGGTATAGGTCCCTCCCGACGAATGCAGGGCGTCGACGTCCCGATGTGCAATGGAGCGAGCTGCCGCTTCGACCTTAACCTTTGAAGGCTTCGGAATTCACCGTTCCAGCCTGAACAGAGCGAGGTCGACCATGCGCCGCAACCTGCTTCTCGCCGCCGTGGGGGTGGTGGCCGGACTCTCCGGCTCCCTCCTCGTCCTCGGCACCGACGTCTTCGGCTCCGCCTCCACCGCGGTGCCGGTTCCGGTCGTGTCGCCCGCGCCCGTCGCCGAGGCGACCGTGACGAAGCAGGACGTGCCGATCGAGCTGGACGGCCTCGGCCGGGTCCAGGCCTTCAACACGGTCACCGTCCGCACCCAGGTCGAGGGCCAGATCCAGCGGATCGCCTACGACCAGGGGCAGACGGTGCAGAAGGGCGACCTGCTGGTCACGATCGACCCCCGGATCTACCAGGCCAAGCTCGAGCAGGACCAGGCCACCCTGGCCCGCGACCAGGCGCACCTCGCCAACGCGTCCGCCAATCTCGCCCGCTACAAGCCACTGGAGCATTCGGGCTTTGCGACCGACCAGCAGGTCGACACCCAGCAGGCGATGATCGACCAGCTCCAGGCCTCGATCAAAGGCGACCAGGCGGTCATCGACCAGGACCAGGTCGAGCTCGGCTACACCCAGATCACGGCGCCGATCGGCGGCGTCACCGGGTTCCGCCTGGTCGACGAGGGCAATGTCGTCCACCCGACCGACGCGAGCGGTCTGGTGACCATCGCCCAGATCCAGCCGATCGCCGTCCTGTTCACGCTGCCGCAGGCGGCGTTGCCCGACATCCAGCGGCAGATGGCGAGCGCTGGTGCGGCCGGGCTGACGGTCGAGGCCTGGTCGCAGGACGGCGCGACCAGGCTCGACACCGGCAGGCTCGAGACCCTCGACAACACCGTGGACGCGGCCAGCGGCACGATCACGTTGCGCGCGGATTTTCCGAACCCGCAGAAGCTGCTGTGGCCGGGCGAGTTCGTCCAGGCCCGGCTGGTCCTGAAGGTGCAGCAGGATGGTCTGACCGTGCCCGCCGCCGTGGTGCAGCGCGGGCCAAACGGGGTCTTCGCCTGGGTGGTGCGGCCCGACGCGACGGTGGCGCCGCAGCCGATCCAGGTGGCCCAGACGGTGCGCGGAACCGCGCTCGTCACCTCCGGCCTGACGGCGGGCGAGACCGTGGTCAGCGACGGGCAGTATGGCCTGCGGCCGGGAGACAAGGTGTCCGCGCGCAGTCCGGCCGACACCACGGATTCGCCGCTGATGAACGCGCAGACCGACACACTGGGGATCCAGCCATGAGCCAGAACACCGCGTCCAACGGTGGCCTGTCCGGCCCGTTCATCCGGCGGCCGATCGCCACGCTGATGCTGATGATCGGCGTCGTGCTGGTCGGCATCGTCGCCTACCGCTCCCTGCCGGTCGCGGCCCTGCCGTCGGTCGACCTGCCGACGATCCAGGTCACGGCGCAGCTGCCCGGGGCCGACCCCGAGACCATGGCTTCCTCGGTGGCCACGCCGCTGGAGCGCCAGTTCGGCGAGATCCCCGGCCTGTCGCAGATGACCTCCGCCAGCGCCCTGGGCTTCACCCAGGTGACGCTGCAGTTCGACCCCTCGCGCACCGTGGACTCCGCAGCCGGAGACGTGCAGGCGGCGATCAATGCGGCCGGCGGCGACCTGCCGAAGACCATGCCGACGCCGCCGACCTACCGGAAGACCAATCCGGCCGACACGCCGATCCTGATCCTGGCCCTGACCTCCGACACCCTGCCGCTGACGACGGTCGACGACTATGCCGAAAGCATCCTCGCGCAGAAGCTGTCGCAGGTGCCGGGTGTCGGGCTGGTGAGCATCGGCGGCCAGCAGCAGCCGGCCATGCGGGTCGAGGTGAACCCCCAGCAGCTCGCGGCCCAGGGCCTGACGCTGGAGAACATCCGCACCGCCCTGTCATCGATCACGGTCGACGACCCCAAGGGCACGCTCGAAGGCAAGCAGCAGGCCTATGCGCTGCAGACCAACGACCAGCTGACCACGCTCGCCAGCTACAACCAGGCCATCATCGGCTACAAGAATGGCGCGCCGATCCGGGTCAGCGACATCGGCCATGCCGAGATCGGCCCGGCCAACGACCAGCTGGCGGCCTGGTATGGCCGCGACCGCGGCATCATCCTGGCGGTCCAGCGCCTGCCGGGCGCCAATGTGATCCAGACCGTCGACAGCATCCGGCGCGAGCTGCCGCAGCTCGAGGCGTCGCTGCCGCCGGCGATCAAGATCTCCGTGGTCTCCGACCGCACCACCACCATTCGCGCCTCGGTCGCCGACGTGCAGTTCACCCTGGTCCTGACCATCGGCCTGGTGGTCATGACCATCCTGCTCTTCCTCAGGAATTTCTGGGCCACGATCATCCCGGGCATCGCGGTGCCGATCTCGATCGTCGGCACCTTCGCGGTGATGGCCGTGTTCGGCTATTCGCTCGACAACCTGTCGCTGATGGCACTGTCGGTTGCCGTCGGCTTCGTGGTCGACGATGCGATCGTGATGGTCGAGAACATCGTCCACCACCTGGAGCAGGGCAAGACACCCCTGCAGGCGGCCCTGGATGGGGCCGGGCAGATCGGCTTCACCATCCTGTCGATCTCGGTCTCGCTGGTGGCGGTGTTCATCCCGCTGCTGCTGATGGGCGGCGTCATCGGCAAGCTGTTCCAGGAGTTCGCGGTCACCGTCGCCGTCGCGATCGCCGTCTCCGCCCTGGTGTCCCTGACGCTGACGCCGATGCTCTGCTCCCGCCTGCTCAAGGCGCAGGCCGAAGGCCCGGCGCGGCACGGCCGGCTGTACCGGCTGCTGGAGGCCGGGTTCGATCGCCTGGCCGGGGCCTATGAAGCGGCGCTGACCCACGTGCTCCGGCACCAGCGTCTGACCCTCATGGTCATGATCGCGACCGTCGCGTTGACCGGGTATCTCTTCGTCACGATCCCGAAGGGCTTCTTCCCGCAGCAGGACACCGGCCTGATCGCCGGCGTCACCGAAGCCGCACAGGACGTGTCCACCGGGGCCCTGGCCGAGAAGCAGCAGCAGGTCGTCGACGTCCTGCTGCGGGATCCGGCAGTCGGCTCGGTCGCGAGCTATATCGGGCCCGGTGGCACCAACCCCTCGCCGAACCAGGGGCGCATGTACATCTCGCTGAAGCCGCAAGGGCAGCGTGGCCCGAATGCCACCGCCGACCAGGTGATCGCGCGGCTCGACAAGGCGCTGCAGCCCGTCACCGGCATCCGCCTCTACATGCAGGCCGCCCAGGACATCACGATCGGCGGTCGCGTGGCCAAGACCCAGTACCAGTACACGCTGACCGATGTGAACGCGCAGGAACTGGCGTCCTGGGCGCCGAAGGTGGTCGCCGCGGTGGCGCAGCTGCCCAGCGTCGCGGACGTCACCAGCGACCAGGAGAGTGCCGGCCTGCAGTTCACGATCCAGATCGACCGGGACGCGGCCTCGCGCCTCGGCATCGCCCCGCAGGATGTCGACAACGCCCTGTACGACGCCTTCGGCCAGCGGGTCGTCACCAAGGTCTTCACTTCGCTCAACCAGTATTACGTGATCCTGGAGGTCGACCCGGCCTTCCGCCGGGGGCCGGATGCGCTGCAGTCGGTCTATCTGCGCTCCTCCGCCGGGCAGCCCGTGCCGCTGAGCGAGATCGCGCACCAGGCGCCGGCGACGGCGCCGCTGGTGGTCAACCATCAGAGCCAGTTCCCGTCGGTCACGGTGTCCTTCAACCTGGCGCCGCACAGCTCGATCGGGACCGCGGCGACCGATGTCGAACGCGCGGTGGCGGCGCTTCACCTGCCGGCCAGCGTCCAGGGAGCCTTCCAGGGTACGGCGCATGCCTACGAGACCGCCCTGGCCGGGCAGCCGGCCCTGATCGCGGCCGCGCTGGTCGCCGTCTACCTGATCCTCGGCATGCTGTACGAAAGCGCCGTCCACCCGGTGACGATCCTGTCGACCTTGCCGTCGGCCGGCGTCGGCGCGCTGCTGGCGCTGAAGGCGGCGGGGATGCCGCTCGACGTGATCGGCATCATCGGCATCGTGCTGCTGATCGGCATCGTCAAGAAGAACGGCATCATGATGGTCGACTTCGCGCTGGCGGCGGAGCGTGCGGGCAAGTCGCCGGTCGAGGCGGTGCGCGAGGCCTGCCTGTCCCGGTTCCGGCCGATCCTGATGACGACCATGTGCGCGATCCTCGGCGGCATTCCGCTGATGGTCGGCACCGGCACGGGATCGGAGATCCGCCAGCCGCTCGGCTACGCCATCGTCGGCGGGCTGGCGGTCAGCCAGATCCTGACCCTGTTCACGACGCCGATCGTCTACCTGTATCTGGGCCGCCTCGGTCACTTGGTGCAGCGGGTGCGGACGGCTGTGAAGGCCATGCGCTTCCACAGCCCTGCGGCCTGAGGGTCATGTTGCGGGGCCGCGACCGCGGGGCGGTTGGAGGCCGTCGTCCGCTATCGACCCTGCTCATCAATCCGGCGCGTCGTCAGCCCCGGTGGCGCAGCGCGTGGAGCAGCACGGAAAGGGCCGGCGGGCATTGCCGGCGGCTGGGATAGTACAGATGATAGCCCGGGAATGGCGGGCACCAATCCGCCAGCACGCGGATCAGCCGCCCCTCGGCGATGTATGGCTGCACCTGATCTTCGGGCAGATAGGCCAGGCCAAGCCCGGCCAGAACCGAATTCAGCCGCAGGGCGATGGTGTTGAACACCAGCTGCCCTTCGACCCGCACCTTCAGCTCATGCCCATCTCTCTCGAACTCCCAGGCGTACAGCCCGCCATAGGTGGGAAGGCGGATGTTGATGCAGTTGTGGGCCGTCAGCTCCTGAGGCGTCCGTGGCGGCGGCCGCTGCGCGAGATAGGAGGGCGCCCCGACGACCGCCATGGACATGTCCGGGCCGATCCGCATCGCGATCATGTCCTTCGCGACCTGTTCGCCGAGGCGGACGCCGGCATCGTAGCGTTCCGCGACGATGTCGGTCAGGCCGTAGTCGGCGATGATTTCGACCCGGATGTCCGGATACTCCGGCAGCAGCTTCGCCACCGCCGGCCAGAGGATGGTGTTGGCCGAATGCTCGCCCGCCGTGATGCGGACGGTGCCGGCAGGCTTGTCGCGCAGTTCGCTCAGGGCGCCCAGCTCGGCATCGATCTCCTCGAGCCGCGGGCCGACGGTCCGGAGCAGGCGTTCGCCGGCTTCGGTCGGCGAGACGCTACGCGTGGTCCGGGTCAGCAACCGCAGGCCGAGCCGCTCCTCCAGCCCGCGGATGGTGTGGCTCAGCGCCGATTGGGATATCCCGAGCTGCGCCGCGGCCCTGGTAAAGCTGCGCTCACGCGCGACCGCGAGGAAGGCGAGGAGGTCGTTCAAGTTCTCCCGCGGCATTCATGAACACCTCTCATAAGTTCATGCGGACTTTAGCATCTAATCGCATGCCGGCGCGTACGTTCCGATCTGGCTCCTGATCGACGGGAGCCGGCGGATCCACGCCGAAGCTCTCTCCAGCTCTCGCGACGCGATGGGGTCGCGCCCGGCCTGCTTGAGGAAACCGTGGTCGCGCCCGGCCACGAGCCGGAACTCGCTTTCCGGATGATGCGGCAGGGCCCGAAACAACCGGACCGAATCGTCATGGACCGCGTCGAGTTCGGCAGCCAGGACATAGGCGGGCTCGGCGATATCTAGGGCGAAGGCCAGGGGCCAGATGGGGTCTGCGCCGGGCAGGGCGGCGTCGCCCAACCGGTTGTACATGACGGTCAAGGTCTCCTGGTCCAGGCCGTTCTCAGCCGTGCCGCGGCGCGCGATGCTGTCGCTGGCGACCTGCCCGTATCCGCCATACAGCAGCAACAGCCCCGCAACCCGCTCCCGCATGGCCGGCGGGAGGCCACGAAGGCCCCAAAGGGCGACACAGGCACCGGCGCTGTCGCCGGCGAGAATGATCCTCGTCCGGTCGGGGGCGGCGCTCATCGCGACGGCCAGGTGGCAGGCGGCGACCGCGTCCTCGCGCTGGGCCGGGAAAGGATGCTCCGGCGCCAGGCGATAGCGGGCCGACAGCGCGGGCATCCCGCTGAATTTCGCCAGCCACGCCGTGACGCCGCGATGCGACTGGGGGCTGCCCGCGACGAAGCCGCCGCCATGGAAGTAGACGATCACGGAACCGGCAGCGCCGACCGATGGGGTGAACAGGAGGCCGCCCCGGAAGTCGCCGGCTTCCGCGACCGCGGTCTCCCGCACGTCGTCAGGCAACGGGCCGGCCTGTTCCACGGCATCGCGGGCGTGATGCGCCCGCAGCTCCTCCGGACTCGATGTGGCCCATGACACGCTCATGCGAGGCGATCCCCGAGACTGTGAGGGGCCGTCCGATCGAAGTGCCAATGGCCCGCCATTGACCCCGGCCCTGGTCGGGAGAATGATCCGCGGACCATCCAGGGTGCAACCGGGACGCGCGGCATCGGGGGCTACCAGCGCACCATCCCGCCATCGACGTTCAGCGTCTGGCCCGTGATCCAATGCGCCTCGTCGGAGGCGAGGAAGGCGACCGCGGGGGCGATGTCGCGCGGCTGGCCCTGGCCGGGGATGGCCTGCAGCATCTCGACGAAGCCGAAGGCCTGGGCATGGGGGCTGGCCATGACCCCGTCCGACGCGGTCAGGCCCGGCGTCACCGCGTTCACGGTGATGCCGTGCTTGCCCAGCTCGGTCGCCAGCGCCCGGGTGAAGCCGAACACGCCGCCCTTGGCCGCGACATAGGCCGCCATGTTCGGCGTGCCGGCGAAGATGGTGTTGGAGCAGATGTTGACGATGCGGCCGCGTCGCGCGTCGCGGCGCATCAGGTCCGACGACGCCCGGGCCATCAGGAAGGTGCCGGTCAGGTTGACCGCCATGATCCTCTGCCAATGCGCCAGGTCGACCTCGTCCCAGGCGATGAACGGCACGATGGCGGCGTTGTTGACCAGGATGTCGACGCCGCCGGCCCGGGCCACCACCGCCTCGTGCAGCGCCGTCACCGCCGCGGGGTCGGAGACGTCGCAGGCGACCGCGAAGCTGTCATGCCCCAGCCCGGCGGCGACCGATGCCGCCCCGTCCGCCTTGATGTCGGCGACCACGATCCGGGCCCCGTCCTCCGCCAGCCGCTCCGCGATCGCCCTGCCGATCCCTTGCGCCGCCCCGGTCACGATCGCGACCTTGCCCGAAAGGTTGGAAGCCATGTCCCCGGTCCTTTTGTTTTGGTTGATGGTTCAGCCGGCGGCGTCGATCGCGGCCATGGCAGCGGCCACGCCACGGCCGATATCGACCGCGTGGCCCAGAGCACCCAGCGCCCCGCCCAGCGCGCTGATCGCCACCACGGCGTAGAGCGGCTGGGCGGTCGGCCCCATATGGCCGATCCGCACCAGCTTCCCCAGCGTCTCGCCGCGGCCGGAAGAGAAGGTGACGCCATAGCGCTCGCGCGCCGCCCGCCGCAGGTCTGCGTCCGCCACGCCGTCCGGCACCCGCACGGCGGTGGTGGTCGGCGAGGCGATCTCCTCGCGTGCCGGCCACAGCGCCAGCCCCATCGCCTGCAGCCCCGCCCGGCAGGCCCGCGCGGTCAGCGCATGGCGGGCCCACACCACCTCCGGCCCCTCCGCCAGATACTGGTCCAGCGCCGCGTCCAGGCCGTTGATCTCGGCGACCGAGGGGGTGAAGGGGAAGGGCCGGTCCCGCCGCCAGGCCTGCTCCCAGTCCAGGATGCTCAGCATCGAGGCGCGCGGCGCGTCGGGATTGGCCTTCATCTTGGTCCAGGCGCGGTCGCTGACGCCGAGCAGGCTGAGGCCTGGCGCGCCGCCCAGGCACTTGTTCGGGCCGGTGACGAAGATGTCGGCGTGGCAGTCCTCCGCATGCACGTCCATGCCGCCGAAGGACGAGACCGCGTCGACGATCAGCCAGCCGCCGTGTTCCGCCACGATCCGGCCGATCGCCTCCACCGGGTTGATCGTGCCGGACGGCGTGTCGTGGTGGCAGACCGAGACGATGCGGATGTCGGGCCGCGCCTTCAGCATCGCGGCAACCGCGTCCGGATCGATCGTCTCGTTGTACGGCACCTCGATCTCGACCAGCTCGGCGCAGTGCCGCTTGGCCCAGAAGCCGAAGCCCTTGCCGTAGACGCCGGAGGCGAGGTTGAGCACGACGTCGTCGCGGGCGATCAGCGATGCCGCCGCGGCTTCCAGCCCCAGCACCGGCTCGCCATGCAGGATGACGGGCGGGGTCGACAGGCGCATCGCCGCCTGCGCCTTTTCGTTCACCCGTTCGTAGAAAGCTAGGAAGACCGGGTCGTAATCATAGTGGATGGTGCGGGACAGCCCGCGCAGCACCGCCGGATAGGCGTCGACCGGGCCGGAGGTCAGAGTGAAGACGGGGTCGCGCAACGTAGGCGTAGACATCGGGAAACTCCTGTTCGGAGGCTCACTCCCTGCTGTCATTGCCGGGATTGACCCGGCAATCCAGGGGCCACACAGAGCCGCTCCGGCTGCCCCTGGATCCTCGGGTCAAGCCCGAGGATGACAAGAAAAGAGCTACCCGTAGAATTTCGGGCCGGTCTGGTAATGGGCGAAGTTCTGGGCGTCGTGCGAGAACATCAGCTCCGCCTCCCGCTCCTCCGCCAGCCTGGCGAGACGGCGCATCGAGGCCACGCCCGCGACCGGATCGATGTGGAACGAGGCCTGGCACAGGGTCTCCAGGCTCTTCTGGGTGTAGGCGGCATCGATCGTGAACAGGATCGGCCGCCGGGTCTGGAACTCGACCAGCAGGCTGTAATGGCCGATGGCGTGGCCGGGGGTGAACAGCAGGTGCACGCCCCTGGCCAGCTCGACATCGCCCTCGATGGTCTCGAAGCGGGAATTGGCGTCGGTGGTGCCGGCCAGCAGCTGGTCGCCCTTGCCGCGGGCGGCGGCGGCCTCGGCCGAGAAGCTCAGATCGGAATAGCCCAGCACCTCGAAGGGCTCGGGCGTCGCCGCCTGGGCGATCTCGTCGCGGTGGCACAGCTTCTTCGCGTGCGGGAAGTACTTGTTGCCGCCGACATGGTCAAAATGGAAGTGCGAGTTGACGACGGTGCCGACGTCCCTCGGTTCAAGCCCGAGCAGCTTGAGAGCACCAGGGATGGTCTGCTCCCTGGTCTGCTGCGGCTTCTCGAAGGGCAGCACCTTCATGACGTGGTCGTGGTCGAAGCCGCTGTCGATCAGGAACCGGCCCTCGGCGTGCTCGACCAGGATGGAATAGACCGGGAAGCGGATCTCGCCGCCGGGCCCGCGGTTCCAGAAGACGTGGTAGCTGTCGAGGACGAGCGAGCCGCCGTCGAGCAGGTAGACCTTGGTGTCTGTCATGGCAGGGTTCCTCCGGAAGACATCAGCGGGCACCGCGGACATAGGGCAGGCCCAGCGCCGCGGGCAGGCTGGCGCGCCGCCCGAACAGCACCAGCACCGCCATGACGGCGGCGAAGGGCAGCATCTGGATCACGTCGGTCGGCACGTCGACGCCAGCGACCTGCAGCGCGGTGGTCAGCGACAGGCAGGCGCCGAACAGCAAGGCGCCCAGCAGCACCCAGACCGGCCTGCCTCGGGCCAACATCGCCAGCACGATGCCGATGAAGCCGGCGCCGTTGGTCATGAACGGGATGAACAGCCCGGCGCCGATATTGGCCAGGAAGGCCCCGCCGATGCCGGCCAGGGCGCCCGTCGCCAGCACTGCGGCGGTGCGGACGCCGATCACGCCGACCCCCGCGGCATCCAGCGCCGCCGGCTTGTCGCCGGCCGCCTGCAGGTCGAGCCCCAGCGCGGTGCGCCGGAACACCCAGGCGAGGAGGAAGGTGAGCCCGACCGCGTGGTAGACCACGGGGTGCCGGTCGAACAGGGCCGGGCCGATCACCGGGATCGCCGCCAGCCCCGGGATCGGCAGGGTGGCCGCGCCGTCGAGCCGCGGATAGCTCTGGGCGAACTGGAAGAAGTGGAGCAGGGCGGTCAGCCCCTCCGCCCCCAGGGTCAGGGCGATGCCGATGACGATCTGGTTGAGGCCGAGCCGGACGCACAGCAGCGCCATCAGCAGGGCGACGACCAGCCCGCCGCCGGCGCCGCCGAGGAAGCCGAGCCAGATCGACCCGCTGGAGAAGGCGGTGAGAAAGCCGAGATAGGCCCCGGCCAGCATCATGCCCTCGATGCCGACATTCAGCACCCCGGCCTTTTCCGAGATCTGTTCGCCCAAGCCCGCCAGCAGCAGCGGCACGCCGGCCGTGATCGCGCCCAGCACCAGCGAGGTCAGGAAGGCCTGGGTCAGGAGACCGTCCATGCTCAGGCCCTCATCCGGTCGCGGCGCCGGTGGTCGATGTGCTCGACCAGCGCCAGCAGGATCAGCAGGATCGCCATCACCACCAGGGTGAAGAAGTGCGGCACACCCAGCCGCCGCGCAGCACTCTCGCCGCCGATCGACAGCACCGAGAACAGGAAGACGTAGGCGATGCTAGCGAAGCCGTTGAACCGGGCCAGGAACACCAGCGGGATCACCGCCAGGCCGTAGGCCGGGTTCCAGTCGGCACGGACATTGCCCTGCACGCCGATGATGTCGACCGCCCCGGCCATTGCCGCCAGCCCGGCCGAAATGGCGAAGACGGCGACGGTCAGCCGCGGCACCGGCAGCCCGGCATGGACCGCGGCGCGGCTGTTGGCGCCGACCACCCGCAGCTTCAGCCCGAAGGCGGTGCGGGTCATCATCAGATGCACCAGCACCACGGCGGCAATGCCGAGCAGCAGGCCGCCGCTGATCGTGGTGCCGAACAGCCGCGGCAGGCGGTCGTCCACCGCCAGGGTCCGGGTCTGCGGCACGGTGGTCGCCGGGTCGCGGAACGCCAGCTTGACCAGCACATTGGCGAAGGAGGTGCCGAGGAAGGTCATCATCAGCGTGGTGATGATCTCGTTCACCCCCTGATAGGCGCGCAGCAGCGCCGGCAGCAGTGACCAGGCCGCGCCGACCGCGGCGGCCAGCACCAGGCACAGCGGCAGGGCGACCCAGCCCGGCAGCATCCCGGCCAGGGCCGGCCCGGCCGCGGCGACGATGACGGCGGCCAGCAGGAACTGGCCGTCGATGCCGAGGTTCCAGATGCCCGCCCGGAAGGCCACGATCAGCCCGGCCGCCAGGAACAGCAGCGGCGCCATCCGCGACAGCGATTCCTGCAGCCCGAGCCAGGACAGCAGGCCGCGCTGCAGCACCAGCCCGTAATAGGCCAGGGGGTCGGCGCCCGCCGCCAGCAGCACGCCGCCCGACAGCAGCAGCGCCGCCAGGATCGGGCCCAGCGTGACCAGCGCCCAATGCAGCGCGGCGCCGGCCATGCCGGGGGTGGCCGGCGGCTTCTGCACGGGGGCGGTGTCGTTCACCGTGTCCGCCATCATGACGCGGTTCCGATCATCAGCTCGCCCACCCGGCGTCGGGCCCGGTCGTCATTGGCGACGGTGCCGGCGATGCGGCCGCCCGACATCACCGCGATCCGGTCGGCGAGTTCCAGCAGCTCCTCCAGGTCGGTCGAGATCAGGATGGTGGCGACCCCGGCATCGGCGGCGTCGCGGATCCGGCGCCGCGTGGCGACGATGTTCTGCACGTCCAGGCCGTGGGTCGGCTTGCTGTAGATCACCACCCGCGCGGTGCCCGACAGCTCGCGCGCCAGCAGAACCTTCTGGATGTTGCCGCCGGACAGCCGCCCGACCGGCGTCCGGATGCCCGGCGTGCGCACGTCGAAGGCGGCGACCAGGGCCTTTGCATGGCGGTCGATCGCCGCCGGCTGTTCCAGCCCGCGCGACCAGAACGGGGCGTCGCCGATCTGCTTCAGCAGCAGGTTCAGGCTGACCGGGAAGGCGCCGACCGTGCCTTCGCCCAGCCGGTCGTCGGTGACATAGCGCAGGCCCAGCCGGCGCCGGCCGCCGACATCCAGCCGGTCGAGCGGATGGCCGTCCAGCAGCACCGTGCCGCCGCTGGCCGGCCGCTGCCCCGCCAGCGCCTCGGCCAGCTGCTTCTGGCCGTTGCCGTCGATCCCGGCGATGCCCAGGATCTCGCCCGGCGCCACCTCCAGCGCGATGTCGGCCACATCGGCGGCGCCCTGGCCGGGCACGCTGAGGTCGCGGACCACCAGCAGCGGGGCGGCGGCCAGGGCGGTGCGCCGCCCCGCGCCGTCGACGGCCTTCGGCTCGCCGGTCGCGGTGGCGCCGAACATCAGCTGCACGATCTCGGCCGTCGCTTCGTGCTCACCGAGGCTCCGCAGCCGCTCGGGCGGGATCTCGCCGACCTTGCGGCCGAGGCGCAGGATCGAGATGCGGTCGCCGAAGTCGAACGCCTCCTTCAGCTTGTGGGTGATGAAGACGACGGCGATGCCGCGCCCGGCCAGCCGCCGCATCAGCGCGCCCAGCTCCTCCACCCCTTTCGGCGTCAGCATCGAGGTGGCCTCGTCCAGGATCAGCACCCGGCTGCCGCGCAGCAGCGCGCGCACGATCTCGACCTGCTGCTGCTCGCCCAGCGACAGCTCGCCGGTGACGGCCTGCGGATCGATCGACAGGCCCAGCGCTTCGGCCGTGCGCGTCAGCTCGGCAGCCAGCCGGGCGCGGTCGGGCCGCTGCCACCAGCGCAGGCCGAGGGCCAGATTGTCCGCCACGGTCAGGGTCGGGGCCAGCATGACATGCTGGAACACCGTGCCGATGCCGAGATCCAGGGCGCGGCGGGGCGACGCGATCGCCTGCTCGCGCCCGTCGACCAGGATGGCGCCGTCGTCGGGCTGCAGCAGCCCGGACAGCATCGCGATCAGGGTCGATTTGCCGGCCCCGTTCTCGCCCAGCAGCACATGCACCTCGCCGGGCCGGATCGCCAGGTCGACCTGGTCGTTGGCGACGATGCCGGGGAAGCGCTTGGTGATGCCGCGCAGCGCGATGATCGGCGCGCCGGCTTCCGGGTGCGGTGATGCGGTCATGGGTCCATCGCTCCGCGCCCCGCCGGGCCATCCCGGCGGGGCGCCACTGTCCTGGCGAACCTACTGCGCCGCCGCCGACACGTCCGACATCAGCGCCCGCACCGCAGCCGCGTCCCAGACCGGCTCGACCTTGATCTTGCCGCTGACGATGTCGGCGCGGATTGCCTGCAGCTGGGTCCAGACGTCGTCGGGAATGGCCTTGGTCTTCAGCAGCTGGACCGAATTGTCGGCCAGCCCGATGGCATAGTGCTTGGTGCCGAAGCTGCCGGCCTTGAGGTCCTCGATCATCGCCCCATAGACCGGGGTGATGTCCCAGACCACCGACGACAGCAGATTTCCCTTGTCGATGCTGGACTTGTCGCCGATCACGTCGATGAAATAGACCTTGCCGCCATCGGTCGCCTTGCTGGTCTCGACCGCCTGGATCATGCCGAAGCTCGACCCGTTGCCCTGGCCGAAGACGATGTCGGCGCCGGCCGCGATCACCGATTCCGTCACCCGCTTGCCGCCCGCCGCATCGCTGTACGCGGCGGGGCCGATCACGGCATAGCGGATCTTCACCGCCGGCTTCTCCGCCTTGACTCCCTGGGCGAAGGCGGCGGATTGCGAGTTCCACGACGGCGGTTCGCCCGACACGACGATGCCGACCGTGCCGGTGCGGGTCATCTTCGCCGCCAGCCGGCCGGCGAGATAGGCGCCCTGATGGCCGCTCAGCGTGTAGTCGGCGATCAGGCCCGGCTTCAGCAGGTCCGGCCGGTCGACGATCGCCACCGGCACGCCGGTCTCGGCCGCGATCTCGGGGGCCGAGGTGTTGTAGCCGCTGGCATGGGCGATCAGCAGGCTGGCCCCGTCGGCCGCCAGCTCGCGCATGGTCGGCCGCACGTCGCCATAGCCCAGGCCTTCGGCCACGGTGACCTTCACCCCCGCCTTCTCGCCGGCGGCCTTGGCCGCGGTGACGCCCTGCTGGTTCCAGCCGAAATCGGTGCCCTGCTCCGGCGTCAGGATGGCGATGCTCTTGACCTCTCCGGCCAAGCTCGCGGTGGACGCCAGCGCCAGCATCAGCGCGCCGAGGCTGGCCTTAATCATTGCGGTCTTCATCATGGCTCGATTCCCTGTTTGTTGTTTGAGTTTGCTTTTTTCTTTATTATTGTTTGCTTAGGATATTGCAGATTATTCCTTATTGGTTATTGTGGCTATCATTTCCTCGCGAAGAAAAGGTCGGCCCGATGGCGCGGTTCCGTTCTGGCGTTCTTCCGTTGGTGGCGCTGGTGCTTGCGGTCCAGTCGGCGCTTGCCGCAGGGCATGGGCCGGACGGGCTGGTCGAGAGGACATTCCGGGCGGCGAACCGCGGCGAAGGCCGGATCGCCTGCGGCGCCGCCATCGCCCATTGGTACTCGGTCGACCTCGGGCAGGCCGGGCCGGGCGGCACGGTCGGCACCCAGCTCTGGTTCGATCCGGCCGGCGGCACGGTGTACCTGCTCAACGACAAGCAGGATCGGCTGCCGGTCGAAACGCTGTGGTGCGGCGTGGCCGGCCGCAGCTGGGCGACCCGCAGCCTGGTCGACCTGCCCCGGCACGCCGGCCCGGCCGGGACCGCGCCGGAGATCGCGGTGGAGTGCGCGCCGGCCGGGGACCGGCTGGTCTGTCGCTGAGTCATCCGTCGCGCCCTTCCAGGATCCGCCGCACCGCGACCAGGCGCCGGGCCCGTTCGGCCTGCAGCGCCGCGATCTGGTCGGGAGTGTAGGGGAAGATGCCCTCGCCGCTCTTGATCCCCAGCTTCCCGGCCCGGGTCCGCTCGGTGACATAGCCCGCCACGTCGCGGCGCGCCGACAGGTCGGCGTTCAGGAAGCCCGCCACCGACTGGTAGATGTCGAGGCCGGCCATGTCGAGCAGCCGCATCGGGCCGACCACGCTCAGCTTGTAGCCGATGCCCCAGGACACGCAGGTGTCCAGCCCCTCCTCGTCGATCACCCCCTGATCGACCAGGTCGATCGCCTCGCGCAGCAGGGCATAGAGGATGCGGTTCTCGACGAAGCCGGGCACGTCCTTCTTCACCACCACCGGCAGCAGCTTCAGCGACCGGACCAGATCGGTGATGAAGGCCACGGTGGCCGGGGCGGTCTTCTCGCCGGCGATCACCTCGATCATCGGGATGATGTGCGGCGGGTTCGACCAATGCATGCCGACCAGCCGCTCCGGATGCGACAGGAAACCCTGCAGCGTGGTGATCGGGATGCCGGAGGTGTCGGAGGCGACGATGGTCCCGGCCGGCAGCAGCGGGTCGAGCGCACGGTAGACCGCGGCCTTGACCTCGACCTTCTCCGGAACGTTCTCGATCACCAGCCCGGCGCCGGCGACGGCCCCGGCCAGGTCGTCGTGGAAGCTGACGGCGCCCTCACCGGTTGTCGGCGGGGCGACGCCCAGCCGGTCCAGGACCGCGGCCGCCTGCGGCACCGCCGCGCGGGCGCGCTCGACCGCGGCCGGCGACAGGTCGTGCGCCCGCACCGGCATGCCGCCGCGGGCGAGGGTCGCAATGATACCCGGCCCCATCGTGCCGAGGCCGATCACGGCGACCGTAAGCGTTCCGTCCGGCATCGTTCGTCCCCCCCGCTCAGGGCTTCAGATAGGCGTCGGTGAAGGCGGCGTCTGCCGCGACCGTGCCCTTCAGCGCGCCCTGGTCGGTCAGCACCTTGATCGTGTTGGCCCACTTGTCCTTGGTCATCCAGCCCAGGCCGTTGGCCTTGGTGTCGGCGTCGGCGAAGGTGTGGTCGATGTCAGCCTGCAGCTGCGCCGCCAGCACATCCGCCTTGCCGGCATAGCCGGGCGCCGCCTTGGCGGTGATCGCCGCGGCCTCCTTCGGATGCTCGGCGGTGAATTGGAAGGCCTTGAGATAGGCGGCGACGAAGCGCTTCACCACGTCCGGCTTGTCCTTGATCATGGCCTCGGAGGTGAACAGGCCGGAGCCGTAGACATCATAGCCGTAATCGGCGCCGAGGATGATGCTGAGCGAGCCCGGCCCGCCGGCCTTGGCCTCCAGCTCCGGCACCTCCGCGTCGATGTAGCCGGGCACCGCGTCGACCCGGCCGAGCAGGAGATAGCTTTCATAGGGCGGCGACACGCTGCTCATCTTCATGTCGGCCTCGGTCAGGCCGTTGGCGGCCAGGAAGGATTTGTAGAAGATATAGGTCGATCCGGCCGGGTGGATGCCGATGTTCAGCCCCCTGATGTCGGCAGGTGTCTTCAGTTGGTGGCTCTTGGCCAGGGCGATCATGCCGATGGGCGAGCGCTGGTTGACCGCCGCCAGCGCCACCACCGGCACGTTCTGCGACCGGGCCACCGCCAGGGTGGGCAGGTCACCGAAGCCGAATTCGGCGTTGCCGTTCGCCACCAGCCGCATGGCGTCGGGCGACCCCGTGCCCTTGCGGATCTCGGTGACCTCGATTCCGTTCTCGGCGAAGTAGCCCTTCTCCTTGGCCACGAAGAACATGGCGTGGTTGCCGCGCACCACCCAGTCCAGCTGGACGCTGACCTGGTCGGCGGCAGAGGCCAGGCCCGGGGCCGCCAGGATCGCCGCCGTCGTCAGCCCCGCCAGCGCCTTACAGACCGATCTCCTCAACATCTCGTGCCTCCCGCGGCATTGTCTCGTTGGTTCAGGCGGCTTGCAGCGCCGGATCGAATTTCGGCGCCCAGGGCACCACCAGCCGTTCCAGCACTTCCATCGCGTAGTAGAAGACGACCCCGACCACCGAGACGACCAGCAGTGCCGCGAACACCATCGGGGTGTCGAGCTGGGTCGAGGCGAACTGGATCAGGTAACCCAGCCCGGCAGAGGCGCCGGCGAATTCGCCGACGATGGCGCCGATGACGCTGAAGGTGACCGCGATCTTCAGCCCGGCCATCAGCTGCGGCAGGGCGTAGGGGATCTGGATGCGCAGCAGGATCGTGGTCCGGCTGGCGCCGACCGACCGCATCAGCGACAGCAGGCCCGGCTCCGCCGCCTCCAGCCCGGCCAGCATCGACAGCGTCACCGGGAAGAAGGCGATCACCAGGATCAGGCCGACCTTGGGCGCCAGATCGTAGCCGAACCACAGGATGAAGATCGGTGCCAGCGCCACCTTCGGCACGGTCTGGAACAGCACGATCAGCGGGTACAGCGCCCGGCCGAACAGCCGGAAGCGGGCGATGACCATGGCCAGGGCGATGCCGACGGCGGCCGCGACCAGGAAGCCGACCAGGATCTCGATCGCGGTCACCTGCGTGGCCTCGAGCAGCGGCCCGGCCTCGCGCAGCAGCGTCGCGCCGATCGCCGAGGGCGTGGGCAGGATGTAGCTGGAGACGTCGAAGATCCGGATCGCCGCCTCCCAGGCCGCGATGGCGGCCACCAGCAGCACGGCGGAGGGCAGCCAGCCGCCGGCCAGGCCCTGCCGGGACGCGAGACGGGTGTCGCTCATGATCTCCCCCGCGTGGCATGACTCTGGATCAGCAGGGACCGCAGCCGGCTCTCCATCGCGGCAAAGCGTGGATCGGCATAGCTCGCCTCGCCGCGCGGATAGGGCAGGGGGATCTCGATGCTGTCGATGATCCGGCCCGGCCCGACGCCCATGACATGGACATGGCGCGACAGCAGCACCGCCTCGTCGATCGAATGGGTGACCAGCACGATGGTCTTGCCGGTGCGCTCCCAGATCTCCAGCAGCGACCGGCTCATCTCCTCCCGCGTGATCGCGTCCAGCGCGCCGAAGGGCTCGTCCATCAGCAGGATGTCGGGCTCCAGGGTCAGCGCCCTTGCGATGGCGACGCGCTGGCGCATCCCGCCGGACAGCTGGTTGGGCCGCTTGGCCGCGGCATCCTCCAGCCCGACCAGCTTCAGCATGGCCCGGGCGCGGTCCCGCACCTCGGCCCGCGACAGGGTCTTGTCCGCCACCTCGCGCAGCAGCGCCGCATTGTCGAGCGCGTTCTTCCACGGCAGCAGGTTCGCGTCCTGGAACACCAGGCCGATGATGCGGCGCCGCACCGCCTCTTCCGGCGCCAGCCCGGCGACCCGGACCCGGCCCTCCGACGGCCGCACCAGCCCGGCCAGGACCTTGAGCAGGGTGCTCTTGCCGCAGCCGGACGGCCCGATCAGGCAGACGAAGGATCCCCGCGGCACGCTCAGGCTCACATCCCGCAGCACCTGCTGCCGGACGCCGAGGATATCGAACGTCACCGACACCGCCTCGACCGCGATCTGGGCGGTGGCGTCGGGCAGCGGTGCTGGCTCCTTCAGTCTCGCCACGGGCATGGTCCGGTCATCCCCCCGTCACCGTCCGGAACGCCGGCCGGGCGTCGAGGGCCGCCATCCAGCGGTCCAGGTTGGCGCAGGCCGGCCGTTCGATCGGGAAGCCCAGGCAGCGTTTCAGGACCGGGCCCAGTGCGATGTCGGCGATGGTCAGCCGGCCCAGCGCGAACCACTCCCGCCCGGCCAGGTGCCGGTCGGCGATCGCCAGCAGCTCGGCGAGATCCTTCGCCTGGGCGGCGAAATCGGCGCCGCGCTCCTCCGGCGCCTTCTTGGCGTCCTTGAACACGGCGACATAGGGGGTGTTGACGCTGGCCAGCAGCCAGTCCATCCAGCGTTCGACCTCGGTCTTCTCCGCCGGGGTGGCGCCGGTCAGCGCCGGGCGGTGCAGCGCCGCGAGGTAGCGCAGGATGGTGTTCGACTCCCAGATCACGGTGTCGCCGTCGACCAGGGTCGGCACCTTGGCGTTCGGATTCAGCGCCCGGTATTCATCGGTCTGGGTGTTGCCGAACTGGCGGCCGTAATCCTCGCGCTCATGGGCGATGCCGAGCTCTTCCAGCAGCCACAGCACCTTCTGGACATTGCCGGAGGTGTGCCGGCCGAGCAGTCTGATCATTCCTCGTCTCCCTGTCCCGCCTCAGCCCTTGACCGGGCGATAGGCGATGGCGTCCATCTCGACCTTGGTGTTGATCACGGCGCGGGCCTCGACCGTGGTCCGGGCCAGCACCGCATCCTTGAAGTATTCGGCGAAAACCTTGTTGTAGCGGCCGAAGTCCCTGACATCCTCGAGATAGGTCGTGACCCGCACGACGTCTGCCAGGGTGGCGCCGTCCTCCGCCAGCACCCGCTGGATCGTCTGGATCGTCGCCCGCGTCTCGTCCTCGATGGTGCCGTGGACCATGTTGCCCTCGGCATCCTTGCCGACCTGGCCGGAGACGAAGATGAAGTCGCCAGCCCGCACCGCCGGGTGGAACGGCAGGTTGGGATTCTTGCGCCCGATGGCGTAGCGCTGTGCGGCGTCTGCGGTGTCGGACAAGGCGGGTCCCTTTCAGAAGGCGCTGGTTTCGATGATGTCGACGCCGTTGATGCGGTCGATCAGGTAGATCAGGCCGCGATCGTCGATGGTGACGTCGTTCGACGACGCCCGGTCCTCGCCGGCTGGCGGATCTGGCAGGAAATGGCCGACCTCGCGCGGCGCGAAGGGGTCGGCGATGTCGACCAGCCGCAGCCCCTGGGCGAACCAGGCGAAGGGAATGACGGTGCCGCTGAACCGTTCCGACGGCTGGTGGCAGCCGGTCATCGGCGGCTGCGGCGACCCGTCCGGGTCGAGGCCCGGCACCTGGAAGGTCGCGATCGGCAGCGGCTGCCGCTCCTCGGTGATGTCGTAGATCCAGGTGAAGGCCGGGGGCGACGGGCGCAGCTTCGCCACATCCTCGTCGGCCACCACCATGATCTTGCGGCCTTTCAGCAGCTGGGGCATCGGCAGGCAGGTGTGGGTCGGGTGCGGGAAGGCGGGGCTCGAATTCAGCTGCGAGATCAGCTTCGGCCGGGCCATGTCGGCGATGTCGAGGATGAACAGCCCATGGTGCCAGTAGCTGACATAGAGGCGGTCGCCCGCCCGGATCGGGTGGTGGCAGCGCGGCGACACCCCGCCGGCCCAGGGGTATTCCTCGCCGCCCCCGGTCCATTGGCCGGGGATCCACCAGCGCCCGACCTCGACCGGCCGGGCTGGGTCGATCAGGTCGAGGATCATGACGATGTTGCCGACATAGCCCTCGGCGGTCGGCGAGATATAGGCGTAGCGCCCGTCGAAATCGTAGCGATGGACGCCGCGGCCGGCGGTCATCCATTTCGAGATCAGCCGGGGCGCGCTGGGCCGGGACACATCGTATATTGCGATGCCCCCGCCGAATTCGGCCGGGCCGTTCTGGCCCAGCTTCTCGTGGTTGACGATCATGATGTCGCCCGCCACCCGCACCTTGTGCGAATGCCAGCCCTCCGGCAGCTCCAGCCGCGCGATCACCCGGGGATGGCGCGGGTCGGCAACGTCGACGATGGTCGTGCCGCTGGGCGACCGCATATGGCCGATATACAGAGTCGTCCCCTCGACCCAGACCTGGCCGCCGCCGGGGCAGTCGATATGCGAGAGCAGCGTCGTGTTGAGGGAATTCGGCACTTCGGACCTCGGGTCGGTCGGGTGCGCGCCGACGATCCGCCCCGGCCTGCGGTGGCGGGCGGGGCAGCGTCGGGCGGGACGGTCGGATCCGGCTTGCGCCGGACCCGGCCGTCAGATCATGCGGACCACGTCGCCGCTGGCGTCGCGGCCCCATTTGCGGAACAGGCTGAACGCCTTCAGCGCCGGCTCGTCGCTGGCGACGAACAGGATTGCGGGTTCGGTCTCCGACCCGTTCACATGCTCGCACCACGACCCGCCGGGCACCGCCAGCGTGTCGAATTCGGTCCAGTCGAAGCGCTTGCCGTCGACCATGGAATGGCCGCTGCCCTGGAACGGCGCCACCAGCAGGCTGGCTGTCTGGCGCAAGGGCCGCGTGCGCTCGCCCGGCCGCAGCATCTGGGCGAAGAAGGTGATGGTCTTGAACACCGGCCCGCCGGTCAGCGGATCGACATACTCGATCATCAGCGCCTCGTACGGGTCGCCGTCCCAGTCCTTAAACCGCTCCAGCGCCTCGCGCATCGCGTCCCAGCGGTAGACATACATCGGCGACGACAGGCCGGAGCCGCGATGATGGTCGAGGAAGCGGGGCCGCAGCCCGCCGGCGCCGTAGACGCGGGCGGAATAGTCGCTGGGGAAGCGGGCGCTCTGCACCTTCTTGGCGACGCCGCTCTCGGCATAGTCATGCTCGAAATAGACCGCGCTCAGGGTCTCGACCAGCGGCAGGTCGAGGACCGACAGGTTGACCGCCGGTTCATCGCCCGTGTTGCCGTGATTGTGCCAGGCGTCGATCGGCGTCAGCACCATGTCGCCCGGGCCGAAGGTGATGTCCTCGCCCTCGACCCCGGTGAAGTTGCTCTTGCCGGTCAGGCCGAAGCGGATCGCGCTGGGGGAATGCCGGTGCGGCGGCATCACCTCGTTCGGGTCGTTCAGGCGATACGCCGTGTACATGGTGCTGACCGTCGCCCGCCGCGGCGACAGGCCGGGATTGACCAGGATCAGCGACCGCCGCTCGGAATCGTCCATGTGGATCAGCTCGGCGGAGCGCTGCAGGATCGGCGCGATGTCCTTGTCGTAGCTCCACAGGAAGGGCAGGGCCTTCTGCGTGCCCATCAGCTGCTTGATCTCGTCATGGGCGACGTCGACCGAGCTGGCCCAGAACGGGAACATGTTCTTGTTGAAGACGTCGTCGTAGAGCGCCTTCAGGGCGGCATCGCGATTGGACGCCCCCGGCACCGCGGCGCGTGTGTCCGTCATGTCGCACCCCTGTCTTGGATCATTCGTTCGTCCTTAGCCATGACGGTATGCCCTCCGGCCGACCGTTTCAACCGTATTATTTGGTTGAAGATGATTGTTGGCGAAATTGGTTGGATCATTGGTCGGAATTTCGGCTGGAGCCAGCGTCGGCACGCCGCGGATCAGGTCGGCGGCGCGCTCGGCGATCATCAGCACCGGGGCGTTGATGTTGCCGCAGATGAGGTCGGGCATCACGGCGGCGTCGATGACGCGCAGGCCCTCGGCGCCATGCACCCGCAGCTGGGGGTCGACGACGGCCCCGTCATCGGCGGAGACCCCCATCCGGCAGGTGCCAGCCGGATGGTGGACGGTGATCGAGGTGGCGCGGATATGGGCGTCGATCTCGGCATCCGTCGCCTTGCCGGAGCCGGGGGCGGATTCCCGGGCGATGAAGCGCGCCATCGGCCCCTGCGCCATCACCTCCCGCGCCATGCGGATGCCGGCGCGCAGGCTGCGCCAGTCGGCCTCCGCCGCCAGGAAGTTCTGGCGGATGACCGGCGCCGCCATCGGGTCGGCGGAGGCCAGGCTCACCGTGCCGCGGCTCTCCGGCTGGATGATCACCACCCGGCAGGCGAAGGCGTCGGTGAAGGGCTGCTTGAACGGCTTGAAATAGGGCCAGGCGCCCAGTGGTGCTGCGGTCAACAGGAACTGCACGTCGGGCAGCGCCAGCTCCGCCCGGCTCTTGAGGAAGCCGACGATGCCGCCCGGCACGTCGGCGGCGAAGCCCTTGCCGAAAGCGTAGGCCTTGCCGAGCTCCAGCGCGATGCGGTCGGCCCGCATCATCCGGTGGAACGGCCCGGGCTCGCGGCGCTGGTACATCAGGATGGTCGAGACATGGTCCTGCAGGTTGCGGCCGACGCCGCGCAGCGGGATGCGCGTGCCGATGCCGTGTGCCGCCAGCTGCTCCGGGTCGCCGATGCCCGACAGCATCAGCAGCTGTGGGCTGTTGATCACGCCGCCGGACAGGATGACCTCGGCATCGGCCCAGGCGGTCAGGACTTTCCCGTCCTTCACATAGTCGACGCCGACCGCGCGGGTGCCCTCGAACAGCACGCGGGTGACCATAGCGCCGACCGTGACCGTCAGGTTCGGCCGGGCCAGCGCCGGCCGGAGATAGGCGGTCGCCGCACTGCAGCGCCGGCCGTTGCGGATGGTCATCTGCAGCCGGCCGAAGCCTTCCTGCCGGGCGCCGTTGTAATCGTCGGTCCAGCCATGCCCGGCCTCGCCCGCGGCCGCGGCATAGGCGTCGAGCAGCGGGTCCTGGTAGCGGCAATACTGCACCCCCAGCGGGCCGTCGCCACCGCGCCAGGCGTCGGCGCCGCCCTCCCAGGATTCCAGCCGCCGGAAATAGGGCAGGGCGTGGGCATAGGACCATTCGTCCAGCCCCGCCGCCGCCCAGCGGTCATAGTCGCCGGGATTGCCGCGGACATAGGCCATGGCATTGGTCGAGGACGAGCCGCCGACCACCTTGCCGCGGGCGCACTCCACCCGGCGGCCGTCGACATTGGCCTCAGGCTCGTTGAAGTACATCCAGTCGTGCAGCCGCTTCTGCAGGATCTTGCCCCAGCCGAGCGGAATGTGGATCCAGGGGTCGCGGTCCCAGCCGCCGGCCTCCAGCAGCAGCACGCGGCAGGCCGGGTCCTCGCTGAGGCGGGCCGCCAGGACGCAGCCAGCGGAGCCGGCGCCGACGATGATGTGGTCGTAGCCCGGAGCGCGTGTCATCGCAGGTCCACCCGGGCCGTCGACCGCCGGGTCATCGACCACGGGGCCGGCGTCCCTGGATCCGCCGGCCATGGCCGGTCGACCGGTTGTCCGGGCATCGGAAGCCTCCTGTCGGGGTTGCGCCGGTCTGGGCGGCGCTTGCTGGTGATCACTCGACCATCATCCAACCATTCTTGTCAACCATGGCAAATGGTTGCTATGGTGGGCACTGTGGTCGTGATTGCCGGCACAAGGATGCGGGCGGCGCCGACCCTCAAGAACCGAACAAAGCCAGAGGGACCAGGATGAACCGATCGGCGCCTTCCCAGCACCCGAACGCCGACGCTCAGACGCCCGATCCCTCAATCGATGATGATCCCGGCCAGGACGGCAATCTCGACGACGTCGTCGCGGCGCTGCGCGGCATCCTCGCCACCGGCCAGGGCACGCCGTCGGAGCGGGCATTGGCGGAACGGCTGAACGTCAAGCGCCACCGGCTGCGGCGGGCGCTTGACCAGCTGCGCGCGGCGGGGGAACTGGCGCCGGCACGGGCCGGGCGGCCGCGGACCGCGACGCCGCGGCGGGGCGACGACCTCGCCCGCGACACCAATCCGGTCGAGATCATCGAGCTGCGCATGGTGCTCGAGCCGGCGCTGGCCCGGCTCGCCGCGCTGCGCGCCTCCCCGTTCGAGATCATGCGCATCCAGCGGGCCGCCAGCACGCCCCCGGGCGCGGTGGCCGGGACCGTCGACCTGGCCTTTCACAAGGCTGTCGCGGCCGGTGCCCGCAACAGCCTGGCGGCCGAGCTCTACGCCCTGATCCGTGAGGTGGCGACCGACGCCCGGCTGCGCTTCGGCAACAGCGACAATCCCAGCTGCCCGAACCGGCTGAAGCAGCGAGACGCCGAGCACAAGCTGATCGCCGACGCGATCGCCGCGCGCGATCCGGATGCGGCCGAACAGGCGATGCGAGCCCATCTCGGGGCGGTGCAACGCCAGATCCTCGACCGTCTCGGCCCCAGCGTCGCGGTGGCCTGAGGGCGAGCGCCTTCCTTCCCGCAGCGGAGCACATGGCCATGACCGGTTTCGACGTGCTGGTGATCGGCGCCGGCTCCGCCGGGTCGGTGGTGGCGGCAAGGCTGAGCGAGGATCCCGGCCTGTCCGTCGGCCTGGTCGAGGCCGGGGCGGTGCCGTCCGATCCCGACATCGCCTCGCCGCAGCAATGGCCGTTCCTGCCGGGCCGCGCCTTCGACTGGGCGTACCGCACCATCCCCCAGCCCGGCACCGCCGGACGGAGCCACGACTGGCCCCGCGGCCGCATCGTCGGCGGTTCCAGCTGCCTTCACGCGATGGCCCATGTCCGCGGCCACCCCGATGATTTCGAACCTTGGGCCGCCGCGGGCGGGCCTGGCTGGTCCTATCAGGCGCTGCTGCCGGCCTTCCGCCGCAGCGAGCGCTTCTCGGGCGGCGCCTCGGCCATGCACGGCGATGCCGGTCCGCTCGACGTGCTGCTGCCCGGCGACGAGATCCACCCCCTGGTCCGCGACTACATGGATGCCGGGGTGTCGATCGGCGCGCCACGCCTCGGCGACCACAATGCCGGTCCGCTGACGGGCGCGGCGCCGAACCAGCTGACCATCCGGGATGGCCGCCGCGTCAGCGTCGCCGACGCCTATCTCGTGCCGGCCCTCGGCCGTCCCAACCTGACGCTGCTGACCGATGTGCTGGTCCATGACCTGGTGATGCAGGCCGGCCGGGCGTGCGGCGCCCGGATCACCCGGGGCGGGGTGCAGGAGATCCTGACCGCGGACCGGATCGTGCTCTGCGCCGGCACGGTCGCCTCGCCGCTGCTGCTGATGCGGTCCGGCATCGGCGACCCCGACACCCTGCGCGGGGCCGGCATCGCCTGCCGGCACGAGCTGCCGGAGGTCGGGCGCAACCTGCACGACCATCTGCTCGCGGCCGGCAATGTCTACCGCGCCCGGCGGCCGGTCGCGCCGTCGCGGCTGCAGCATTCGGAATCGCTGATGTACCTGCACAGCGACGACTCGTCCCGGGCGGAGGGATCGCCGGATGTCGTGCTCGCCTGCGTCGTGCTGCCGGTGGTGACCGAGGCGTTTGCGCGGCCGGAGGCGGGCAGCGCCTACACCATCATGTGCGGCGTCACCCACCCGACCAGCCGCGGCTCGCTGCGGCCCGGCGGGCCGTCGGTGGCGGATGTCCCGATCATCGATCCCGCCTATCTCTCGACCGACCAGGACCGGCGGAGCTTCCGGGCCAGCCTGCGTCTCGCCCGCGCCGTCGGCCGGGCCGCGCCGCTGCGCGACTGGAGCGACGGCGAGATCCTGCCTGGGCCGGGGGTGGAGGCCGATGTCGATCTCGACGCCTTCCTGGCCCGGGCGGCGATGACCCATCACCACCCGGTCGGCACCTGCAGCCTCGGTCCCGTCGTCGACGGCGATCTGAGGGTGCGGGGCATCGACGGGCTCTTCGTGGTCGACGCCTCGGTCATCCCGTCGATCACGGCCGGCCCGGTCAACGCCGCGGTGGTCGCCATCGCCGAAACCTGGGCCGGTGCGACCGATCAGCCAAGGCAATGAACGCCTCAGATCGCCCGGCCGCTCCGCTTCCCTCACTCGCCGAGTTGCCGCCGGAAGAAGCGCATCATCTCACGGCTGGCGTCCGGCCCGCGTGGCTCGGTGTACGAACCGGCCGGGCTGCCGCCCGACCAGGCATGGCCGGCGCCGTGCAGCACCCAGTGCTCCGACATCGGGCGACCGGCGTCGTCCGCCCGGATCGTGCAGGTGTAGCCGATGCCGCCCGGGGCGGTCCCGTTTCTGACCGTGGTGCGGAGGTCGGACGCGGCTTCGGCCTGGGCCAGGACCTGGTCGCCGTTGACGGGGCTGACGGTGGTGTCGCGATCGCCGTGGAACACGATGGTCGGGACAGCGGCGCCGGACCGTCGCAAACTGGCCGCCGCCGGCGGCATGCCCTGGCGCATCGCCGTGAAGGCCGACATCATGTCGCTGGCGGCCCCGCAGGCCAGTCCGGAATGCACCCCGACGGCGGCGTAGAGGTCGGGATAGGCCGCCCCCATGATCGCCGCGGCGGCACCGCCTGCCGACAGGCCGGCGACATACACCCGCCGGGGATCGACCGGGTGATCGCGCATGATCTGGCGGGTGATGCCGGCGATCAGCGCCGGTTCGCCGCCGTCGCGCCGCTGATCGCCTGGGTTGAACCAGTTCCAGCAGCGAGAGGCATTGGCCGACCGGGTCTGCTCGGGATAGGCGACGAGGAAACCCTGCTCCTCGGCCAGCTCATTCATGCGTGTGCCGGCGGCGAAGTCGTCCGGCGACTGGGTGCAGCCATGCAGCATCACCACCAGCGGCAGTGCCTGTTCGGCACGGCCGCCGGGGATGTAGAGCTTGTATGTCCGCTGCCCGGTCTGGCCGGCATAGCTGCATTCGTCGAACCGGGCGCCATCAGGCGCCGGAGCCGGCCCAGGGGCAACGGGGCGGCCGGGTGCGACGGCGTCACCGGCAGGGGCGTGCGGCCGTCGAAAGCGATCGAGGAGTCCACGGAACATCTCACGTGCTTGGGGCCGGCCAGCTGGCGCGGCGTCGGGATCGCCGGGCTGGGGCGGCGTCCAGGTCTCTCCGGTTCCCGGGGATGGCGGCACCATGTCGATGGTGGTGCGCCCGCCGGGGCCGGGCATCTCTGCGGAGTTGGTCTCCGACGCCGGCGGGCTTGGCGGCGGCGAGGCAACAGCGCCGCGCAGAAGCGCCATGGCTTCGCCGAGCCGTCCGGCGCGGGTGAGGCGGGTCGCCTCCTGCATGTCGATCTTGGGGCGTGCGATCATGGCAGCATGGTCCTGTGTGCCGAAATCCGCCAGGGCGAGATCTGTGCCCGCCTTGATCGGCCGAGATGGTCGGTGTGCGGCCTGCAGCCGCTTCGTCACCGGATGCGGTCGCTGAGGGCGGCCTTCACGGCGGCGCCGGCCTGCAGGGCCCCGAGCACGTGAAGGGAGGCGATGGTTTCGCGGGCCAGTTCAGGGGTGACGTCATCGGCGATCACGGCCAGCCCCAGGACCTGGATGTGCAGCATCTCCCCGGCCATTCGCGCGGCTTCCAACTCGCGTCGGTCGAACCGGCGAAGGCCGAGGTCGAGGCGATGGCGGGCGACGGATTGCTGGATGGCGTCGCCATGCCGTTCCAGCTGGTTGCGGATGGCCGTGCGGATGAGATCGGTCCGGTTGGAGTAGAAGCCCTCGCGCACGAGCAGGTCGATATGGCCGAGATCGACATAGCCGAGATTGATCGTGATCTTCTCGCTGTCGGCCGCCTTTGGCCGAAGATCCCGCGTCGCGCCGGCCATGACCACCATCCTCCTACCATCCAGGTGGATGGTATATGGAGTTGGCTGCGATGATTGCAATCGGGTCGGGCGCAAAAACCCCGGCCGAAGCCGGGGTCCTTGGATTGCTTTTCGCCGCTGCAGATCGTTCAGCGAGGCGGCAGGCCGTCCCAATATGGCCGGACGCCGTAATGGTCGTGGATGTCCTGCTCATACTCCCGGGTCCATTGCGGCTCGACATCGTCGCTGAAGACCGGCGCGCCTTCGAGCTGCTCGCTGGACAGGCTGACGACATAGCCGCCCTTGTCGGTGTCGTAGACCAGCGAGGACCAGGGCAGCGGATGATACTTCTGGCCGATGCCGAGAAAGCCGCCGAACGACATCACCGCATAGGTGACGCGGCCTGAGACCTTGTCGATCATCACGTCATGCACCTCGCCCAGGCTGTCGCCCGCGGTGTTGTAGACGTCGGTGCCGGACACCTTCTCCGCCGAGATCAGGGTCGTCGTCTCTTCGCGATGTTCCATGGCCTTGCTCCTTGCTGAGGACTTGCCATGGCAACGGGCTGGCTGAGTTATGAGTTCCGTGGACGTGAAAATGATCGGAAAGAATTCCCATATTAGAAGTAGTAATAATCAAAATATGGCATCTAAAAACATCTCATATTAACGAATTAGTAATGGTGAAAACAATATTTGCTTACGAATTTTATTGAAGAGAATCGTCCTGGAAATCTGCGCGGCCCAATGCTCCCAAAACCATCCCCGGATCGCGCAGCCGGCCTCTCGGTCGACGGTCACATTTTGGAGGACAGGGTCTTGCGGGCCGCTCCCACAACGGCGTCCACCGTGATGTCGAACTTGGCGTAGACGTCGGCGATCTTGCCCGAGGCGCCGAAGCCGTGCATGCCCACGAAGGCTCCGTCGAACCCCAGGTAGCGTTCCCAGCCCAGCTCGACGGCGGCTTCGACGGCGACGCGGGCGGTGCCGTCGACCAGCACATCCCGGCGATACGCCGCATCCTGCTGCTCGAACAGCAGCCGGCACGGCATCGACACCACCGCCGTCGGCACGCCCTCGGCCTGCAGCGCCTCGCGGGCGGCCACCGCCAGCTGCAGCTCCGACCCGGTGCCGATGATGGTGAGCTGCCGCGGGCCGCCTTCGGCCTCGTGGAGGACATAGGCGCCCCGGGCGGATTTGTTCTCACCCCCTGCCTCTCGCCGCAGCAGCGGCACCGGCTGGCGGGACAGGGCCAGGAGGGCGGCCCGGCGCGGCGTGTCCAGCACCACCTCCCAGCATTCGGCGGTCTCGATCGCATCCGCCGGGCGGAACACTGCCAGATGCGGAATCGCGCGAAGCGCCGCCAGATGTTCGATCGGCTGGTGGGTGGGACCGTCCTCGCCCAGGCCGATCGAGTCATGGGTCATGACGAAGATGGTGCGGATCTCCATCATCGCCGCCAGGCGGATCGACGGGCGGCAGTAGTCCGAGAAGCACATGAAGGTGCCGCCATATGGGATCAGGCCGCCATGCAGCGCGATCCCGTTCATCATCGCCGCCATGCCGTGCTCGCGGACGCCGTAATGCACATAGGAGCCGTGATACATGCCGGGGCGGATCTCGACCTCCCCGGCGGCCTTGGTGTTGTTGGACGGGGTCAGGTCGGCCGATCCGCCGAGCAGCTCGGGGATCGCGGCGAAGAGGTGGTCGAGCACGGCGCCGCTGGCCTGCCGCGTCGCCATCGGCTTGCCGGCCTGGACGAAGTCCTGCCGCGCCCCAACGATCGCCTGCTTCCAGTTGTCGGGCAGGTCGCCGCGGTTGCGGCGCTCGAAATCCCCACGCAACGCCTCCGGCGCCTGCTTCACTCGTTCGACCCAGGCCAGGCGCTTGTCCCGGCCGCGCGACCCGATCGCCCGCCAGGCCTGCAGCAGGTCGTCCGGGATCTCGAAGGGCGGCGCGGTCCAACCCAGCCGCTCGCGCGCGCCGGCGATCTCCGCCTCGCCCGGGGCGTCGCTGTGGGCCTTCTGGGTGCCGGCCCGGGTCGGCATGCCGAAGCCGATGATGGTGCGGCAATTGATCAGCGTCGGCTTGTCGGTGACGGCCTGGGCCTCGGTGATCGCGGCGCGGATCTGGTCGGTGTCGTGCCCGTCGATCTCCAGCACATGCCAGTTCGACGCCCGGAAGCGGTCGGATTGGTGGTCGGAGACGGACAGGCTGGTCGGGCCGTCGATGGTGATGGAGTTGTTGTCGAAGAAGGCAATCAGCTTGCCGAGCCGGAGGTGCCCGGCCAGCGAGATCGCCTCATGGCTGATGCCCTCCATCAGGCAGCCATCGCCGAGGAAGACATAGGTGAAGTGGTTGACGAGATCGTCGCCGAAGCTGGCGTTCATGATGCGCTCGGCCAGCGCCAGGCCCGCGGCATTGGCCGTACCCTGGCCCAGCGGCCCGGTGGTGGTCTCGATGCCGTCGGCATGGTGGTATTCCGGGTGGCCCGGGGTCCGGCTGTCGACCTGCCGGAAGCGCTCGATCTGCTCGATCGTCATGTCGCGGTAGCCGGTGAGGTACAGCAGGCTGTACAGCAGCATCGAGCCGTGGCCGTTGGACAGCAGGAAGCGGTCTCGGTCGATCCAGTGCGGGTCCGCGGCATCGAAGGTCAGGAAATCGCGGAACAGCACCGTGGCGATGTCGGCCATCCCCATCGGCATGCCGGGATGGCCGCTCTTGGCCCGCTCCACCGCGTCCATCGAGAGGGCCCGGATGTCGAATATCGACTCAACGACCGACATCGCGGTTATCGCCGACCTGTCGGCTCGATCCCCGACATCCCAAAGACGTGATCGTCTTCGTTGGCCGAGAGATGCGCCTGGATCTGTGGTCGGCGCTTCATATCCGATCATGCCACTTCCGGCAGCCGGGCCAGCAGCTTGTCGAGCGTGATCGGATAGTCTCGCACGCGCACGCCGGTCGCGTTGTGGATCGCGTTGGCGACCGCGGCGCCAACCCCGCAGATGCCGAGCTCGCCGACGCCCTTGGCCTTCATCGGCGACGACATCGGATCGGTCTCGTCGAGGAAGACCACCTCCTGGTGCGGAACATCAGCATGGACCGGCACCTCGTAGCCGGCGAGGTCGTGGTTGACGAAGAAGCCGATGCGCTTGTCGACCGCAAGCTCCTCCATCAACGCGGCGCCGACGCCCATGGTCATGGCGCCGATCACCTGGCTGCGCGCCGTCTTCGGGTTGAGGATGCGGCCGGCGGCGCACACCGCCAGCATCCGCCTGACGCGGATCTCGGCGGTCGCGGAATCGACGCCGACTTCGACGAAATGCGCGCCGAAGGTCGATTGCTGGTGCGTCTTGTCGAGGTCGCCATATTCGATGGCGTCCTCGGCCACGATGTCGCCTTCCGTGACGGCCTGGGCCAGCGGCACGCTGCGGTTGCCCGCATGCACATGGCTGTCGGCGAATACCGCCTCGGCCGAGTTGTATCCCAGCCTCTGCGCCACCGCTTCGCGCAGCTTCAAACAGGCGGCATAGACGCCGGCGGTCGAATTGTTGCCGCCCCATTGCCCGCCCGACCCGCACGAGACCGGGAAGGTCGAGTCGCCCAGGCGCACCACCACCTTGTCGAGCGGCACGCCCATCATCTCGGCCGCGGTCTGGGCAATGATCGTGTAGCTGCCGGTGCCGATGTCGGTCATGTCGGTTTCGACCGTCACATCCCCCCGACTGTCGAGCCGGACGCGTGCCGCCGATGTCGTCACGAGGTTGTTGCGCAATGCGGCGGCGACGCCCATGCCGACCAGCCAGCGCCCGTCCTGCGTCTTGCCAGGCTGCGGGGTCCGCTTGCTCCAGCCGAAGCGGGCGGCACCGGTGCGCAGGCATTCGACCAGGTTGCGCTGCGAGAACGGCCGTTCGGGCTTTTCGGGATCGACCTGGGTGTCGTTGAGGATGCGGAACTCCACCGGGTCGAGACCGAGCTTCTCGGCCATCTCGTCGATGGCGATCTCCAGCGCCATCAGGCCCGGCGCCTCGCCTGGCGCGCGCATGGCATTGCCCTCGGGCAGGTCGAGCGCCGCGAGCTTCGTCGTCGTCATCCGGTTGGCGCCGGCATAGAGCAGGCGAGTCTGGTTGACCGCGGTCTCGGGCTCGCCGCCCGGCAGGTTGCCGGACCATCCCTCATGGCCGATCGCGGTGATCCTGCCGTCCCGGGCCGCGCCGATGCGGATACGCTGGATCGTCGCGGGCCGGTGGGTGGTGTTGTTGAAGATGAGGGGCCGAGGCAGCGCTACCTTCACCGGCCGCCGCGCGGCTCGGGCGCCCAGCGCCGCAAGCAGTGCATCGGACCGCACGAACAGCTTGCCGCCGAAGCCGCCGCCGATGAAGGGTGAGATCAGGCGGACCTTCTCCTTGGGGATGCCGAGCGTCTTCGCCACATCCCCCGTGCCCCAGTCGATCATCTGGTTCGAGGTCCAGATCGTGAGCTTGTCCCCGTCCCACGCTGCGATCGAGGCATGCGGTTCCATCATCGCGTGCCCCTGATCGGGCGTGGTGTAGGTCGCGTCGAGCTGGACCGGCGCCGCGGCGAACGCGCCGGCGAAGTCGCCGAAGGCCGTGTCCGGGGGGCCGCCGACGCCGGGTTTGGGGGTGACGGCGGAGTCCTTCGCCGCCGCGAGGTCGAAGGCACCCTCGGCGCTGACATAGTCGACGCGGATCAGCTGCGCCGCGGCGCGCGCCTGCTCGAAGGTCTCCGCGACGACGACCGCGATCGCCTGGTGATAGTGATCGATCGCGGGGCCGCCGAGCAGCTTGGCCGGGTTGTAGTCGCCCTTGCCCAGCTTGCCGGCATTGTCCGCGGTGACGATGGCGAGCACGCCGGGCGCGGCCTTCGCGTGGCTCAGGTCGATCGACGCGATCCGGCCCTTGGCGATGGCCGCACCGACGACATGGCCGTAGGCCGGGTCCGGCACGGCATCATGCCGTTCATAGGCATAGGGCGCAGTGCCCGTGGTCTTCAGCGGACCGTCGATCCGGTCTCTCGGCTTGCCCACGATCTTGAGCTGGTCGATCGGATTGGTGGTGGCGGGGGTGTCGAACTTCATGGCTCAGGCCCTCGCTTCGGCCAGCACCGCGCCGAGCGTGCGCTCGGCCAGCAGCAGCTTGAATGCGTTCTCGTGCGTCGGCTTGGCGTCGGCAAGCAGGCGCTCCGCGACCGCCTTCGCGCCGTGCGGCAGCTCCGTCTCGGCGGCCTCGACCCGCCACGGCCTGTGGGCCACCCCGCCCAGGGCGACGCGCCCGGTGCCGTCGCGCTGCACGATCGCGCCGACCGAGACCAGCGCGAAGGCGTAGGAGGCCCGGTCGCGCACCTTGCGATAGATCTGCGTGCCGCCGACCGGCTTGGGCAGCGTGACCGTCGTGATCAGCTCCCCGGGCTCCAGCGTCGTCTCGATGTGCGGCGTGTCGCCCGGCAGGCGGTGGAATTCGGCAATCGGGATGCTCCGCGTCGTGCCGTCGGCCTTCACGGTCTGCACCGTCGCGTCGAGCGCGCGCATCGCCACCGCCATGTCGCTCGGATGGGTCGCGATGCACGCGTCGCTCACCCCCACCACCGCAAGCTGGCGGCTGACCCCGCCGATCGCGGCGCAGCCGCTGCCAGGCTGGCGTTTGTTGCAGGGTTGGTTGGTGTCGTAGAAATACGGGCAGCGTGTGCGCTGCAGCAGGTTGCCCGCTGTCGTCGCCTTGTTGCGCAACTGGCCCGAAGCGCCTGCGAGCAAGGCACGAGAGAGCAGGCCATAGTCGCGCCGCACGCGCCGATCGGTGGCAAGATCCGTATTGCGGACCAGCGCGCCGATCCGCAGTCCGCCCTCCGGCGTCGCCTCGACCTTATCGAGCGCGAGCCCGTTCACGTCGATGAGGTGGGCCGGCGTCTCGATCTCGAGCTTCATCAGGTCGAGCAGGTTGGTGCCGCCGGCAATGAATTTGGCGCCCGGGATGCGCGTGACCGCCGCCGCGGCTTCTGCAGGTGAGGCGGCGCGTTCGTAGGTGAAGGACCTCATGCCTGCCTCCCGGCGACCTCGGTGATCGCGTCGACGATGTTGGAATAAGCGCCGCAGCGGCAGATGTTGCCGCTCATCCGCTCGCGCAGTTCGGCCGCCGTCACTTGCGGATGCGCGGTGAGGTCGGCGCTGACATGGCTAGGCACCCCGGCTGCGATCTCGTCGAGCACCGCCACGGCCGAGCAGATCTGGCCGGGCGTACAGTAGCCGCACTGATAGCCGTCATGCTTGACGAAGGCGGCTTGCATCGGGTGCAGCCCGTCGGGCACGCCCAGCCCCTCGATGGTGGTGACGCTGTTGCCCTCATGCATGACCGCCAGCGTCAGGCATGAGTTGATCCGGCGGCCATCGACCACCACCGTGCAAGCGCCGCACTGGCCGTGGTCGCAGCCCTTCTTGGTGCCGGTGAGGTGCAGGTGCTCGCGCAACGCATCGAGCAGCGTGGTCCGGGTGTCGAGATCCAAATGGTGATGCTGGCCGTTCACCTCGAAGGACACCTTCGAGGTGAACGGCGCCCCGGTGACGGCGGGCTGGGCCCTGGCCATCGACGGCGCCGCGGTAATCGCCACGGATGCCGCTGTCCCGACCATGAGGCCGCGCCGGGATAGTTCGAGTTTGTCGGGATCCTGCATGTCGGTTCCATCCCATCCGCTGAATATGTCCGGCCGACGAGGCGGCACGGTCGTCGGCCTTGCCTTCCGGCACGGCGAGGTCTGCTGTCGCCGCGGGATCGCGGACCTGCGCGCAGTCCGGATGTGCCGGGAAGGCGAGAGTGACAAGCAGGCGAGATCCGGATCGCCGCCTGCTCTTCCACTGAGTCAATGTCCCGGTGCCGATCAGAGTTCCTGTCGCGAACGGCTCGCACGGATAGGCCGGTTCTCCGGCAGATCGTCGGTTCCGATCGGCGGGTCCGGCGGTGCTTGCAGGATCGGTGCCAGGCGGATCTCGGCGATCAGCGGCAGGTGGTCCGAGGCGTGGCGCCCGTCCGGGTCGGCCCAGCTGCGGATCAGCGCTGCGTGCGGACGGCAATAGACCCGGTCCAGCGTCAGGAGGGGCCAGCGTGCCGGAAAGGTGCGCTGCGGTGTGCGGGCCGGCAGCACCTGCGCGAGGCCCTTGCGGACGGCCCCGCGCCAGGTCCAGTCGTTGAAGTCGCCGAGCATGACCGACGTTTCCGCCGGGCTGTTCGCGATCCGTGCGAGCATCTCCGCCTGGCGCCGGCGCTCGGACAGCTTCAGGCCGAGATGCACGGCGGTGACGTGAAGCGCCGCGCCCGGCGTCGAGACGATGGTTTCGATGGCGCAGCGGGGTTCCTCGCCGAGCAGCGACAGGTCATGCAGCCGGGTGGCCGACAGCGGCCAGCGGCTGATCAGCAGATGGCCGTAATGCCCGTCCGGGGCGACGATGGTCCGGGCCTCTGCGGCGTGGCTGCCGAGCGCCGTCGCCAGCAGGGCGAAGGGCGAGGTCGCATCGCGGCCGCGGGAATCGACCTCCTGCAAGGCGATGATGTCGGGCGCATGACGGCGGATCAGCGCGATGATGCGGTCGAGGTCGTAGCGGCCATCCGGGCCGATGCCGGCATGGATGTTCCAGGTCAGCAGGCGGATCGGGGCCGTGTCGAACGTCACCGGTCGGTTTGCCGTCGCCGCATCACCAGCGCCTGCAGGCCGATCGAGAGGGCGATCCAGGCGAGGACGACGGCGATCAGGATCGACACATCCAGCAGCGACGGCGCGCGGAAGATCGGCATGATGCGGTCGCCCAGCGCCGAGAGGGTGATCAGGCCGGGCGCCAGCCCCAGGGCGGTTCCCACGGCGTAGTCGACGATCGGAATCCGGGCCGCGCCGGCGGCGAGGTTGACCAGGGTGAAGGGCGCGATGGGAACCAGGCGGATGCTCGTCATGGCGATGATGCCGCGCCGGGCGATGGCGCCGCGGATGCGGCCGAGGCGGGGGCCCATGGCGTCGCGCAGGATGGTTTCCCCCAGGCCGCGGCCGATGAAATAGGTGACGAGCGCGCTGGCGAGGGCTCCGGCGCCGGCATAGGCCACGCCGGGCCATGCCCCGAAGGCGGCGGCGGTGGCGGCGATCAGCACCGTCACCGGGAACATGACCAGCCCGGCCAGCACGAACAGGCCGATGACCACGAGGGGGGCAAGCCCCTGCTCGCCGATGCCCTGGAGAGCCCCCTGCAGCAGGTCCGGCCGCGTCCATTCGGCCAGCGCGGTGGTGCGCCAGGCCAGGACCAGCAGCACGGCCGCCAGGACCACCGGGGCAAGCCGCAGCAGGCCGCGCCACCGGGCCGTGACCGAACCCAGGGCCCGCTCGATCAGGCCGGCGCCCAGAAGCGGCCGATGCGGGTCCGCGACGGCGGCGAAGGACCACGCGCTGTCATCGCCGATGGTCCCGCCATCGTCGGTCGGCTGCAGGCAGCGCTTGCCGTGGGCGAGAGCGTCGATGGCGGCGCGCACCGACCCGGAGGCCGAGATCCGCCGCGCCATGTCCTCCGCCCCGATGCCGCAATGCTCCGCCAGCAGCCGGTTGCGCACCGCCGTGATCGCCGTTCGGTCGGCGTCGTCGGCCGCCTCGATCGTAAGGTCGCATTCGCTGTCGACAGCCATCGAGCGGTTGCACAGATTGGCGGACCCGATCCGCAGCAGCCGGTCGTCGACGATCATCAGCTTGGAATGCACCATGATGTCGGTCGCCGCGCCGTCACGGCTGGTGCGGGGGTGCAGCAGGCGAATGCGGTCGCCGACCCCGGCGGCGCGAAGCGTCGCGATGAAGCGGACCCGTCCCGACACCATGGCGCGGTGCTCGATCCAGCTGTTGTGGATGTGGGGCCCGACGATCACGACCTCGAGCCCGGGGACGGCCTGCAGGCGCGCGGCCAGACGCATGGCGAGGCGGGTGCAGGTCAGGAACTGGTTCTCGATGTAGATCGTGGTCTCGGCGGATTCGATCATGTCCTCGAACAGGGCTTCGACCTCCCGGACCTCACGCTCGCCGGGATAGGACGGCAGCGTCCGGGAAATGCCGACCGTGACGTCGCGGAAATCCGGCGCCACCGCATCGGGCCATGGGTCGTTGGCGACAGGGACGGGGACAGGGACCTCGTCCGTGGCTCTTTCCCAGCGCCACCGGGCCAGCGCCGCCAGCGCGATGGCGGCCGGGCCATCGACCATCAACTGGACGTCGTGGAAAGGAGGGTAGGGGACGCCGCTGGGGTCGACCCGATGCCCGTTCGCGGGGGCGTGGGCCGGCGTGTCCCATCGCCGGATCGTCAGGTCGAGCCCGCCGACAAAGGCGACGGCATCGTCGATCACCACGATCTTCTGATGATGCGAGGAGCCGACCGGGATCTCGTCGTCGAGGCACAGTTCGATCTGGCGCGGGGTGCTCCATTGCAGGGTGAGCAGCGGCAGCGACTCGCGTTCCAGCGCATAGAGCAGCGAGTAGTTCCACAGCAGCAGCCTGATCGACAGCTGCGGCTCGTCACGCACCAGGGCGCACAGGAAATCGCCGAGCTGCGCGGGCAGCCCATCGTCGGGCACACCCTGCGGCCCCACCAGCGGCGTGCGGCTGTCGATGTCCCAGCCGATGATGGCGATGCTGCGCTTCGCCCGGCGCATCGCCGCCCGCAGCGCCCCGTAATAGGCGGCGGCATCCACCAGCACCGCAGCACGCCGGGCCGGCTCGACCCGCCAGCTGTTGGCGCCCGGCCTCAACACCGCCGGAGTCGAGCGCCGACCCACGGCCGGATCGGTCGACGCTGCGCCGAGGTTGGCCCTCATGTCATGGCGCCCGATCGTCGCTGCTACGACTTCGAGGCGTGGTCGGGCCTGCCCTTCCGCTTGGTCGAAGCCAGTTCGTCGAGCTGCGTCTCGCTCATCGACTTGTACATCGACTTCGAAGCGCCCTTGAGGTCGCCGACCTTCTGCTCGCCGCGCTTGGCCGAGAGGGCCGCTCCCGCCGCCTTCTGCTGCGCCTTCGATTTCGCAGGCATGTCCATGCTCCTCTACAGTGATCCGCCATGGAAACGACGCGTCGCGACGGCCGGTTCCAGCCCGTCGACGGCCGGGCGCGGCGGTCGCCCGCATGGGCCGATGAATTTGTTTCGCCTTGTGCCGATGGGATCTTGCGCGCGTTGCAGGAATGTGTCGGCCTGGAGTGGCATATATAGGAAGTGATTCGCGGCCGGGGGACTGCGGACCTCTCAGGATCCAGCAAGCCGGATCGATTTTGCGGCGCTGGTCTGGATGGGGATCATTTTATCGGGAAGGGCGTTCCGGTCGGCTCCGGACAGGGGGCGTCGGTCAGGCCCGTTTGACAATCAACCGGAGGGGGGCCCGGTGAACCATAGAGTCATGATCGCCTTGATGGCGGTGCTGTTCCTGTTCGCGCCGTCGCTCGGCCACGCGCAGACACTGACCTGGAAGCCCGGCAACCCCGGCGGTGGCGGCGCGTTCAACTCGCCCGTCGTGACCGCCGAGGGATACTGGGCCACCGGTTCCGATCTCGGTGGCCTCTATCTCAGCACGAATGCGGGGGCAAGCTGGACCGCGGTGGGGTCGGCCCAGGGGCTGACCGTCACCCATATCGCATCGCTGGCGGCCCACCCCTCGGGCAAGCTGCTGGTCGGCACCGATGGCGGGCTCTTCGTCGGCAACAGCAACGGCACCGGCTTCAGCCGGAAATACGCCACTGGCTACATCGCCGCGATCGCCGTGTCGGCCAATCCGAACATCGTCTACGCCGCGGTGCACCCGCAGTGGGACGCCCTGCAGCCCTACATCATCCGCTCCACCGATGCGGGCCAGACCTGGAGCGCGACGGGGTCCAACCTGCCCGCCGGCCTGCGCATCACCGGGCTGCGCACCCATCCCGTGGATCCCGACGGCGTCTGGGCGATCAGCGGCCGGGGGCGCTTTCCGGACCGCCCGGAAAGCCAGGTGATCTACCAGGCGCATTTCTCCACCGATGGCGGCCAGACCTTCACCCGGCTCGACCCGCAGCAGGGCAAGCTGGTCGACATCGCCTACGGCCAGGACCCGCAGAACCTCAACCTGATGTATGCGACGGTGGTCGCGACCGGCAATGCGCCGCAGGTCTATAAGTCTCTGGAAACCGGATACTCCTGGACGCTCCTCGCCTCCGGCGCCCAGGCGCCTTCGGGGATCATCCTGGCCGACCCCTCCAACTCCAGCCGGGTCCGGATCGTCGGCCTCGACGACCAGGCCCTGCGCCCTGCCGGGACCTATGGCAGCTTTCTGTGGGAGAGCAGCAATAGTGGGGCGACCTGGGTCAAGCGCACCCTGAGCGTCACCGGCGGCTGGTCCCAGGCCGACGAGGACTGGGGAATGGGCTTCAGCTACCAGGGGCTCGGCCAGACCCTCGGCTATAACCCCTCATTCCCCAACACCGTGCTGTGGACCAACAACCAGTTCCTCTACGCCAGCAGCGATGGCGCCAAGAACTGGAGCGACAGCGTCTCCACCGCGGTCACCGGCAAGTGGCGCTCGCGCGGCATCGACAATGTGGTGCCGATCGTGGTCGAGCAGAGCGCGGCTGACGCCAACTTGGTCTATGCCGGATACATGGATCTCGGCCTGTGGCGCTCGGACGATGGCGGCAGCAGCTGGACCAGCCTGGACGCCGCGCCATACACCGGCGGATGGGCCGGCAAGGGCGGCAACAGCCTGAGCGTGACCGCGGATCCCAGCCGCCCCGACGTGGTCTGGGCCCAGCTGGGCGGCAATATGGAGAATTGCGGCACCCCCTGCGCCGAACCGCTGTATCTGCTGAAGAGCACGAACCGTGGCGCGACCTGGCAGCAGCTGACCCAGGGGCTGCCCAGCCCGATCCGGCGCCTGGAGGGGCTGACCGTGGCGCCCGACAGCACCGTCACGTCGCGCTGGGTCTACGCGGCCGTCAATGGTGATGTGTATCTGAGCGAGGATGACGGCGCCTCGTGGCAGATGGTGCTGAACTGCCCCAACGACGACTGCTTCCGGATCTACTACACCGCGACCAACGGCGTGTTCGCCCTGTCGGCCGGCGCGATCTACCGCTCGTGGCAGGGCGGCAGCGTCAACACCTGGAGCCAGCTGACCCTGCCCGCCGCCATGACCAGCGGCTGGACGGCGGGCCAGCACTGGCTGCACGACGTCTGGACCTATAGCGGGCCGATGGATCTGGCCAGCCGCGACAACAACATCTGGATCGCGGTCAAGGGCAGCGGCAAGGGCCTGTACCGGTCGGCGGATTATGGCCAGAGCTGGGCGCGCGTCCAGGCCGATGACTGGGCCAGCACCGTGACGGTCCATCCCGGCACCGGCCGGGTCTATCTCGGCAGCTCCAGCGCGGTCCATGCCGGCGGCTACGCCTCGACCAGCCTGGGCGTGCTCACCAGCGCCAACGGCATCTCGGCCTGGACGGCGCAGAACCAGGGCCTGGCCTATCCGTTCGCGCTGTTTGCCAGGGTCGCCGCCAATGGCGCGCTGTGGCTGGCCTCGCCCGGGCAGGGCGTCATGAAGTGGCGGTGACATCATGAACAGCCGCTTGCTCCGGGGCCTTTTCGCCCTGATGGGACTGCTCGGCACGCTCGGCTTCGGCAGTGCGCGCGCCGCCGACCCGGTGGTGATCTACAGCGATGCGCTGCAGGCTGGCTGGCAGGATTGGAGCTGGTCGTCCGGCCAGATCCTGACCAACACCGCCACGGTGCATGGCGGCACCCGCTCGATCCGGCTGGTGCAAGGCGGCTGGGGCGGCCTGTACCTGCACACCGTGGCGATCAGCACCACCGGCTATGGCGCCTTCACCTTCTGGGCGCATGGCGGGACGGCCGGCGGCCAGCTGCTGCAGGTGGAGGCCCGGGACGCCAGCGGCAACCCGATCACCCCCGTGCCGCTGGCGCCGCTCCTGGCCAACCAGTGGCGGCAATACTCGGTCGATCTGTCGGCGCTGGACGCGCAGGACCGGCAGATCACCGGCTTCGTCATCCAGAACGCGACCGCAGGCACCCTGCCGCAATACTTCGTCGACGACATCGGGATCAGCGTCGCGCCGACCCGGCAGGTCCTCTACGACGACCAGTTCCGCAACGGCTGGACGCCGGGCAGCGGCTGGAACATCAGCAGCAACACCGCCACCACCAGCCCGGTGCATGCCGGCACCAAATCCATCGGCATCACGCCCACCGGCGAATGGGGCCAGTTCTATTTCGACAAGGAAGGCTTCAGCACCGCGGGCTTCGACACGCTCGAACTCTGGGCCCATGGCGGCACCGCGGGCGGCCAGGTGGTGTCGGTCGACGCCTTCCGCGCCGGCAGCTTCCTGGGCACCGTGGTGCTCTCGCCCATGACCGCGGGGCAGTGGACCCGGTACGAGGTGTCGCTGGCCGATCTCGGCGTGGCGAACACCACGATCGACACCCTGGCGATCAAGCACTATTCCGACGCGGCCGGGCCCCGGTTCTATGTGGACGACCTAGCGATGGTCGGCCAGGGCTCCGGCCCCTCCAACGTGGCGATGAGCGGGCTACATGTGCAGGGCAACCAGCTGCTCAACGGCCAGGGGCAGGCGCTGTTCGTCCACGGCGTCAATCGCGGGACCACCGGCTTCGAATGCGTGCAGGGCTACGACGCCACGCCGCGCGACCAGGCCTTCGTCGATGCGGTCAAGTCGTGGAACGCCAATGCCGTGCGGGTTCCGTTGAACGAGCAGTGCTGGCTGGGCATCAACACCACCAGCGCGAACGCAGCCTTTATGGGCGCGACGTACCGGCAGGCCATCATCGACTACGTCAACCTGATGACCGCCAACAACCTCGCCGTCATCGTCGACCTGCACTATGCGATGCCGGGCTCGCTGTCGACCATCGGGCTGGATTTCCAGCCGATGCCCAACGCCGATCATTCCGTCGCGTTCTGGACCAGCGTGGCCAACGCATTCAAGGGCAACAGCGCGGTGATTTTCGACCTGTACAACGAACCCTTCCTGCTGAACGACCCGCCCGAGGCCCAGGCCTGGAGCTGCTGGCGCAACGGGGGCAGCAGCTGCTCGGTGAAGGTCGCGGATGACTATGTGGACACCAGCACGTCCTACACCGCGGTCGGGATGCAGGCGCTGGTCGATACGGTGCGCGCCACCGGGGCGGAGAACGTCCTGATGGTCGGCGGGCTCAGCCTGGCGGGCGACCTGAGCCACTGGCTGGCCTACAAGCCCACGGATCCGGAGAACAACATCGTCGCCTCCTGGCACCAGTACAACTTCGCGTCCTGCACCAGCCAGCAGTGCTGGGACGACGAGGTCGCGCCGGTGATGGACCAGGTCCCGCTGATCGTGGGCGAACATGGCATGGCCAATCACTTCGGCGCCAGCTGCGACACGGGCTACCTGGACCGGCTCTGGGCCTTCATCGAGGGCAAGAAGCAGGGCTACATGGCCTGGAACTTCAACACCTGGCCGGGCACCTGCGGCACCGGCGACTTCAACATCGGCCTGATCACCGACGAATCCGGCACCCCTTCGAGCTATGGATCCCAGTACTACAATCACCTGCGCGGGCTGACGAGCACCCACACGGATTGACGACGGGCGAACAGGCGCTCCGCCGAATTCATGACTCCGTCCCGGTGCGCTGTGTGCGGTGGGTGTAGCGGGCAAGCTAGGCGAGGACGGGGCCGGCCCGCCGAAGGCAGTAATGGCGGCGCCACGAGACTCCAGAGCCGGGGATTAGCCCGAACGGTATTTGCGGTTGGTCTCGCTCGCATTCGAGACCTTCCCGACATCGCCGAAGGCAATGGCGTTTCCGTAGACCGGGATCAGCTGCTGGTTCTGAAGATCCACGCGGTCGACGACGATGTCGTCTGTGTCACCGTTTGAGTTCGTCACCTTCAGGTGGTCGCCGGGTTTGCAGCGCTTCAAAATCACGATCGGATCCACGATTGACTCCCACGCAGTGCGATAGGGGGCAGCGAGCGCCGGAACAAGCGGCCGTCTGGCCAATTCGATCATCTGCCTACCCTGCCAACGAGACCACCGGCCGCGGCGTTCCGGGAGGTCTGTCGCCTGGGCTACCTCCCGTCGCGGGCCGATTAGTATGCTGCGCTTGCCGCCGTCGCCTCGGTCGCGCCCTGGGCCGGGAAATGGCCCGTCCCGGTCCCCCAGCTGGTAGCTCAGCAGCGACGGCGTGGCATGGCGGCGGCGGAGGACCAGGCGCCGTCATCGCCGATGGTCCCGCCATCGTCCATGGAAACGACGCGTCGCGAAGGCCGGTTCCAGCCCGTCGGGATGGCCAGTCCCCGGTCGGCGGAAGAGGGGCGCCCGCACGACTCGCCCGTTCCGGACTCAATGGGACTTTGCGACAGATTCGGAACGTTGAGCGCGCCTGCCCCGTTGCAATCGGACATCGCATTCGTTTTCAGGGAGATCCGTCATGAGATCCGTCCTGTTGCTGTCCAGCGTCGCTGTTCTGGGGTCGTTGCTTCTCGGTGCCTGCAGCAAGGAGAACGAACCGGCGGCGGTGCTGGCGTCCCTGGCCCCGGCGTCGCAGATGGACCCGGCCAACTACGCCCAGACGGCCGGCATGAGCGACCTGTTCGAGGTCGAGGCCGGCAGGGTCGCGGCCAAGCGCGGGCGCAGCGCCGAGGTCAGGCAGTTCGCAACCATGATGGTGCGGGACCACACTGCGTCGACCGCCAAGATCCGCAGCGCCATCGCCGCCTCGAACCTGCCGATCCAGCTTCCCGCGAAGCTCGACCCACAGCACCAGGACGAGCTTGCCGCGCTGAAATCGGCCCGCCGCTCGGAGTTCGACAGGCTTTACATCGATGGGCAGGTGGAGGGGCATCAGCAGGCGCTGAAGCTGCAGCAGAGCTATGGCGATTCCGGCAGCGATCCCAACCTCAAGGCCGTGGCCCTGGAGTTGGCGCCGATCGTCGAACACCATCTGTCGGAGGCCCAGACCATACAGTCCGGCCTTCAGTAAGCGGATGGCGCGTCCAGGAGAGGGCAAAGAGCCGGATCCGATCACCGGCGGTTGCCTTTGCGGGCGGGTGCGGTACACCGTGACGGCCGTGCCGAGGGTCCACCTCGCCGGACTTGCCTGCCTGCTCATGCGGGATCTGCATGCTGTCCGGGATCCGGACGTCGTGGTGGCGACACCCGCACGCGCCGATGAATCGTTGCCGAACCACTGATGCCGTCGACGACCTCGGCGGCGCACCCCGTCAGTCAGCCAAGTCGATCCAGACCGGCGCATGGTCGCTCGCCTTCTCCCATCCGCGGGCTCGGCGGTCGACCGACGCCGATACAAGGCGGTCGGCGACCGAAGGGCTGAGCAGCAGGTGATCGATGCGCAAGCCCGCATCCCGGGCGAACGCGTTCCGGAAGTACTTCCAGAAGGTATAGATCCGCTCATCCGGATGAAGCGTCCGCAGCGCATCGGTCCAGCCCTGATCGACCAGCCGTCGATAGGCGGCGCGGACCTCGGGACGGAACAGCGCATCGTCCCGCCAGCGCGCCGGCGCATAGACGTCGAGATCCGTCGGCATGACGTTGAGATCTCCCGCCAGCACCACCGGGATCTCGAGGTCCAGGAGGGTTGCAGCATAATCCGCCAGGCGGTCGAACCAGCGGAGCTTGTAGTCGAATTTCGCGCCCGGCGCCGGGTTGCCGTTCGGCAGGTAGAGGCAGCCGACCAGGACGCCGGCGACAGCTGCCTCGATATACCGGCTGTGGCTGTCGTTCGGGTCACCGGGAAGCCCGCGCCTGGTCTCCACCGGATCACTCCCACGGGCGAGGATGGCGACGCCGTTCCAGGCCTTCTGCCCGTGCCAGATCGCGCCGTAGCCCGCGTCGCGCAACGCGGCGGCCGGAAACCGGTCATCTGGCGACTTCAGCTCCTGCAGGCACACGACATCCGGCTCCGCGGATGCGAGCCAGTGGAGGAGGAGCGGCAATCGGCCGTTGATTCCATTGACGTTGAAGGTCGCGATCCTCATGGCGACTTAGTAAAGAGGAAGAGGCCAGTCTTGGTTCCCGGTCAGTAATATCCAGGGTGAATGGGGAAATTATACTTTGTTGTATTCCCCATTCTCGCATTCGGCCGTTTCGTATCGTTTCGTTTTCAAGAAGGAGGGCCTTCGAGGAACGAAGAGGCTGCGGCGCCTATTCATCTGTCGTCTGCAACTCTGGAGGCCGGACATGGACAAGGATCGGATCGCTGGCGCCGCCAAGCTGGCGAAAGGCGCCGTGAAGGATGCCGCTGGAAAGGTCACCGGCGACCGCAACCTTCAAGCCGACGGCAAGATGGATAAGGCCGAAGGCAAGGTTCAGAAGGAAGTCGGCAAGGCCAAGGACGCCGTCCGGGATGCAGTAAAACGCTGAGGCCATATTTGGCCGTTATTTGCAGAAAGACAACAATCCATAGGGGTGATTCATGGCAACGACTGAAAAGACGCTCGACGATCTGTTCCTCGACACGCTGAAGGACATCTACTATGCCGAGAAGCAGATCCTGAAAGCCCTGCCCAAGATGGCGAAGGCTGCGCAGTCCGCCGAGCTCAAGACCGCGTTCGAGACGCATCGCGACGAGACCGAAGGCCAGGTCGACCGCCTCGAGAAGGTGTTCGACCTTCTCGGCAAGCGGGCGCAGGGCAAGACCTGCGACGCCATCGTCGGCATCATCGACGAAGGCAAGGAGATCATGGAGGAGTTCAAGGACACCTCCGCGCTCGATGCCGGGCTGCTCTCGGGCGCCCAGGCCGTCGAGCACTACGAGATCTCGCGCTACGGCACGCTGAAGGCCTGGGCCGCCAAGCTGAACCTGCCCGAGGCCGTGCGGCTGCTCGACCAGACGCTCCAGGAAGAGAAGAAGACCGACCAGCTGTTGTCGAGGCTCGCCGAGAGCAGCCTCAACCGGAAAGCAGCCTGATCCGACGGCGCCACGGCGAGCGATGATCCGTCCAGCGATTGACCCGATGCTGGGCCACGTCTCGCTCGTCGTGGGCGATCTTGACCGGGAACCGCTGGATTTTCTCGCTGACTGACCGGCGGCCCGTCCGACCACGGAACGGCGATCTCCTCGGCCCATTGATTCAATCGACGTCCGGACATCCGACGGAGACCGCCATGACCGATCCGAAGACTGCCGGCCCGTGCCCACCGCAACCAGTGCAGCAGCAGCGGCCGCCGGGGAGGACATCCGCCATGGACCCACGCCCGGACCACGGCGAGGACAGCTATCGCGGCAGCGGCCGCCTGGACGGGAAGGTCGCGCTGATTACCGGCGGGGATGATTCCGCCCTGCTGCCGGTGACCGGCGGCCGGCCGATGCTGTGATGCCCTCGCCGCGGTCATCGCCGGCGATACCGTCGTGACACCCGACGAGGCGCTGCCGTTCGGTCGGTTGGGGGACGGGACCGTCCATCTCTGCATCGACATGCAGGAGCTGTTCGCGCAGCAGACCCCCTGGCATGTGCCGTGGGCGCAGCGGACCTCGCCCTCGGTGCGGCGCCTCGTCCGACACCGGCCCGCGGACACCATCTTCACCCGCTTCCTGCCGCCCCGGCATTCGGACGAACTGCCCGGCAGCTGGCGGCGCTACTACACCCGCTGGGCGGAGATGACGCGGGGAATGCTGGATCCCAGGCTGCTGGCGCTGGTGCCGATGCTGGCGGAGTTCGTGCCGCCGGCCCTCGTCTTCGACAAGCACGGCTATTCCGCCTTCACGGCCCCGGGGCTCGGTGAGCGGCTTCGCGCCGGCGCGATCGACACGCTCATCCTCTCCGGCGGCGAGACGGATATCTGCGTGCTGGCGACTGCCCTCGGCGCCGTCGACCGGGGCTACCGCCTGGTGCTGGCGGAGGACGCGGTCTGCAGCACGTCCGACACCACCCATGAAGATCTTCTCCGCCTCTTCCATGAGCGCTTCTCGCAGCAGATCGAGGTCGCGCCGGTGGATCAGATCCTCGAGGCTTGGCCTTGACCGGCTCAGCCCTCCCCGACACGGAGACACGCGTGGGAAAGCCATGAGGCAAGGCCAATGCAGCACGGTGACGAAGGCGGCGGTCATCAATGGCAGCATCTCCAGGAAGCTGTGGACGTGCTGCTCGATGGGGCTCACGGCGCGGCGTGTCACCGCGTGGCTGACGTCCCACAGGGCCGTCGCTTCGTGTGCCAGGAAGGCGACGATCATCAACACGATAATCAAGGAGTTGATTTCCAAAAACAGCGCGGCCAGCAGCGGGAGCGCCATCTCGCCGAACATCAGCAGATGGATCAGGGATTCCTTCGCTTCGGCGGTCGACTCGATATTGGCGGCACGATGACAAAGCCAGTCAGCGAAGCCGGCGGCGAACCAAAGCGGCAGAATAAAATAGAGGAGGATAGTGAGGACTGGATCCGCCAACGCGGTCTCCGCGTATGAGACGACTGCATCGCCAAGCTTTCTTGCCAGCCGGCCCGCCAACACTTCGAAGCACTCGTCGAATCAATGCGGACTTATCGGTGCCACGCTGACAAAGGGTAGCGCGAGCGCTTGCGCACCCGCGCTACCCTCGCTCCAGGCCAACGGCGATCAGCTTCGCTGGTCGCCCTTGCCGGACCGATCCATCGGTCCTTGCTGGCCACCCTGGCTGTGGCGTGCCTTGTCGTCCGGGCGCGCCTGGCCGGGTTGCGACGGGCTCGGCCGTTCACCCTGCTGCTGCTGCTGCTTCGGCTGACCGGGGCGGCCTTGCTGCTGTTGCTGGGGGCTCTGATCCGGCCGCTTGACCTGCCCGGGATTGGTTTGGCCCGGCTGGTTCTGCTTGTTCGGGTTTTCGTTCGACATATCGATTCTCCAAGGGCTCGATGCCCATGGATTCAAATAGACCTGACGCTGCAACGGTTCCGCCGGCCGTTGGCGAGGGGATGGGAGCACCTCGGTCCAAGCGGCGGTCCTTTGTCGAAGCAGGCCGGAACGATATCCCGACGAATTCTGTTCCAGCGGCACGAACCTGGAACTGAGCGCAGGGGACATCGCTCTCCGTCTCGCCCTCAGCGTCGCCGGCGGCGCCATCATCGGCCTCAATCGCGGGATCGAAGGCCGGCCCGCGGGGCTGCGGACGACGCTGCTGGCCTGCTTGGCCGCCGCCATTTCCATGATCCTGACCAACCAACTGCTGCAAGTGACCGGCAAGACGCCGGAGTCTTTCAGCAGGATGGACGTGATGCGCCTGCCGCTGGGTGTCCTGTCGGGCATGGGCTTCATCGGCGGCGGCGCCATTCTCCGCCGGGGCGACATGGTCGTCGGCGTGACCACGGCGGCGACGCTGTGGTTCGTGACCATGATGGGGCTGTGCTTTGGTGCCGGGTCGATCGGCCTCGGGTTGGCCGCGCTGGGGCTTGGCATCGCCACGCTCTGGCTGCTGAAATGGGTCGAGGCCTGGATGCGGCAGGAACGGCAGGCCCAACTGGCGTTGACCCTGGCCGATCCCGATGTCGACATTCCGGCGCTGCAGGACCGGCTGAAGGCCGCGGGCTTCCGCATCGCCGCGCTGACCGTCCAGCATGCCGTGGAGCCGCCGTGCAGCACCCTGCGCTTCGACCTGTGCTGGACCGACCGCATCGCCGACAAGGGGCCGCCGCCGAAGATCAGGGCGCTGCGCGATCTGCCTGGTCTGGTCGGGCTGGAGTGGCGCTGCCAGTAGACCGAAGCCTCACCGCGGGATGGTGTCCGGCACGGTGAGAATGGTTTCGTTGCCGATGCCGGCAACCCCACCTCTGCGGGGCGACCATCGCTCGGGCGACGATCAGCGCCACGCTCCTAAAGTGATTCTGGAGAAGTGGGCAGGCTCGGCTCGTAGGCGATGATCTTATTCGGCTTCCCCAGGGCAACCGCCGCGGCGGCGGCTCGCCGGCCGGAACAGGCCATGGTGTGTTCACGCCGCCTTGGAGGTTTCTATGATCCAACGGCGAAAAGCGCGGACCCGCATCAGCTCGGCCTTTGCCTTCGGGCTGACGACATAGTAGGCGCCCGGCCCGGTAACGCGGACATCATAGGGGACGATGAGGGCCCTGCGCTGGATCTCGTCCTCGACTAGAAGGCGCGGCAGCAGCGCTATCCCCAGCCCCGCGATCGCGGCCTGGATCACCATGTAGAAATGTTCCAGCGTCGGACCCCAATGCAACGCTGCAGGGGTGACGTCGATCGAGCGGAACCAGTGGTTCCAGGCATCCGGGCGGGTCGCATGGCGGATCAGCCGGTGGTGTTCGAGCGCGTCGAAGTCCGAGAGCGGATGACGCCCAGCCATGATCGCGGGGCTGCAGACCACGACCACCTCCTCCGACATCAGCGGCTCGGCGATGGCGTCCGGCCAGCCGCCATGGCCGAACCGCACGGCCACATCGATCTTCTGGGCCGCGAAGTCGAGCGGTCCGTCGTTGCTGACGAGGTTGAGGACGATGTCGGGGTACAGCGCCTGGAACGCCGACAGCCGTGGGATCAGCCACCGTGTGCCGAAGGTCGGCAGCATGCCGATCGACAGGGTGCCGCCGCCGTCCCGGGTGGAAATCAACTCCATCGTCCCGGCCTCGATGCGGTCGAGAGCATCCCGCACCAGGTCGGCGTAGAAGCGGCCCTGGTCGGTCAACTCGATCCGGCGGCTGACGCGGACGAAGAGCGGCAGGTCGAGATATGTCTCGAGGCTGCGGACCAGACGGCTGGCCGCGCTCTGGGTCACGTATAGCTCGGCGGCCGCATGGGTGAAGCTCTGGTGGCGGGCCACGGCCTCGAAGGTGCGGATGGCGTTCAGCGAGGGCAGCAGACGGCGGCGGGTCGGCACATCCATTCCCTGAAATCATGGTTTCGCAATCTTAATGCGCCTTGTGGACCGAGGCCAACGGTCTACCCTCGGACGGGAAAACACCCCGCCATAGCGGCACGCCTCGCGGAACCGGTTGCATCCGATGGCCATACACCCATTCCACCTCTCTTTCGCAGTCGATGACCTGGAGCGCGCCAAGCGGTTCTATGGCGAAGTCCTGCAATGCCGGGTTCGACACGAAGACGAGCATTCGATCGATTTCGACTTCTTCGGCCATGTGGTCTCGGCCCGTCTGGCAGATGGCGGCTCGGTCTCGTCGGCCCGGTCCGGCGGCGAGTCCGGTTCCTTGTGGAGCTTCGGCGTCTGCCTCGACAGCGAGCGATGGGACGCCCTGACCGCTGTGGTCTCGCGCGCCGGCGTCGCGCTCGGGGAGCCGCCATCCGTCAGCCCGGACCGCCTTATGCTGCGCGATCCCGCCGGAAACACGCTGGAATTCATCCTGGGGCGAGGCCGGTCGGCGCCGGTCGCCGCCAACGACGAGGCCATCGGCATGACCATCGACCCCGCCGCGATCGGCGCCACCCTGACGGCCGTGACCATGGGCATCGACGCGTTCGAGCGCTCGCGTCCGCGGGGCACCAGCCTGCTGGACGGGGAAGGACTGGTGCCGATCTACATGGGCACCGATCTCGTCCCGGCCCGCCGCTATGCCAGCTGGGACGAGGTGCAGGAGGATCTCGCCGCTCTGGAATCCTCGGTCGGCCAGGTCCCCGACGGCACGCGCGCCGTGTTCCTGCGCGGCATGCTGACCTCCCTCAAGGTGGCGGTCCGATTGTTCGCCGGCGCCAGCCCGTCCTTCGAGGAGAAGGTCCGCGACCTCGTGGGCGCCCCGATCGGCCCGGTCGACCCGGCGGTGATCGAGGACATCCGCGGCCGGCTGGACTCCCTGCTGCGACGCCAGGGCGCCGTCCGCGGGGATCTTGGCGAGCGCATCAAGGCTTGGGAAGAAGGGCGCTTCGTCGACCCCGAGCGGCTCGAGGCGACCTTCAGCGAACTGCTGGCACAGGCCAAGGCGCGGACGGATGCCCGCATCATCGACACCGGCGACTACGAGATGGCGCTCAACCCGGTGCGCGACATGCCCTTCACCGCCCGCTGCAACTTCAACCAGGGCCAGATGGACCTGAATGTCGACCAGCGCTTCACCCGATCGGCGTTGAAGCATCTGGTGTGCCACGAGGTTCATCCGGGCCATGTGACCCAGCTGCTCTATACCTGGGCCGAGGTCGAGGCCGGTCGGTCGGACGCCGACGCCCTGCTCTGCACCGCCAACACCGTCACCGGCTGCGTCCAGGAGGGCATCGGCGACCAGGCGGTGCAACTGATCGACTGGATCGAGGACGAGGACGACGAGATCCATCTCGAATTGCGCCGGCTGCGCAGCGCGGCCCAGACCAGTGCTGCATGGCACCTGATGGTGGATGGCTGGCCGGCCGATCGCGTCGCCGAGTATCTGCGCCGGACCGCCTTCGGCCAGGAGGCCTGGATCCAGGGGCGGCTGCGCATGGCGGCCCATCCCTTCCGCGGTCCGTTCATCGCCTCCTACTGGGCCGGCAATGAGAGCGTGCGCCGCGTGCGGGAGCGCGTCCCCGCCAGTCAGCGCCCGGCCTTCCTGACCTACCTCTACGGGCAGGTGCACAGCCCCGAGAGCCTGGAGATGTTTTCGCCCGCCACCCCGTGACAGCCGAAAGCGACAGCATGACCATCACCATCATCGGTGCCGGCGCGATCGGCGGGTTGGCCGGGGCGTATATGGCCAAGGCGGGGCATGATGTCCTCCTGGTCGATCGCTGGCAGGAGCATGTCGACGCGCTCAACGCCCGGGGACTCTTCATCGACGGCGTCCGCGGCGAGATGACGGTTCCGGTCCGGGCCGCGACGCCGGACCAGCTGACCCAGCCGCTGGGCATGGTGCTGGTCGCCACCAAGTCACAGCATGCCGTCGACGCGGTGCGGCAGGTGCTGCCGCTGCTGCGGCCCGACAGCGCCATCGTCTCCTATCAGAACGGGTTCAACGAACCCGACATCGTGGCCCTGCTTGATGCCAACGGCTTCGACGGCAAGGCCATGGTGATCGGATCGATTCCGAACTACGGCGGCGCGCTGGTCGATCCCGGCTACATCGAGTTCGTCCATGAGGGGCCGATCCAGCTCGGCGAGATGGATGGCCGCCGCACCCCGCGGCTGGAGGAACTGGGCCGGCAGCTGTCGGCGCTGACCGAGGTGCAGGTCTCCGACAACATCTGGGGCCAGATCTGGGCCAAGGAGGTCTATTCCGCCCAGGTCGTGTTCTCCGCCCTGGTCGATGCCCGCATCCGCGAGACGCTGGGGGTCGAGCGCTATGCCCGGATCGCCGGCGCGATCGTGCGCGAGGCGCTGGAGATTGCGGAGGCGAACGGGATCGCGGTCGAGGCCTTCGACTTCTTCGACCCCGCCAACTACCGGCCGAAGACGCCGGCCGACACGCGGCGCCTGCTCGACAACATCAACCACGCGATCTGGCTGCTGAAGAAGGACCAGAACGAGCAGGCCCACCAGTTCAAGAAGAAGGGCTCCGGCATCTGGTGGGACATCGTCTACCGGAACCGGCCGTCCGAAGTGCGCTCCTCCAACGGCAAGCTGATCGATTACGGCCGCCGGGCCGGCGTGGATGTCCGACTGAACGAGAAGCTCTGCGCCATGATCTACGAGATCGAGGAAGGGCGCCGCCCGCTCGGCTTCCACAACTACGACGAGCTGGAGGCCTATGTGAACCAGATCGGAAAGGCGCTGCCATGACAGGGACGAGACTCGGGGTCGGGGTAATCGGGGCGCACAGCTGGGCCGAGAAGGCGCACCTGCCCGGCTACGCCGCGCATGAACGGGTGGACCTGGTCGCCATCTGCGATATCGAGCCCGAGCGTGCCCAGGCGATGGCCGAGCGGTTCGGCGCACGTCGGATCTACACCGACCACCGAGCGCTGCTGGCCGACCCGGACGTGCAGATGGTCGATGTCTGCACACCGACCCACACGCATCTGCCGCTCAGCCTGGACGCGATCGCCGCCGGCAGGCACGTGCTGTCCGAGAAGCCGTTGGCGACCGAGGCGGAGCCGGCCTTCGCCGCGGCCCGGGCGGCGGATGCCAAGGGCGTGCGCACCAAGCTGGGCTTCACTTTCCGCTACTCGCCGGCCATCCGGCAGGTGAGGCAGTGGATTGCCGACGGGACGCTGGGCGAGATCTTCCACATCCACGGCTTCGAGCAGAACAGTCAGTTCCTCGACCCGGATTTCCCGCTGCGCCAGGTTGTGCCCGGCGCGCCGCGCGACCAACTGATCCCGGCGTCGATCATCGGCTACGGGTCGCACCTGGTCGACCTCATGCGTTGGCTGGGAGGAGAATTCGCGTCGGTCGCCTCGACCATGCGCAACTTCGTGCCCGAGCGGGTGGTGCGCGGCGAGCCGGGGCGGCAGCGTATTCCGATCGAGGACGGCGCGGCGGCGGTGGTCGAATACGCCAGCGGCGCCCAGGGGCTGCTGCAGTCGAGCTACATCGCGGTCGGCAACTATCCGGGCGTCGAGATCCGGGTCTACGGATCGAAGGGCGCGGCGGTGGCGCGGCTGATCTCGGAATACGGCATCGCCGAGACGCTGCACTTCGCCACAGCCGATGCGGTCGAGTTTCGCAAGATCGACCTGCCGGCGGACCATCTGCCGCCAGGCACCACGCTCGGCACGCCATGGCCCGAGCTCTACTACCGCAACCTGGTCCGGCACTTCGTCGACGAGATCCTCGAGGACCGGCCGCAGGAATGCACGTTCTTCGACGGCGCCAAGAGCCAGGAGATCGTCGACGCGGTGATCCGGGCGCATGCCGAGCGGCGCTGGGTCGACCTGCCGGGGCAAGGAAGGTGACCGGCGGCGCCGGCCTGGATCCGGGTCTGGTCGACGCCTTCCTGGCCCACCACCTGGCCTTCCGGCCGGTGGACGCGACCTTCATGGGGATCGACGGGCACGACGACCGGCTGCCGCCGGCCGCCACCGGCACCGAGGCTGCCGAACGGGCGGGGCTGGACGCGCTGCAGGACCGGCTGGCGGTGCAGCCCGAGCCGTCATCCCCGGGCGATCGGCTGGACCTGCGGCTGATGCGGTCGGAGATCGCCATCGCCCGCGCCGGCCTCGACCACAGGCCGCGCTTCCTGAACCCCGCCTGGTACACGGGCGAGGCAGCCTTCGCGATCATCGCCCTGCTGCTGCCGCAGTCGCAGCCGACCCGCAGTTCGGCCGTGGCGGCCCGGCTGGCCGCGCTGCCCGACTTCCTGGCCGACGGGCGGGCCCGGCTGTCCGGCACCGCAACGCCGCGCGGCTGGGCCGACCGGGCGCGGCGGGAGGCTACGGCCGTGGCGGGGTTCCTGCGCGGTGACATCCGCCTGCATACCGATTGGTCCGAAAGCTGGGCCGTGCCGGCCGAGGCCGCCGCCCGGGCGCTGGAAGACTTCTCCGCCGTTGTGGCAGGCCTGCCGGACCGGGACCCGGCTTGCGGCGAGCCATATCTGGCGTTCCTGATGCGCGAGGCGCATGGCCTGGCCCTGTCCCCCGCCGAGGCAGCGCGCCGGGCGCAGGACGCGTTCGACCGCATGGGCGGCGAGTTGGAGGAGATGGCGACGCGGATCGATCCCGCGCGATCCTGGCAGCAGCAGGTCGAGGCCCTGGCCGAGATCCATCCCGCCGCGCCGGAAGATGTCCCGGCCAGCTATCGCCGTTTGCACGACGCGGCGGTGCGGGCGGCCGCCGGCCTCGTCACTCCCGCCCCGGAGTACGGGCTGTCGTACCAGCCGCTGGCCCCCACATTCCGCACTGTGGCGCGGGATCTCTACTTCCTGTTCTACCGGTCGCCCCCGATGGCGCGCGCCGGCGACGGCAGCGTCTATTGGGTGACGCCGCCGGGTGGCGGCGACCCGGCCTCCTATCTTCGCGGCCAGAATGACGCCCTGGTGAAGGCGGTCCACGCCGTCCATCACGGGTCCATCGGCCACCACACCCAGAACGCCCGGGCCCGGCAGGCGGCATCCCGCCTGGCCCGCCTCGGCGGCACCGATTGCGCCGCCGGCATCGCCTTCCTGTCGGCGGGCACCATGGTCGAGGGCTGGGCCTGCTACGCCGAGGACCTGCTGCTGGAGGCGCCAGGCTTCTACACCCCAGGCGAGGTGCTGTTGCTGAAGCAGTTCGAGCGGCGCAACGCCGCCAGCGTGCTGGTCGACATCCGTCTGCACACCGGCGAATGGACGCTGGAGGAGGCCAAGCGCTTCTACCGGGACGAGGCCGGCTTCGCCGCCGCCCGGGTCGACGGCGAGGTGACGCGCAACTCGATCTTCCCGGCGACCCGGCTGATGTACTGGCTGGGCGTCGAGGCGATCAAGGACCTGCGGTCGCGCTGGCGTGGCGGCGTCCAGGCCTTCCACGATACGCTGATCGGCCACGGGCACGTGCCCGTGGCCTGGGCGGAGGATGAGATGAGGCGGGCAGGGCAGATCGCCGGATGACGGAAGCGGACTGCACCGGCACGCCGCTGCTCGATGTCCGCGGCCTGGTGACGGAATTCCGCACCGAAGCGGGGCCGGTGCGCGCGGTCAACGGCGTCGACCTGCGGGTCGAGGCCGGGCAGACCGTGGCGCTGGTGGGCGAGAGCGGATCGGGCAAGTCGGTGACGAGCCTGTCGGTCATGCGCCTGGTCCGCTCGCCCGGCGGCCGCATCGCCGCCGGCGAGATCCTGTTCCGCGGCCGCGACGGCCGGGTGCGCGACCTGGCACGGCTCGACCAGACGGCGATGAGCGATGTCCGCGGCAACGAGATCTCGATGATCTTCCAGGAGCCGATGACCAGCCTGAACCCGGTGCACAGCGTCGGCCGCCAGATCGCAGAAGTCGTCCGGCTGCATCGCGGGGTTGGCGCCAGGGCCGCCTGGAGCCGGGCGGTCGAGATGCTGTCGCTGGTCGAGATCCCGGACGCGCGGCGCCGGGCCGAGTCCTACCCGCACCAGCTGTCGGGCGGGATGCGGCAGCGGGTGATGATCGCCATGGCGCTGGCCTGCGACCCGGCACTGCTGATCGCCGACGAGCCGACCACCGCGCTCGACGTCACGATCCAGGCGCAGATCCTGGACCTGATGCGGCGGCTGCAGCGCGAGCTCGGCATGGGCATTCTGTTCATCACGCACAATCTCGGGGTTGTCGCCGAGATCGCCGACCGGGTCGAGGTGATGTATGCCGGCCGGGTGGTCGAAAGCGCGGACGTCGACGGGCTGTTCGACGCGCCCAGCCATCCCTACACACGGGGGCTGCTGGCCAGCCTGCCCGTCATCGACCATGCTGTCCGCGCCAGCGCCGGGCGCAGCCGGTTGAAGGCGATCCCCGGCCAGGTCGCGGATCCGCGCCATCCCCCGCCGGGCTGCGCCTTCGCGCCGCGCTGCGACCTCGCGGTGGCGGCCTGCGGCTCGGCCATGCCGCCGGTCGAGCGGGTGGCGGACAGCCACGCCTCGCGCTGTTTGCGGTGGAGGGAGCTGTGACCGCCATGCCGCCGCCTCTGGTCTCGATCACGGATCTGAAGGTCCATTTCCCGATCGGCAAGGGCCTGTTCCGACCGGGCGGGACAGTCCGGGCGGTGGACGGCGTGTCGCTCGACATCCGGCCGCACGAGGTGGTCGGGCTGGTCGGGGAATCCGGCTCCGGCAAGACCACCCTGGGCCGCGCCGTGCTGCGGCTGATCGAGCCGACCGGCGGTTCCGTACGCTTCGAGGGACAGGAGATCCTGGGCCTGCCCGCGGCGGCGATGGCGGCGCTGCGCAGCCGCATGCAGATCATCTTCCAGGACCCCTATGCCAGTCTGAACCCGCGGATGACGGTGGGCGACACGCTCGGCGAGGCGCTTTACCTGCACGGCATCGGCGGCCGCGGGGACCGGCCGGCCCGGATCCGCGCCCTGCTGGACAAGGTCGGCCTGCCGACCTTCGCGGCCGGGCGCTATCCGCACGAATTCTCGGGCGGCCAGCGCCAGCGCGTCGGCATCGCCCGTGCCCTGGCGGTGAACCCGGCCTTCATCGTGGCGGACGAGCCGGTCTCGGCGCTCGACGTCTCGATCCAGGCGCAGATCATCAACCTGCTGCAGGACCTGCAGCAGGAGATGGGCCTGGCGCTGCTGTTCATCGGCCACGACCTGTCGGTGATCGAGTACCTGTGCGACCGGGTCGTGGTGCTGTATCTCGGCCGGGTGATGGAGACGGCGACGGCGGCCGAGCTGTACCGCAACCCGCGCCACCCCTACACCCGCGCGCTGCTGGACGCCGCCCCGATCCCCAGGCCCGGCGCCCGCCGTACCCGGATGGTGCTGAAGGGCGATCTGCCCAGCCCGCTCAATCCCCCATCGGGCTGCGTGTTCCGGACTCGCTGCCCCTATGCGCTGCCGGCCTGCGGCGAGGCGGCGCCTCCACTGCGCGACGCCGGGCCCGGCCATGCCGTGGCCTGCATCCGCAGCGACCTCGACCTGACCCGCCCGCCCGCCGTCGTCACGGCCTAGCCTCTCGGCTCCATCGCGTCGCGCAGCCCGTCGCCGACGAAGTTGACCGCCAGCACGGTGCAGAAGATGCACAGGCCCGGCGGGATCGCCAGCCAGGGCGCTGCGGCCAGCCAGGGGCTGGCCGTGTTCAGCAGGTTGCCCCAGGTCGGCACCGGCGGCTGCACGCCGAAGCCCAGGAAGGACAGCGCGCTCTCCAGCATGATCGAGCTGCCGACCGCCAGTGTGGCGGACACCGTGATCGGGCCGATCGCGTTCGGCAGGATGTGGCGCAGCATCAGCCGCGGTCCCCGCGCGCCCAGGGCACGCGCGGCCTCGACGAACTCCCGCTCGCGCAGCGCCATGAACAGGCTGCGGACCAGCCGGGCCGTGCCCATCCAGATCAGCGCGCCGATGATGGCGACCAACAGCGGCACGGACGGGCGCAACAGGCCGGACAGCAGCAGGACCAAGGGGAGGGGCGGGATCGACAGCATAACGTCGGTGAAGCGCATCAGCAGGCTGTCGACGATGCCGCGGTAGAAGCCGGCCAGCGCGCCGACCAGGGTGCCGAGGCCGGTGGCGATGATCGCGGAAGCGAGGCCGACGGCGAGGGAGACCCGGCCGCCATAGGCCAGCCGGGTCAGCGCGTCGCGGCCGAGTTCGTCGGTGCCCAGCCAGTGCGCGGCGGTCATCTCGCCCGGCGCGCCGATCAGGTCGAAGTCCTGGTCGTCGTAGGCGTAGGGCAGCACCATCGGCCCGACCACCACGGCGGTGGCCAGCAACAGCAGGAACACCAGTCCGGCAACGGCCGGCCTGTGGCGCAGGAAGCGACGCGCCATCTGGCTCCAATAACCGCGATGGCCGGGCTCGGCCATGGTCGCGACCGGCCCCGCCGCGTCAGTCATAGCGGATCCTCGGGTCGAGCGTGGCGTAGGCCAGGTCGGCGGCGATGTTGGCGAGCACGATCGCGAGCGAGCCCAGCATCATCAGCCCCATCAGCACCGGATAGTCGCGGCCGTCCATGCTCTCGATGAACAGCCGGCCGATGCCGGGCCAGGCGAAGACGGTCTCGGTGATCACCGCGCCCGAGATGATCGAGGCGAGGTCGAGCGCGATGATCGTCACCGCGGGAATCAGCGCATTGCGCAGGGCGTGGTGCAGGATCACGCCCGGCTCGCGCAGCCCCTTGGCATAGGCGGTGCGGATGTAGTCCTGGTCCAGCACGTCGACCATGCCGGAGCGGATGTAGCGGCTCCAGCTCGCGATGGTGGCGAGGGAGAGCACGGCGGCCGGCATGGCGATATGGGCCAGCCGGTCGCCGAACGAGCCGCCGCCGATGGTCTGGTACCCGGCCGAGGGCAGCCATCCCAGCGCGATGCTGAACAGCAGCTGCAGCAGCAGCGCCAGCCAGAACACCGGCAGCGAGATACCGGCAAAGGACAGGAAGGTCAGGACGTGGTCCAGCAGTGAATGGCGCCTTGCCGCGCTGATGGTGCCGAGGGGCAGGGCGATGGCGAGCGAGACCAGCATGGCCAGCCCGCCCAGCTCCAGGGTCGGTCCCAGCCGCTCCGTCACCTCCTGCAGCACCGGCCGGCCGGTGCGGATGGAATAGCCCCAGTCGCCGAGGACCATCGACTTCAGCCACAGCACGTATTGCACCGGGATCGGCTGGTCGAGCCCGTAGGCCTTGCGGATCTGCTCGAGCGCGGCCGGGCTGACCGACGGGTTGTCGGCATAGACGTCGAGCGGCCCGCCCGGCGCCAGATGGATGACGGCGAACAGCAGCAGCGAGATCCCGAACAGCAGCGGGATGGCGCCGAGCAGGCGGCGGAGAACGTGTCCGGCGTTCATGCAGGCCGCGGCGCGGTCGACGGGACCCCGGTCACCCTTCGAGATGCCAGTGGCTGGTGTCGACGAAGTTGGTCATGTTGGTCGGGTTGGGCACGAAGTCCTTCAGCTTCGTCGTCTTGGCGATGACGGCCACGTTGGTGGTCAGCGGGATCGAGGGCAGGTCCTCGGCCAGGATCTTCTGCATCTCCGCCGCATGCGCCTTGCGCTCGGCCGGATCGAGTGTGTTCTCCAGCTTGGCGAAGACCTCGTCGAGCTTCGGGTTCGAGTAGCCCTGGCCGTTGTTGGCGCCTTTGGTGCCGTAGAAGACGCTGTAGACCGGGTCGGCCGAGGTGATCCACCGGCCGTAGATCAGGTCGTAGTCGCCCTTGTAGCGTGCCTCGCGATAGGCCACGCCCGTCTTGTTGTCCGGGTTGGCGGCGATGCCGATGGCTTTGAGCTGGGCGATGATCACCTGCTCGGCCAGCTCGTCGTCGGCGCGGCCCGCCTGCACCACGATGCGGTAGGACAGGGTCTCCCCGTCCTTGGCGCGGATGCCGTCGGAGCCCTTGGCGTAGCCGGCGTCGTCCAGCAGCTTGTTGGCCTGCGCGACGTCGAACGCATAGTCCGGTGTGTTCGGGTCATATAGGTCCTTGAACACCGGCACGACCGGCGACTTGACCGGCTCGGGGAAGCCGCCCTGGGCCCGCACCAGCGTCTGCCGGTTCATGGCATGGGCGATCGCCTTGCGCACCGCAAGGTCCTGCAGCGACTTCGGGCCCTTGAAGTTGAAGTCGAGATGCTGCCAGGACAGCAGCGGTCCCTTGATCGTCTCCAGCCCGGCCACGCCCTCGATCTGCTTGGCCTGGTTGTACGGCACCTGGACCACGAGGCCGAGCTCGCCTGACTTCAGCTGGGTCATCAGGGTGTTGGAATCCGGGATGATCTTGAACACCAGCTGGTCCAAATAGGGCAGGGCCTCGCCCTTGTCGTCCTTGCGCCAGTAGTTCGGGTTGCGCTCGGTCAGCACATACTGGCCGCGCTTGAACTCCTTCACCATGAACGGGCCGGTGCCCAGCGGTTTTTCGTTGTAGACGTCGGTGTTGAGATCCTTCCCCTCCAGCGCGTGCTTGGGCAGGATGCCGAAGGTGAACAGGGTCGACGCGAAATCCGACGCCACCGTGTTGTAGTGGCAGATCGCGGTCAGCTCGTCCGGCGTCTCGATCGACTCGATGTCCTCGGTGCCGTCCTTGGACTCGGCGATGAACTTCTCGTCCTTCACCGCCTCCCAGGTGAACTTCACGTCGGCGGAGGTGAAGGGCTGCCCGTCATGCCATTTGACCCCGGGGCGCAGCTTGTAGGTGACGGTCATCTTCTTGCCGCCGTCGGTCAGGACGATGCCGCCGTTCTGCAGCGTCGGCACCTCCGTCGCCAACACCGGCACGTACTCCGCCTGGCCGTTCGGCGCCAGCAGCCCCTCGACCACGGCGGCCTGGACGTCGCCGAGATAGCCGGTCGAATAGACATTCAGCGTGTCGATGTCATAGGTCAGGCCGGCGGTCAGAGTGCCGCCGCGGCCCTGGGCCCAACCCGGCACGGCCCGCAGCGTGGCCAGGGCGGCCGTGCCGATCAATGCGCCCTTGAGGGCCGTCCGGCGTGAGAATTCGGTCGTCATCGGCTCCATCTCCCCGTCTTTGCCTGCCCGTATGCGGATCGTTGGCCGATCCGGTCCCAGCCCCGGTCGTCGCCGGAGCCTTGATGCCCAAGTGCCTATTCGCCGCGTCCCCTGTCCCTGACGGTCGTCTTCGGAAGCGTGGGGTCGGCGTCGCGGAGCCACGCGCCCCGGGTCGCGCGAGACGGAGCCTGTCGAGCGTGGGGTCGGTCCTGAGGCCTCGCTTTCAGGGCCTCACGGCCGGACAGCCCCTCGCACGGCAGCCCGGCCTGCAGCTTCGCGTTGGCGCTCCCGGCGACGAAACACTGTCTCATGAAGCCAGCATGACGCCGCCCGACAAGCCGGGACAATCCTACAAAATCTCGCCTTCGGGCGCCGTTTTTCTCATGGCTCTGCCAAAGGGCTTGCGAAGGACGTCACCGTGGCGACCGGAGCGGGCGGCACCATGTGGCGGGCTAGTCCGTGGCGCCTTTCAGGACGAGATTAAGATAGACCCGGCCATCGGGCCGCGCCTGGTAGGTGAGGCGCTTCGATACGCCGTAGAGGGTCGGCTCGGTGAACAGCCAGATCACAGGGGCTTGCTCGGCGACATAGGCCTGAGCCTCGTTGCACATCTTCTCCCATTTCGATTGGTCGAATTCCTGGTTGAACGCCTTGAACATGGTTTCGAACTTGTCGTCGACCCAGCTCATGCGGTTGGATCCGGAATCCTTCTGCACCAGCAGCAGATCGCCCTGGCACGTATAGTCGGGCCCTGACGAGCTGTTCATCAGGTCCCGGTAGCCCGCGCCTTGCTTGGCGCGCATCTGGGCGTTGACCGAGCTGTCGATGACCCGCAGATCCTTGATCTCGATGCCGACCGCCTTCCAGTAATCGACCAGCACCTGCGCGATCTCCTTGTCCATGAGGTAGGAGCCGCCGGTGGTGTCGAAGTTGAGCGACAGACGCTCGCCGTCCTTGGTCCTGATGCCATCCGGGCCGGGGGCCCAGCCGGCTTGGTCGAGCAGTTGCTTGGCCCGGTCGGGATCGAAATTGTAGGGCTTCAGGTTCGGGTCCTGGTAGGGCGTGTTGATGAGATCGATCGAGCACTTGGCCATTCCGCCGAGGAGAGCGGTGGCGATCTCCTCGCAGTTGACAGCGTAGTTCATGGCCTGGCGGACCCGCACGTCTGCCAGGGCGGGATGGCGGCCCTGCTTGATGGCGATGAACAGGCGGCGGTAGCTCGGCGCCACGACCACATTGGCGCCCGAACTCTCCAGGTCGGCCTTCAGGTCGGCGGGGACGCCCACCATGAGGTCCGCGGTTCCGGCCTTCAGCTCGCTGATGCGTGTCGCGATCTCCGGCACCGCCTTGACGATGACCTCGTCGACCGGCGGCTTGCCGAGCCTGTATCGGTCGAACGCCTTCAGGATGAGGCCTTCGCCGGGCTTGTACGACACGAACTTGTATCCGCCCGCCCCGACCGGTGCGAAGGCCACCTTTTCCGGCGAATTCTCGGAGTAGTATTTCGGTGGCAGGATCGACAGCTCCGGATTGACCATATGCGAGGTGATGATCGGATCCGGCTCCGTCATCACCAGGCGGACGGTCAGGTCGTCGACCTTCTCCATATGGTCGTATTTGAGGGCTCCGAGCGCGAAGGTCAGGTCTCCCTGTCCTGCCGCGAACAGCTTCTTGGCCCGGTCGAACGTGAACACGACCGCATCGGCGTTGATCGGTTCGCCGTTGTGGAAGACCAGGTTCGGCCGGATCTTGATCTCCCAGTCCAGCGGGTCGAGCATCTTGATCGACTCCGCCACGGCGGGGACGATCTTGCCGTCATTGTCGAGGCGGAACAGGGTCTCGTGGATCGACAGGATGACGTTGGCGTCGGACTGCGAGAACATCGGGTCCAAGCTGACCGGTTCGGCATCGCTGAGGAATATGACCGGCTTGCTCTCCGCGAAGGCCGGGGCGCTCGCGACAGCGCTGAACGCCAGCCCGAGGATCAATATCGGGATTCGGATTGCACGTGTCGGCTTCATGGTCTCTGCCTCCTGTTCAGTTTTTTGTATCGGCCGGACGCTCTAATCCTGCTCCCCTTGCAGGACTGAGCCCAGATAGAGCCGGCCGTCGGCGCGGGGGTGAAAGGTCAGGCGCTTGGACACGCCATAGAGCGAGGGCGCGTTGAACAGCCACACCACGGGCGCCTGCTGGGCGACATAGGCTTGTGCGGTGCGGCACATCTCCGGCCATTTCGATGCGTCGAACTCCTGACGGAACGTCTTGAACATCTGCTCGAACGTGTCGTCCACCCAGCTCATGCGGTTCGAGCCGGACTCCTTGTGCACGAGCAGCAGGTCGCCCTGGCAGGTATAGTCGGGGCCTGAGCCGGAGTTCATGAGATCCCGGAAGCCGGCGCCCTGGTTGGCCCGCATCTGCGCGCTGACCGAGCTGTCGATCACTTTGAAATCCTTGATCTCGATGCCCACGGCCTTCCAGTCATCGGCCAGAACCTGGGCGGTCTCCTTGTCCATCAGGTAGAAGCCGCCCGTCGTGTCGAAATTGAGCGAGAGGCGGACGCCATCCTTGGCCCGGACACCGTCGGGTCCCGTCACCCAGCCCGCCTCGTCCAGCAGCGCCTTGGCCTTCTCCGGGTCATAGGGATAGGGCTTCAGGGCGGGATCGTCATTGGGCGGATTGACCAGGTCGATCCGGCATTTCACCAGCCCGCCCAGCAGCTCGGCGGCGATCTCGTCGCAATTGACGGCATAGTTCATCGCTTGCCGAACCCGCACATCGGCCAGCGCGGGATGGCGGCCCTGCTTGATGTTGATGAACTGGCGAAGATAGCTCGCCGCCGTCACGACCGTGACGCCGTCTCCCTCCAGATCCGCCTTCAGGTCGGCCGGCACCCCCGTCATGAGGTCGGCCGACCCGGCCTTCATCTCGCTGACGCGTGTCGCCACCTCGGGGACGGCCTTGACGATGACGTCGTCGACGGGCGGCTTGCCCTGCCAGTACTTGTCGAACGCCTTCAGCACCAGCCCGACGCCGGGTTCGTAGGAGACGAAGCGATAGCCGCCCAGCCCGACGGGCGCGAACGCCACCTTCTCGGGCGGGTTCTCCGAATAGTATTTCGGCGGCAGGATCGAGAATTCCGGGTTGACCAGGTGCGAGGTCACGATCGGATCCGGTTCTCTCATGACAAGCCGGACCGTCAGATCGTCGACCTTGTCCACATGGTCGTATTTCAGGGCACCCATGGCGAAGTTCAGGTCGCCCTGGCCCGCCGCGAACAGCCTCTTCGCCCGATCGAAGGTGAAGACGACCGCGTCGGCATTGGCCGGCTCGTCGTCCTGGAACACCAGCCCCGGGCGAAGCCTGATCTCCCAGGTGAGCGGATCGATCATCCGGATCGACTCCGCGACGGCGGGGATGATCTTGCCGTCATTGTCGAGCTTGAACAGCGTCTCGTTGATCGACAGCGTGATGTCGGCGCTCGATGTCGAGAACATCGGGTCGAGACCGACCGGCTCCGCCGGCAGCAGGACCACGACCGGCCGTTGATCCGCCATGGCGGACGTCGCGGCGGCCGCACCCGCCAGCAGGCCGAAAGCAAACAGGGCGTGCCTCAACAGATTCGGACCCATCACGGCTCAGCTCCTTGGACGTTTGCCCGGTACCGGCGTTGGTCTATGCGCGCTCCTCAGGCGATGTTCTTCAGCCGGGGATCGAGATAGTCCCGCAGCCAGTCGCCGAGGATGTTGATCGACAGGACGGTCAGCGAGATCGCGGCGCCGGCGGGAAGCGTCAGCCAGTCGGCGACGCCGACATACTGCCGGCCATCGGCCAGCATGGTGCCCCAGCTCGGGACGCTCGGCGGCACGCCGACGCCGAGAAAGCTGAGGGACGCTTCGGCCACGATGTTGCTGGCGACGGTGAAGCTCGCGATCACGATCACCGGGCTCCAGACATTCGGCAGGATGTGCTGGAACAGGATGCGCCACTGTCGCTCGCCCGTGGCATGCGCCGCGAGCACGAACTCGTCGGTCTTGATGGTCAGCACCTGGCTGCGGACGATGCGCCCGTACTGCACCCATCCGGTCAGGCCCAGCACCAGGATCAGCTTGTCGAGGCCGGAGCCCAGCACGGCCATGATGGTGAGGGCGAGCAGGATCGTCGGAAAGGACAGCTGGATGTCGCACAGACGCATGAACAGGTCGTCGACCCAGCCACCGAAATAGCCGGACAGCAACCCGACCAGCAGCCCGATGGTGCCGGAGATGAGCACGGCGGCAAGCCCGACCACGAGGGAGACGCGCGCGCCGTAGACCAGGCGGCTGAAGACGTCGCGGCCCAGCGAATCCGTGCCCAGCCAGAAGGTGATGCCGGTGCTGCTGGTGTAGCCGGGGGGCTTCAGGCGCTGGATCAGCTTGATGGCGAAGGGATCGTTCGGCGCCAGCCACGGTGCCGCGACGGCGGCAATCAGGACGAGCAGAAGGATGGCGACGCTGACGACAGCCGCTTTGCTGCGGAAGAGCCGCGCCAGCATCTGGTTTCGCCGCGGGCGTCCGACGGCGGCCTGCTCCGGCATTGCTGGTGCTCCGGGCGTGGCGCCGGCGTCGATTTCAGTCGGGCGGTCGATGAGGGTCATGAGCTGTGCCGGATGCGCGGGTCGATCCAGGAATAGGCGAGATCCACCAGCAGGTTCACGGCGGCGAAGATCAGCGCCAGCATGACCACGCCGGCCTGGACCACGTAGAAGTCCTTCGATCCGATCGCGGAGACGATTTCACGGCCGACGCCCGGCCAGCCGAAGATCGTCTCGATGATGACCGAGCCGCCCAGCAGGAAGCCGAGCTCGAGGCCGATCGCCGTCACGATCGGCAGCAGGGAGTTGCGCAGCACATGCGCATAGACGACGCGAGTTTCCGAGATCCCCTTGGCGCGCGCCGTGCGGACGAAATCGCGCCGCATGAAGTCGAGCATCGAAGAGCGCGTCAGCCGCATGTTGCGGGCGATGGGAAACGCCGCCAGGGATACTCCGGGCATGATGAGATGCTGCCAGGTGCCGCTGCCGGAGATCGGCAGCCATTTCAGGTGAACGCCGAACAGCAGGATCAGCAGGATGCCAAGCCAGAAACTGGGGATGGACTGGCCGATCAGGGCCAGCACCGTCGCGATGTGATCGATCGGCCGCCGCACCCAGATTGCGGACATCACCCCGAGCGGGATCGACACCAGCAGCGACAGGACGAACGCGAAGGACGCCAGCCTGATCGTCGCCGGCAGTTTGTCGGTGATCACCTCGTAGGCCGGCTGGTGGCGGATGAACGAGTAGCCGAAGTCTCCCTGGACGGCGTTGCCGACGAAGCTGAAGTACTGGACGTACCACGGCCGGTCGAAGCCCATTTTGACCCGGAACTCCTCGATCTGGGCGACGGTCATGTGGTCGGCCGCATCGCGCAGGATGACCTCGGTCGGATCGCCGGTCATGAACAGCATGCCGAACGCCACCACGCTGACGCCGAACACGACGATGAGGGACTGCAGGAGCCGCCGGATCACGTAGCGCATGGCCCCCTCACGCTTCCATCGCGGGGCAAGGACGCCATTCGGGCGCTGTCAGACAAGATGGCACGCAACCCAATGCCCCCCGGTGGCTTCGCGGAACTCCGGCTCGATGGCGCGGCACTGGTCCGTCGCCATCGGGCAGCGTGAACTGAAGCGGCAGCCGGCCGGTGGATCGGCCGGACTTGGCAGGTCGCCCTCGAGCAGCATGCGCTGCCGCTGTCGCTCCAGCGGAGGGTCGGGGATCGGGATCGCCGACAGCAGGGCCTTGGTGTAGGGATGAAGCGGGCGTTCGTAGAGCTCGTCGCTGGTCGTCAGCTCCATCATCTTGCCGAGATACATCACGCCCACGCGGGTGGAGATGTAGCGCACCATGCTGAGGTCATGCGCAATGAACAGGTAGGTCAGCCCCAACTCCTCGCGCAGGCGCTCCAGCAGGTTGACGATCTGGGCCTGGATCGAGACGTCGAGCGCCGAGATGGGTTCGTCGCAGACGATGAAGTCGGGCGAGGTGGCAAGCGCCCGGGCGATGCCGATCCTTTGCCGCTGCCCGCCGGAAAATTCGTGCGGATACCGGTCGCGAACGGAGGGGTGGAGCCCGACCTTCTGCATGAGCTCGGTGACGAGGGCCCTTTCCTCCCGCGCGTTCCTGGCGACGCCGTGGACGCGCAACGGCCGCGCGATGATCTCGCCGACCCGCATCTGGGGATTGAGCGAGGCATAGGGGTCCTGGAAGATCATCTGCATGTGCCGCCGGGCGCGCCGCACATCTTCCGGACCCCTCTTGGCAAGGTCGACCCCGCGGAACTCGACCTCTCCTGCGGTCGGCCGGTAGAGCTGAAGGATGGCGCGCCCGGCCGTCGTCTTGCCGCAGCCGCTTTCCCCGACCAGCCCGAGGGTCTCCCCTTTCGCGATATCGAAGGTGAGGCCATCGACCGCCTTCACGGCCCCGACGACGCGGCTGAAGACGCCCGACCGGATCGGGAAATGCATCTTCAGGTCTTTGACGCGAACCAGAATCTCACTGTTCATGGGGCGCGTCCCGATGGCCCAGCCGATCATGCCAGCACGCCACCGTGTGGCCTGGTGCAACCTCGGCGAGGGCCGGATTCTGTTCTCGGCAGCGATCGGTCGCGAAACGGCAGCGCGGCTCGAACGGGCAGCCACGCAGATCGCCAAGCAAGGTCGGGGGCAGTCCGCCGATCGCCTGCAGCTTCTTGTTGCCGCCGGCGTCCAGGCGCGGCAGCGATCCGAGCAGGCCGAGGGTGTAGGGGTGGGCCGGCCGGGCATACAGCTCGTCGACCGGTGCCTGCTCGACGATGTGCCCGGCATACATGACGGCGACCCTGTCGGCGAGACGGGCGACAACCCCGAGGTCGTGGGAAATCCAGATCACGGCGGTGCCGAGTTCGGCCTGGAGCTTCTTCACCAGCTCGACGATCTGCGCCTGGATGGTCACGTCCAGGGCCGTCGTCGGCTCGTCCGCGATGATCAGCTGCGGTGAGCACGACAACGCCATGGCGATCATCACGCGCTGGCGCATGCCGCCGGAGAATTGATGCGGGTAGTCGCCGAGCCGCTCCGCCGGCCTTGGGATCCCGACCATGCCCAGCAGATCCGCCGCCTTCGATCGGGCCTGACGGCGCGTCAGGCGCTCATGCGCCAACAGGCTTTCGGTGATCTGTGCCCCGACCCGCATAACCGGATTGAGCGACGTCATCGGGTCCTGGAAGATGATGGCGATGGATCCGCCGCGGATGTCCCGCAGCGCGCGATCATCGAGCGTCAGCAGGTCGGTCCCCTTGAAGAGGATGCTGCCGCTGGTGATCCGCCCCGGCGGTGAAGGGATCAGCCGGAGGATCGAGAGAACGCCGACGGACTTGCCGCTGCCGCTCTCCCCGACGATGGCAAGACACTCGCCCTTGTCGACGGAATAGGAGATGCCGTTCAAGGCGTTCACGACGCCGTCGACCGTATAGAATTTCGCCGCGAGATTGCGGACCTCGAGCAGCTTGTGGCGAGGCTCCGGCCCGGGCGGAGGCGCATCGCGGTCCAAGGCCGGGAGCGGTCGGTCCAGCATCATGCCTCGGCGATCTGGCGCAGGGCCGGCCTGCCGGAGTGCCGATGCCGGATGTCAGGCCTCCGCATTGCCGCGCCCCATGGCACTCTGCAGGCACCATGCGTGGCTGCGCGGAGCGCAAACCCGTGCGGGCCTCGCAGCATTCGGAGAACCGGCGCAAGCGTCCGTTCCATGTGTCGATGTCGCCAATTTGTTCGCTCGTCGGCGCCGCTCCCTTTCTTATTTTCAGGAGTGGTGCGGCTGCCTCGGATGCCTCCGCCGCGATTCATGTCGCAGACGTTCTCAATTGTCGACAATTAATTTTCCTGTTAGACGGATCGCATGATGGAGTTGAGACCGATCAAGAAGAAAAGCGTAGAGGTCGAGGCCGCCGAAGCGCTCCGCAATCATGTGGTCGGGGGAGGCGTTCCTCCCGGCGGGCGACTCACCGAGATGCGGCTGTCGGAAGCCCTCGGCCTGTCCCGGACCACCGTCCGGACGGCGCTCCATCAACTCGCCAACGAAGGGCTGGTCGTGCAATTGCCCTACACCGGCTGGTCGGTGACCAGCCTGAGCAGCACGGATGCCTGGGAGCTCTATACGCTGCGGGGCAGCCTCGAAGCGCTGGCCGCAAGGTTGCTTGCCGAGAATCTCGATTCCGACAAGAAGGGCCAGCTCCATCGCGCGTTCGATGCGCTGGTCGTGGCCTGTGGGAAGGGCGACGAGGTCGCGATCGTTGACCGGGACCTGGCCCTCCACAAGCTGATCGTCTCCCTGTCCGGTCATCGCCGTCTTGCGGAGCAGTATCGACTGATCGAGCAGCAGATCAGGCTCTACCTGATCTGGAGCGACCGGCTGATGCCCAGCGTCGAGGATATCATCGCCACGCATCGACCCATTGTAGAGGCGATCGTCGCCGGCGACGGCCGGTTCGCCGAAGGGATCTTGCGGGACCACAATGAAACCGCGGGGCGCGTGCTGTTCGACTTTCTCAAACAGCGTGAGGCCGCCGGTGTGGGCCGAGAGGCGCCGCCGCCGGCGCGTGCCCGCAACCGAGCCAACTAACCGAATTCCTCTTCCGTGCCGGCCGCTGTTGCGCGCCGGCGCTGCAAGGATGTGAACGACAGCGGGGGTGCAGCGATGGACCGTAACAGCGATCGGTTGAATGTGTTCATTGCCAGCCCGCTCGAGGAGGAGCACGTCGCCCGCATCCGCGCTGTCGCGCCCGACAGGGTGGATGTCGTCCACGAGCCCGATCTCCTTCCGCCGACTCGATATGTGGCGGACCACAATGGCCCGGCCGGATTCAAGCGCGACGATGAGCGGGAGGCGCGCTGGCGCCGGCATCTGGCGAAGGCCGATATCCTGTGGGACTTCCCTCCGGATGCAGCGGACGGATCGACGGGCCTCTCGCTGGCGCCCCGGGTGAAATGGATCCAGGCGACCAGTTCAGGGATCGGAAGCCGGGTCGCGCGCCTCGGGCTCAAGGATTCGACGATACTGCTGACGACTGCCCGCGGCGTGCATGCCGGCCCGCTGACCGAGTTCGTTTTCCACTCCCTCATCGGCCACTGGAAACAGCATCTGCGCGTCCAGGCGGACCAGAAACGCCATCATTGGGAGCGCCGCTGCGACGAGGAGCTGGCCGGCAAGACTCTCGCCGTCATCGGTGTGGGCGAGGTCGGCCGACGGATCATCCGGATCGGCAATGCGTTCGACATGCGGGTGGTGGCGCTGGCCCGGCCCGGATCGACGCGGACCGCCGAGGCGCTCGGGGTCGATGAGCTGTTCGGGAGTTCCGACCTGCACCGGATGCTGGGGATCGCCGATGCGCTGGTCCTCGTGGTTCCCCACACGGCGGAGACCGAGGGCATGATCGACCGCTCGGCGATCGCCGCCCTCAAGCCCGGCGCGGTGCTGGTGAACATCGCGCGCGGCCAGGTCATCGACGAGCAGGCGATGATCGACGCGCTGCGGACCGGCCATATCGCATTCGCCGCCCTCGATGTCTTCACGGTCGAACCCTTGCCGCCGACGAGCCCGTTGTGGGACATGCCGAACGTGCTGGTCAGCCCGCATTCGGCCAGCACCGCGGCCAGCGAGAACGGCAAGATCACGGACATCTTCTGCCGCAACCTGAAATGCTTCATCGAGGGCCGCGTGTCCGAGATGACGAACCTGTTCGACCGTTCGCTGACTCATTGATCCTGGAGCCTCCAGCTCCATTCGTGCCTCACGGAACCGCAAGGCCAGTCGTGACGATCCAGCACTTCATTGAAGCAGCCCAAAGGGACCATGCGGCGAATCCCGCCGCGGTCGCAGCTCGGTTGCCGGATGGTTTCGCCATGCTCCTCACGGCACCGGACCACGCGGAGGCCTTCGCTCGCCTGGTCGAACACGTCGTGCTGGGGCACATGGATGACGCGCGCGAACTCGATCGGTGGATCGCCCGGTTGGAACCGCTCGCAGCCGGGAACAGCCAGCTTGCGGCGGCGCTCGCCCGCGCCCGTCTGGCCAATGCGCTGGCCGGCGGTGCCGGGATGCCCGCGGAGTCCTCTCTGACGGCCGCAGACCAGGTCCGCGCCTACGGCAATGCCCTGCTGGCCTTGACCAGGCGCGCCGCCTGGGCCGAGGCTCGCGCACGCCTGTCCTCGGCCCAAGCGCTCGCCGATGCAGCTGGAGACGCCGCGTCGCTGCGCTCGCTGGCCGCCATCACCAACAACCTCGCGGGCGACCTCCGTTTCTACCTTGGGGACCGTCGGGACGACGGCGGTTATGTCGACCTGATGATCGACGCTGCGCGAATCTCCCATGCCAGCTGGTACAGGGCTGGCGGCTGGCTGGAGCGGGAGCGCGCGGACTATCAGGTCGCTCTCTGCCTGGCAGGCGCAGGGCGCGCCGAAGAGGCGCTGCGGGCTGCGGAGGCCTGCTGGCAGGGCTGTGTCGAGAACGATGCTGATAGCGTGGAGTGCTTCTATGCGCTCGAGGCTCTGGGCCACGCCCACTGCGCCGCCGGTCGGCTGGACGAGGCCCGTGCCGCTCGGGTGGGAATGGCCGAGCGCCTGCCGAGCCTGGACGAAGCGTCGCGCGGACCGGCCACCGAGCAGTTGGAAGCCCTCTCGGATGCGATCACGGCCCGGGAAGGTCGATCTGGAATGCCAGATCGGTCGTGAAGATCTGGATGGGGTCTGGCCAATCCAGGCCTGTCTCATGCGTGGCGGTCGTCCAGCCTGGGCCGCAGGCTCTATCCTCCGACCTGTCGGCGCAGCGTCTCCAGATGCCGCATGGCGGTGACGCCGTCGCGGATGGTGGGGGCGTCGGCGGCCTCGCCGCGGAAGGCCTTCAGCGTCACCTCCAGCAGGGCATGGTAACCCTTGAAATCCTCATTGGCGGCGGCGGTGAAGTTGGGTGACCAGGTCAACGCATCCTCGGTGCCGGCGAGGGTGGCGCCGAGGTTCTGGGTCTTGAAGGCCGGGTCGCGGTAATAGGTGACATCGATCACATTGCGCACCTCCAGCCGGCGGTGGTCGCCCATGATCTGGACGAACTCCATCGGCGTGCCGCGCGACTGCACCGTACCCATGACGATGGTGCCGATGGCGCCGCTGTCGAAGCCCAATGCGACGTGCATGAGGAGGCGCCCGGGCCCGTTCTCGACCTTGCGGGCCGAGATCTCGCGGATCGGCGAGGCCGCCAGGAAGGCCGGAAGGTCCATGTAGTGGACGCAGTGGTGCAGGAAGAATCCGGAATAGTCGACCGCGCCCTGGAAATAGGTCGGCGCCGTCATGTAGGAGCCGTAGAAGCCCAGCACCGGGCCGAACTCGCGGCTGCGGACGATGTTGCCGGCGATGCGGTTGCCGATCGACCAGCGCTTCATGAAGCCGAGCACCAGCGGCTTGCCGGCGCGCTCCGACGCCGCCAGCAGTTCCTCGGCCTGGGCGAGAGTGCTGCCGGGCGGCTTTTCCATGAACACCGGCAGGCCACGGGCCAGGGCGGCGAGGCCGATGGCGTGGTGCGCGGCGGGGCCGACCGCCATGCCGACCGCGTCCAGCCCGGGATGGGCCAGCAGGTCGCGATGGTCGGTGTAGGTGGCGCGCACGCCGAACTGGCGGGCGGCGCGGGCCAGGTTGGCGCCGTCGATATCGCACAGCGCCGCCAGCTCGACATCGTGCCGCGTCAGCTGCGTCAGCAGCATCTGGGTCGCGTGGGTGCCGCAGCCGATCCAGCCGATCTTCAGCGTCATCGCCGGTGCCCTCCCATCGCCAATGCGCCGCGCAGCAGGGCGAGGCTCTGGGTCAGCTTCTCCGTCTCGTCCTCATGCGGCGGCCGCCATTGCGCGATCGGCACGCCGAAGCGGTCGTCGTCGCGGCGGAACGGCTCGACCGAGATCGGGCCGGCATAGCCGACATCGGCCAGCGCCCGCGCCACCGCCACCCAGTCGGTCGCGCCGGTGCCGACGAAGCCGCGGTGGTTCTCGTTCGCCTGGAAATGGACGAAGCGGTTGCCCGCCAGGCGGATCGCCTCGGCGATGTCGGCCTCCTCCATATGCATGTGGAAGGTGTCGAGCATCAGCCGCACTTCCGGCCGGTCGACCAGGTCGATCAGGTCCAGCCCCTGGCGCGTGGTGCACAGGATGTCGGTCTCGAACCGGTTCAGCGGCTCGACCGCCAGAACCACCCCATGGTCGCGCGCCGCATCGGCCGCTCGCTGCAGCCCGTCGACGCACCAGTCGCGGCGACGCAAGCGCAGATCCTCGGCCACCGGCGCCGGCGGTCGGCCGGCGAAGACCAGCGGGTTGCCGTAGAGCGGACCGCCGACGATGCCGGCGCCGAGCCGTTCGGCGCAGTCGGCGGCATAGTACAGATACGCAACCCCGGCCTCACGCGCAGCGGCATCGTCGCCGGTCAGGTTGCGCTGCAGGTTGACCCGGGCGGCGAGGACGACGGACAGGCCGGCGCCGTCCAACGCCCGGCGGGTCTCGGGGAGGTCCAGCTCGCCCGGCTCGGGCACCAGGAGCTCGATGAAGTCGTAGCCCATGGCGCGGATCCGCTCGAACCAGCCGAAATGCTCGGTGGTGAAGGGGCGCGCGACCTGCATGGAGATGAGGCCGATCGGGTTCGGCATGGATGATTCTTTCGGTCGAGAGAGGGTCATCCCTTCACGGCGCCCTGGGTCAGGCCGCCGATCAGGCGTTTCTGGACGAGGAGGAACAGGAGGGTGGCGGGTAGGGCGCCGACCACGCCGCCGGCGGTCAGCAGGCCCCATTCGATCTGGTACTCGCCGATCAGGGTCTGGATCGCGACGGTCATGGTGCGGACGCTGCGGCCGCCCAGCGTCAGGGCGTAGAGGTATTCGTTCCAGGCGGTGATGAAGATGTAGATGCCGGTGGCGACGAGGCCGGGGACGCAGAGCGGCAGGATCACCCGCCACAGTGCGCCGAGGCGCGAGCAGCCATCGGTCATCGCCGCCTCGTCCAGGCTCTTCGGGATGGCGTCGATGTAGCTTGTCATCATCCAGATGGCGAAGGGGATGGCGACGGTGGCGTTGGCGATGATCAGCGCGATGTGGGTGTCGAGCAGGCCGAGCCGCCGCATCAGCACGAACAGCGGCAGGACCAGCAGGATGATCGGGAACATGTTGATGACCAGGAACTGGATCATCAGCAGCCGGCGCCCGGCGAAGCGGAAGCGCGAGAAGGCATAGGCTGCGGTGACGCTGAGGCTCAGCCCGACCGCGACCGTGCCCAGCGCCACGATCAGGCTGTGGCCCATGTTGATGAGGAAGCTGGTATGGCCGAACAGCCGCTCGTAGCTGGCGGTGGTCCAGGCCCACGGGTCGGTGGCGACGCCGCGGCCGACGATCTCGTCCGGCGGCGTCAGCGAGGTCAGCGCCATCCACAGATAGGGGCCCAGCGCGAAGACCGCGATCAGCAGCATCGGCAGGTGGACCAGGGCGACCCGGCGCCAGGGGGAATTGCGGGTGACCATCAGTCCATCGCCCTGGTGGTGCGCCTGAGATAGACCACGACGAAGCCGGCGAGCAGCAGGGTGAAGATCACCGCCAGCGCCGAGCCGTAGCCGAAATCGAGATTGGTCCGGGCCTTGATGAAGGCATAGAGTGGCAGGGTGTGGGTGGCGTAGCCCGGGCCGCCGCCGGTCATGACGAAGATCACGTCGATCGAGTTGGCGACCCAGATCACGCGCAGCAGCACCGCGGTCGCGATCACCCCGGCGATCGAGGGCAGGGTGATCCGCCGGAACTGCTGCCAGGGACCGGCGCCGTCGATCGCCGCGGCCTCATACAGGTCGTGCGGCACCGCCTGCAGCCCGGCCAGGATCATCACCGCGAAGAACGGGAAGCCCTGCCAGGTCAGGGTCAGGATGATGGCGTAGAGCGAGGTGCCGGGATCGGCCAGCCAGGGGAAGGCGCCCTGCAGCAGGCCCAGGCGGACCAGTGCGTCGTTCAACACGCCGGCATTCGGGTCGTAGATCCAGCGCCACATCAGCGCGATGACGACGCTGGGCAGCGCCCAGGGGATGATGACCACCGCCCGCGCCACCGGCCGCCACCAGAAGCGCTGGTTGAGCAGCAGCGCGGTGGCGAGACCGAGCAGCAGCTGGGCCGGGACCGTGATCCCGACCCAGATCGCGGTATGCTGCAGCGAGGTCCAGAACACCGGGTCGGCCAGCGCCTCGGCGAAGTTGCCGAGCCCGACGAAGGGCATCTGGTTCGGCCGGAACAGCACGAAGTCGTGCAGGCTCAGCACCACCGCCTGCAGCATCGGCAGGAACACGATCAAAAGCGTGACCAGCACCGCCGGACTCAGCAGCACGTAGGGCAGGATCCGGGTCCGCGGTCTACCGCGGACCGAGGCCCTCCGTGCGGTCGCCAGGGTCATCGACATAAGCCTCGTCCTTGCCTCACGGGGCGTAGAGCTGCTCGATTTCCTGCATCATCCGCGCCGGCGTGATCTCGCCGGTCAGGGCCCGCTGCATTGCCGCCGGCCACACGGTGTTGACGAAATCCGCGGTCTGGGAGACCGCCGGCAGGCTGTGGGCGAAGGGCAGGGACTGGACCGTCGCATCGACGAAGCGCTTCTCGTGCAGTGTCCAGTTCGCGGCTCCGCTCTTGGTCACCGGCAGCTGGCCGGTCGCCTTGTTGAACTCGACATTGGCGTCGCCGCTGGCCAGGAAGGCGATCCACTTCCAGGCCGCGTCCTTGTCCTCGGCCGAGGACAGCACGGCGAGGGATTCGTCGCCATAGGAGGTCCAGCGGCCGCCGTTGCACTCCGGCACCGGCACGGCGGAGACCTTGTCGCCCAGCGCCTTCACCATGCCGGCGGAGGAGCCGATGTGGTGGATCGTCATCGCCGTCCGGCCCTGCTGGAAGGCGGCGATGATCTCCTGGAATCCGTCATTCGGGGCCGAGGGCGGGAACAGCTTCTGGCCGCGGAAGAGATCGACCAGCCAGGTGTTGGCGGCGATCACCTGCGGCGTGGTCAGCCCGCCCTTCTCGAACTTCGCACCTGCCGACAGCACGAAGGGTCCCCAATGGTCGTAACCGCCCTTGCCGCCGCGGAAGCCGAAGCCCCAGACATCCGGCTGGCCGTCGCCATTGGTGTCGCGGGTCAGGGCCTTGGCCGCCTTGGCGAAGTCCTCGCAGGTCTTCGGTGGCTGCAACCCGGCCTGGGCGAACAGGTCGACGCGATAATAGAGGTAGGAGACGACGTACTGGACCGGCAGGTAGTACTGCTTGCCGTCCGGCCCGCCGTTGATCTTCAGCAGGTCGTCCTGCAGGTCGGCCTTGCCGTCCCAGCCGGCGATCCGGTCGTCCAGCGGCTCCAGCGCCCCCATCTCCACCAGCCGCGGCTGGGCGAACAGCTTCACCATCACCGCATCCGGCGCATTGCCGCCGGCAATGGCGGTGTAGAGGTTGTCGTAGTAGCTGTTCCAGGGGATGTTCTCGGCCTCGACCTTGACGCCTGGATTGGCCGCCTCGAACTTGGCGACCAGATCGGCCACCGGGTTGTCCGGATTGTCGAAATGGTACCAGAAGCGGACCGTGCTCTCGGCCTGGGCCGTCCCGGCGGCCAGCGCCAGCAACACGGCCAGGGCCGCGCCTCGCATCTTCCTCATGACGTTTCCTCCTCCGTTTATGCTTTTTGGTTGAACCGGCGGACCCAGCCGCCGGCTTCGGCGAAGGCCGTTCGGGCCTCCGCCAGCGCGCTCGTCATCTGCATGAAGCCGTGGATGACGCCGCGATGCACCCGCACCGGATCGGCCCGGCCGAGCGCCCGCAGCCGGTCCCCGAGCGCCAGCGTATCGCTGAGCAGCGGGTCGAGCCCGGCGGCGTTGAGGTAGAGCGGCGGCAGCGCCCCCAGCGCGGCATCCGGGGCGGCCAGGGGAGAGACCGCCGGCTGGGCCCAGGACGCCGGATCGGGCACATACCAGTCGCGGTACCGGATCATCTTGGCGGTGGTCAGCCCGTAGCCGCCGGGCCCGAAGCGCTGGTGGGAGTCGGTGTCGTGGTCGACGGCATAGACGCCGTAGAACAACAGCCCGAAGTCCGGTGACCTTTGGCCGGCGGCCTGTTCTTGCAGCATCACGGCCAGCGCCAGGTTGGCGCCGGCGGAATCGCCGGAAATGCCGATCGGACCGGAGAGCCCATGCTCTGCCAGAACCTCCGGCAGGGCCCGCCAGGCCACCACGGAATCGTCCAGCCCGGCGGGATAGGGATGCTCCGGCGCCAGGCGGTAGTCGATACCGATCACGGCCATGCCCGTCGCCTCGGCCAGGCAGCGCATCGACCGGTCATGGGTGTCGAGGCTGCAGAAGGCCCAGCCGCCGCCATGGATGTACAGGATCGCGCCGCGCGCCGAGGCCGGCCGGAACAGCCGGGCCGGGCGGGGGGCGATGCCGCCGGGCAGCGTCAGCTCCGCCGTTTCCATCGGCGGCAGGTCCCGGTTCCAGCGGTGGTTGCCCGCCTCGGCCTGGGCCCGGCCTTCGGCGGGCGGCAGGGTGGTCGGGTCCGGCAAATGCCCGTCCTCGGCTGCCAGCCGGGCCATGATCGCCGCCATCTCGGGGTTCGGCGCGTCGCTTGGGTCGAAGCCGGTCATGCCGTGCGCCCCTCCGCAGCCGCGCCGAAGATCGACGGGCCGACATCGACGATGGTTTCGATGTGATGGCCGATGGCGGCAACCGCCGCGGCCTCGTCGCGCGCCGCCAGCGCCTGGACGATGGTCCAATGCCGCCGGGCCGTGGCCGTCAGATCACGCCGTTCGCTGCTGCGGGTGATCTTGAAGCGGTGGTTGTGCAGGATGCAGCGGTGCAACAGCGGCTCCACCGCCGGCAGGCCGGCAGGCCGGAACAGCCGGCGGTGAAAGGCGCGGTCCAGCTCGGTCTGCCCGTATTCGTCGCCGGCCTGCGCCTTCGCCTCCATGCCCTCGATCAGGGCAGTCAGGTCCGGCAGCAGGGCAGGGTCTGGGCGACGCAGGGCGTGAACGATGCCGCGGGTCTCGATGCCGTGGCGCAGCCGGAACATCTCGACCGCCTCGTCCTCGGTGCACTCGGCGACGCGGGTGCCCTTGTGCGGCAGGCGATGGACCAGCCCCTCCTCCTGCAGCGCCAGCAGCGCCTCGCGCACCGTGCCCTGGCTGCACTGGAAGCGCTGCGCCAGCTCCAGCTCGAGCAGGGCGAGGCCGGGCGCGGCCTCGCCCAGCATGATCATGCGCTTGAGGCCGTCGAAGACCTCCGCGCTCTTGCCGGGCCGCATGCCGTCCTGCGCGATGGCAAGCATCTCGTTCTCGGACTAGATTATCGATATTGATAACGATATCGATAATTCGCCGACGCGCAAGCCCCATATTGGCTTTGGCGCATTGCCATGAACAAAGGCGCGGTTCGAGGCCGCGGTGCAGCATGGGCGCTGGAAGAGCGTGACGGTGGCGCGTATCTGCCGGCGGCACTCGAGCCTATGATTGGAAAGTTTCACTGAGGCCCTGCTCCGCGACGATTGGGCAGCCTGTCAACCGATGACCGGCTGCACCCGATGCAGACGTTCGCCGGATCTATCGGTTGCTCTGAACTGGACATCCATACTTCACGGACAACGCCTCCGCACGGCCCTGCAATTTTCAGTTTCGCAAACCGGGACGCCTTGCATGAGTTCCCCCGTTCGTCAGTTGTGGCGGCGGCGGATCAACCTGTCCCGGTCAATCCGCCGCCACCCGACCGGGCCGTCAGGGAATGAGGCGGCCGTCGCGCAGGGATTGGAACAGCGCGAAGAAGGCGTCGTCCGTGGCCTGGTATGCGGTGAAGCCGAGGCGCCGGCTCTTCGACATGTCGGTCACGACCTCGATCGGGCGGCCGAGATCCGCATCCGTGTGCCAGGGCGAGGCCAGGCGGTCCAGCTGCGCTTCCCGGAGGCCGTGGCGGCGGGCGATGTCCGCCCACACCCCGGCGTCGCCGGCCATCTGCGTCTCCAGCGGCAGGAGGTCGCCGTCGAACGGCGCGGCCTCGAGGCCGAACCAGCCGGCGATGCGGCCCCACATCCAGCTCCAGCGGAAGACGTCGCCATTCACCACGTTGAAGGCCTGGTTCGCCGCAGCGGGCGTCGTCGCCGCCCACAGCAGATGGCGGGCCAGCAGCCGCGCATCCGTCATGTCGGTCAGGCCGTTCCACTGCGCCGCCGACCCCGGGAAGCGGAACGGACGGCCGGTTTCCCGGCAGATGGTCGCATAGACCGCCAGGGTCGTGCCCATGTTCATCGCGTTGCCGACCGCCTCGCCGATGACGGTGTGCGGCCGATGCACGCTCCAGCTGAATCCGTCGCGCGCCGCGGCGGCGAACAGCTCGTCCTCCTGGGCGTAGTAGAAGTTCTCGATGTCCAGCCGTCCCTGGTCCTCGCGGAAGGGCGTCGCGGGCAGGCTGCCCTTGCCATAGGCCTCGAACGGCCCGAGATAGTGCTTGAGGCCGGTGACCAGCGCGACATGGCGCACCGTGCCGGCCGGCCGCAGCGCATCGAGCAGGTGGCGCACCATCGCGCTGTTGACCCGGATGTTCTCCGCCTCGGTCGCCTGCCGCGCCCACATGCTCATGAACACATGGCTCGGCCGGACCTGCTCCAGCGCGGCACCCAGCGACGCGCTATCCAAGAGGTCGGCCGCGACCGGGACCACGCCGTCCTGCGCCGTCGGCTTGCGCGCGAGCCCGGCCACGGTCCAGCCGCCCTCCACCAGCAGCCGGGCCGTGGCGCTGCCCACGATCCCGGTCGTGCCCACGACCAAAGCGGTGTTCGTCATCAATCCTCTCCTCGGAATGCCCGCCCGATATGGGTATGGGCGGACTCACGGCCCAGGCGGCACCGCATTCGACCAACAGCGACCAGATGCCGCCCAGGGCCCGACGGCCGCGGGTCAGGGCATCGCGCCCCCTCATCCCGCGCTCGTCAGGGTGACCTTGATGCAGCGCTGCGCATCCTTGCCGAGCTCAAAGGCCTCCACGGCGGCGGACAGCGGGAAATCATGGGTCTGGATCGGCGACAGGTCGAGGCCGGTGCGCTCCAGGAAGCGGATCGCCGCCGGCCAGACGCCGGGCGACCCGATGCAGCCCTTGACCGTCAGGTTCTTCATCTGGATCAGGCCGAGATCGACCGGGATCTTGCGGCCGATGCTGATGCCGACCATCGAGACCCGGCCCTCCTCCCGCGCGTAATCGAAGGCGGCAGCCAGCGACGCGTCATGGCCGGCGGCCTCGATCACCAGATCGGCGCCCCTGCCGCCCGTCAGGTCGCGGATCCGGTCCGCGGCCCCGCCGTCGGACGGATCGATCACCGTGTCGGCGCCCAGCTTCAGCGCGACGTCCCGGCGCGTCCGGATCGGGTCGACGACGATGACGCGCGCGCCCATCCCGATCGCCGCGGCGGCCGACACCAGCCCGATGGTTCCGCCGCCGGAGACCACCACGGTCTCGCTGGCGTTGGTGCCGCCGGATCGGGCCACGGCGTAGAAGCCGCAGGTGAACGGTTCGATCAGCGCACCGCGCTTGTCGTCGACGGCGTCGGGCAGCTTGTGCAGCCATTCCGGATTGACCGGGAAATACTCCCGGTCCGCCCCGTTCAGGGAGAAGCCGAAATGATGCAGGCGTTCCGGCGTCCGCACCACGCATTCGCCGACGACGCGATCGCCCGGCCGGAAGCCCTTGGCCGACCGACCGACCTCGACGATCTCGCCGCACCATTCATGGCCCGGCGTGACGGGGTAGGAGATCGGAATGATGTAGCGGCCGGCCAGCAGCTCGTAATCGGAATGGCAGATGCCGATGGTGCGGGTGCGCACCAGCACCTCGGTGTCCGCGATGACGGGCATCGGCATGTCGGCGATCACCGGCCGGTCCGGCGCTTCGAAGACCAGGCCCTTCATGGCGTTCCTCCCTGAGGGTTGCGGCCGGCGGTCAAGCGACGGCCTCGACCGCCCCGGTGGCGGCCGAACGCACGATCGCCTCCAGCAGCGCGATGTTGGCGATCATCTCGTCGCCGGTGATGGGGTAGGGCGCTTCGCCCCGGACGGCACGGGAGAAGGCGGCGAGGTTGTCGCGCACCGGCTCCGCCTTGCCGGTCTCGGCCACCCCGATCGGGGCGCCGGCATCGCCGCGCGTCACGACCCAGCCGTCGGGCGCCTCGACATGGGCCTTGTCGCGGACCTCGACCCATCCCTTGGTCCCGAAGACGGCGAAGCGGGAGATGAACGGTGTCGCCAGCGTGGCCGAGACATAAGCCGTGCCGCCGCCGGTGAAGCGGATATGGGCGCTCATCGTGTCGCCCTGCGGGAACGCCGAGGCCAGCTGCTCGCAGGACACGCGAACATCGCGCGCGGGGCCCATCAGCTTCACCGCCAGGTCGGTCAGGTGGATGCCGGTGGCGGTCATGCCGCCGGCCGGCGCCTGGTTCGCCTGGAGCCGCCAGTTGGCGGCATCGAGGGTCAGGAACTTGTCGTGGCTGAAATTCGCCTCGATCTGCAGCAGCCGCCCGAGCCGGCCGGCCGCAGCATCGGCCAGGATGGCAGCGATCGGCGGCTCGAACCGCCGCTCATGTCCCATGCCGAGCACGACGCCGGCGTCGCGGCACAGCCGCACCGCCGTCTCCGCCCCGGCCTTGGTCAGGGCCAGCGGCTTCTCGCAGAACACATGCTTGCCGGCTTTGACCGCGGCCGCGATCTGGGCCTCGTGCAGGGCATGCGGCGTGGCGAGCACCACCGCCTCGACCTCCGCCTCGGCCAAGGCCTCGTCAAGCGAGGCGGCGACCGGGATGCCGCGGGCGCCGGCGAACTCGGCGCCGCTCGGGTCCGGTTCGACGGCCAGGACGAACCGGAGGCCGGCGCCGCCGGCGGCGACCAGGTCGGTCATCTTCCGGCCCCACCACCCGAGGCCGACGATGGCGGTGCGGACCGGCTGCGACAGGGCGGACATCAGCGGTTGTCCATGCGCTTCAGGAACGGATGGATGCGGATCTCACGCCAGATCCCCGCCTGGTTGAACGGGTCGGCCGTATTGAAGGCCTCGACCTCCGCCTTGCTGGCCGCCTCGACCAGGAAGAGCGAGCCGATCATGGTCTCGCCGTCATCGGCCAGCAGGGGTCCGGAGATCACGATCCGGATCGGTGCCGCGCCGAGATAGGCCTTGTGCGCGTCGTAATGGGCGAGCCGCTCCTCGACCGCTGCGGGGTGGTCGAGGCAGTGCACGATGAAATGCATGGGAATGGTCCTTTGCAGAAGGGGGGTCAGGCGGCGGAATAGCCGCCGTCGACCATCAGAAGCTGGCCGGTGATGCCGCTGGCGGCGTCCGACAGCAGGAAGCCGACGGCGGCGGCGATTTCGTCGGGCCGCACCAGGCGGCCGATCGGCTGGTCGTCGAGCCAGCGGCGCATCACCTCGGGGCGGGTGCGGCCCACTTCGGCCAGCATCTCGGTGTCGGTGTAGCCGGGGCCGACGGCGTTGACCCGGACGCCCCGGCGCGCCCATTCGACGCCGAGGACGCGGCACATATGGGCGACGCCGGCCTTGGACACGTCGTAGCCGACATGCACCTCCGGCCGCACCGCTTTGACGCCGGCGATGGAGGAGGTCACGACGATCGATCCCGCGCCGCGATCGAGCATGCCGCGGGCGAAGGCCCGGACCGTCCAGAAGGCGCCGTCGAGATTGACCGCCATCACCCGCCGCCAGTCGTCGTCGGTGTGGTCGGCCGCCGGCTTCTCATAGGCGATGCCGGCATTGGTGAAGAGCGCATGGGTACCGCCATGCCGATCCGCGACCGTGCGGGCGGCCGCCTCCACCGACGTTGAGTCTGTGACATCGAAGGCGATCCAGTCGGCCCGGCCGCCGGCCGCGGCGATCTCGTCGGCCACCGCGGCGACGGCGTCATCCCGGTCGGCGGCGACCACGAGCGCGCCCAGCGCCGCCAGATGCCGGCAGGCGGCGCGACCGATGCCGCCCGCGGCGCCGGTCACGACCGCGGTCCGGCCCGCCAGCGTGTGGCCTGCGGGACCGGTCATGCCGAGGCCTTCATGTCGACCAGGATCTTCATGTGCCGGCCGGACGGGTCGAGCAGCGCCTCGAAGCCGTCGGCGACGACCCGCTCGGGCGCGATCTGCGCCGTCACGATCTTTTCGACCGGGAAGATGCCGGCGCCGATCATCGCGGCGATCCGCGGCCAGATCGTGGTGGGATAGCACCAGGTCGCCTCGACCGTGATGTCCTTCAGCGCCCATTGCATCGCGTCGATCTGTGCTGGGCGCATGTGCAGGCCGACCTGGACGACGGTGCCGCGCCGCCGTACCGCTGCCGCGCAGATGTTGAGCGAGGCCTCCGCGCCGACGCATTCCAGCGCGACGTCGACACCGACGCCCTCCTCGGTGCGGACGCGCAGGAAGGCCGGCACATCCTCCGCGCGGGGGTCGAGGACATGCGCCTCGGGCACCAGGGATTTCGCCAGGGCGCGGCGGTTGGGGTTGGGTTCGGAGACCACGATCAGGGCCGCGCCGGACGCCTTGGCCGCCAGCAGCACCAGCGCGCCGATCGGGCCGAGGCCGGAGACCAGCACGGTCGAGCCCGAGCGGATGCCGCCGCGGTCGACCGCATAGAGCGCCACCGCCGCCGGCTCGATCATCGCCGCCTGGATGTCGCTGACCGTGTCCGGCACCGGGATGGCGTTGTAGGCGTTGACCACCGCGCGCTCGCCCATGCCGCCCCAGGCCCAGGACAGGCCGACGCAGGCCATCTTCTCGCTGAGATGGTAGAGGCCACGGCGCCCATAGTAGTCGTCGCGGGGCGAGATCAGGGGCTGGATCGACACCCGGTCGCCGGCCTTGACGGTGGTGACCGCGCGCCCGACATCGAGCACCCGCGCCGACAGCTCATGCCCCAGGATCTGGGGCAGCACCGCCCCGCTATAGGCGTGCGGCTGGGCCGGCGTCACGATCGGCCCGGCGACATATTCGTGCAGGTCCGTGCCGCAAATGCCGCAGACCAGCGGTTCGATCAGCACCTGGTCGTCGGCCAGCCGGTCGGACGGGGCGGCCACATCCTCGACGCGGATATCCCGCTTGGTGTGGTAGCGGACAGCTTTCATTTTGTTTGGATCTCCTGGGTCGGAACCATCGACCTACTGGGCGGTGTAGCCGCCGTCGCAGACCAGGCTGGAGCCGGTGACGAAGCGGGCTTCATCGCTGGCCAGAAAGAGCACGCAATTCGCCACGTCGACCGGCTCGCCGAGGGTCAACGGGTGCTTCTCCTTCATCATCGCGATGTAGTGGTCGAGGCCGCCGGGATAGGTTTCGCCGGCCTTCATGAACAACGGCGTCTTGGTCGATCCGGGATGGACCGCGTTGACGCGGATGCCGTGGCGCGCATAGCAGACCGCATCGGTCTTGGTCATGGCCAGCACGGCGCCCTTGGTGGCGTGGTAGGGCGGCAGGTCGTCATTGCCGATCAGGCCGTAGATCGACGAGAAATTGACGATCGACCCGGCCCGGGCCGCCATCATGTGCGGCACCGCATGCTTGGTGCACAGGAACACGCCGCGGACATTGACCGCGAAGATCCGGTCCCATTCCTCGACGCTGACCTCATGCGCGAATTTGTTCACGCCGGTGATCGCGGCGTTGTTGACCAGCACGTCCAGCCGGCCGAAGCGTTCGACCACGGCCGCCACCCCGGCGGCGACGTCGCCTTCGTCGGCGACATCGACCCGGCGGAAGATCGCATCCCCGCCCTTCGCCCGGATCGCCTCCGCCGTCTCCCGGCCGTCGGCCTCGTTGACGTCGAACACCGCGACGCGCGCGCCCTCCTCGGCGAAGCGATGGCATGTCGCCTCGCCGATCCCGGTGCCGCCGCCGGTGACGATGCAGATCTTGTTCGCGAGCCGCGCCATGACCGTCCTCCTCAGATCAGAACCATGCCGCCGTCGATCATGACCGTCTGGCCGGTCATGTAGTCGGAGGCATCGGACGCCAGAAAGCTGGTGACGCCGGTGATGTCGTCGGGTGTCGAGGGTCGGCCGAGCAGGATCGACTTGGAGAATTCGTCGATGGCCTGTTCCGGCTTCTCGGTGATGCCGAGGCCCATGAATTCGCGGTCGAGCTGCTGCCAGAGTTCGGTGCGGACGACGCCCGGGCCGAAGCAGTTGACGGTGATCCGGTGCTCCGCCAGCGCCCGGGCGGCGGCCTGGGTCAGCGCGACCACGGCGAATTTCGAGGCGCAGTAATGTGCGAACAGCGGATAGCCCTGCTTGCCCGCGATCGAGGCGGTGTTGATGATCTTGCCGCCGCCCCGCTTGCCGCTGCCACCTTGGGCGATCATGGCGCGCGCCGCCTCCTGCGTGCCGATCAGGACGCCGAGGCCGTTGACCTTCATGATCCGTTCGAAATCGGCCTCGGTGACGTCGAGGAACGGGCAGGTCTGGCTGATGCCGGCATTGTTGAACATCACGTCGAGCCGGCCGAAGACCCCGACCGTCCGCTCGATCAGGGCGCGGACCGACGACCGATCGGTGACGTCGACCGCCAGGGCTTCGGCCCGGCCGCCCTGGCCGCGGATGGCGGCGGCGACGGTCTCGGCGCCGGCCGGGTCGAGATCGGCGACCACGACACCGGCCCCTTCGGCGGCCAGGCGCCGGGCGATGGCCGCCCCGATCCCGCGGGCGGCGCCGGTGACGATCACGGTTTTCTCAGCGACGGATCCGGACATCGGGCGGTGCTCCCCTTCCTGTGTGTCGGGCTCAGCGGCTGCGCCGGACATAGACGGCGGCCGCCAGGATGATGACGACGCCCTTGATGATGATCTGCAGCTCGATCGGCAGGCCGAGCATCAGGACGGCGTTGGAGATGACGACCAGGATCGCAGCACCGGTCAGGGCGCCGCCGATGCCGCCGCGGCCGCCGGTCAGCGCGACCCCGCCCATGACGGCGGCGACGATGGAATCGAGTTCGAAGCCGCGGCCGACGAAGTTGTCGACCACCCCGACGAAGCCGGACAGGACCAGCCCGGCGATGGCCGCGAGACCGCCGGAGATCACATAGGCGGCGATGGTGACGCGGTCGGCGGCGATGCCGACCAGGCGGGCGGTGACCGGGTTGCCGCCGGTGATGTAGACCCTGCGGCCGAAGGCGGCGCGGTGCAGCAGCACGCCGAAGACCAGCGCCACCGCGATCATGATGACCAGGTTGAAGGGCACGCCCGCCACGGTCCCCGACCCCACGGCCCGCAGCAGCGGCGGCACGTTTCCGGACGGGGCGCCCTGGGTCCAGAAGAAGCGGATGCCCTGCAGCACGATCATGGTGGCCAGCGTGGCCAGGAACGGCGACACCTTGCGCTTGGTGACCAGCAGGCCGTTGGCCAGGCCGGTGGCGATGCCGATCAGGATCGCGACCAGGATGATGAACGGCACATCGGCATCGGTGCCGGAGAAGGCGGTGGTCGCCACGGCGGAGGTCGCCATCACCGATGCCACCGAGAGGTCGAGGCCCCGCACCAGGATGACGAAGGCCTGGCCGATCACCACGATGCCGAGCGGGGCGAGCTGCATCAGCATGTTCGAGATGTTGGCGCCCGACAGGAAGGACGGGCTGATGGCGCCCGACGCCGCGACCAGCACCACCAGGAACAGGTGGATGCCGTAGCGCGACAGCAGGGCCGGCCCGCGCCCGGCGGCACGGTTGGCGGGGGCGAGTGCAGTCATGGCGGCCTTTCCCGGGAAGGCGTTCGCGGCGTCGGTCATGGGAACACCCGCTGCTTCTCGACGTAGATCGACACCGCGAGGATGACGACCAGGCCTTGGATCACGAGCTGGAGATGCGTCGAGACGTCCATGAAGTTGAGGACGTTGTTAAGCATCGACACGAGATAGACGCCGAACAGGGTGCCGATGACGCCGCCGCGCCCGCCGCTGAGCAGGGTGCCGCCGACCACCACCGGGGTGATGGAGGTCAGCGTGTAGTTGGCGCCCGAATAGGGCTGGCCGACGCCGAACCGGCTGACCAGGTAGACGCCGGTCAGCGCCGCGAAGAAGCCCGAGACCGCATAGACGGCGACGATGATGCGGCGCCGGGGCAGCCCCATCAGCGTGGCGGCCGTGGGGTCGTCGCCGACGGCATAGACCCTGCGGCCCATCCGCGACCGGTTGAGCAGGAACGACACCAGCAGGAACAGCAGCAGCGCGACGGTGGCGCCGATCGAGATGCCGCCCGGCAGCACGCCATAGGCGAAATTGTCGAAGCCGGCGGGGACGCGGCCGGCCGGCCCGCGGGTGTAGAGCAGCGTCACGCCCTGGATCACCGCGCCGGTGCCCAGCGTCACGATCAGCGGGTGCACGCCGGTGCCGACGATCAGCCCGCCATTGACGGCCCCGATTGCGGCGCCGAGGACCAGGACGCCGGCGACCACCGGCCAGACCAGGTCGGCATGGCCGTTGATCAGGCCGGAGGTCAGGACCGAGGTCAGGCTGACCAGCGACCCGACCGCCAGGTCGATCCCGCCGGTCAGGATCACGACGGTCTGGCCGAGGCTGACCAGGGCCAGGCCGGCCGATTGCTCGTAGATGTTGAGGATGTTGCCGATCGAGGCGAAGCGGTGGGACAGGGCGGCGCCGAACCCGAACATCAGCAGCAGCAGGGCGATCACGACGATCAGCCCGGCGCGGGTGCCGACCAGGAGGCGGGAGGCGGACAGGGTGAGGGCGGCCATGGGTGTCTCCTGGCTCAGGCCGCGCGGCGGCGGGTGGCGAGCTCCACCACCGCCTCCTCGGTGATCTCCCCGGCCTCGAGCTCGCCGGCCACCGTCCCTTCCCGCATCACCACGACGCGGTCGGACATGCCGACGATTTCGGAGAGCTCGGAGGAGATCATCAGGATCGCGATGCCGCGTTCGGCGAGGTCGTGCATGATCCGGTAGATCTCGAGCTTGGCGCCGACATCCACGCCGCGCGTCGGCTCGTCGAGGATCAGCACGCGCCGGCTGGTCCGCGCCCAGCGGGCCACGATCACCTTCTGCTGGTTGCCGCCGGACATGAAGGCCACGGGCGTTTCCGGGCCGCGGCAGACGATCCGGTAATTGGCGATCTCCGCCTTGGCGACGTCCCGTTCGCGCGCCCGGTCGATCAGGCCGAAGCGGGTGAATTCGGGCAGGGTGGAGGCGGTGATGTTGGCCTCGACATCGAGCAGCATGGCCAGGCCCTGGCCCTTCCGGTCCTCGGTGACCAGGCCGATCCCGAGATCGATCGCCCGAGCAGGGGTCAGGGACCGGTGCTCCACCCCGGCGATGGCGACGCTGCCGGTTCTGGGCAGCACGCCGAACATCGCAAGGGCGAGCTCCGACCGCCCCGAGCCGACCATGCCGGCGAGGCCGGTGATCTCGCCAGCCCGCAGCGTGATCGATGCGCCCCGGACCCGGCCGGCGACCGAGATGTCCCGCGCCTCCAGCACGACGGGCCGGTCGGTCTTGGGCGCGCGGCGCGGCGGAAACAGTTCGGACAGGCGCCGCCCGACCATCATCGCGATCAGCTGGTCGCGGGTCACCGCGGCGACCTCGCAGGTGCCGACCTTCTGCCCGTCCTTCAGCACCGTGACCCGGTCGCACAGGCTGAAGATCTCCTCCAGCCGGTGCGAGATGTAGACGATGGCGACGCCCGCGGCGCGGAGCGCCCGCAGCCGCGTGAACAGCAGGTCGACCTCGCGCCCCGAGATCACGGCGGTCGGTTCGTCGAGGATCAGCAGCTTGACGTCATGGACCAGGGCCTTGGCGATCTCCACCATCTGCTGGTCCGCGACCGAGAGGTCGCACACCCGCTTCGCCGGGTCGATGTCGATCGCCAGGCGGGCCAGCAGCGCCTTGGCATCCGCCCGGGTGCGCCGCCGGTCGACGAGGCCCAGCCGGTTGGTCCGCTCATGGCCGATGAACAGGTTTTCCGCCACCGTCAGGTGCGGGAACAGCACAAACTCCTGATAGATCACATGGACCCCGCGCCGCTTGGCGTCGCCTGGGCCGCTCCACACCACCCGGTCGCCGCGGAAGGTGATCTCGCCGTCATCCGGCTGGTGCACCCCGGCAATGATCCGGGTCAGGGTCGACTTGCCCGCGCCGTTCTCGCCGACCAGGGCATGGATCTCGCCGGCCCGGACCTCCAGGTCGACGTTCGAGAGCACCTGCACACCTGGAAACGCCTTGCTGATCCTGGTCACGGACAACATCCGATCACCTCCCCTGGACGTCCGAACGGCCTTGGTGCGGCCGGCACGGGGCCGGCCGGCATCCGGCTTATTGCGGGTAGTCGACCTTGTAGGTCTTCGGGTCGTAATCGGCGCCCATGCCGCCGGTGACCAGCATGTCGGGCGGGCCGTTCGGCACCACCATCTCGGAAATCGGCAGGTCCCGCTTGATCGACGCGGTCTCGTCGCCATCGGTGGTCGCGATCTGGGCGTTGATCTCATAGGTGCAGGGCACCTGGGCGCCGGCGAGCACCTTGAGCGCGACCTCGACCGCGGTGCCGCCCATCGCCGGCGGATATCCGACCTCGAGCATCGGCACGTGGTACTTCAGCGCCATCTGCATGCCGCCATTGACGTCGGAGTTGGTGTGCGGCGGGATCTCGCCGGGCTTGAAGCCGGCATCGAGGAAGGCCTCGATCGACCCGGGCGTCTGCAGGCCATGCGCCGACCAGACCGCGTTGATGCTGTGGCCGTATTTGGCGATGGCGGCCTGCATCACCTGCTTGCCCTTCACCGGGCTCCAGTCGGAATAGACGGTGTCGAGGATCTTGATGTCGGGATACTGGTTGAACACCTGCATCGCCGCGCGCGTCCGGATCTCGTTGGGGCTCGACCCCGCCTGGCCGCCCAGCATGATGATATTGCCCTTGCCGTTCAGCTTCTCGACGATCCACTGCGCGAACAGCCGGCCCATCATGGTGTCGGACGCGGTCACGAAGGTGACGAAGTTGTCGGAGGACACGCGCCGGTCGACCATCACCACCGGGATGCCGCGTTCCATGGCGCGGGTGACGGCGGGGTCGACCGCCTGCTCGGTGTTGGCGCTGACGATCAGAAGGTCGACCTGCCGGGACATCAGGTCCTGGATATCGGACACCTGCTTGGCGTCGTCATGGCCGGCATCGGTGATGATCAGTTGCTTGATCACGTCCTTGTGCGCGGCGGCGGCGGTTTCGAGCGAATGCAGCATCACCACCCGCCAGCTGTCGCCGAGACCGGCATTCGAGAAGCCGATCACATAGGGCGGATCCTTCTTGTAGGCGGCGGTGTCCTTGAAACAGACCTCGCTCGAAGGATTGAACAGGAAGGTGCGCGGCGCCCCGTGATAGGGCTCGGCGACCGACATCGACGATGTCGCCATCAGGCCGGCAGCGCCGAGCAGCAGCGCCAGCATCCCAGACTTCATTGAGCGTCCCTCCATGATCTCGATAAGGAGGAGGCAAATCTTTCCCTTGGCTGCGCCCAGAAACGACGGGACACATGATTGCGTAGGAAAAAGATCTTTTTTCTTCTGTTCCTCCCAAGGACCGCGGTGCGATCCGGGTTCAACGCTAAGTGCAGAATAGCGGTCGATCCAAACCCAATAATGTTCATTCTGGATATTTTTCGACATCGCTTCTCCCGGCGGCTCGGCCACCATTGGACAGGGCGCGGCGGGCAGGATCGCTCGACACGGCGCTCGGTGGTTCGGGAGGAACACGAGAGTGGGATCAGAGCTTCTCGTCGGCTGGGTCGGCATCGGCAAGATGGGCAATCCGATGAGCAGGCGTGTCCTGCGTTCGGGCTTTCCGGTCACCGTCCTGGAGCCGCTGGTCGAGAACCGAGCCACGGTGGTGGCCGAGGGCGCCGGCGTCGCCAACACCGCCGAGGAGCTGGTGGCGGCGGCCGACATCGTCATCAGCACCATCCCCAACGACGCCGTGCTGCGCGACCTGGTCCTCGGCCCCGACGGCCTCGCCCGGTTTCTGCGCGAGGACCAGATCTTCGTCGAGATGAGCACCGTCTCGCCAGCGATCTCGGCCGAGGTCGCGGCGGCGCTGGCGGACCGGGGCGTGGCCTACCTCCGCGCGCCGGTGTCGGGCAGCACGACGACGGCCGGCGCCGGCAAGCTCACCGTCCTGGCCTCCGGCCCCAAGGCGGCGTTCGATGCCTGCCTGCCGGTGTTCGAAAGCCTGTCGGCCCGGCAGTTCCACGTCGGCCCGGCGGAGGAGGCGCGCTACGCCAAGCTGGTGCTCAACGCCCTGGTCGGCGCGACCTCGGCCCTGCTGGGCGAGGCGCTGACGCTGGGGCAGAAGGGCCATCTCTCGATGGAGACCATGCTCGACGTCATCGCGGAGAGCGCGGTCGCGTCGCCGCTGATCGCCTACAAGCGCGACCTGCTGCTGTCGCGGGACTTCGATCCCGCCTTCTCGGTCAGCCAGATGATGAAGGATTTCGACCTGATCCTGGACGCCGCCCGGTCGGACCATGTGCCGATGCACCTCACGGCGCTGATCCGCCAGCAATACGAAGCCGCCTTCGCCGAGGGCCTGGCCGAGAAGGACTTCTTCGTGCTGGTCGAGCAGGCGGAGCGCCTGGCCGGCCTGCACGAAACCAAGACCGGCACGCAGTGAGACATCGCGGCACGCCGGGATAGCCGGCGCGGCCCTCGACGCGCCCTCGGGCCTCCCGCCATGATGATCCCGCGGGGAGGCGCGCGGCGACGTGAACGACTACGAAATGCTTCGGGTGATCGACTTCCTGGAACGGACGCGCGCGCCGTTGCGCCGGGCGCTGCCGGTGGCGGATGACGAGCCGGTCTGGAATGCCGTCACCTTCCTGATCAAGTCGCACATCAAGGGCCAGGTCGTCACCCAGTCGTCGCTGACGCAGGTGACTGGGCTGCCCTACGCGACCGGCCTGCGCCTGGTCGGCCGGTTGATCGAGGAAGGCCATGTCGTGCGCACGCCGCGCAGCCGGACCGGCAAGACCTTCGCGCTGCACCCGAGCGAAGCGCTGATCGGCACCTTTTCCACCTACGCCCGGCAGATGAAGGCGCTGCTCGCCGAGACCCTCGGCCTCCGCGTCTCGGAAGCCGAGGAAGGCGAGTATTATTTCGGCGGGACCCCGCTCGGCTCCACCATCATCCCGCCGCTGCGCCTGGCCCAGATGCGGGCGGAGGACAACTTCGAGCTGCGCTTTCTGCTCAACGAGGACAACTACTTCACCTCGATGCGGAACATGTGGGCGGATTTCCGCAACAACCTTGCCTTCCGCCGCAACTTCGACCTCGTGCCCTTGCCGGCGCTTCACGCCAAAGCCCTGGAAAACGGCCGCCGTGAGGTGTCGGGCTATGACGTGATCAGCCTGAACATGCCCTGGCTCGGCGAATTCGCGGAGAAGGGGCTGATCCGCCCGATCTCGGAGCTGGTCCGCCGCACCGGCGTCAACGCGCTCGATTTCCATCCCGTGATCTGGTCGACCGGCAACTGGAACGGCGCGGAATACGGGGTGCCGATCTACTGCACGATCGAGATCCTTGCCGCGCGCCGGGACCTCTTCGAAGCCGCCGACCTGGAGTTCCCCGGCACCTTCGCCGAGGTGATCAGAACGGCCCGCGCGTTCCATGACCCCAGGAAGGGCATGACCGGCATCGTCTGGGACGGTGCGCGCGGCATGCCGATCGCCTCCACCTTCATGTTCTTCCTGGGCGCCTGCGGGTCGCCGCCCCTATCGCTGCGGCAGACGCGCCAGGGCTTCACCCTGGACGGCGTCGAAGCCGAGGCGCTGGTGCCGCTGATCGATTCGGATGCCGGCCGCACCGTGCTCGACTACATGCACCAGCTGGTTGAGGTTTCGCCGCCTGATATCCTGGACATGGCCTGGGACCGGGCGCTGCACGTCTTCCTCACCGGCCGCTCGGCGATGGCCTATTGCTGGACCATGCGCGCCGCCCGCTTCGAATACGACATCCAGTCCGTGGTCAAGCGGCAGGTCGAATACCTGCCGCAGCCGGCCGGCCCGGGCGGCAGCCGCGTCTCCCCGATCGGCGGCTTCCTGCTTGCGATCCCGTCGAACCTGCCGGAGGAGAGGGTCGACATGGCGGCCGAGGCGATCGCCTGGATGACCTCGCGCGAGGCGATGAAGGCGCATGTGAAGAATGGCTTCCCGATCGCCCCGCGCTTCTCGGTCAGCGCCGACCCCGAGGCCGCCGCCAGCTCCCCGATCGTCCGGTTCGTCGACCGCCTGGCCAAGCGCAACCTGCTGCAGACCTGGCAGCGGCCCAACCTGCCGCAATACACCCGGATCGAACATGTCCTCGGCGAGGAGATCCACGACGCCATGACCCGGACGAAGAGCGATGCCCAGGCGCTTGCCGATGCATCGGGGCGCATCGAGAAGATCCTGAAATCCCGCCGCGCTGCGCATTGACCGTCGGACGCGGTCGACATTCGAAGGCTTCATCTCGACCGACGATCCATGAGATCCCAGCGGACATTCGGAGCGGCAGAGAGCCGGCTCCGAGACCTCCCCCGATCATCGCTCAGCCTCAATTTTGGATAGGAGACCCGCGTCCATACTGCTCATCGGACACATGCTCCATCCAATCGACGCTTCTGCCGTCGAGCGATTCCGCGATGGCGACATGAGTCATGGCCGAAGCCGCCGTGGCGCCGTGCCAGTGCTTCTCGCCCGGCGGAATCCAGACCACGTCGCCGGGCCGGATCTCCTCGATCGGGCCGCCCTCTCGCTGTACCAAGCCATGGCCGGAGGTGACGATCAGCGTCTGGCCCAGCGGATGCGTGTGCCACGCGGTGCGTGCCGCAGGCTCGAAGGTCACGATCGCGCCGCCGATACGCGCGGGCTCGCTTCGCTGGAACCGCGAGTCGATCCGGACCGAGCCTGTGAAATACTCTGCCGGACCCGTGCCGGAGGGCTGAGAGCCGTGTCGCAGGATTTCCAATGTCGTTTCCCCTTGCGTGTTTGAAGCGGGGGCCTCGTCCGGCGAGCCTGCGCGGGCCTCGAACACCGACCTGGCGACCGGTATTGCGGACATTGCCCGGGGCCAGCCGGCGTAGAAGGCGAGATGGGTGACGACTTCGGAAAGCTGGGGCTGGGTCAGACCATTGTCCATCCCCCGGTTCAAATGAAAGGGCAGCTGTTCGGCCTGGCCGCCAGCGATCAGGGCCGCGATGGTCACCAGGCTCCGGTCCCGCGGCGCAAGGTCGGCGCGCCGCCACAGATCGCCGAACAGGACGCTGTTGGTGTATCGGACGAGAGCCGGCGCAATGTCGCCGACCTGGGCCTCGACGGCGGCGGCGCGCCGCGCTTCGCTGGCCTCGTCGACAGGGAGAGGTTCGCTCGATCCCGGCGCGATCTGGTCGGGCCCGACCCCGCGTTGCGCAAAGACGTCCTTCGTGACGCCGACGGCCGACATGGCCTTCGGCCAGCCGGTGTAGAACGCCAGATGCGTGATGATTCCGGCAATCTCGCCGGGCTCGACGCCGTTGTCCAGCGCGCGGTTGACATGGCCCGTCATCTGGGCGGTGTTCCCGCCGGCGACGAGCGCGGCGATGGTGACGATGCTGCGGTCACGCGGCGCGAGCTCCGGGCGCTTCCAGACATCCCCGAAGAGAACGTGATCGGTGTACATCCCCAGCGCCGGCGTGGTTTCGTGCACGATGGCAGGGGCGACACGCTGGGGCTTCGGTCCCGGCTCCGCCTCGGCCGATGCGGCCACGGAAAACAAGGCGAGCGTGGCAACGGGCAGCTTCATCGCTGGTCTCTCCGATCTCAGGCGCAATGGCACGGGCATGAAGCCGATGGCGGATACCCGCTCGTGGCGGATCGGCCGCTGCGGCCGCGATCGCGCGGCCGGTGGTCGGCGGAAAGCGGTGCCTCCGATCGCCGTCCGACCTGGAGATAGGCTGGATGACGTCGGGCGATTAGGGGCCATTGTCCGCATGACGCTATCGACCCTGCTCATCAATCCGGCGCATCGTCAGCCCCGGTGGCGCAGCGCGTCGAGTAGCACGGAAAGGGCCGGCGGGCATTGCCGGCGGCTGGGATAGCGCAGATGACAGCCCGGGAACGGCGGTCACCGATGTGGCGGCGGCCGCTGCGCGAAATAGGAGGGCGCCCCGACGACCGCCATGGACATGTCCGGACCGATCCGCATCGCGATCATGTCCTTCGCGACCTGTTCGCCGAGGCGGACGCCGGCATCGTAGCGTTCCGCGATGATGCCGGTCAGGCCATAGTCGGCGATGAGGGTGCCTCGGACCCGTCTCCCATCGCGACGTTCACGGAACCAGCCGAGCTCGTGGCAGGGTGTGTCCGGTCATCGATGCGCGTGTCGCGCCCTCGGCGCCAAGTCGGCGACGGTGCCCGAGCTGCGCTCGCCGTTCACGCCGCGCCGATCTGGAAAAGAAAAAGGCCCAGCTGTTTGCGACTGAGCCTTTTCCGTCTTGGTGGAGCCAAGCGGGATCGAACCGCTGACCTCTACAATGCCATTGCGGCGCAAGGGCAAGAAAAACAACGACTTAGCGTAGCAAAACCTCGCAGAACGATGCAGTGATTCGCGGGAGTCTGCGAATGCTGCGTACTAGTTGCGTTCTAGCAAGCGATGCGGCGGAGGGCCAGCGCGCTCCGTCGTCCAAGGTCCTATTCGGTGGCGCGGGTAGCCTCCTGGTCCCCCAAAAATTCGGATATTGCTCCGAGTGGAGCGAGGCATGACCAGTGAGGCGTTCTTCCGCATCGTCGAGAGGCTGCGACTCGCTCTCCTGACGACGGTCGACCTCACCGACCGCGAGCGGCGACTCGCCCTTCTCATGGTCGAGCGGATCCATCGCAGATCGTACGAGGACGCGGGCACGCTCGTCAGCTGGCTCAGCGTTCCGACGATCGCTGCCCTCACAGGCATTGACGAGCGCTCGATCAAGCGCCTGCGCCAGAGCCTGCGCGCGAAGTCCGTCGTCTCTATCGAGCAGGAGGGCGGGCGGGGCCCGCGGAGCACGGCCGTCTATGCGTTCGACCGCAGATGGATCGAGCGCAATGCGCCCGTCATAGGAGCCAACGGTGGATGGACAACCGGCCGCCCGGAGCCTGAGCCAGATCTGGAGGCGTCTTTGCCGGCACCTTGCCCGGCAGCCGAATGGGTGGCTTCGACAGCCACCCTTCGGACTGACATGAGTGGTCACGGAGCCCACCCTAGGATGGCCTTGGAGACCCCCCTTAAGGGTGGCCTCGGCGACCACCCGACTCCCTTGAATACAAAACCAATGACTGAACCCCTTGAGGCGCGCGCGAGCGCGTCGGCGAGGGAAGGTCGAGATTTCGGAGCGAGCGTTCGGGCCGAACCCACCGTCGATCCAGCGTCGCTGGCCGACGCTGAGTTCGCGACCTGGCTCTCTTCGGCTCGAGCTGGAATGAGCGTTCCGCTCGCGCGCTTGGCGAAGTCGTCCGACATCGGTGAGGCAACTCTTGTCGCCATCGAAAGCCGTCAGGTCATCGCGACATTGATCGTCCGATCCCGAATCATTCGCGGGCTCAAGCACCTTGCGCCGGAGTCGGCCCGCCTGCAGGTTGCGGATGGGGAACCGCGCACTGAGCGCGCTGCATCCCAGGTTGGCATCATTGCCTCATCACATCGCTCGTCCACGGTGGCGTCGCGATGGGGAGCGCACATCGCGGCGTACAAGGTCGAAGGCACAGATGCGCGGCCTTTGCCACGCCAGAAAAGAGGCATCCGAGATGCGGCGACCGGATCCGGGTCCGCCACCTCGGCACAAGGCTGGCGTCCTGGCCCACCGACGTCGGCCGCCTCGAAAGATGTCGCCGATCAAGGCGTCCCGTCGGTCTTCGAACAGTTTCGGGAAGCATGGCAGCTTGAGCATGGCGGGGGCCGCAAGGCGGAGGCCGTATGGCTCGCGTGGTTCAGCCGGGCACAGTGCGAAGGCATCGAGGATGGTCGCCTTCAAATTGGTGTGCTGTCCCGAGCAGCCCGCGATTATCTCTGGTCGAACTATGACGATCTGACCGAGCGCGCGGCGCGGCGCCTTGGGCTTTCTGGTGCAGACATCGTGGTGCGGGCGCGATGCTGAGGCAACAGGCGGGGCCGCCAATTCCAACGGTCGATCTCGGTTTGTCGCGGGCGAGGTGGTCACGAATCCTGCTCTCCTTCGCCCAAGACCAGGCAGCGGACCGGAATGTCGGCTGGGACGAGGCCCGAGTGCTCCAGCTCCCGGAGGATCCGGAGGCAGCGCTTGCCCACCACAACGCCGTAGCTTCCGTCCGATCGCTCGCAGACCACCATCAGGCCGTGTTCGAGCTCTGCCTGGGTTGCCACCTGCAGCTTGTCCAACGGGATCTGTTTCATGTCCTTCATCCTGCTTCGGTTGCGCATGCGACCGAAGACGCCCCGTCGGCGAGGCGCGGGGGTGAAGGCGCAAGGGCAGGGCGGCGGGAGGGGGATCGCCCAGCCCGTCGCTTGCGAGGGGGCGAAGCGCAGCGGAGCGTTGCAGGCCGCGGATGCGGCCGAAACCTGGGGAGGCCCGGTGCCCTGGCGGCCGTGAGGCCGCGGACCCTTGCGCCGAGGGTGGCTGGCCCCCTCAATCGTCCCGCGTCTGCGGGATCATTTCTCCTCCGATCGCAAAGTAATGATCAGTTCATGCGGCATGGCTGCCGATAAATCGGAAGTGAAGTAAAATCAAATTTTCCATAAATCCAAAAATTCTTAGTATATAGGTCGGATATATGTGAATAATGCTTAATTGTGTCCGAAGTACACTCACAATCATCGTTTTATACTTCAATTTATCTTCCGTATAACGCCCGATAAGGGGGATTATCGGGCATTGGGGCTCTTCCAACCGTCACCGCGAGCCGGTAGAATCGTCGCCGGCGGGCCGGTAGGCTCGCCACGACACGGCGCCCCAGCCTGCGAGACACCATGACGAAGCCGTCCGACCTGACCGACCGCATCGTCGCCTATCTTGCCCGCCACCGGCGCGAGGGCGCGATCTGGACCGCCGACATCGCCTATGGCATCGGCGAGCGCACCACTCCCGTCCGCGCGGCCCTGGTGCGGCTGGAGCGGGCCCGGGCGGTACGCCGCGTGGTCACCGGCACCCCAACCTCTTGGGCGCTGTCGGCCGGGGAGGGAACATGACCCGCATCGATCACCCCCATCCGGTCGAGGCGAGACCAGAATGAAGGCATATCAGACCAGCCCCTGCGCCGAATGCCCGTGGCGGACGGACGTCGCACCCGGGCGCTTCCCGGCCGACCGCTTTCGGGACCTGGCCGTGACCGCCTATGACATGGCGGTGGACCAGTTTGCCTGCCACAAGAGCCCGGAGGGCCGCGAGTTCGGCTGCGCCGGCTTTGTCCTCCGCGCGGCGACGCACAATCTCGGCGCCCGCCTGGCGGCGAGGGCCGGGCGGCTCGACCTCCGGGACATCGCCAGTCCCTTCCCGCTGCACGAGAGCTACCGGGCGATGGCGATCGCCAACGGCGTCGATCCTGACGATCCGTCCCTTTCGCCCTGCAGAGAGCCCGACTGATGCTACCTGAAATCACAAAACCGATGCGGCCGAGACCAGCCTATGACAGTGGTTTGCACTACGCCCGGGCCGGGCTGACACCGAACTGGAGCGCCCTGTGGATCTCCGGTCGGTGCGATGAGTTTCTGCGTGGCTACGGCGCAGGCCACGGCGAGGAGCTTGAGGCCGAACGTACCAGGCATGGACCAGGACGGGGCGAATGACCGCCGTCGAGCCGGCTCACGAAGTCCTCTCGGCTGCCAACGCGGTCTGGGTCAATGACGCCACCGGTCACTGCATCGGCCGCTTCGGCCGGCTCGGCATCGACGTGCATCACCCAGTCGCCGTCCAGCTGGAGCACGGCGGCCAGTGCCTGGCCTGTACCCATGGCCGCACCACCGAGGCGGAATGGCAGCGCTTTCGCCAACTGATGTGGGATCATCACCAGGTCCGGGTGGCGGACTCGGCTCGGCCGGGTTTCCTGGCCACCAAAATGTCAGCTGGAGGAGGTCGATAGCATGACGAAGCCACTTCCAGCCCTGCTGCAGCTCGGCATCGGCCATCCGGATGCCCGCATCGACCGGGACGATGGGCGCACGGCCAAAGGCCGATTGCAGCGCCAGGCGATGAAGGACGGCCACTTGGCGCCCCGACCGCGGGTGCGGGACCAGTTCATTGTGACCCCGCTCGGCCGGGCGTTGCTGGCTGAGCCACGTCGATGATCGAGAAAACCATCATGCCGATGCAACGCCGAGGCCGTCCGGACCACTTCTTGCACGACCATCTCGACGACCGCCGATTGCGCTTGGCCCTGGCCGAGGGATCGCCAGTGGCCATGACTGCAGCGATCGCGACAGCTCCATCCGATCAGGCGGCGGACGTGGCGCAGCGGCGGACGTTGCTCTCGCGCCCCGGCCACAGATGATGCCGCCGAACACTCCGCCCGATCCCACCAGCGAGGTCGCGCCAGGCCTGAGCCGACCGATGGGAGAGCCAATCGCGGACGGGGGAGGGGAGGCGGCAGTGTTGCCTGCCGGCAGCCTGTCCGAGTTGCAGATTTCCGAGATCCGCCAGCTCGCCAAGCGGGCAGACGCGCTTGTTGATGCATCGCTCTCAGCAAACACGCGCCGCGCCTACGCCACCGCTTGGCGACTCTGGAGCGAATGGTGCCTCGGCTTCGGCCTTGATCCGGCCCAGGCCGACGCCTCCTGGTTGGTGCTGCACCTGACGGCCTTGACCGAAAACCGCTCGGTATCGACCATCGAGCTGCGCCGCTCCGCCGTGCTGACCATCCGAAGGCGCCTCGGCCGGCCGCTGCACCTCGACGATGCCAACCTCGGGGAGGCGAGCTTCGACGCCTTCCTCAAGGGCGTGCGCCGGACCCTGGGCGCCAGGCCGGTCCGCAAAGCCGCCCTGCTCGAGGAGAATCTGCGCGCCGCGATGTTTCTGCTGCCGGCCGATCCAGGGCAGGAGCGGCTGCGTCAGCTGCGCAATCGCGCCCTGCTGCTGATCGGCTTTGCCGGCGGCTTCCGGCGTTCCGAACTTTCCGGGTTCGACCTGCGCGATGCTGCCCTGTCGGCCGACGGCCTGGTGTTGTTCGTCGCCAGTTCGAAGAATGACCAGGAACGCCACGGCGCGGAGGTCGCCATCAGGGCCGTTCCGGGCGCGCCGCTCTGTGCTGTCACCGCGCTGCGCGCCTGGTTGCAGGCCCGCGGCGATACACCTGGTGCCTTGTTCAGCCGGGTCGACCGAGGAGGACATTTGACCCTAGGGTTGGATGGGCGTCTGCCGCCGATCGACCCCAAGACCTTGGCCAGGCTGGTCAAGCGGGTGGTTGGGCAGTCCGGGCTCGACATGGACGAGTTCTCTGCCCACAGCCTGCGGGCCGGCATGATGACGGCGGCCGATCGCAAGAAGGTGCCGCTGGAGCAGGCCATGCAGCATGGCCGCTGGAAGGATGCGGCGACGGCACGGGGCTACCGGCGCCATTCGAGCTTGTGGGCCGGAGACTTCACTGACGCGCTGCTGCGAGACGAATAGGGCAAGGGGCCAGATCGCTTTGACTGCGGTAGGCGACTGCAAACAATGCCATCAGAGAGGGTTTTTGGGATGATGCGCCAGCACGAGGTCGTGGTTGACGAGATCGCCGGGCTGAAACGTCGCCTGGAAGAATTCATTCTGACGGCCGAGCGATCCAATCAATGGATTCACCGGCACGACATCGTAACCGCACACGTCCACCTCTATCTCCGGACGGAAGCGCGTGGAGTCCCCGATTCTCAGAATATGGCGGCGCGCGCCTTCACTCTTGCTGATATCCAGATCACCGAGGCGTACCGCGGCCGAGGCATCCTGCACGTTACGCTGGCCTGGCTCGAACAGCGCCGGCCGCTCGACGGTATCTGCGTCGAGAACGTGGTCAATAAACGGCTCGCTGGCTTCCTGGAGCGCCGGGGCTACACCAAAATCCCCTGGAGGTTGGTGGACCCCGGCCACTATTCCTGGTGGCGTCGGAACACGCCCGGAGCCTCGCCTATCTGAGCGCCGCGCTCGGCGCGGTTCGGCCGGACACCCATCATTTTGAACCCATTGTTGCCGCTCTGAAGACCCGGCAGCGATGGCGGATTTCAGAGATGCTCTGAGATCCAGGCTGACCGAGGAGAGCCGGACACTGAGGGATTGAGCGATCGCCGGTGCCGACGCTCCGAAGCCGTGGCCGGAAATGGCGCGCCCACTCCGGACTGATTCCAAGGCGTCATGCGGCGCTTACTGAGACCTGCGCTATCACTAACTATATGAAATCACGGAAAGACATGGCGCTTATCGGTCGTTACGGGCGTGGCGCCCGGCCATCTGGCGCGGTAGCCTCATCGCCAGCGGCCGCCAATGCGGCCGCTGCATGCCCGGAAGGGCAGGGTAGGCAGCATGCCGGACATCCCGGCGATCGCAGGGGCGACTACGCCCGAGGCGCCCGCGGCGGAGCGTGTGGCGGAGCCTGTGGCTCTGACCGAGGCGCAGATCGCCGAGATCCGCGCGCTCGTCGCCAAGGCGGACGAGTTGGTGAGCGCCGCATCCTCGGCCAACACCAACCTCGCTGCGCCAAGGCCTGGCGCGCCTGGAGCGACTGGTGCCTGCGCTTCAGCCTCGGCCCTGTCGCCGCCGACAGCCGCTGGCTGGTTCTCCGCCTGACCGCCCTGGCCGAGACCCGGTCGCTGTCCACCATCGAGTTGCGGCGCTCCGCCGTGGTGACCATCCGCAAGCGCCTCGGCCATCCCCTGAATCTCGATGTCGCGGCTTCGAGGACTTCATCAAGGGCCTGCGCCGGACCAAGGGGGCCAGGGCGAATAGGAAGGCGGCGCTGCTCGAAAAGAATCTGTGCGCCGCCATGCTGCTGATCTCGGATCGCGCTGGACCCGCCCTGGCCCGGCGGTTGTGCACTCGCGCCCTGCTGCAGGTCGGCTTCGCCGTCGGTTTCCGCCGCTCCGAACTCGCCGGCTTCGACCTACGCCATGCCACCCTTTCGGCCGAGGGCCTAGTGCTGTTCGTGGCGGGGTCCAAGACCGACCAGGAGCGCGATGGCGCCGAGGTCGGTATCCGCGCCGTCCCCAGCTCGCCGCTCTGCGCCGTGACCGCATTGCGCAACTGGCTCGCCGCCCGCGGCGATGCGCCCCGGGGCGCTGTTCTGCCGGATCGATCGCTGCCGCAACCTGGTGACCGGGAGCGATTGGCGCCACCCGACCATCGCCGGACGCACCGCCGCCCTGCTGGCCAAGCGGATGATCCGCCAGGCCGGGCTCGGTGCGGGAGAGTTTTCTGGGCACAGCCTGCGCGCTGGGATGATGACCGCGGCCGATCGCAAGGACGTGCCCCTGGAGCGCGCCATGGAGCATGGCCGCTGGAAAAGCCTGGCGACGGCACGCGGCTACCGCCGGCATTCCAGCCTGTGGCAGGGCAACTTCATCGAGGCGTTGCTGCGCGACCAGTAGGGCCACGGGAGAGAGTTCGTTCCCCCTTCTTCTCGGGAGCATGAAACCAGCAGTTCCCCGACTAGGTTTGCGGCGCCGTCGGTCTGCGGATCATGGAAATCCTGCAACGCGAACGGCCATAAGGGCTTTGGAAGGCTGCTGGCGCCGATCTAGCCGCTCGACGTTGTCTTCTTCCTGCACCAGCGTCGAGGCGGGCAGGCACCCCCGACCGACCCGATCGTGCAACCGGATGTGCCCGGCCGGCGGTGTTTATCACCGCTGGGCGGTGTCCCACATCAATGCGGAAAAGAATCACAAATGCCCCACTTGCGGAAGCCGGGTGATTAGCATTAACTTTCGGTAACGTTCATTCCTGAGGCAAATTATTCAGCTAACCAAGTTGATTTGGGACGCTCGTTGCGTGAGCAGCGTTGGGTATTGCTGTGCCATGTCCCAAGGCAAGACTAAGCACAGATAGGTCAATCTAACTTGACGACGATAATCCCGCGACATCGACACAAACCGGTGCGAGTCGCCGAAAACAAAATTATAGGAGTTCAATCGTGATTTTTGAAGTTGCCGACGAGAGCACGGAAAATAACTCTGACGATTTGATTGAACAGGTTGCCGATTTCCTGGGCATGATTGCCAAGATCGATACGGAGCTGCCATTTGAATTGGCGGAGCCGTGGGTAGAGTTGCCGACTCTACCGGAGGAAACCGGCGCACGGGCAGTCGCCGTAATGGAGACGAGCGCCGCGACATCATACATTGGAACGCCCGGGGATGACGTCCTCGTCGGCGATGCCGCCGACAATTTTATCCGTGGACTGGCTGGCAACGACACGCTTTCGGGAAACGCCGGGAATGACAGCTTATATGGCGGGCTCGGCAGCGATGTCCTTGACGGCGGCATTGGAAGCGACGTCGCTAATTACAGCGACTCTGATACGGCAGTGAATGTCAATCTTGGCACTGGGGCTGCCTCCGGTGGGACCGCGGCCGGCGACACGCTGATCAGCATCGAGAACCTGGTTGGGAGTGATTTAAATGACCGTCTTCAAGCCCTTGCCGTCGGCGGCCAGCTTGAAGGAGGTGTAGGCGACGATCTCCTCATCGGCGGCAATGCGGGCGATGATGTGCTGCTCGGCCAAGACGGCGCTGATCAGTTGTTGGGCAGCGGTGGCAACGATACGCTGGTCGGTGGTGACGGAGCAGACCGGCTGGACGGCGGTGGAAATGAAGATTGGGCTTCGTATTCGACGTCGAGTGGATTCGTTGCAGTTTCGCTGGGAAACGGCAGCAACGGAACAGGTGCCTATGGCGACGCCGAGGGCGACACGCTCACCAACGTCGAAAACGTTCAAGGTTCGGCCTTCAACGACGTACTTGCCGGCAGCATCTACGACAATCGTCTGCAAGGCGACGCTGGAGATGACACGCTCAGCGGCGGCAGCGGCGATGACGTCTTAATCGGCGGTGTCGGAGCGGACGAGTTGAACGGCGGCGGCGACATCGACACCGCCAGCTATGCCGGGTCCAGTATTTTCGTAAAAGCGAGTCTCGTCGCTGGGGTCCTCGGCGTGTCCGGAGACGCTCAGGGCGATGCTCTCACTCTGATCGAGAACCTGGCCGGTTCTGACTACAATGACCAGCTCATCGGCAACACCGGCGATAATTATCTTTATGGTGGCGGCGGTCTCGACTCGCTCTTTGGCAGCTCCGGCAATGACCTCCTGGTTGGAGGCGCAAATGCTGACAACCTGGATGGCGGCGGCAATACCGATATGGCGTCATACGCGGGATCGGCCGTTTTCGTGAGAGCGAGTCTGGTCGCTGGAGTTCTTGGGGTGTCCGGAGACGCTCAGGGCGATGTCCTCACCTTGATCGAAAACCTCGGCGGTTCTGACCACAATGACCAGCTCATCGGCAACACCGGCGACAACTACCTCTATGGTGCTGTTGGTGCCGACCAACTTTACGGGAGCTCGGGCAGCGATGTCCTCGAAGGTGGAGCGGGTGCCGACGTGCTGGATGGCGGAGGCGATGACGATTGGGCCTCTTACGCCGGTTCGGCCAATGCCGTTTCAGTCGATTTGAACACTCACACCTACGACTATGGCGACGCCAAAGGGGATACGCTCACATCGATCGAAAATCTCGCCGGATCCAACCTTGCCGACGACCTGACCGGCGATGACGGCGACAACGCGCTGTCTGGTGGTGCGGGCGCTGATGCCATGCGAGGCGGTGGCGGCAATGACTACCTGACCGGTGGTGCCGGCGCGGACAATATGAGTGGCGGCGGCGGCATCGACACATTGTCCTATTGGGGCTCCGCCAATGCCGTGTCGGTGAACTTGGCAACCCATGTCGTCGCTTATGGGGATGCCGCGGGTGACATTTTCTCGAGTGTCGAAAATCTCTCCGGCTCCAGCTACGGCGATGACCTGACCGGCGATGCTGGAAACAACACGTTGTCCGGTGGCGGCGGTATGGATGTGTTGCAGGGTGATGCCGGCGATGACTACCTGGTCGGTGGTGCCGGCGTCGACAATATGAGCGGCGGCGGGGGCTCTGACTTTTTGGCGTATTGGGATTCGCCAAACGCCGTTTCGGTCAATTTGGCGACCCATGCGGCCCATTATGGCTATGCCGAGGACGACATTTTCTCGGGCATCGAAAACCTCGCTGGCTCCAGCTATGGCGATGACCTGACCGGCGATGGCGGAAATAACACGTTGTCCGGTGGCGGCGGTATGGATGTGTTGCAAGGTGATGCCGGCGATGACTACCTGGTCGGTGGTGCCGGCGTCGACAATATGAGCGGCGGCGGTGGCTCCGATTTCTTGGCCTATTGGGATTCGCCAAACGCTGTATCGGTCAATTTGGCGACCCACGCGGCCCATTATGGCTATGCCGAAGGCGACATTTTCTCGGGCATCGAACATCTTGCCGGTTCGAACCTCGGCGACGACTTGACCGGCGATGGCGGCGACAATGCACTGGATGGCGGTCAGGGGAATGATGTGCTGCAGGGCGATGCTGGCAATGACTATCTTGTCGGGAGGCTCGGGAACGACAGCCTGAGCGGCGGCGGTGGCATTGATTGGGCATCGTATGATGGCTCATTACAGGCCGTATCGGTCAATTTGACGACCCATCAGAATCACTACGGAGACGCAGAAGGCGACACTTTGACGGGTATAGAGAATCTTGGTGGATCCGGCTTAGGTGATGATCTGACGGGCGATGGCGGTGCCAACGTTCTCGATGGGCGTGAAGGAGACGATGGCCTTGTCGGCGGGGGCGCAAATGACTCGCTCTACGGCAGGGATGGAGCGGATAGACTTTATGGTCAGGATGGAGATGATTATCTGATCGGAGGCAGTGGCAACGACATCCTTCAGGGCGGTGCTGGGGCCGATACCCTGGACGGGGAAACCGGATCGGATATCTATGTGTTTGCGAGCGTCACCGACAGCCTCAACGGCGCCGCAGTCGACTTGATCTTGAATTATACTGAAGCCAATACGTCACCGGAGCATGATCGCATTGACCTCCGCTTGGCTGGTAATTTTCACTGGATCGGTGACCAAGCATTCACCGGACAGAGTGGACAATTGCGGCAAGCAACTCAGGGAACAGATACGATAGTCGTCGGCGATGTCGATGGAAATGGTGCCGCCGACCTGTTTATTGTCATTTACAATCGTGTCGTCGGAATGGATGCAGGTGATTTTATTCTTTAGCTTCGCTTTCGCCTGACCGTGCGCCAAGCGCGATCGTCATATTGAGCGTGGGGGATGTTTTGATGACGGGATTTGTCGGATTGCGGTTGGCTGCGGTGTCGTTGCTGTCGTTGACGATGGTGACGGCGGGATGGGGGGCGCGGGGCCAGGAGGCGGCGTCGGGTCCGGAGCCGTTGGTGCCGGAGGTGGTGGCGCCAGCGTCAGGCGATGGCGAGCAGCCGGCGGCCGCCGAGAGTGCCGACACCCCATCCGACAAGTCCGAGGCGCCGGCGGGTCCGTCCCAGGCGGAGCCGTCTGCGGCGATGGCGGCGGCGTCGGTGCCGGAGGATCCGGTGGAGAACCAGCTGTCGCTGCCGGCGCTGGAGGCGGCGCCGACGGATGCGTCGTCGAACGGCAGCTATTCGACGAGCGTGTCGATCGATGTGCCGGGGTTCCACGGGATCGAGCCGAAGTTGCGGCTGGTCTACGGCTCGAGCGGGGGCGCGGGGCCGGGAGACTTCTACGCGGGCTTCGTCGGCTTGAAGTGGGGATTGGGCGGGCTGCCGGTGGCCGACATGGCCACCCGGAACGGAGGGGTGCCGCGGTTCAGCTCGGGCACCGCGATGAACGTCTTCCGGCTGGACGGCCAGGAGTTGCTGGCATGCGCGGGCGTTGCCGCGGGCGCCAGCGCGAGCTGTGCTGCGGGAGGCACCTACACGACGCGATGGGAGAGCTACCGCAAGATCGAGACGGGCGGCGGCTGGATCGCGACGTCGACCGACGGCACGCGGTCGATCTTCACGAAGTTCGAGCCGGTGGGCTACCGTTGGCTGCTGACACGAGTGCTCGATGTCGACGGCAACGCGGTCGACTACGAGTACGATGCCGGCCCGGGGCTCCCGGCCGGGACGGCCTGCGGCCAGCTGCCGGACGGCACGGACACGCAGCGGAGCTGCTGGCCGTCGCGGATCAGCTACGGCAACGTCGAGATCAAGTTCGTCGCCGAGGGCGCCCAGACGGCGGTGAAGGCGACCGGGCGGGGCATGGCGCGCCTGGGCACGCTGCTGCGGCGCATCGAGGTCCGGGTGAACACCGGAACGACCGCCCAGCCGGCGTTGCAGCCGCTGCGGGCCTATGCGCTGAACTACGAGACCCGGATCGGGGCGCCGCGGCTGACGTCGGTGCAGCAGTTCGGGCGTGACTGGCAGGGCCTCGCCCTGCAGCCTTATGTCTTCAAGTACAACACCGACGCGAACCAGGCCTTTCTGAAGGTCGACCACGCCGGGCCGCTCGGTTCGTCATCGCTGAGCTACGGGGACTTCGACGGCGACGGCCGCGAGGACGTGCTCGAGGTGATACAGGACTACCTCGAGGGGACGTATAGTTGCCAGGCGGACATCTGGCTGTCACGGCGGGCGGCGAACGGGGATGACATACTGGTCGGCGCCGGCGTCACCTATCCCAACGGCACCACTGCGTTCAACTGCGCCACGACGGACACGCGGCTCGACAGCATCCGGGTCGGCGACTTCAACGGCGACGGCCGGTCGGATCTGGTGATGGTCACGCCGCGGAAGGCGCTGGTGTACCTGTCGAGATTCACCAACGGCACCGTGTCCTTCGGTGGGGTTCCCATCGACATCAGCCCCGCGGCGGACGTGGACGGCAAGGACGTGGTTCTCGGCGATATCGACGGCAACGGCCGGACCGCCCTGCTGGTGCTCAGCAGGGCGAAGGTGTTCCGCCTCGACCTCAACGGCACGACCGCATCGGACGAGCCGCTGGTCCTGGGAGACTTGGACCCCACCACCGACCAGGTGCTGGGCATGCTGGACGCCAATGGCGACGGCAAGCAGGAACTGCTGGCGGTGCATGTCACCGCAGGCACCGGGACGGACCAGTACAACTTGTACGGCTACTGGAACAAGACGCTCAACACGATGTCGACCAACCTGCTGGGGGAGTTCGGCAGCAGCTTCAAGACCTACGCGTTCGGGGACTTCAACGGCGACGGGGCGGTCGATGTCGCCCGGATGGACAGCGCCGGGACGATCCTGCCGTTCCTGTCGAACGGCACGCTGTTCGCAGGGCAGGGGAGCCTCCTGGTCCCGGGGGCGTGCAGCAATTGCCGTGTCGTGGCCGGCGATGTCGACGGCGATGGCCGCAGCGAGCTGATTGCGGCCAATGCGGGTGGGCAAAGCATCATCTACACCTTGCAGAACGGTGGCACCTGGACGTCGCAGACGATCGCGACGCCGGATGTGCGCCTGGCGGGCGATGTGAACGGGGACGGCATGGCCGACCTGATGTACGTCAAGACCGGCAACCTTGGGGTGCAGTACTCGACGGGGCATGTGCCGGATCTGCTGACCAACGTGACGAACCCGATCGGCGGCAGCACGGTGGTCGCCTATGAGCCGTCCACGAAGTGGCTGAACGGCAACCTGCCCTTCGTGGTGCAGACGGTGGTCAGCACGACGGCATCGGATGGCCGTACGGGCGGGGTGACGGCGACAACGAGCTTCGCCTACGAAGGTGGCGCCTGGGATGCGAGCGAACGCCAGTTCCTGGGGTTCCGGACGGCGACCGTGACGTTGCCGAAGCTGGCGAACGAGGCGCAGGGCCCGAGGCGGCGCTACACCTACAAGCAGAGCCTGGCGTCGGCCGGGCGGATCGAGCACGTCGAATACATCGATGGTCCGGTTGCAACGGAGCGGGTGCTGCGCGAGGGCCTCGAGGAATATCAGGAGCAGACGAGTCCGCCCTACCGGTCGCGCAGCGTCGCGAGCGAGAGCTGGGACCGGTACGGGACGACGGTGCTAAAGACGCGGACGGAGCGGAGCTTCGACGTGTACGGCAATGTGATCCAGGTCCGCGAGCTGGGGCGCCATGGCGACACGGTGTCGGACGGCGATGAGCGGACGACGACGCGGAACTACGTGCCGAACACGGATGCATACATCGTCGACAGGCCGCAGAACGAGGCTGTCACTGTCCCTGGCAACACCAATGCGTTGCGCTATGTCCGCTACCGCTACGACGGAGGGGTGACACCGACCAAGGGCCACCTGACCGAGCAGAACGTGGAGGTGCGGGCGGCACCTGGCGCGCCCCTGTTGGCGCTGCCGGCGAAGCGGTTCGAGTACTACCCGAACGGCAATCCGAAGGCCACGATCGACGAGCTCGGCAACCGGACGGAGATCACCTACGACACGGCCTTCCAACTGCTGCCGGTCGAGGTGAAGAACGCGCTGGGTCAGAAGACGAAGACCGATTGGGCGCCGTCGGGCGCGTGCCTGAAGCCGGGGACGACGACCGACGTCAACGACCAGGTGACGACGACGACCTATGACGCGCTGTGCCGTCCGGAGCGGGTGGATCGTCCCGACGGGAGCCACACGAAATGGGTCTACTACTTCTTCGGCGATCCGAACAAACAGCATGTGGACATCCGGACGGGGACGGATGCCGACGAACTATACACGCAGGCGCAGTTCGACGGGTTCGGACGCTCATGGAGGACCTACCGCGAGGGTCCGTTGGCGTCGACGAGGATCGTCACCACGCGGAGCTACGACGCCCGGGGCAATGTGTCGGCGGAGAGCCAGCCCTACTACGATAACGCCGCGGTCTATCAGACGACGCATCTGTACGACTCGCTGAACCGTGAGATCGAGACGCGGATTCCGGACACGCCGAACGACGCACTGATCCGGACGACCATCGCCAGCAGCGAGGTGTCGTTCGACAAGGTGACGGTGACGGATCCGTTCAACCGTCCGACGACGACGCATCGCGACGCCTATGGGCGGACGGTGCGGGTGGACCGGTATACCGGGCCAGCGCCGACGCCGCTGGCGACGACGAAGTACAGTTGGGATCCCCTGGGCCAGCTGGTCGGGCTGACGGACCCGATCAATGCCGCCTGGATCTATGTCTACGACACGGCAGGCCGCCGGACGCAGCAGAAGGATCCGGACCTCGGGACCTGGAACTTCACCTATTACGACGACGGCTCGCCGAAGACCCAGACGGATGCGCTGCAGACGGTCACGGCGCTGGAGTACGATGCGCTGCGCCGGGTGACGAAGAAGACGGTGACGCTGGACCAGGCCAGCAGCGGCGACGTGACGTCCTTCTACTATGACGAGGGGTTCACCGAGGGGAGCGCGAGCTTCTACCAGAAGGGGCGCCTGACCCGTCAGGTCAACGCGACCGGCCGGCAGTGCTTCGGTTACGACCTGGCCGGGCGGCTGGTGGTGCAGAAGTGGACGCTGTGGCCGGGCAGCCCGCTTGCCGACAATTGCAGCACCGACACGGTTGCGGGGTTCCGCCTGGTCACGCGCTATGACGGGCTCGGCAGGGTCTCAGGGAAGGCGTATCCTGATGGTGATACGGTCGGCACCTCGGGGTCGCCGTGGCAGTACGACGCCGCGGGCCGGCTGTCCTCGATCCCTGGAGCGGTGACCGAGATGTCCTATGACGCGGCCGGTCGTCCCACGGCGGCGCGCTATGCCAACGACGTGCAGAGCGCCTGGACTTGGTCGCAGACCCGCGGCTGGCTGGACAGCATGACGATCAGTGCGGGATCGACGGTGCGGTTCAAGGCCGTGTACACGCGGGACCTGGTTGGGCGGATGAAGACGTCGACGATCGCCGAGGATGGCACGGACAAGGAAAGCTGGACCTACGGCTACAGCTTCATGGACCAACTGGCGGCAGCGGCCAACAGCAAGGATGCGAGCCGCAACCAGACCTTCGCCTACAACCCGGGCGACAACATCACCGCGGGCCCGGCCGGAAACTACGTGTATCCGACGGCGGCCAACGCACCGCAGCCGCATGCGCCGACGAGCGTCAATGGCCAGGCCCTGCAGTGGGACGCGAACGGCAACCTGAAGAGCGGGCGTGGCCGCTGGTTCAGCTGGGACGGCGAGAACCGGCCGACGGAGATCCGGCTCGGGGCGCTGCCGACGGCGCCGAAGGTGGTGTTCGCCTATGGCCCGGACGGATCGCGGTGGAAGAAGACGGCGCCGACGCCGGGAGCCACCGGCTGCAGCGCTCAGCCACCGGCGGCGGTGACCTACAGCTTCGGGTCGGAGCTGGAGCTGCAGTACCGTTCGACATGCGTCAGCGGCAACTGGAGCACCACGTCGAGCTGGATCAAATACGTCAGCGGGGGCGTGAAGCGCGTCACCACCGGCGGCACGACCACGACCCTGTTCCTGCATGGTGACAACCAGGGGTCGACGCGGCTGGTGACGAAGGCGGGCGGTGCGGTGGAGGAGCGCTCGACCTACGCGCCCTACGGCGCGCAGAGGCAGACGCCGGCGGTCACGGCCACGACGACGGAGAGCCAGGGCTACATCGGGCAGCGGGACGACCCGGAGACGGGCGTCGACCCGACCACCGGCGCGGCGGACCCGGAGGCGGGGCTGCTGTACCTGAATGCACGGTACTACGACCCGGTGATCGGGCGGTTCATCTCGCCGGACTGGTGGGACCCGACCGACCCAGGCGTCGGCACCAACCGCTACGCCTATGCCGGCAATGATCCCATCAACGGATCCGATCCAACCGGGCACTGCAAGGGCGGCGAATGCAACGATACTGACGGATCTGACTCTGGGTGGGGATCTGGTGGCGGTCTTAAAGACGGAAATTATGCAAACGGTGAATATACAGGAGCGTCCGAAACATTGCAGGACGCTTACGATGCGATGCGCGGACGGATCAATGTACGACTTGGCGGAGGGGCACTACCGATCAAGGTCGCCGTTTCGCCTGACCTTGCAATAGGGCTCTTCCGGCACTTCACTACAAAAGAAATGGCTCTTTGGCACGCAATATTTGGCGATGCGTTAAACACTTCTGGGATACGGGTTGGGTGGACCGATAAGCTTCCGGATGATGTGGCCATGCAATACAGCGTTGACCCGATGCTGGGAGCTCAAATACAGACTACAGGAGCTTACTACAGCAATGACTATGCATCTTTTGCAAGTAAGGATAACAAGAGAATGCGCGATTCTGATATCGCGAGAACGCGAAGCATGGTTCATGAACTGACCCACGCGTACCAGGATCAAAACGGAAGTCTTTCGGATGGAAATGCAGCGCAATTCCTTCATTTTGACTGTTATCGAGATTGCTCGGCAGCGGTCAAAAAACAGATGTATAGCTACTCTTTCGATATGTCGTGGAATGATATGTATCCCGAGCAGAAAGCCGAGTTTGTTGCTGACTCATTTATGGCGATCACGGGGAATGTTCAATTTCCTTCAATTGCTACCTTCGAGTCTTACCGAGTGAATTTGCCAGCAGGATTTTATCGAGACTGATTGCCTGCGGCGGCGCTCGGTGCATGACTAATGTATGCACTCTATCTTGCATCCAAATCGTAAATCTCGGACTCAGAGGAGGCGACGATGATGGAGCTGATTGGGTTGGAGTTAAGCGTGATGTGGCAGCGATTGAGAGTTAGAATGGTGAAAAGAGTAAGGCCTCCTTTGTTGTCGGCAGGTATTTTCATATCTATTATTCTAATCCAGTCAGGATGCAGTTATGCTGATACCCAAGGCGGCCCCGGCGTCATTCCAGAGAGTTGGGCATCCGCGCGGCAATGGATTTGCCGACCAAACTACTCTGCAAATGTATCATATGACGGAATTGCCGCTTCAATTCGAACCAGACAAGTCATAAATGATTTTCAACCTATAATCGTCGATCTACGTTCAAGAACAATGCAATATCAAATTATTGGAGATGTGAAACTTGATATAGTAAAAAGGATAAATGATATAAAATTTAACCAGGAAAAAAATGATTCTTTAATCGAAAGTACTGTATCTCTGCAAATTGTTTATAATAATAGAGTAGACTTCATGTTCGTGAGCCCATCAACTGGCCGCTTCGTATGGCGAACCGGAGGAGTGTCTCCCGCATCGATGATTTTCGGACAATGTGAACCTATCATGTGACAAAGCTCCTCATAATTCAAACTGACAAGAGTGATCAGAGCCGAATATCGGTAACAATTAGCCAGACCATCGAGCGCCGAGATGGTTTCCGACCGATTCAGGTGCGGTATGATTTCGTTACGAAGGGGCCATTTGTACATTGAATGACGGATTCACCTTGATCGAAATGCTGATCGTCCTGGTGATCCTGGGTCTGACGATGGCCGTGGTCGGGCTGGCCGTGCCGGAGTGGCGCACCCGTTCAGCCCTGCGTGAGACGGCCGCCGGGCTGGAGCGCCTCCTGACACAGGCCCATGACGTCGCGCTGCGCCAGCAGGCTCCGATGCTGGTGCGCTTCGACCCCGAGGCCCGTCGCATCGGCATTCCGGCACTCGGCCGTTGGCAGGCGGTGCCCGATGGGTTCGACCTGACCCTGACCGGTGCCGCCATCGGTTGCAACGGCGACGTCCCGGCCCTGCTGTTCCTTGGCGATGGGTCGAGCAGCGGCGGTATCCTGCCCCTCGGCCGTGGCGATCGCCGCCTGTCGTTGCGGATCGCTTGGCTGACCGGGACCGTCAGCCAGGAGAGCCCGCCATGAGCCAGGCGCGCCGGGAGAACGGCTTCACCCTGGTCGAGGTGCTGGTGGCGTTGGCCGTGCTCGGCGGCATCGCTGCTACGGCGCTCGTGCTGCTGGTGTCCGGTCGGGATCGCGACGCACGCGCGACGGCGCAGCTGCGCGCCGGGCTGGCCGCCGAGGCCATCCTCGAGCGGGTCGGGCTCGACCTGCCGCTCGCGCCGCGCAGCGTGTCGGGCCGCCTGGGCGACGGCAGCGCCTGGTCGCTCTCTATCGCCCCGTATCGCGAGGACGGATTGCCTGACGTCGCCGGCCAGCCGAGCCTGTTTTCCGTGATAGTTCGCGTCATGTCACGCCGTGGACCGCCCGTCCAACTCGCAACCTTGCGCGCCGCCGGGCTACCGCCGTCACGACCCGACCAAGCCCGGATGCCGGTTTCACCCTCCTTGAGGTGCTGATCGCGCTGGTGCTGACCGGGCTGGTCGGCCAACTCCTACCAAATGGAGCTGTCGCTCTCACGGTCCCGAATGGTTATGTCGGGACGCTTGCGTTTAATGGAGATGGTATAGTGTTTCGAGCGCCAGGCACGATCACGAATCATAATACGATTAGAATTGCAAATGCAAACGAGACGGCGCCCTACACTTATATGCAGGTTTACAATGGAGCGATACCAGATGGTCAGACAATTAGTGTATTTACTGGCAAAATTCTCTCAAATAGAGACTCTCATTACGCATTTGGTGGATTAATGTTCAGTAATTAGTTATCTATCGGAGAAGAAAGCGCCATGGTAGAATTTCCGCAACATGAATATTTCAAATCATTTGTTGGCACGCGAGTATCGAGCGTCATTTTTCAACCCTTTTCTATCGATGTAACATTTGACGATTTTCCCATAATGGTTATCGAACACGAATTGGAATTCGTTGACGACACTGGAAAATAAGGAACATATATTTATTCAGAATGGTTATGGAGCAACAGCGATTCATAAAATAGTCAATAAAAAAATAGTAAAGATAGCGCGTCTTCCTTTTATACTGGAATTTTACTTAGAGGATAACTTGATCCTCAAAGTTCGCTCAATTCCTGGAGCTCTAGAGTCCGGCCATTTTTTACGTCACGGTGAACTTGCAATATTCTGACTGTCGGGATGTCTCCAGGGCGGCAACCTGGTATAGAAAAGTGAGGCGGGACTCGGGATTCATTTCGCGACGACACAGCCTACTACGATCAAGAGATCATTCGGCATAATGCCGGCTTGACCGATCAAGTGAGATCGTGGACGGGACCCTTCCCCTTCCTCAGGAGGCGTACCGTGACGAGACCGGCCGGCCTCTTACCCGGTTTCACCTGGATCGAAATGCTGATCGTGCTGGTGATCCTGGGGCTGACGCCGCCGAGGCCATCCTGGAGCGGGTCGGGCTCGACCTGCCGCTCGCGTCGCGCGGTGTGTCGGGTTGTCTGGGCGATGGCAGCGCCTGGTCGCTTGCCATAGTCTCGTATCGCGAGGACGGATTGCCCGAAGTCGCCGGCCAGCCGGGCCTGCTCTCCGCCATGGTCCGCGTCACGCACGCCGTGGACTGCCCGTCCAACTCGCCACCCTGCGCGCCGCCGGGCTAGCGCGATGACGACGCAGCCAAGCCGGGATGCCAGTTTCACCCTCCTTGAGGTAATGATCGCGCTGGTGCTGACGGGGCTGGTCGTCTCGGCCGGGTTTGGCCTACCGAAGCTGTTCGCCCGGTTCGACCCGCAGTCGCAGAAGGTCGCAGAACTGCGTGTCGGTACGGCAGTGGCCGGCCGGCGACGGCGCGCCGTGGCCGAAGGCGCGGTGCCAGACCTGTCTTCCCCGGAAGAACTGGTGCAGACCAGCGAGACGGATTGACGCCGCTGTCCCTGGGGCCGCCGATCCTGAGTCTCGACCGGCCGGCACCGCTGACCTTGCGGGTGGCGCGGGGCGATGGGCAGGCCGCGTTGCGTCTGGCCTGAACGGACCCTGAGACCCGCTCCGCGCACGAGGAGACGGTGCTGGCAGGCGCTCGCTCGATCCGGCTGAGCTACTTGAATCCCGGCTGTCCAAGTGCTCCCGGAGGCGGTCGGCTCCGATGGGGTTGGCGTTGGGCGCCGGCGGTGGTCCTGCTACGAGCAAAAAAATCAGCAGCGGGCGATGACAACATCTGCGATTTCGCATAGCCTAGGAAGATGCTCAGTCTCGGTGATACTTCATGGGTAGCATCGATCCGGGCGGACCGAGCGATTTTCGGGTGGAACTGCCCCTCGGCCAGCGAAATATCTCGGTTTAGGAGATGTCTTCGTGACCCTACTGCTCACCCGCATTGTTTGACGGCCTGAGAAAATGAATGGCCTTTGGCTGGGCCCGACTGCGGTCGATCTCATTTTCGAACGCATGCAGCTCCGTGGCATGCTGCCGACCAGGGCGGGCTCGGCCCTGTGCTATGGCGGCAATGCCGAGGATCGCCGATTGCAGTTGGCTGGTCTGTTCGACGAGATTGCCGCATCGCTCACGCTGCCCGAGCAACCTGGCGCTTTCGACTTCGTAACCGCGGAGATGGAGTTAGACCTGCCGGTCCTTGAAAAAATGCTGAAGCTGCTCCGACCTGGAGGAGCCTTCGCATTGCACTTCAGCCATCTCAGCCTGCTGCGCCGCCGCCGCTCCAACGACATGAAGAAGGTGGGAGTCATCCTGTGCCGGAATGACATCTGGGAACGCGAGCAGGTCCGGCCTGATCTCTTGATCGGTAAAAAGATGATGCGGAATGTCGAGATCCCGCAGCCTCCACGTCTTCGGTTGGTGGCAAGCCGCTGAGTGATTGCATCGGCTGGGTGCGTTGCTCATTGGTAACGGCACGACAGCCAATACACTATATTGCCCAGAATCGGCGAAGTCCGGCGCAGGCTTCGGCGAGAAGAGCGCGGATCGGTTGGCGCAGCGCAACGGCTACCGCGAGCGCGACCGGGAGTCTCGGGCCGGGACGGTGGAGCTGCGCATCCCGAAGCTGCGGACGGGCAGCTACTTCCCCAGCTTCCTGGAGCCGCGGCGTCTGGCGGAGAAGGCGTGACGGCGGCGATCCCGGCGCAAACGCGAAGCGTGCGTCGCGAGGAGGCCTACGTCCAAGGGATCTCGACCCGCTCCGTGGACGAGCTGGTCCGTGCCATCGGCAGCCCGGGCCGTCGAATAGCCGAGTTAGCCGGCTATGCGAAGAGATCGACGAGAAGGTCCAGACCTTCCTCGCCAGGCCGATTGAGGGCGACTGGCCAAACCTGTGGATAGACGCGACATATGTGGAGGTCCGCCAGGCCGGCGGCGTGGTCTCGGTCGCCGTGACCGTGGCGGTGGGCGGCAACACCGACGGGCGGCGTGAGGTTCTGGGACGAGGCGTGGGCCTCTCGGAAGTCGAGACCTCCTGGACCGAGTTCCTGCGTAGGCTCGCCCGCCACGGTCTCAGAGGCGTTAAGCTGGTGATCTCCGACGCCCACGAGGGACTGAAGACCGCCGACGCCCGGGTACCGGCAGCCACTTAGCAGCGCTGCCGGGTGCACGTCATGAGGAATGTCCTGGCGCATGCCGGCAAGAGCGGCCGTCGGGTGGTCTCGGCCTTCATCGCCACCGCGTTCGCCAAGAGGATGCCGCCGCCGGCGAGGCTCAGCGGCGCCGTGCCGCCGGCCAACTCCGGCCCAAACTGCCCAAGCTGGCCGCCTTCATGGATGCAGCCGAAACCGACGTCCTGGCCTACATAGACGTCCTCAAGGACCACTGGAGCAAGCTCCATTTCACCAACCCGCTGGAGCGGCTGAATGGCGAGAGCAATCGCAGGACCACGTCGTCGGCATCTTGCCCGAAGAGGCCGCCATCCTCCGCCTCGTCGGCGCCCTGCTGCTCGAGCAGAACGACGAATGGGCCGTTCAGCGCTGTCGCTACATGACACTGGAAAGCGTCGCCGCCATCGGCGATGATCCCTCGTCAGCCGGCCTATCATGGCACCCTGACCGACCCGGCCCAGGTCGGAGTCATTACCTCGTCGCTCCTACGCCATTCCCGGGGACACGATCTTTGCATTGCCCCCCAACCGCATGTCACTATGGGCCGCAGATCGAATTTCCATGGCTCATTAGATGATCCCAATAAGCGTCGCCAAACTCCAGGGCGTCCAGATTCTTCGCGGCGTCGCCGCGAGCATGATCGTCGTCCTTCACTGCATCTATGTCGTTTACAGCAGGGCCGCGCCTCCGGATGAAGTGGCGGCGCGGTTCGGCTTGTTCCTTGGTATTGGGGTCGACATCTTCTTCGTCATCAGCGGCTTCATCATGATGATGATCAGCGATCAGCGGAAGACCGGCGCAGGCAAATTCTTTGTCAGCCGGGTCTGCAGGATCGTGCCCAACTATTGGTTTTATACGCTGCTGCTGGCAGGCGTCGGGGTGATGGTTCCGTCGTTGCTGCGGGCCATCGATGTGAACGCGGCGACCCTTCTGAAGTCGCTGTTCTTCATCCCGTTCCTGCGGCCCAACGGCGAGGCGCAGCCAATCCTCGGCGTAGGCTGGACGCTGAACTACGAAATGTTTTTCTACCTGATCTTTGCAGGACTCATCAGCATTGGCGCCTGGCAGCGCACCGTCGCAATGGCCGGCATATTCGCTGTACTCTTCGCGATAGGATTGATGAGTGATGAGGCGTCGCTAATGCGGTGGTTCTTCGGCAACACCATCGTGTTCACGTTCGTCGGTGGAATGGTTCTCTATCTGATCTTCCGCACGTGGGGCAGGCCTGGGCCGATGCTCTCGATGGTTGCCTTCGGCACCGCCATCGTCATCCTTGCTCCTATGGTCGGCGTTTGGAATCCGTCAAGGGAGGCGAGATTCCTGCTATGGGGCATCCCCTCGATGCTCATCGTCTACGCTGCGCTCGGTCTGCCTCTGATGAAGCAAGCTGCGGCCCGTTTCCTTGAGGCGGTCGGCGATGCCTCGTATTCGCTCTATCTGTGCCACTCCCTCGTCATCACCGCGGTGTTTTTTGCTTGGCGCGCGCTGGGTGTTGTCCCGCCATGGGCGTTCATTCCAGCTGCCTTTGTGGCATCCCTCTTAGCCGCGTTCGTCGCTTACCGCTTCGTTGAGATCCCGCTGACTGAAGCGGCCAGATGGATGCTCGAAGGGCGTCGTCGCCGGGCGGCGTGAGCCGCCGACACTCGAGACGTCGAAGCGAGCTCGACGACGATGGCCCACAGGAACCCCAATCGAGTCTCATCCGCAGCCGCCTCCGGGCGGCTTTTTCATGTCTGCGGTTGGCGGATCAATCCACATCGGCGACCGGAACGGTAGATCCGAGTGTTCCCGATCCGGGCCCGTTCGCCTACGCCGCTCGATCAGACGTAGGCCAGTTAACGCATTGATCTTGATGCACGATATTGGCGATTATCGGTCGTTGGGGCGTGGCGCCCCGCCATTTCCCGCGCTAGACTCGTTGCCGGAGGCCGACCATCCGGCCGCAGGGCAGCTGGAAGGGCAGGGGAGGGGGCATGACGGACATCCTGGCGATCGCGGTGGCATCCGCGTCCATGGCGCCTGTGGCCGACGACGCCAGGCCCCAGGCTCTGACCGAGGCGCAGATCGCCGAGATCCGCGCGCTCGCCGAGAAGGCGGACGAGCTGGTGAGCGCCGCATCCTCGGCCAACACCAAGCTCGCCTACGGCAAGGCCTGGCGGGCCTGGAGCGACTGGTGCCTGCGCTTCGGCCTCGACCCTGTTTCCGCCGACAGCCGCTGGCTGGTGCTGCATCTGACCGCCCTGGCCGAGACCCGGTCGTTGTCCACCATCGAGTTGCGGCGCTCCGCGGTGGTGACCATCCGGAAGCGCCTCGGCCACCCCGTCAACCTCGATCTCGCCGGCTTCGACGACTTCATCAAGGGCCTGCGCCGGACCAAGGGCGCCCGGCCGACCCGAAAAGCCGCCCTGCTCGAGGAGAATCTGCGCGCCGCCATGCTGCTGATCCCGGCGGATTCCGGCCCGGATCCCGAACGGGCCCGGCGGCTGCGCGACCGCGCCCTGCTGCTGACCGGCTTCGCCGGCGGCTTCCGCCGCTCCGAACTCGCCGGCTTCGACCTGCGCCATGCCATCCTGTCGGCCGAAGGCCTGGTGCTGTTCGTGGCCGGATCGAAGACCGACCAGGAGCGCGACGGGGCCGAGGTCGGCATCCGCGCCGTTCCCGGCTCGCCGCTCTGCGCCGTGACCGCCCTGCGCGCCTGGCTTGCGGTACGCGGCGATTTGCCCGGGGCGCTGTTCTGCCGGATCGATCGCGGCGGCCACCTGGTGACCGGAAGCGACGGCCGCCACCCCGCCATCGCCGGCCGCACCGTCGCCCTGCTGGTCAAGCGGGTGATCCGCCAGGCTGGGCTGGATGCCGCCGAGTTCTCGGCCCACAGCCTGCGCGCCGGCATGATGACCGCGGCCGACCGCAAGAGCGTGCCCCTGGAGCGCGCGATGGAGCATGGCCGCTGGAAGAGCCTGGCGACCGCGCGGGGCTACCGGCGGCACTCCAGCCTGTGGGTGGGGAATTTCACCGAAGCGCTGTTGCGCGACGAATAGGGCCGCGTGCTCGGCGTGCGGAAAACGTCCCTCCCGCGACTCTGCTGTTGGTGCCGCGTCCGTAGGGGTAGGTCTTCACCGGACCCGACAGCGAACAGGACAGGAAAGGTTGTTGTCTGCAGGGGCAACGATTCCGTCCTTCTGCCGCCCCGCTCCGAGAGGCTCTTGTGCGCGGTTGGGAATTCTGTCGTGCTGGAATGGCGTGCGGTGTCGAGTCGTGACGTGCGGTCCGAGCCCGAATGGGCGGGGCCGGTTGCGGTGGGCCCGTAGACGCGCGATCGGGGGAGAGCGTGACGATGCGGGTCGGAATTCGGCAGCGGGCGGGCGCAGCTATGCGTCCGGCGTGGCGGGTGATGCGTGCAACAGCGGCATCGGCCCTGGTGCTGGCGGCACTGTCGGGAAGCCCTGGAGCCTGGGGCCAGGACGAAGCGCCGCCGCCAACGGATTCATCCGGTCCCGAGATTCTGATCCCGTCGACAGAGCCGAGCGTGATCGAGCCGGGCGTTTCGGCTGAGACACCCCCCGTCGAGCCCTCGACGGAGGTGGAGACGCCGTCCACGGAGGACGTGGCCCAGCCGGAAGGTGAGGCGACACCCGACTCCGCGGCGATGACGGCGGCTGCATCGGCGTCGTCGGACGATCCGGTGACGCAGCAGTTGACCCTGCCGGTGCTGGCAAACGAGCCGCCGGCGGCATCGTTCAACGGCAGCTACACCACCTCGGTGCCGATTGACGTGCCGCCATTCCATGGCATCGAGCCGAAGCTGTCGCTAGTCTACGATTCGAGCCAGGGGCAGAAGGCGGGCGGACTCTATGCCGGCTTCGTCGGCGCCGGCTGGCGCCTGTCGGGCATTCCGGACATCGTGCGGGCGTCGCGCGTCAAGGGCGCGCCTTCCTTCGACGGCAATCTTACGGACACAACGGACGTTTTCCTGCTCGATGGGCAGGAGTTGGTTCCATGCACCGCTTCCGCAGTTGCCGCTGCGTCGGCGAGTTGCCGGGCGGGCGGCACGCACACGACGCGAAGCGAGAGCTACCGCAAGATCGTGTCAGCAGGCGGAGGCTGGCAGGTCTACACGCCGGACGGGACCCGATTGACCTTCGTCGCCGTCGGAAAAAACGAGTGGGCGGCGCCGAACTATCAGGCGTCGTCCAACATGAAGAGCGGGTATCGCTGGTTGCTGTCTCAGGTCCTCGATCCGCACGGCAACGTCGTCACCTATAACTATACCTGCGCGGCACCCACCTGCTATCCGACCTTGATCTCGTATAACGGAGTTGGGGTCTATTTCTGGTGGCCGGCGATTCCGGGCGGCGCGAGCCAGACGCGGGCGACTGGTGAGGGCCTGATGGCGCTCGGGTCCCAGTTGCGGGGCAACCAGATTTATGTAAATGAGCGGCCAAATACCGACCATCTACGGCTGCGAGCCTATGATCTGAAGTATCAGACAAGTCCATCAACCGGACTTCAGCAGCTGGTGTCCGTGCAGCAGTTCGGCAACGACTTCGTCTGGAATGGTACTTCCTACGATGCCCCTACAAAGTTGCCGCCCTGGCGGTTTGGTTACACCAACGCGCCGGTAGGGTTTGAAGCCAAGACCTACAATTTCGCGGACGCGGACGATTCGACGCTGAGCTACGCCGATGTGAACGGCGATGCCCGGCAGGATGTGGTCGTGATGCAGGTGGAGCACAGGGACGTCGACCCGTCACGGGAGACCGAGACGATCGTCGACTACTGCTCGATCAGGGTGTGGCAGTCGGTGCCGGGGAACAACCTTCAAGCATCGGCGGCACCTTTGGACGGGGAAGCGTTCCAATGCGATTCCGGGAAAGAGCATCCGAACTACAGCATGCGGACGGCGGATTTCGACGGCGACGGCCGGGCGGACATCGCCTTGGTGTCGAGCCAGAGGATCGCGGTTTGGCTGTCGCGCGGTAATGGAACATCCTTCCAGGGAGCGCCGTCGATCCAAATGGCGGCCCCCCCGGTCTGTTCCGGCCCGCACGATGATCAGTCGTGCACCTACGACTCCGTCGACGGCGGGGAGATTATCCTGGGCGACTTCGACGGCAACGGCAAAGTCGACATCATCAACAAGCAAAAGGGGCGGGTCTACAGTTGGGCCGCCAACGCCAACGCCTTCGCCAATGCCGATCTCGGCATCGACCTGCCCAATTACGGCACCGTCAATGTGGGTCTCGACCTCAATGGCAATGGCCGCGAGGACCTGATGGTCCGGACCTGCAATCCCAGCGGCAATTTCTGCATCCCGGATGGCCACTACCGGCTGTACGTGGACGACGCGGCGAACGGCTTCAACCTTCAACAGAGGCCCTCGGGCAACTGGCCGGATCAATTTAGCGGATCCGTCACCGGCGATTTCAACGGTGACGGTGCGACGGACTTCGCCGGGCTGAAGGAACCCAGGAATTCGCGGATCAGGATCGCGCTGTCGGGCGGCAATCAGGTCATTGAGCAACAGGGACTGGAACCCGGTGGGGACTGCCCCGAAGGCGGTTGCCACCTGTTCGCCGGCGACTTCGATGGGGATGGTCGCAGCGATCTTCTGATCTCGGGGCTGAGCGAGGCGGACGGTACGGTCCGGTTGATGTACTCGCGTGACAACAACCAGTGGGCGCCGTCCGGGTGGTTCAGTCGCAACGACATCCGTTCCGTCGGAGACTTCAACGGCGACGGCAAGGCCGACATCGTCCTGGACCTGGGGAACGGGTTTCAGATCATGTACTCGCTCGCACCCGATCCCAACAAACCGACAACTGATCTGGTTTCCGACCTGCTGAAACTGGTGATCAATCCGATCGGCGGCACCACGGAAATCCACTACACGCCGTCGTCAGCATGGGGTGCCACCGCCGGTACCAACCTGCCCTTCATTCTCCAGACGGTCACATCGGTGACGCAGAACAGCGGCGCGGGAGCTGTCGGCACCACGGGCTTCACTTACTCCGGCGGGAGATGGGACGCGACTGAGCGTCGGTTCCTCGGTTTCGCCTCAGCCACGGTGACCAAGCCCTGCAGCGACGGCGTGTGTCCGTCGGAAGTCCACGACTTCATGCAAAGCCTGGCCTCGGCCGGCAAGCCCTGGCGGGTCCGGCATTTCGCAGGCCCTTCGGACCAGACATCTCTGCTGCTAGAGGAGCGGGAACACTACGACGAGCAAAACGCGCCGCCCTATTTCTCGAAGAACGACCGAAGCGACCGATTGATTTGGTACGGGGGAACTGCGCATCAGGCCGCCACGGAACGCGATATCGACTACTTCGGCAATGTCCTGAACCTGCGCGAATTCGGCAATGTGAATGGCAGCGGCGAAGACCGTGTCACCACCACCACTTATAATTACAATTTGGGCCTGTATATCGTCAATTTGCCGTCGCAGCAGAAGCTATACGATGGCCCTATCACCGGAACCCAGACGCTCCTACGACACACCGTCAATCTCTATGACGGAGCCACGGGCAGCGGCACTTTGCCGACCGAAGGCGACCTGACCATGGAGCGGCGGCTGATCGGCTCGGGCTGGGCAACCCGCAGCTTTGTCTATGATACCCACGGCAATCGGGTCCTGGAGCTGCAGACTGTCGGATCGCAAACGATCCAGACCCAGACCGAATACGACGAGACCTACCAGCTGTATCCGGTGAGGGTGACGAGGTCACTCTCCACCGGAAATCATATCACATCCGCCACGATTGACCCGGTCTGCCTGAAACCCAAGACCACGACTGACGTCAACGGTCAAGTCTCGACCTGGGGTTATGATGCGCTGTGTCGGCCGACAGCTGTCGTCAAGCCAGGCGGCGACTTTGTGAAGTGGAGATATCTATCCACGGGAGATATCAATCAACAGAGGGTGGATGTCATCAGGCCAGGTCCAAATCCCACCACGGATTTGTGGTCTTCACACCGCTACGACGGTTTCGGGCGAAACTTTTTTACTGCGTCCGCATCGTACGACGGGACTGAGGCGAATGTGATTCGGGTCGAGCGCGAGTATGATGCTCGCGGCAACCTGACGGCTGAGTCGGAGCCAGCCTATGATGGCGAGTTCCATACCTGGGGTACTGCACCTCGGACCGTCTATCGATACGACGCGCTCGACCGTGAGGCGTCGCGGACCTTACCTCACGATCCCAATGAGAGCGGCCAGAGCTATTCGACTTACTATGGCCTCAATGACAACCTGGAGTCCTTCGACTGGGTGGCGACGTTCGACCCGCTGGTTCGCAAGAAGTCGGCGATCCGGCGCGACGCCTTCGGCAACACCGTGGCGACCGAGCAGTACCTCGGCGCCAACCTCCGCGGCGATACGACCTATCGCTGGAACGCAGCCGACCAACTGGTCGGGATCACAGATCCAATCGGGGCGGTCTGGACTTACCAGTACGACACTCTCGGCCGCCGGACGGCGGCGTTCGACCCGGACCTCGGCCGTATTCTGTTCGAATACGACGACGCCAGCCGGCTGGTGAAGCAGACGGATGCGCGGAATTCGATCATCACCTTCGATTACGACACGCTGAGCCGGGTCACCCGCAAGACGGTGACCCGGGGCAGCCAGGCCGATGTCACGGACTACGTCTATGACGAGGCGGTGCCGGGGTATCTCAACAAGGGACAATTGGTCCGCCAGGTGAACAACGTCGGGCGGTTGTGCACCGACTTCGATGTCGCCGGGCGAGTGGCACGGCAGCGCTGGACGCTCTGGCCGCAGGGCACGCCGGCGGATCGAACCGCAACCTGCGCCGGGGATCCGCCGGATCCAGCGCTGACGGTCACCACCTGGACGGCCTATGACACCGGCGGGCGGGTGGTGGGCCGGATGTATTCAAAAGAGGGGGCGTCGAGCCGCGAGTTGATCGGCGGGATCGGCGGGCAGGGCAGCCCCTTCACCTATGATGGGGCAGGTCGGTTGGCCTCAATCCCGGACCTGATCCCGAAGGTCACCTACAATGCGGCAGGGGCTCCGCTGCGGACGGACTATGCCAACGGGGCGAACACGACCAACACCTACGACAAGTACCGGGGCTGGCTGCGAACGCGCTTCACCAGCGTGGGGCCTGGTCCCACCGAAGGTCGCTTCTATGCCGGATACTCCTATGACCCGGTGACGGGCCTGATTTCGGCGGCTGAGATCTCGAATTCGGCGCTGAATGAATACTGGACCTACAGCTACGACCTGATGGACCGCCTGACGAAGGCGAACAACACCCCCGACAGCACCCAGGCCCAGACTTTCGCCTACGACCTGGCGGGCAACCTCACGACGATGCGCTTTGTCGGGGAGTACGACTATCCGGCCCCGGGGACGGCTGGGCAGCCGGCGCATGCGCCGAACTGCATTCGGGGGAACAGCACGGCGTCATGCCAGCCGGCGAATGAGCTGCACTACGACTTCGCGGGCAACATGGTCACCGGCCGCAACCGGACGATCGAATGGGACGGCGAGAACCGGCCGACAAAGGTGACGGTGGGCGCGGGGGTGACCAAGTTCGCCTATGGGCCGGATGGCTCCCGTTGGATGAAGACGATGCCGACGCCAGCGAACGCTGCCTGTCAGGGGGCGCCTCCGAACACTCAAATCTTCTCCTTCGGGCCGGAGATGGAGCGGAAGGTCGAGCCATTGTGCGTGTCCGGGCAATGGACGATACCTGAGACCACGCCGGTGGTGTGGACCAAGTACCCGCATCCGGATGTGAAGCGGGTGAGCGTCGGCACAGGCGGCACGCCGGTGAGTTATTTCATCCATCGCGATGGGTTACAAACCATCCGCCTGGTGACGAACAACGCGGGCGGGTTCGAGGAGTTCTCGACCTACACCCCCTTGGCAGGCGCACCCAGACACCGAACACGGGAGCGACCACGGAAGAGACCAAGGGTTTCATCGGCGAGCGCGAGGACCCGGAGGTGGGTCTGGTCTACCTTAACGCCCGCTACTACGACCCGGCGATCGGACGGTTTATTTCGCCGGATTGGTGGGATCCGACCGAACCCGGCGTTGGGACCAATCGCTACGCGTATTCGTTCAATGATCCGATCAACAAAAGCGATTCAAGTGGGCATTTTTCTGACGAATTGAACCAATTAAGGGATGCATCACTAATTTCGCAGAGGGCCGATTGGTTTTCGAGATTCTTCGGCGCTGGGGCGGGAGTGGCGGCCTCTACACAAATGCAGCCGGGCTTCGCCGGTTCGGCACGGATGTTGGCCGACATTGATGCCTGGACAAAGGCAGGAATACCCAGAAATATAGCAGTAATGCAAGCACTAAACAATACGGCTGCAATTGCTAGTGGTCGCGCCCCTCCTTATCCAAGTCCTCCAACTATTGAATCGCCAACCGAGACGATTTCAGGATTTACTTCTAATGAGCTTGGGAGTATCGCCGAGGCGGCAGTTCGGGAGGTTTACGATATTGGGCCCGTACAAAAGGTGAATTTTATGATCGACGGGCGACTGCGGTATCCTGACGGCATCACCCGGAACGCCGTATCCGAAATTAAGAACGTTGGATATCAAGCACTGGACCAGCAGCTTCGCGATGACATAGATTTTGCGCGGAAAACAGGTCGCCGCTTTGATCTATATACAAGACCGAACGGTGGAACTGTGCTTTCGGGTCCGTTACAACAGGCGATCGATAGCGGCGAAATTAATCGGCACGACATTCCTGGTATCGACAGAAATGGAGCCCCGCTCTCTGGGTCAAATTTGGTATCCGGCGATGGCTCGTCATTCCCGGCAACCGAGCACTGATGATTTACCAAAGACGTGGGAAGGCATAGAATGAAGAATCCAAGCAAATCGACTAGTTCTCCAGAAGAGCTGGCTGCGCGAAAAGCTGTGCGTGACGAAGAATTGCGCAATAGAAATGAATATCTGGACATTGCCGAAAGACCAATAATCGTAGATCTTTCTCGCATGGGATTTAATGTTAATTCTGTTTGGGATTTGAAAGCAAAATACGCCAATTACGATGGAGCTATAAGTATTCTGCTGAAGCACATTGTGTTGGATTATCCGGATATTATCAAGGAAGGTATTGCGCGTGCTCTGGCTGTGCCGGCTGGGAAATCACAATTTGGGTTCTTAATATCTTTATTTGAATCGTCGAAAAAATCAAATCAACCGCAATTTAGAGAAGGGTTAGCTTCTGCGATTTCTGAATTGGCGGGCGATGAGGATATCGATCAGATAATTCGATTGATTACCGATGAAAGTCATGGAGAAGTCAGATTATATTTTGTGGTGCCACTGATGCGCTCAAAGCTTGATAAAGCTCGTGTTTTGGTGGATCATCTGTCGTCGGATCCGACTTTTGCAAAGGAAATTAAAGCTAGGAGAAGACGCCGAAAAGGTTGGACTGGAAGTGAAGGAACCAAACATTGAATCTTCCAAACACTACGAATATCCTTTCATGCTAAATTGAAGTTCGATTGAGAAAGACATGAGCACGCCGCAGCGTTTGCGGATGGAGGTACTCGGTGCGCTGTGCCACATCCCGGTGCGCTCCAACGCCCGGAAATTCCTCCTGTCGTTGCTGATCTCAGAGATCGGTCCATGTTGGCTTTCTATAGTTGTGTGATGGGCAACGCTATCACTTGGTGATCGAGACCTCATGCACCGGATTCGGCCGCTTTATGCGGATACTTGACGGGATCACCACCAGCGGTTTAAATCTCGGCATGCTCGCGTCGGTAGTCTGTTGCAGGGCCACTACATGGCACTATTGGTCGAAAGGGCGACCTACCCTCTCATTGGAGCGTTACGTCGTGCTCAATCCGATTGCCGCACATTTCGTCCGTCCCGGAGGATTGCGCCTGGAGCAGCAGGCGGCGCCGCCGCAGGTCTGATGCGCCTGCTCGGCTGGTTCATGGTTGGGAGGCTGAGAGACGAGTTCGGGCAAGGCGGAGGATATCTGTGAAACCTGTCGGCGCTTCCTCCGAGACGAGGCGGAGCGGCTAGCCGTGACGGGAGGGTGGCGACGGGCGCAACGTGGCAGAGGCTCTGGCGCCTCCTTGGTTCCGACGCCTGCGTTGCAGTTGGCGGTAGCTCCGGTGGCAAACTCACTCTCGCCCGAAGTGCAGCGGCGCCAGCGCGCTCTGGCCCTGCCGATTGCGGCGGATCGCGACACGGGGCGGGCGGGCGATGTAGCGATGGCCGCGGCCTACGAGTCCGACTCCCGTATCAGGCGCCGACCGATCAGCCTTCGAGGTCCAATATCGCACCCTTAGCCACATCTTCGGCGGATCGGCACGATGTCGAACCGGCCGGTTGAGCGCGATCCGGGAGCGGGTCTCTCCCTCGCCCTGCAGAGGCCGGCTGTGACGAGGCGACCTGTGGCGGTCCGCGGTTTCACCCTGATCGAAATGCTGATCGTGCTGGTGATCCTGGGGCTGACGATGGCCGTGGTAGGGTTGGCCGTGCCGGAATGGCGCACCCGCTCGGCGCTGCGTGAGACGGCTGCCGGCCTGGAGCGTCTCCTGACACAAGCCCATGACGCCGCGCTGCGCCAGCAGGCTCCGCTGCTGGTGCACTTCGACCCCGAGGCCCGGCGCATCGGCATCCCGGCGCTCGGCCGCTGGCAGGCGGTGCCCGATGGGTTCGACCTGACCCTGACCGGTGCCGCCATCGGGCGCGACGGTGACGTTCCCGCCTTGTTGTTCCTCGGCGACGGGTCGAGCAGCGGCGGTATCCTGACCCTCGGCCGCGGCGACCGCCGCCTGTCGTTGCGCATCGCCTGGCTGACCGGGACCATCAGCCAGGAGAGCCCGCCATGAGCCGGGCGCGCCGAGAGAGCGGCTTCACCCTGGTCGAGGTGCTGGTGGCGCTGGCCGTGCTCGGCAGCATTGCCTCCGCGGCGCTGGTGCTGCTGGTGTCGAGCCGCGACCGCGATGCACGCGCCACGGCGCAGATGCGTGCCGGCCTGGCCGCCGAGGCCATCCTAGAGCGTGTCGGGCTCGATTTGCCGCTCGCGCCGCGCAGCGTGACGGGCCGCCTGGGCGACGGCAGCGCCTGGTCGCTCGCCATCGCCCCGTATCACGAAGATGCATTGCCTGAGGTCGCGGGCCAGCCGGGCCTGCTCTCCGTCGTGGTCCGCATCACGCCGCGCCGAGGGCCGCCGGTCCAGCTCGCCACCCTTCGCGCAGCCGGGTTGCCGCCGTGACCGTCCGGCCAAGCCGGGACGCCGGTTTCACCCTCCTTGAGGTGCTGGTCGCGTTGGTGCTGACCGGGCTGGTCGTCTCGGCCGGGTTGGGCCTCCCGAAGCTGTTCGCCCGGTTCGACCAGCAGTCGCAGACGGTCGCGGAACTGCGCGACGGTACGGCAGCGGCCGGTCGGCTGCTGCGCGCCCTGGCGGAAGGCGCGGTGCCGGACTTGTCGACCACCGAAGAGCCGGTGCAGGCCAGCGAGACGGCGTTGACGCTGCTGTCGCTGGGGCCGCCGATCCTGAGCCTCGACCGGCCGGCACCGCTGACCTTGCGGGTGGTGCAGGGCGATGGCCACGCCGCCCTGCGCCTGGCCTGGGCCGATCCGGAGACAGGCGCCACACGCGAGGAGACGGTGCTGGCGGGCGCCCGCTCGATCCGCCTGAGCTACTTCAATCCCGGGCGTCCGGGAACTGCCGGAGGCTGGCGACCAGATTGGGGCCGGCGCTGGGCACTTCCAGCCGCGATCCTGCTACGGGTCGACGCACCGGAACTCGGCCCCCCGATCGACCTCATCGCCCACACCCGGGCCCGGTTGCCGGAAGCCTGCCTGCTGCTGCCGCAGGAACCCGCCTGCCGGCCGGGATAGGATCAATCGCAGGCGATCGCCGCCGGTTCCGCTAGGTCGCGCTGCGACAGGATCCGGATGATCGGGGCCCGAGCCGAGAGCAGAATCACGGCTTCCCGTGTGATCCGGGCACCGCGAGGCGTCATCGCCTCGGCCCGCAACCGGTAGATTGGCTCCTCATCCGCCAGGAACCGCTGCAGATGTGCAAGCCGGGGATCGTCAGCCGGGGAGGGGCCGCCATCGTTCCGACTACGCAAGGCCTCCACGTCCGCACTGGTGAGACCGGGGATGCGGCGCAGCTGCTCGTCGGCCATCCCCGCTGCTGAAATCCCCCGGCTGCCGGTCAGGACCGTGAACCGCTCCTCGAACAACCGCGCCACCGGCGTCAGCCGGACGCAGGCGGGCAGCAGAGCGAGCACGCTCGGCAGGCGCGTCGATTCCCGGCGTGCCGCCTCGACCTGCTGCATCGCGCGCTGCCGCAGGCTTGGCGAGACCGCCATCCAGTCAAGCAGGGTTTCGATCAACTCGGCATTGCCGGCGTTGAGATCGGCCTTGCCGCTCTCGCGTAGGAAGGACAACCGGATCTCCGACCCGGCGAACCGCCACGGCACGGGAGTGCCCGAGGCGAGGATGCTCTTGAGCAGCGGGTCGTCCTGGACGCGGAGCGCCTGCACCAGGCGGGCGATCCCGGCATCGGCCAGGGCGCGGGCCTGGGACACCTCGACCGCCGCGGCAGTGCTGCCGGCAGCGGTGCGCGTCCGCTCCAGCAGGATCAGGGCGCTGGTCGCGATCACCCCGGTGATCACCAGCACCAAGAGCAGCACGAAGCCCCGCTGGCGGTGATGGCGGGCGGTCATCTTACCAGCTGACGACATCCTGGTCGTCGCCGGATCCGCCCTCCGCGCCGTCTGCGCCAAGCGAGGACAGGTCGTAGCTGCCGTGCTGGCCGGGCGCCCGATAGAGGTATGGCCGTCTCCAGGGGTCGTCAGGCACGTCGTTGGAGCGCAGGTAGGGACCCTTCCAGCCGCGCATGCCACCGGGATCGGCCGTCAGCGCCTTCAGTCCCTGACTCGTGGTCGGATAGCTGCCGACATCGATGGAGTAGAGATCGAGCGCGGATTTGAGGTTCTCGATCTGCAGCCGCGCCGTGTCGGACCGGGCGCCGCCGAGGTAGTTCAGCACCCGCGGCGCCACCAGGCCGGCGAGCAGGCCGAGGATCACCAGCACGACCAGCAGCTCGATCAGGGTGAAGCCCGCGTCATGGCGTACCCCGCGACGGCTCGCGGCGCAGGACCGGGAAGGGGGCAGGGGGCGGCGCATGCGGGATCAGACGGCCAGGTCGTTGATGCTGAGAATGGCCATCAGAATGGACATGACGATGCCCCCGACGGCAAGGCCCAGGACGATGATCAGTGTCGGCTCGAGCAGGCCGACCAGGCGCTTGATCGCGGTCTCCAGCTGCTGCTCATAGGCATCGGCGACATGGCCGGCGGTAAGATCGATCCGGCCGGTCTCCTCGCCCACCTTGAGCATCTGCACCGCAAAGGGTGGGAACAGCCGGGTCTCGGCCAGAGGGACCGACAGGCCACGCCCTTGCCGGACCCCGGTGACGACAGTGTCGAGAGCTGCCGACACCGCCATGTTCGGCACGACATCGCGCGACAGCAGCAGGGCGTTCGGCAGGTCGACGCCGTTGCCGACCAGTGTCGACAGGGTGCGGCAGAAGCGGGCCGTCACCAGGATCCGCAGCAGGGGCGCCACCAGCGGCAGGCGCAACAGCATGCCGTCCCAGGCCAGGCGCGGCCGGGGCAGGGCCAAAGTCCGCCGCAGGATGAGGACACCGACCAAGGCCGCGAGCAACACCATCCAGCCATAGACCTGCAGGAAGCGGCCGAGCCCGATGACGATGGCGGTCGGGGTCGGCAGCGCGGCGCCGGCGTCGTGGAACACCGTCTCGAATTGCGGGACGACATAGGCGAGCAGGAGATAGATCGAGCCAAGGGCGACCACGACCAGCAGGGTCGGGTACAGCATCGCCGAAGTGACGGTTTCGCGGATCTTGTCCGAACGCTCGCGCAGATCCGCCAGCCGGTCGAGCACCACGGCCAGCATGCCGGAGCTCTCGCCGGCCCGGATCATGTTGATGCAGATCCGCGGGAAGACGGGGCCCTGGGCCTCGACCGCGGCGCTCAGGCTGCTGCCGGACCGGACGGCGTCGAGGATGCGCTGCGCCAGGCGGCCGATCGCGCCGGTTTCCTCCCCGCCCGCCATCGTCATCAGCGCCCGCTCCAGCGGCTGGCCGGCTGTCAGCAGGATGGCGAGCTGGCGGGTGAAGGTGGTGATGTCCTTCGGCCGGATTCGGCCGCGGCCGAAGGACGGGTTCCGGTGTGTCCGGGATGCCGAGCCGCGGACCGGCGCGGCCTCCAACGGAAACTGCCCGAGCTGCTGCAGGTGGCGGATCACCGCCGCCTCGTCGGCCGCCTCGATCTGGCCCTCGACGAGATTGCCAGCGGGGTCCGACGCCTTGAAGGCGAAGAGCGTCATGCCCTACCCCTCCTCGGTGACGCGGCGGACTTCCTCCAGCGTCGTCAGCCCGGCCAGGCATTTGGCGACGCCGTCCTGAAACATCGTGCGCATGCCGGCGGCGCTCGCCGCGCGGGTCAGCTCCGATGTCGAGATCCGCTGGTGCAGCGTCTCGCGGACCTCGTCGGTCAGTTCGAAGAACTCGAAGATGCCGATCCGACTGGTGTAGCCCAGCCCGTCGCAGGCCGGGCAACCGATCGCGCGGTGGAGGGTGACGTCTCGGTCCTCGGCCAGGCCGAGCTGTGCCAGCTCCTCCAGCGTCGCCCGGTACGGGCTGCGGCAGACGGTGCAGAGCTGGCGCACCAGCCGCTGGCCGATGACGCCGCGGATGGTGGAGGTCAGCAGGTAGCCGTCCACCCCCATGTCGAGCAGCCGGTTGATCGACCCGGTGGCGCTGTTGGTGTGCAGCGTCGACAGCACGAGGTGGCCGGTCAGGGCGGCATGCACCGCGATGTTGGCGGTCTCGCCGTCGCGGATCTCGCCGACCATGATCACATCGGGGTCGTGCCGCATGCTCGAGCGCAGCACCCGCGCAAAATCCAGCCCGATCTGCGGCTGGACGTTGGTCTGGTTGATGCCGTTGATCTGGTACTCGATCGGGTCCTCGACGGTCAGGATCTTGCGGCTCGGTTGATTGAGGATGCGCAGCGCGGAATAGAGCGTCGTGGTCTTGCCGCTGCCGGTCGGCCCCGTCACAAGCAGGATCCCGTGCGGGTGGGCCAGATGGCGCCGGATGGCCGCCTCGACCGCGGGGGTGAGGCCGAGCTCGCCCATGTCGAGCGCCATGCCCTTGGTGTCCAGCAGGCGGATGACGACGTTCTCGCCATGCATGGTCGGCATCGTCGCCACCCGCATGTCGATGCGCTGGCCGCCGGCGGTGAACCGCGCCCGGCCGTCTTGCGGCAGGCGGCGCTCGGCGATGTCGAGGCGGGCCAGGATCTTGATCCGGCTGATCAGCGCCGGCGCCAGCTTCGCCGGCGGTGCCTTCATGTCCTTAAGGATGCCGTGGATGCGGTAGCGGAGCTTGAGCTCCTCGCGATAGGATTCGAGGTGGATGTCTGAGGCCTGCAGCCGCACCGCGTCGGCGATCACCTGGTTGACCAGCCGGATGACCGGCGCCTCCTGGGCGAGGTCCTTGAGCTGCTCGACATCTGGGTCGCCGACTATGTCGCTCTCGATTTCGATGCCGTCGGAAATCCGCTCGAGGCTGGAGCGGCCGCTCTCGTACCAGCGGGCAAAGACCTCGGCGAGGTCTTCCTCGGCCGCCACCACCGGCGCCACCGGCTTGCCCATCGCCATTTCGACCGCACGCAGCGCGAAGCCGTCGCCGGGATCGGCCATGGCCAGGGTCACGGCGCCATCGGAGTCCGCGATCGGCAGCATCCGGGAGTCCTTGAGGAACCGCGCCGGCAACCGGTCGGCAACGACCGGCGCCTCTGGAAAGTCGGTGCGGCGCGCCAATGGCAGGCCGTATTGGATCGAAAGGGCCTGGGCGTGGTCCTGGCTGGACACGAGACCCAGCCGTGTCACCAGCACGGCGACCGGCTCCGACGAACTCGCCTCCAGCCGGGACAACCGGGCGATGTCGTCCGGCCCCAGCTTGCCGAGTTCGACCAGGATCTCGACCAAGGACCTGACGTGATCCATCACCGCACCGCCCCCACGACGCTTCCGATTGTCCGGTCTCGCCGATCCGGGCCGGTCGTGCATCATCGACCTGGATGGGCGTCGGGTAAACGCTCGCGTGAAGAGAGGGCGGTCATCTGCTGTGCCGATCACTGATACGGCATGGCCCCGGCCGGACCACCTTGGTCGCCGGCCGGGCGCGGGGCAAACAGCACGTGCTTGGCATCGCCGGCCGGGCTGGTCAGGCGAACCGCGGTCGGCGTGATCGCCTCGACATGCCAGCCGCCGGCGTCGTCACCCTCATGCGCGGTGACGACTGCGCCGCCGGCCCGCGGCTTCAGCATGACGAAGGCCCCCTCCGGCTTCTGGACGATGCCGACCAGCACGAAATCTGTCCGCTCGACGGGCGCCGGTGCCGGGGCTGGCTCCGGAACCATCTCCATGACCGGGGCCGCCGCCTGCTCGGCTACCGGCTCCGGAGGCGCCGGGCGCCGCGTCGCGGCGAAAAGCGGCCGGGTGGTGGTCTCGGTCAGGGCCTCGAACGGGGCCAGCGTTGCGGGCCCGCTCGTCTGCACCGGGGCGGTCGGTGCTGGCGCGTCCGCGGCCAGCGGCGTCTGCGCCAGAGCACTCGGACGCTCGACAGCGCGGACGGGCACTGCGGCATCGTCCGGCAGCAGCAGCAATACGACGATCGCAAGCAAGCCGACGGCCAGCACCACCCAGGTCAGCGGATGCCACGACCTCACGCCGGCCTCCCGGAACCCGGCCGGTAGCCGTAGATGTCGAAGGTGACGGACAACGCCGGGTCGGGCGCTTGCCGGTCCTCCGCACGGATCTGCAGCGCGTCGATGAACAGGCTCGGCTGTCCGGCCTCGAGATCGTACAGGATGTGCTGCAGAGGCCCGATCCGGGTCGACAGCGTTACCCGGAGGCCGATACGCAGATAGGCGCCTTCCTCGCGGGCCGGCAGCACCAGCGTGTTGTCGATTTGCGCGTCGGATCGGGCGACGATGGTGCCGACCAGACGCTGCAGGTCGGCGCCACTGATCGCGGCATTGGTGCCGCCGAGGAACCGGGCGCCCTGCCCCAGCCCGGCCTTCAGCGCGTCGCGCTGGGCCGCCAGTTCAGGTCGTGAGGCCTCGACGCCGGCGAAGCGCGCCGCGTCCTGCGACAACGCGGCATAGCGAGCGTCGGCCCGCCACAGCGCGCCCAGCGCGACGCCGAGCCCGGCGAGCGGCGCGGCAATCAACGCCACCAGCAGGGCCAGGGCGAGCCAGCGCAAGGGCAAGGTAACCGGCTTCACCTTCAGGGTTCCAGCCGCGGTTCGATGCGGGCGCCGACGCTGAAACGGTCACGGCCGCTCTCGCGATCGCGGGCGCTCGGGGCCAGGAAGCGGGTGTCGGCGAAGCGGCCGGATCCCTCAAAAGCGCCGATCAGGGAAGACGCATCGGCGGCATAGCCGCCGGCCCGCAGCGCCGTCTCGGCGATCGACAGGTCGGTCAGCCAGACATCGTCGGGCAGGATGCGGCTGACGGTCTCGATCACGATCGACGCTGCCGGTGTGGAGCGGCGCTTGTTGTCGATGAAGCGCTGGGCGTCGGACAGGTCGGCAATCTCCTGCCGCAGGTGCCGCACCTCCTCCAAAGCCGGCCGCACCGCGGCCAAGCGCGCCTCGACGGCGCCGATGTCACGGCCACGTTGCCAGATCTGCCAACCGATCACGCCGCCAGCGGCGAACACCGCCAGCCCGAACACGGCGGCGGCCGCCAGTGCGGCCCGACGCAGCCCATGTCCGCCGCCGGCGGCTTTGTCCGCGCCCGGCGGCAGAAGGATCAACCTGCCCTCCGGCCCGTCCAGTTCGACCGCCGCGATCGGCACGCCGAAATCGGCGAGGGCCCGACGGGCGGATTCGACCGCAGCCCGGGGCACGATCGTCATTTCGACATCGATCTTGCGGCCGCCTTCGGTCCGGCGCAGCACCCGGGCGGCGAGATAGACATCGTCACCCGACCACGGCATCAGCCGGTCCATTTCACGGCGCAGCAACTGCGGAAGTGAGGCCGCGGCCGCCCCCGGCAGGGTGATCTGGCGCGACAGGCCGGTCTCGGTTGGCAGCCGTACCACCACCGGGCGCCGCCGAGCCTTCGCGGCCCAGGCCGCCACGCTGTGCGCTACTGCCCCATCAGTGATCACGAAACCGCGATCGGTGTCCTCCGCAACCGGCAGGCGGTGGCGAGGCCCGACTGTTCCAGTCAGCCGCTCAGGTAGGAATGTGGCCAGCTCGCTGCCCCACCAAGCAAGAAAGCGGCGGAGGGCCTGGTCAATTATTCGAAGTGGCGGTGATTGCGGCATCGATCGGGCTTCGACAATTTGATTCGGATTTAGTTTGCTCAAATAAGCTCGAGAACTCTAGCGGTGACCGCGGTCGATTGGTAGAGACCAAGCATCGATACGCGAACGTGTTGGGCGACAATCGGCTTGCTTGTAGGGTTTCTTGCAATGGCGGATTTCTTCCAGAATTGGGCGCGTTCAGCGGGAGACCCTATTTTTTGGGGGACGGGGCTCCGAACAGCTGCATCCGAGACCGGAATTCTTCAGCCACGGCCTTCGCATCCACGGCATTTCGGATCACCTTCGGGGTGATCAGGATGACCAGTTCGGTCCGCTGATCGCTATTGTTGACACCGCTGAACAGATTCCCCACCAGCGGTATGTCGCGCAGTACGGGGATGCCGGAATTGCCCCTGCTCTGCCTGTCCGAAATCAGACCACCGAGGATGACGGTCTGGCCGCTGGCCACCGACACCGAGGTCCCGACCTCCCGCTGTGAAATCGTCGGATTGCCGCCGCGGTCCTCCGTACCTTCCACGACATTGCTGACCTCCTGCCGGATGTCGAGATTGACCTGACCGTCGGGGTTGATGCGCGGGGTCACCTGCAGGATGACACCGGTGTCCCGGTACTCGACGTTGTTCACGATCGGCGCGTCGGGATTGTCGGTCGACTGTTGCTGACGAGTGATGACCGGGACCTGATCGCCGACCTTCAGCTGGGCCGTCTGATTGTCGAGCACGGCAAGGGAGGGGGAGGAAACCACCTTGACGTTGGTGACGGCGGCCAGCGCATCGAGGATGACCCGGAAATTCCCGCTGCTAATGATGAAGTTGAACCCGGGAACCTGCGGGTTGACGCCGAAAATGCTGTTCTGGGTGAAAGCCGACGAAAAATTGCCACTCTCGAGCCAATAGTGGACGCCGTAGCGCAGCGTATCGGTCAGCGTCACCTCGGCGATCGTCGCCTCGATCAGGACCTGGTACTGCGGGGTGTCCATTAGGCGGATCGCAGCCTCGATCTTGCGCCAGGCCTCGGGCGTTGCCATCACCATGAGCGAGTTTCGCTCCTTGTTGGCGACGATACGGGCCCCGTCGAACGGGTCGGGCCCACGGCCGATTCCGCCACCGGTGCCCCCACCGGCTCCACCCCCGACCATGTCTGTGAGGTCGTTGGACAGGATGCCGAGCTTGTCGCCGGCGGACATGATGGCTCCGGTGTCCATTGCCGATCCGTCGTTCCGGGAGGGCAGGGCGGTTCCTGTCGATGCCGTCTGGGCCTGCAGTCCTGGCGCAACGGTGCTGCTGTCGCCGCTCGACGACGTGCCGCCTCGGCCTCCGCCCATGAACTGGCTCATTATGGATGCCAGGTTCTCAGCCGTGCCGTTCTCGACCCGGTAGACGTAGAGCTGGGTGCCCTGCTTGTCTCCCTGGTCCAGACGATTGATCCAGGTCTCGGCTTGCCGCAGGCGCGCCGGCTGCCTCGCCACCACCATCACCGCGTTCAGGCGGCGCACCGGTATGAAGTCGATTCCACCCTGCATTGGGGTGCCTTCGGCCCCGAGCTTGAAGACTGATCTCAGCTCGACAATTATCGACGCTGGATCGGAGCGATGAAGTGGGAACAGTCCCGCTGACACCCCGCGCATCGCGTCGACGTCGAACGATGCGATCATCTCCGCGACCGCAGCGCGATCGCTGCTGGGTCCGGACACCACCACGAGATTCCGCGTGGGATCCGTTCGAACCATGTTGCTGTTCGCGATCGGGCTGATCAAGGGGCCGATCGTGGCCGCCTGGACAAATCGCAGAGGGATGATCGAGACACCGTAGCCAGCCGGCAACGGCGTCGGGTCACCACCCAACTGAACCATCACCCGCCCACCAGCGGCTTCGTTGGCGGGCACAATCCGATAGCCGGCCCCCTCGGAGATCATCGCGGCGCCGTTCATCCGCAAAACCGTCTCAACCGTGGCGAGCAAATCCTGCCGGGTGATTGCGGAACTGCTAGAGACCGTAGCCGTGCCTTGGACCTTTGGATCGACCGAATAGGACGATCCGAGCGTGTCGGCCAGCACAGCCTTCAGGAAGTCGCGGATATCCGCGTTCTCAAAATTGATCTGTGCGCCCTGACCGCTGATGACGATGGGCGACGTTGTGGCCGCGGGGGAGGGCACGCCGTCCGTGCCGAAATACAGCTGTGGTGCGCGGAGATCAGTCGGCGAGGACGTTACCGCCACAGACCCGGAGGGTTGGCGAGGGAGTTTCGAGGGAACGTTGAAATTCGCGCCGGCGACCGCATCGACGGTCGACGGCGTCCGGTTTTTCTCGGTTTGCTGGCAACCAACGATGCCAAGCGCGATCACCACCGCCAGGGCGCATCGAGCCCCTGGCAGCCGACATCTGCCTCCCCCCTGGAACATCCGACGGCCCGCCCCCAAAAAATCCGAATTTACGCCTATTTCGGATCGGCATCACCATGCCGGGCGGCTGCTTGCTGTGCAAGCCGTCCCGTGATGATGATCTTATGCTTTCCCTTGGTCGTGGCGCAGATAGGGGTTGAGGAAATAACCCCTCTTGTCCATCGCTGTGACACGCTCGCTTGAACATGACTTCTGTTCTAACTCGTTGATTTTATTGCGCGATAATGGCGCTTATCGGTCGTAGCGAGGTGGCGCCGGGCCGTCCGGCGCGCTAGACTCGCCGCCGCCGCCGCCGGCCGCTGTCGCGGCCGCGACGTGTCTGAATAGGGCAGGGGAGGCGGCATGCCGGATATCCCGACGATCGCAGAGGCATCCGCGCCCGCGGTTTCTGTGGCCGAGGCTGCGGAGCCTATGGCCCTGACCGATATCCAGATCGCCGAGATCCGCGCGCTCGCCGAGAAGGCGGACGTATTGGTGAGCGCCGCATCCTCGGCCAACACCAAGCTCGCCTACGCCAAGGCCTGGCGCGCCTGGAGCGAATGGTGCCTCCGCTTCGGCCTCGACCCGACCGGAGCCGGTCCCGCGGCTGCCGCCGACGGCCACTGGCTGGTGCTGCACCTGACCGCCCTGGCCGAGACCCGGTCTCTGTCCACCATCGAGTTGCGGCGCTCCGCCGTGGTGACCATCCGCAAGCGCCTCGGCCACCCCGTGAACCTCGATCTCCCCGGATTCGACGACTTCATCAAGGGCCTGCGCCGGACCAAGGGCACCCGGCCGACCCGGAAAACCGCCCTGCTCGAGGAGAATCTGCGCGCCGCCATGCTGCTGATCCCGGCGAGCGACGGCCCGGATCCCGAACGGGCGCGGCGGCTGCGCGACCGCGCCCTGCTGCTGACAGGCTTCGCCGGCGGCTTCCGCCGCTCCGAACTCGCCGGCTTCGACCTGCGCCATGCCACCCTGTCGGCCGAAGGCCTGGTGCTGTTCGTGGCCGGGTCCAAGAACGACCAGGAGCGCGCGGGCGCCGAGGTCGGCATCCGCACCGTCCCCGGCTCGCCGCTCTGCGCCGTGACCGCCTTGCGCAGCTGGCTCGGCGCCCGCGGCGATGCGCCCGGGGCGCTGTTCTGCCGGATCGACCGCGGCGGCCACCTGGTGACCGGGAGGGACGGCCGCCACCCGGCGATCGCCGGACGCACCGTCGCCCTGCTGGTCAAGCGGGTGATCCGCCAGGCCGGGCTCGATGCCGCCGAGTTCTCCGCTCACAGCCTGCGCGCCGGCATGATGACCGCGGCCGACCGCAAGGGCGTGCCCTTGGAGCGCGCCATGGAGCATGGCCGCTGGAAGAGCCTGGCGACCGCACGGGGCTACCGGCGGCACTCCAGTCTGTGGGTGGGGAATTTCACCGAAGCGTTGCTGCGCGACGAATAGGCGGATGACCTCCGCGCATTGCGGGGGAACACGCCAAGCACGGGGCGATGCGCGGCCGTGATGTCGAGCCTCATGGGACGGGATTGTCCGACGCCGAACTGCGAACCGGGGCGGACAGGTTCTTGTCGGAGGCAACGAAGATTCTGTCGTTCCGCCGCTCCGCTCCGAGGGGCTCTTGTGCGCGGATGGGAATCCTGTCGTGCTGGAATGGCGTGCGGTGTCGCGTCGTGACGTGCGGTCCGAGCCTGAACGGGCGGGGCCGGTTGCGGTAGACCCGCAGAGGCGCGATCGGGGGAGAGCGTGACGATGCGGGTCGAAGTTCGGCAGCGGGCGGGCGCAGTCGTGCGTCCGGCGTGGCGGGTGGTGCGTGCAGCAGCGGCATCGGCCCTGGTGCTGGCGGCACTGTCGGGAAGCCCCGGAGCCTGGGGCCAGGACGAAGCGCCACCGCCAACGGATTCATCCGGTCCCGAAACTCTGATCCCGTCGGCAGAGCCGACCGTGACCGACCCAGGTGTTTCGGCCGAGACGCCCCCAATCGAGCCATCGACTGAGGCGGAATCGCCACCGACAGAAGACCTGGCCCAGCCGGAAGGTGAGGCGACATCGGACTCCGCGGCGATGGCGGCGGCCGCATCGGCGTCGTCAGACGATCCGGTGACGCAGCAATTGTCGCTGCCGGTGCTCGCAAACGAGCCACCGGCGGCGTCGTTCAATGGCAGCTACACCACCTCGGTACCGATCGAGGTCCCGCCATTCCATGGGATCGAGCCGAAGCTGTCACTGGTCTACGATTCGAGCCAAGGGCAGAAGGCGGGCGGACTCTATGCCGGCTTCGTCGGCACCGGCTGGCGGTTATCGGGGATCCCGGACATCGTGCGGGCGTCCCGGGTCAAGGGTGCGCCTCAGTTCGATCAAAGCATCCCGACCACGACAGACGTGTTCCTGCTCGATGGGCAGGAGTTGATTCGCTGCGACGCCACTACAGCCGGGGCCGCGAGCTGCCGGGCGGGCGGCACGCACACGACGCGAAGCGAGAGTTACCGCAAGATCGTGGCGCGGGACCGGATATGGGAGGTCTTCGACCGCGACGGCACACGGTCGACCTTCTCTCCTGTCGGGTTGGACGCATGGGCGACCCCCAACTATCAAGCCTCGGATACGATGAAGTTCTCGTATCGCTGGCTACTCTCGCAGGTTTTGGATACACACGGAAATACAGTCACTTACAAGTACTCCTGCGCAGCTCCCCTGTGCTACCCGGTATCGATTTCTTACAATGGGGTCCAGGTAAATTTTGGATGGCCCCCAATTCCGAATGGGGCTGCACAGACGCGGGCAACGGGTGGTGGCCTGATATGGCTCGGGTCGCAGTTGCGGCGCATCGAGATATTTGTAGCTGGCGGACCTCAGCGCGCTTATGAGCTTCGGTATTTCCCGAATCCAAGTCCGTCCACCGGACTGCAGCAACTGATGTCCGTGCGCCAGTTCGGCAGCGACTTCGTCTGGAACGGTGACACTTACACTGCGAGCGCCGCCCTCCCGCCCTGGCAGTTTGCCTACACGAACTCGCCGGTCGGCTTCACCAGCCAGACCTATGGCACCGGGACGTCTGGAAAGCGGACACTGACCTATGCGGACTTCACCGGGGACGGGCGGCAGGATGTGCTGCTGGTCCAAGTGGGGCAGAGGAATATCGGCACCAGTCAGGAGCCCGTTTATATCGACCAATGCACGTTGCGGCTGTGGCGGTCCATCCCACTTCCGGACGGCAGCACCGGCATGGCAGGTGTGACCGCTCCAAGCGGGCCGATGGACTGCGATACGGATGCCGAGAAGGAAGGGGGCAACAATTCGTACAGCTTCCGGACGGGCGACTTCAATGGGGACGGCAAGGCAGACATTGCCCATGTGACGAGCCGCGACATCACGGTTTGGCTGTCGGGCTGGGACGGGGCTTCGCCAGCTTGGGATGAGGAGCACTTCCCGATCGCGGATCCGACGCAGCACTGCACCGGCGGCAGGCCCGAGAACCAGACCTGCGATCCGCTGGATCGGGTCCAGGGCTCAGACGTGATGCTGTTGGACATCGACGGCGACGGCCGGGTGGAAATCCTGGTCTCAGCCGAGAACAATCCCGTCTACGACTACGAAAAGCGGCGTGCGTACTACTGGACGGCGAATGGGTTCGGGTCGGCTAGCTATGACGACCAGATCCCGCCGAGCCATCAGGTCGTGGGGTCGCTGGATCTCAACGGCAACGGCCGAGAAGATGTCCTGGCCGGACTGGGATTTGGCCCAGGATCGTCGCCAGCGTTCTCCATCTACGAACATCGGACGGGTGACCGCTTCACGTTGCAGCGGATCGTCAGCGATGCGCCGCCGATCGGTGTCCTCAGGCACTATGCCTTCGGCGATTTCAATGGCGACGGTGCGTCCGACATCGCGGAGATGCGGGACGGTAGCAGCTCCATCTTCAAAGTCTATCTATCGAACGGCAATGGGCTGATGCCGCCGGCGGAGCAGGACGCGGGCGGTTCATGTCCGGATGATGGCTGCCACCTTTATGCCGGCGACTTCGATGGCGATGGACGCAGTGATCTCCTCGTCACGGGGCTTCAGACATCACAAGGCCAAATCGGCGTGCAGCTGATGTTGTCCCGGGACAACAACCAATGGAGCCTGTTTCCCCGTTTCAGCAGAGACAACATTGAGGGCGTTGCCGATTTCAACGGCGACGGCAAGGCCGATATCATCCAGGAGTTTGATAGCACTTTCGTGATTTCGTATTCGGCCGGCGGCGATCCGTCCGGTGGGGTGGCCGACCTTCTGAAGCAGGTGAACAATCCGATCGGAGGCATCACCCAGATCAAATACGCGGCGTCGTCGAAGTGGGGCGACACTCCCGGCACCAACCTCCCCTTCATTCTCCAGACCGTCACATCGGTGACGCAGAACAGCGGCGCGGGAGCCGTTGGCACCACGGGCTTCACCTATTCCGGCGGGAGATGGGACGCGACTGAGCGCCGGTTCCTCGGTTTCGCCTCAGCCACGGTGACCAAGCCCTGCAGCGACGGCGTGTGTCCGTCGGAAGTCCACGACTTCATGCAAAGCCTGGCCTCGGCCGGCAAGCCCTGGCGGGTCCGGCATTTCGCGGGCCCTTCGGACCAGACATCTCTGCTGCTGGAGGAGCGGGAACACTACGACGAGCAAAACGCGCCGCCTTATTTCTCGAAGAACGACCGAAGCGACCGGTTGATTTGGTACGGGGGAACTGCGCATCAGGCCGCCACGGAACGCGATATCGACTACTTCGGCAATGTCTTCAACCTGCGCGAATACGGCAATGTGAACGGCAGCGGCGAGGATCGCGTCACCACGACCACCTATAATTACAATTTATTGATGTATATTGTCGGCCTGCCGTCAAGGCAGAAGCTGTCCGAAGGCATCACGAATCCAGTGCTCCTACGACACACCGTCAATCTCTATGACGGAGCCACGACCAGCGACACGGCGCCGACCGAAGGCGATCTGACCATGGAGCAGCGGTTCATCGGCAGCTCGGGCTGGGCGACCCGCTCCTTCGTCTATGATACCCACGGCAATCGGGCCTTGGAGCGGCAGACGGTCGGATCGCAAACGATCCAGACCCAAACCGAATATGACGAGACCTACCAGCTGTACCCGGTGAGGGTGACGAGGTCACTCGCCACCGGAAATCATATTAGCAGCGCCACGATCGACCCGGTCTGTCTGAAACCGAAGACCACGACCGATGTGAACGGACAAGTCTCGACCTGGTATTATGACAAGCTGTGTCGGCCCATCCTGCTCACCAAGCCGGGCAACGACTATGTGCAATGGCTCTATCTGCTGCTGGGTCAGCCGGCGGCACAAAGGGTGGAATTCCGGATGCCGGGCACCGGCACGTTCGGCTATGTCGGCGGACAGCATCTATTCGATGGCTTTGGGCGCACCTATCAGACCAACCTCACCGCGCCGGATGGGAATAGTGCTAAGATAATCGTGACGGGGAAGGAGTACGACGCTCGCGGCAATCTGACCGCCGAGACGATACCGTATTATAATGAAGAATACTCTGCCCAAAACCCGGCGCCGCGGACCGTTTATCGATACGACGCGCTCGACCGTGAGGCGTCGCGGACCTTACCTCACGATCCCAATGAGAGCGGCCAGAGCTATTCGACTTACTATGGCTTCAACGACAACCTGGAGTCCTTCGACTGGGTGGCGACCTACGACCCGCTGGTCCGCAAGAAGTCGGCGATTCGGCGTGATGCCTTCGGCAACACCGTGGCGACCGAGCAGTATCTCGGGGCCAACCTCCGTGGCGACACGACCTACCGGTGGAACGCGGCCGACCAGCTGATCGGGATCACCGATCCGATCGGTGCCGTCTGGACCTACCAGTACGACACTCTCGGCCGACGGACGGCAGCATTCGACCCGGACCTCGGCCGCATACTGTTCGAATACGACGACGCCAGCCGGCTGGTGAAACAGACGGACGCGCGCAACTCGATCATCACCTTCGGCTATGACACGTTGAGCCGAGTCACCCGGAAGACGGTGACCCGGGGCAGCCAGGCCGATGTCACCGACTACGTGTATGACGAGGCGGTGCCGGGGTATTTCAACAAGGGACAACTGGTCCGCCAGGTGAACAACGTCGGGCGGTTGTGCACCGACTACGATGTCGCCGGACGGGTGGCACGGCAGCGCTGGACGCTCTGGCCGCAGGGCACGCAGGCGGATCGGACCGCAACCTGCGCGGGGGACCCGCCGGATCCAGTGCCGACTTTCGCAGTTGTGACAGCATACGATGCCGGTGGGCGGGTGGTGGGCCGGAAATACCCTGACCTCGATCAAATCGGGCAGATCGGAAGCACCGGTCCGGACTGGCGCTGGAAATACGACGGTGCCGGGCGGCTGCAGGAAATCCCCGGCCTGGTGGCGCTGACCTACACCGCGGCTGGACAGCCACTGCAGACGTGGTATGCCAGTGGTGCCAGCACGGCCAACACCTACGACAAGTACCGGGGTTGGCTGCGAACGCGCTTCACCAGCGTGGGGCCTGGTCCCACCGAAGGTCGCTTCTATGCCGGATACTCCTATGACCCGGTGACGGGCCTGATCTCGGCCGCTGACATCTCGAATTCGGCGGTGAACGAACACTGGAACTACAGTTACGACCTGATGGACCGCCTGACCACGGCGGATAGTACTCTCGACAACCCCCTGACCCACAGGTTCGCTTACGATCTTGCAGGCAACATCACGATGATGCGGTTTGTCGGCGACTACGACTACCCGGCTCCGGGGGCAATCGGCCAGCCGCCGCACGCGCCGAGCTGCATTCGGGGAGATAGCACGGCTTCGTGCCAGCCGGCGAATGAGCTGCACTACGACCAAGTCGGAAACATGCTCACCGGCCTTAACCGGACGATCGCCTGGGACGGCGAGAACCGACCGACCACGGTGACGGTCGGTAGTGGCGTGAGCGCTCGGACGACCACATTCGCCTATGGCCCGGATGGATCTCGCTGGAGGAAGACGATGCCGACACCGGCGAATGCGGCTTGTCAGGGAACACCCGCGGCCACTCAGATCTTCTCGTTCGGGCCGGAGATGGAGCGGAAGGTCGAGCCGTTGTGCGTGTCCGGGCAATGGACGACACCGGAGACCACGCCGGTGGTGTGGACGAAATACCCGCATCCGGATGTGAAGCGGGTGAGCGTCGGCACCGGCGGCACGTCGATGAGTTATTTCATCCACCGCGACGGCCTGCAGACGATCCGGCTGGTCACGAACAACACGGGCGGGTTCGAAGAGTTCTCGAACTACACCCCCTACGGCAAGCGTACCCAGACGCCAAATATGGGAGCGACCACGGAGGAGACCAAGGGTTTCATCGGCGAGCGCGAGGACCCGGAGGTGGGGCTGGTCTACCTCAACGCCCGCTACTACGACCCGGCGATCGGACGGTTTATTTCGCCGGACTGGTGGGATCCGACCCAGTCTGGAGTGGGGACCAATCGGTACGCATATTCCTTCAACAACCCCATCAACAAGAGCGATCCTTCGGGACATGATGCTGATTGGGACCGTGGCCGGCGCTGGGGTAATGCCTTCACCGCGCCCGGTGCATATGCCGGCGCTATTGTTGGAGGAGGAGTTGCGACGGCGGGAACCGTTGCGCTTGCGAGTGGCACGGGGGGAGCTGGAGCTCTTGCTGGACCCGAGGCGGTGGCGCTTGGAGTCGGAGGTGGAGCGGTTGTCGGTGGTATTGCCGGCAATGTCGTCGGCAATGTAGCAGGCTATGCTGTTAGCGTTGGGGAATGGGGCTATGATGGGTTATTCGGGAGCGAACAACATGTTGATCTGCATCGCCCGGAGATTAGAGCTGGGGTGCGCGCTGAGGTGTGGGGGCGGGCGCCGAAGACTGCCGACGGACGCCCGATTGATCCAAACACCGGTCAGCCAATTGACGGAACGCCGGACCTCGGCCATGTATATGGGCGAGAGTTTTGGAGGGAAAAGAAAAAGGCTCAAGAGGAAGGGTTAACGCAAGAAGAATTTAACGATCGAATGAACAATCCTGACCTATATCAGCTGGAAGATCCCAAGGCGAATCGGAGTCATCAATACGAAAAGCCGAAGGATAGTCCTGAAGAATCCCCCGATAATCCTGGCGAAAACCTTCCTCCGACCGAGTGAATTCGACGTCGAAATATGTGCGAGGTTCCTATGGGAATACAAGAGGCTGTCCTGAGAGGTGACGTAAATGCGGTTAAAGCTTCCCTGGATGCGGGAGATTTAATTGATCAAACGGATCGCCTGGGCCGAACCCCACTTATGAACGCTGCAATCGATAAGAAGATCGAGGTAGCAAGACTTTTGCTGGAGAGAAACGCGGATCCGAACCTGTCTGATGAGCGAGGTTGGACTGCGTTACACTTTTCGTCACAAGCGCAAGCGTCGGAACTGATTGTACTTCTCTTGCAATTCGGAGCAGACGTAGATCCGACTGACGATAACGGGAACACGCCACTCTTTAGGGCTGTATTTTCCTACAAAGGAGATGGAAGAGCTATAGAAGCTTTGCTATTAAAATCTGCGGATCGAGAAAAGACGAACAAGCATGGGGTGAGTCCAAAATCGCTGGCGTTCAGCATTTCTAATTACGATGCACGCAAGTATTTCGTGTAATTGATGGGCTGATCGAGATTGCAATTCTCCAACTCCTGACATAGAACACTCCTGGCGCCAATCTTCGGCTGGGTGTGCACGAGTTTGCAGCCGTACAAACCACGTCGCCCGCGGATCGACAGGATGCTGGCCCGCAAGATTGGGGGAGATGCCACACCGGATGGTGCCCCTCTCCTTGGGAACGAGCAGTGACTAGGCACCCCGACGCAGCAACCGGCTTCACCCTGATCGAAATGCTGGTCGTGCTGGTGATCCTGGGCCTGACGATGGCCGTGGTCGGGTTGGCCGTGCCGGAATGGCGCACCCGCTCTGCCCTGCGCGAGACAGCCGCGGGGCTGGAGCGCCTCCTGACACAGGCCCATGACGCCGCGCTACGCCAACAGGCTCCGGTGCTGGTGCGCTTCGACCCGGAAGCCCGGCGCATCGGCATCCCGGCGCTCAGCCGCTGGCAGGCGGTGCCCGATGGGTTCGACCTGACCCTGACCGGCGCCGCCATAGGACGCGACGGTGACGTCCCCGCCCTGTTGTTCCTCGGCGACGGGTCGAGCAGCGGCGGTATCCTGACGCTCGGCCGTGGCGACCGTCACCTGTCGTTGCGGATCGCCTGGCTGACCGGGACCATCAGCCAGGAGAGCCCACCATGAGCCGGGCGAGCCGAGAGGACGGCTTCACCCTGGTCGAGGTGCTGCCCGCGGCGGTATTGCGAGGCCCTGTTCTGCCGGCTCGACCGTGGCGGCAACCCGGTGGCCGACGCCAGTGGCTGCCTGGCCCCCGATCGACCCGGCCACGATCGCTAGGCTGGTCAAACGAGTACTGGCCCGCACCGGGGTCGAAGCGGGGGAGTTCTCGGTGCACAGCCTGCGCGCCGGGTTGATGATCCCGGCCGATCTGATCGGCATCCCGCTCGTGAAAGCAGGGAGCATGGCCGCGGGAAGAGCTATGCCTCGGACCGGATGTGCCGGCGGCACGAGAGCCTGCGGACGAGGAATATTGTTGGGAAGCTGCCCGCCGACAGACAGACGATCGAGCGCCATCGGCCGATACCCATCCATGCCCGCGCAACTCTCAAAGCGAATGAGGAGTTACGGGCGTTTCCGGCCACGGTTGACCGATGAGGGCAATCAAACTGACATCGGTCTCGCGGCCCAGAAAATAATACCAACTGGACGCCGGCACCTGGAACGAGCGCCGCGCAAGATCTATGGAAGTCGGCCACTCCGAAAGGGAGGCGTAGCGGCGCCGCCGAGGTCGGCATTGGTCGTGTAGATGCCCGTCGCGGACAGAGCAACGGCAGAGTCATTTATGCCTTAACTCACATTCCGCGACTCTCCGCAACACTAGCGTTCAATCACGCGAGCAGTAACTGGAATTTCTATCGTATAGAGATATAATAAGGATCATTCCAAAGACCAAATTCATTGGTGACCGCCACACGTATGCCCGGGTCGCCATTTTGATAAGCCTCACCAGGGATGATGAATGTCACCTGCGACGTTGTGCATGTGATACCGGCCGGATCCGGCAGTCGCGTCCAATCATACCTATAGAGGCCAACTTGGCAGTTAGGCCCAAAGTTGTATCCGATTAGCCACGCGCATTTAGAATCCGAGCAACCGAGTCCACCAGATGAGATGCGAGGCTTAGGTTTGTAGACATATGTCTCTGGATAATCGGAACTGTAATGTGCATGGCCCAGAGGGGTGGTGGTCGCATCGTTGTGAGTCTTGGAAAGTGGCCACTGCATTACCGTCCGAACTTTTATGCCAGATGCGGCCGCAGACTCGAATAGTCCTGAGACAAAGTCCAGAGATTCGGAAAAGGTTTCCTGCAAAAGAATGCTTCTTGACATGCCCGCGTTGGCCACCAAATCGTTCAGCGCATATCTAAAATCTGTGTTGCTGTAGACATCAAGCGCCCATTGCGATGGGCGCACGCCTACCAAGTCATAGATACGCATCATCTTCCACATTCGATTGGGCGCCGTTGCGATGGAGAAACCATAAGTGTCGGATACTCCAAATGTGCTATAGTATTGTTGCCACAGGGTGCGTAAATAGCGCTCTGTGGAGACGGACCCGCTGCAGCCGCTGCACAAAAAAGCAGGGTCGTCGCCATAGACGCCGCCGAGCTCGGCCCCCAAGTCATAATATCGAACGAGCGATGATCGCGCATTGCGCTCAACAATGGATCTGGTAGAAAGCATCAGATTCCAGTTCTCGGCGTATTGCGCTTCATTCCAGGCCGACCACCCAATAGGGTTCGCTGCGTTCTTGGGTGCAAATCGGAATTGTAACTCGTCGAAGCAAGGAGCGCCCGTGTCGCGCCGCAAGTCGGATATTATCTTCACCACGGCAGCCAAATTGGAACTGACAGGTTCCCGTAAGGCGCCGCCAGCCGAATTAGATATGTTTCCAAAGTATGGAAGATTCACGTCCCATACTTGATTAAATGGACGAAACCAAAGCATAAGCCCAATTTTTCTCTGTCCATTTGCACACATTGTTGTCATTTGCTGCCGAACTATCGTTGGATTTTCATTATATCTATTGATTACATCAAAGAACGTATCTGGATTATTTGCAGTCCCGTCAGAAACTGGTTCCCCAGGATTGTGGGGGCTATTTGCATAATCACCAATACGATAGGCGATATAATTTGATCCACCGACAGTATAGTTGTGAGTTGTCATATTTACCGAGATTTGTGCATTTGCGCTCGACATGAGAATTATCATTAGAGTGACGGCAATTGTTATCGATCTTATTATTGAAATTACGATATCCAATGTTTTAAAATAATAGAACATTGAGTGATTCATAGTATTCTGTCATCTCCGTGTCTAAAAAATCAATTGGGTTCGCGGAGCAAGATTACACGACGGTGGTCGTTCACCACAACAGCAAAGCAGGCGTGCGGCCAAGGGCACCTTTCGCGCGCGCTGAGGGCTGACCGGCCGTTCTTACGAGACCGTTGGTGCGGCACCTACCGGGTTTTGGCGGATCGGCCGAGAGCCGGCGGTTGGTCATGTTGGGTACTGAGGTCAGATCCCGCGCCTCCAAATGGTTAAGGTCGCCTTCCGGCGACGTTTGCCAACTGCGAGCGTTCCATCCCGATCCGTCATCACGGGCTAGAATATTCGATACGCAAAGCTGTATGCCGAGGTGACGACCCGAATAAGTTCATGTCGGCCTGAGGCGACCGAATCATATCATATTATGTGAGCCCGTTGACTATGCCTTTGGCGGTAGCAGCGACGCAACAGTCACTGTTCACGGCGCGATCGAGGCGCTCACGGTGGCTTCCAACTCCGCAGTGATGGCATAACATATTGATAGTATTAAGCGATAATGACAGTTATCGCGCATTGGACATCTTGTTGCGCGGCGCGGATGCGCTAGAATCGGGTCACGGGCGATGCGAAAGTGGCCGGGCGACGTCCGAGCGACAGGAGGATGACGATGCAAAGGGACGGCCGCACGCCGCCGGCGGACGGCACCGCGATCCTTCAGCTCGGCATCGTCCATCCGGACGCCCGGGTCGAACGCGAGGATGGCCGCACCGCGCGCGGCAGGCTGCAGCGCCAGGCGGTGAAGGCGGGGCACCTGGCACCGCGGCCCGGCATTCGCGATCAACTCGTGGTCACCGCGCTCGGCCGCGCGATGATCGAGCAGGCCGCGGCGATGGGCCAGCAGTACCGGGACCAGCTTGATCGCTTCCTGCGGGATCATGCCGACGATGACGGCCTCCGCCAGGGCTTGGCCGACGGCTCGCCGGGGGCGATCGCCGCCGCCATCACCCGGATCCGACGGGAAGAGGCGGCCGCGCTGGCGCGCCTGCGCGCGACGCTCCAGGCATGACCGGCCCGGTCGACGGCACCGACACCTCGGCGACGCTGCCGGCGAACCCGCAGGGAGACGCCGCGGCGGGGCCGGCGACCCTCAGCGAAGCGAAGATCGCCGAGGTCCAGGCGCTGGCGGCGAAGGCCGACCAGCTGGTCGAGGCTTCACTTTCAGCAAACACGCGGCTGGCCTACGGCAAGGCCTGGCGCGCCTGGAGCGACTGGTGCCTCGGCTTCGGCCTCGACCCCACAGGCGCGGACTCGGCGACGGCGGCGGACGAGCGGTGGCTGGTCATGCACCTGACCGCCCTCTCGGAAACGAGATCGCTGTCGACCATCCTGCTGCGCCGGGCAGCGGTCGTGGCGATCCGCAAGCGGCTGAAGCGGCCGCTCGCGCTCGACGATTCCGAGTTCGAGGCCTTCCTCAAAGGCTTGCGCCGGACCAAGGGCGCCCGGCCGGTGCGCAAGGCAGCGCTGCTCGAGCCGAACCTGCGCGCCGCATCCCTGGTGCTGACCCCGGATGCCCATCCGGATCTGGCCGGCGCCGAGCTCGCCGGCGGGGAAGGGGAGAGGCGCCGGGCGCTGCGCGACATGGCGCTGCTGCTGATCGGCTTCGCCGGCGGCTTCCGCCGCTCCGAGCTCGCCGCCTTCGATCTCCGGGACGCAACTTTCTCGGCCGAGGGCCTGGTGCTGTTCGTCGGCCGCTCCAAGGCCGACCAGGAGCGCCATGGCGCCGAGATCGGCATCGAATCGGTGCCCGGCTCGGCGCTGTGCGCCGTGACCGCGCTGCGCCGCTGGCTCGAGGTCCGCGGCGAAACCGCGGGGGCCCTGTTCAGCCGGCTCGACCGCGGCGGCAACCTGGTGGCCGGCGCCGACGGCCGTCTGTTGCCGGTCAACCCGGCGACGATCGCCCGGCTGGTCAAGCGCGTGGTCGTCCGCACGGGCACCGGCGCGGCGGACTTCTCGGCGCACAGCCTCCGGGCCGGGATGATGACCGCGGCGGACCTCCTCGGCATTCCCCTGGAGAAGGCGATGGAGCATGGCCGGTGGAAGAGCTACAGCTCGGCCCGGATCTACCGGCGGCACGAGAGTCTATGGGTGGGGAATTTCACAGGGCGGCTGCTCGCGGGGAAATAGGCCGGAGGAGAGCGCGTCAATGGCCGGAGCGTCCCCTTTGCTGACATTCCCGGGGCTTCCGGACTCCCCAAATCAGACATTCCTCGTTGCCCTAGCGGGCTTTGAATCCGGCCCCTTGGCGAAAGAGCAGGTCAGCTCCCTCTCCGGGTAGTTGGACGTCTGCCTGGCTCTCCGGACCGGGTACATGCTTGGGGTACATCATAGGAAAATCGGTTTACATTATTTCGTCATCGGTTGACATTTTTGGATGCATCTGCCACACGTTTGGGATGATAATTGACAAATCTCTCGTAGTCGCCCTGATCGAATCCGCCTTATCGGCGGACTACACAGGAGTTCGCCGAATTGGCGGTCAGATCGCCAAGGGACTGGCTGAGCAGAACGACATCGACGGGGCAAAGGCTCTGCAAAGCCTTCTGCGCAAGCGTGGCGTCCCGTTACAAGCCTCGGGTTACGCAGAGTCCCTGCCACGTGATGCTGCGTCGCGGTTGCCTCTAATTGAGGAAGGCCAATGGCCGACCACACCGGTCATGCTCAATGGCGAATCGGGCGGTACAATATCGCAGTTCATTGAGGATGCGGAACACATTGAGCTGCTCGCAGAGAAGGGGGTTTCCTCCCGCTTGGGACTACTCCTTTATGGACCGCCTGGCACGGGCAAGACCCTTCTTGCGGGTCACATTGCGGCCTCTCTCAAGCGCCCCTTCTACATTGCAAGGCTGGACTCGCTTATCTCCTCACGACTTGGCGAAACCGCCAAGAATATCAGGGGAATCTTCGAGTTTGTGCCAGCCAGAAATGCCGTTTTATTTCTCGACGAGATGGACGCGATAGCTAAGCTCCGAGACGATCGACACGAATTAGGCGAGCTGAAGCGCGTCGTGAACACGGTCCTGCAGGGCCTCGACTCCCTGACCGACGACGTGGTGACGATCGGTGCCACAAATCACCCACATCTGCTCGATCCGGCAATCTGGCGACGCTTCCCCTACAAGGTCAATCTGGGCCTTCCTGATGAGAATGTACGCGCCAGCCTTTGGTTGCACTTCCTCTTCCAGGGCGACATGTCGCGGAAGGAAGATACCCAGTTGCTCGCGCGTGCGTCGGAAGGCCTGAACGGCGCCGATGTTGAGAACATTGCCCTGGCCGCTCGCCGACGTTCAGTCCTCGGCAACCAGGAACCGAGCCTCGCCCAAATCTTGCTCGCGGCGCAGGGCTCCCGCGCCGGCAACCCGCGTCTCCTTGACAACCGCGAACTCGACACGGCCGACAAAAAGGCTCTGACAATCTTCCTCCATGAGAAGGGAGGCGCTCGCCAAGCGGAGATCGCCAGAATCGTTGGCGTCAGCCGGCAGATGGTTCACCGCTACCTAAGGAAGGTGAGCGATGGCTGATACTCCGCGTAATCCCCTGCTGAATCCCGTACTGCGTTTTACCAAAGAGCCTAAACCGGAAGGGGTTAGTGGCGGCGGTAAGAGCGCCAAGGGCATCAAGACCGAGCGGTTGGCGGGACAACGCCGTGTGCTTGCGGCGCAATTTGTCGCTCTCGCGGCAGAGGCGGCGCAGCGGCCCCGGTTCGACGGCCGTGTCGTTCTCTACGCGGCCATGTTCGACGATTCGCTCGCGCCGACCTGGACCCCTTCTGATCTTTTCCAACCAACGCGGGATGCCCGGCTTGTAGCGCCCTACCGCCTCGGCTACCTCGTCGAGGTTGCGGCGAACCGACTGGCCGCCTTCGCGTATCTAGTTCAGCGGTCTGGTCTGGCCAAGGATCAAGTCGATATTTCCCGCATCGAATCCGTCAGGTTCTTCGCGGATGACGACACGGCCGGCGCTTCATCTTTGGACGCGATCTGGCAGGCGGCGCCGGAGACAGAAACGGGTCGTGCCTTCGTTGTCTGGCTCATGCCGCTCCGCGGCCGGGACGCAGCCGAGCAGTTGATCCAGGTCTTCGCGGCTCTGCGTGATAACACGATTGCACCACCTGCGCCGCTTCTCGGCGCTATCGCCGCCGAACTCGACGCCAATGTCCCGGCGGTGATGCGGCGTAGTTTGCGCGCGGCGGCCGCGGGCGGCGATCGCTTCAACGTCGCAGTGCGCGAATACCGGCTCCGGCGGCGTGCTCGCACGACCGTTATCGTGCCGACGCCGGCCGCGCTTCAGCAGCTTGTCGCCTCGGGCACAGTCTTCCGTATTGAGCCGGTGCAGCCGATCAGTTCAACATCGCCGGGAGAGGGCCGAGAACCCGACCGTCCTCTGCCGGCCGACATGGCGTCGCTCCCGATTGTAGGGGTCGTCGACGGCGGGATGTCAGCCACCTCTTACCGTCATGCCGAGGCTTGGCGCGCGCCGCCTCTCATCCGCGACCGTGCCGCCGACAGGCTGCATGGCAACCGCGTCACATCGCTCGTCGTCCAAGGCCATGATTGGAACAACAACCTGACGTTGCCGCCACTTTACTGCCAGGTCGGTACAGTGCAGGCGGTCGCACGCCAGGATGCGCGAGCCTTTGTCGATCCCCAGGATTTCATCGTCTATCTCGATAGCGTGATGGCGGCCAATCCCGATACCCGAGTCTGGAACTTCTCGCTGAACCAGCGGCAACCGTGCCAGCTCGATTCCGTCAGCCCGCTCGGGCACGACATCGCAGTTTTGGCACGCAAACACAGCGTGCTCCCCGTCATCTCGATCGGCAACAAACCAGGCAGCCTTCTGCAGCCGCCCGCCGACTGCGAAGCGGCCGTGACAGTTGGTGGACGCCTACACGGGGACAACGGCGCGCCGGCCGGCGAATGCCCGGTCAGCCTGTGCGGACCGGGGCCCGCGAGTATGCTGAAGCCGGATCTGTCGCATTTCTCCCATGTGCGCGCCCTCGGCGGAGCGCTTATCGCAGGATCGAGCTTTTCGACCGCACTGACCTCGCCGCTCGCGGCGCATACCATGCAACGCCTACGGGAGGGCTCGCCGGATTTGGTGAAAGCCCTGCTGCTACACAATGCCGATGGGCAGGGGTTCGACCCCTCGCTCGGTTTCGGCACGCCGGCGGTTACGTCGCTCCCATGGGAATGCCGGTCGGGCTTCGTAACGCTGCAATGGAAGGCCGCGCTGCGGCCGGGCGCCGCCTTCTATTGGGATCTGCCGATTCCGCCGTCACTACGTCATTCGGGCAAATTGCGTGGAATGGGGTGCCTGACCGCCATTCTCAATCCGCACCCGATGGTGACCGACTATGCCGGCCCCAACTACTTCAGCGTCCGTCTTGCCACGGCGCTGCAGTATCAGCGCGGCAGGACTCCGAAGGGAGCATCGAAATTTCATAATCTTCTCGGGTCTCTCGACACGGAGAAGATCACGGAGCAAGAAGCCCGGACGATCGACCACAAGTGGAGCCCGGTTCGGCACCACCGGAGCGACTTCCAGAGTGTCAGCTTCGACGCCGAGACGCTGCGAGTCTATGCGCGCGTCTATGCCCGCGACCTCTATCTCTACGGATACACCGGAGCGGATGAGGTTCCTGAGATGGAGGCGGTGTTCGTTCTTTCCCTCGGCTCGGGTGAGGAAGACGACGATGTCTACAACGAATTGCGAGTTCAGCTCGGAGCCTTCGTCGAAACGGCAGTCATTGATAGCGATATCGTCATCGACAACCAAGGAGATTGAGAATGAGCAAGGATAATGATCGAACCGTCTATCGCCGCTCTTCTGACAACCAATGGGTAGACAAACGCGATAATGCGGAGCGCGGATTCAATTTCAAAACGCAGGCCGAAGCGATTGCCTCGGGGCGGGAGAAGCTGTTGAATGCGGGCGGTGGGGAGCTGACAGTGAAGGGCCGCGACGGTAAAATCCGAAGTAAGGATACGCTCGGTGGCGGCAATGACCCAGTACCTCCGCGTGATCGGGAACACTAACAGTTCCAGGTCTGTGCCTGCGGCCTCGACGCCATAGTTCGTCGCCGACTTCGGAGTAGTCTAAAGGCGGCCCCTTTCGGCGCAGCCAGTTTGTCTGCATCACTCTCGCTGCGGCGACTCCGGTGGACGTCCGGTCTTGAGCGGCTGGGGCAATGTGTCCGGTTTGCGGCGCCCTTCAGCCGGCCGGGTGGTCGGCACGTCGCAAATGACGGAAGGCGTATATCGGGCGGATCACACGAGCATGAGCGTACCGGCGTTGGCATAGTGCCCCCGCCAAGCGGCCATTGTGCGCCACATCTACTTTGCAAATCCGTCCGAGCCAAAAAGAACAAAACCGTTCTGAAGACCGTGCTTCCGACGATGCTCACCTGCAGGCTTCCCGCTCATGAGGCCAACTACCAAGTCATCAACCATCTCGCGGTCGATTGCGACAAACGCTGGCCCCCCTGAATAGCCGTCCATGGCACTGCCGTCGACAAGATAGCTGCTGTACCCGTTGCCCTGCCTAACTTCCAGGAGTTTGCCCGCGGCGCAATGAACGGGAGGGGTTAGAGACGGATGGTAGCCTCCCGGGAAGCCAAAGGCGATGATGGACGAGGGAAGCTGTATTGGAGTCATTGAAGTGCGAAAGGCACGTCCAGGTGGAGCTTTCGTTGGCGCGGTATGGGTGAAATCAATAATACAATAGTCGGCACGGTAGGAAGTTGGATGCGAGGAGACTAGCGCTCTGCCACTATTCCGACCTTTTGCGGCAACCCAGCTTATATCGAATTCGTGAGTTACGCCGGGAAATTGAAGCTGACCTGGAGAATCTTCTGGAGGCGGCCACGGGATATGACTAGCCGATAGCAAAAGCATATCTCCGTTAACATTCGCCCAAAAAGCCGTTCCGGAGCCAACGAACTTCCCATTATTGTTCGGATCGCGACATTCGAACGCGATGAGCTCCGTCATTACCGAACGCATCGACTGCGGCATCATGGGCTCCGTGAAGTCAATCGGAGTGTGAACATGGCGCCCGGCCGGGTTCAAGCTTTCTCTTGAATTTGGCCGATGCGTTCGGCCGTTGCCGTGACAGGCCGGCCCAAAGGACCTAAATGCGGCAGCCTGTCGAATGTCGACGACGGCGATCAAGCTCGCAGTTTCTGGGGTTGCAGGGAAGCAACCTTCGCCTGCGGAGAGCGTCCGGCGTGCGCCTAACTCCTCTCCAACTAGAATGGTGTACTCGCAAAATGCGACTGTCGGACTGATCCTATCCGGCACACGCGGGATTCAGGTGCACCGTGATTTTCCTACGTCCAGGATTCGCGCTTGGCCAGGGGCGATCCCGGTGATCAGGGGATGTCCGCTTCCGGACGACGGAAGCAACGTCCGCTTGTGGCGCGGTTCAGTCGGTCCCAATCGGCACGAGGAGCGAAACCTGCGGTGCGGTGCGGCCTACCGAAATGACTCCAGTGGCCCAACAGCGCACATCCACACGGTCGTTCACGACGGGCCGGCGCCGGCGATCGGTCGCTTTTCAAAACCGCGGAAGCTCTTGCGCGCCAGCGGCAGCAGCGTCGCCGCCAGATAGGCCGTCCCGGTCAGCAGCAGCGCGGCGGGCAGGCCGACGCCGCTGACCAAGGCGCCGCCGAAGATCCCGCCGAACGGGATCAGAATCCAGCAGAGTGCGGCGCTCATCGACGTGACGCGGCCGATCAAGGGCTTGGGAATCCGCTCGAACATCACGGCCGACAGGATCGGATTGAGAAAGCCTGAGGCAAACCCGCCGACCGCCAGGGTGGCGAGGGCCAGGGAGAGCGGCACGTCCACCGCCAGGACGAGGAAGCGCGGAAACCCGGTCAGGAGGAACGCGGCCGTATAGACGATAAGGCGCGGCATCCGCTCGCCGATGGACGCGGCGATGGCCGCGCCCACCATGGAGCTGCCGGAGAACACCGCCAGCATCGCCCCCAGCAGTTCGGGGCCGTGGCCTGCATCCAATGTCCAGACCGGCAGCAGCACGACATGAAAGGCCTGGTCCAGGAGATTGGTGGCCGCCACCATGACAACTATGCCCATCAGCACCGTATCCCGGCGCAGAAAGATCCAGCCTTCCAGCAGCTCCTGGCCATAGGACGCCGTTGCTGCGACCGGGATGTAGCGCAGCACGGGAATGCCCACCCCGACGATCAGGGTGGCGACGGCGAAGGTGACGGCGTTGAAGACGAGGGCCTGGGCCGGACCGGTCAGGGCGATCAGCGCGCCGGCGCCGGCCGCCCCGACCGTCGATGCCAGCCTTTCGATGGTGCCGACGACGCCGGTCACCCGTTCCAGCGGCACCGCCGCCAGCTCGGCAATGTCCGGAACCATCGCTTGCTTGGCCGCGTCGGACGGGCCGCGCAGCACGCCGATGACAAAGACGATCGGAAGCAGGATCGGGATGGTGAGCATGCCCAGCAGATGCAGCAGGGGCACCAGCCCGACCACGACCACCGAGGCCGCGTCGCAGACGATGGCGATCCGCTTCGGGCCGACGCGGTCGATCAGCGGGCCGCCCAGCGCCTTGGCGACGACATAGGGCAGCATCTCCGTCATCGCCACCAGCCCGGTCGACACCGGGCTGTTCGTCGTGCTCAGCACCAGCCAGGGGATGGCGATCGTCGACAGCCTCGTGCCGGAAATCGAGAAGGCCTCGGCGACGGCCAGGGCGAGAAAGGGGGCGCCCGTGCTCACGTCTCGCCATCCTCCTCGCGGTGCGGGATGCGGCCGGGATAGGGAAAGGCGCGCAGCATGATCGTGAAGGGCGCCATGTCCGGGGGCATCGGTTCCCCCAAAGGCGGGGCGTCCCGCATCGCCTCTAGCATGATGTCGGTCAGCCGCCGGGTCAGGGCCTCGGCCTGCTGCGCCGTCAGCGGGACGGTGATGTCGCTGGCCGTGCTGGCCTTGCGCCATCGGGCCGGCAGCTCGGCATATTCCTCGACGGCCCGCTGCATCTGGCCGACCTGCAGGGACAGCGACGCCTGGGTGAAGGCGACGCCCGCATCCAGCTCTGCGCCCTCAGCGTCGGTCTCGAGCACGGATGTCAATTCGTGGCTGGCCTGCCACCAGCGATCGCGGCGCGACGGCCCCGGCTTGTCCTCGATGAAGCCATACTGGGCCAGCTGGCGGAGGTGATAGCTCGTGGCGCCGCTGTTGAGGCCCAGCCGCGCCGCCAGCTGCGTGGCGGTGGCGGGGCCGTCGACCCTGAGCAGGCCCAGTATCCGCAATCGAACCGGATGCGCCAGCGCCTTGAGGGCTGTCGGATCAGGAACGATCCGGCGGACGTGGCGGGGCGCGGTCGCGTGGGCAGGTGGCTGGGGCAGGAAAGGGCTCATCCTCCAAACTTAATTCTACAAAGATATATTTGCAAATGTTTGTTGGCATCTTGGATCTGAGCGCGCTGCGAGACCGAGGCTGACTGAGGCCGGCCAGGCCCCCCGGGTTATGGCTATGGCCCGGTGGCGCCGGCAAGGAAGGGTCGAATCCGGCCATGTCCGCTTTGGGGGCTTGATAGCGACGGCCGCATATGGCGCAACCCGGCCAGGTCGAGCCGACTGCTCTGGGCGGAAGGCGGTCATTCAGCTCTAATCGGCTCGATGATGGAGATGCGCCATCACCAGCACCACGGCTATACCAGGGAGATCATTGTCAGATCCTCATGTACAATCGATGAGCGATTCTGCTGATCTGGGAAGTTCGTGAGCAATCAACTTCGACTACACGCCTACATAGATGATTCCGCCAGCGACACTGCCGATCGCCGACTTTTCCTCGCGGGATATGTCAATTTCGAGCACATCTGGTCAGAATTCTCGGCGGCATGGGCCGAGGAGTTGAAACGGCCACCAAGCATTGCCTATTTCAAGATGGCTGAAGCTCAAAATTTGAGCGGTCAATTCCGGGGTTGGCCAAGTGGAGATCGTGACTCAAAGCTGCTCGGCTTGGCTCGTCTGCCGGCCGCCTTCGGTTGCTGGTCGTCCCATGTTTCGATCAGCCGCAAGGACCATGCAGAGATACTCGCGCCAGTCTCCCCTGCGTCACTCAAGCCTCCCTATTTTGCCTGTTGGTGGGCGTTGATCGATACCATGGCGCGTTATCACTCCAACCTGGGGGGTACATTGGCTCCCCCAGTTGATTTCATTTTCGATGAGCAAGGCGGGGCAGGCGCGGACGCAGCTCTTTGGTTCCCTTGGTTGAAGGCGTCACAACTAGATGTGGCGCCGTGGCTTGGGTCAACTCCCATATTTCGTGATGACAAGACAACTGCACCGCTACAGGCGGCAGATACGCTGGCGTGGCACCTTCGACGACGTCATGAGCGGGGACCGACAGAGCCGCTACCCGCTTTCGGTCTGCTCGTAGGGGACGGAGTACATGCCTACCGCGATCTAGATCGCGGCACCCTCGAGGGCCTCGCCAAGGGCTTCCGGAAAATTCTCGGAGTCGAATTCGTTCAAACTAAAGCGGAATGGCACAAGACGCGGGATGTGGTTCGCGCCGCTGTGGCGGCTGGTTTGCCGCCACCGAACATAGATCCGCTCAGGCTCCGCATGCTGTATCTTCGCGCAAGGATGCGAAGGCTTTGGACGAGATGGCGACATCCCGGCGTCCGCAAGCGGAGCAACAGGACAAAATCGTGAGGGTTCGAACGCGCCCCGCGGGACTATCGGAGGGCTCCGGACGTCAGCAATGGGGACCGAGCGACCCCACCGGCTTTCAGGTTCGAACTTTGGCTTTGGGTTGCGCGCGGCATGGCCGGTTCGGGACTCGACTGCGATGGCCGGCTTCGAGCGCCCGGGTCCAGCCCGATCGGTCGATAGCGTAGGAATCCCGCGGGTTCGGTCAAAGTCCGCTGTCGGGGCGCCTGATCGATGACCGCAATTGGCGCTCCCGGGTCGCGCCAAGCTGGATGGAATGGCGGTGACCGTTGTAGTCGGACGGTCCGGACATGCTACGCTCCGCTATGTCCTCTTCGACCTTCTCGGTTCTTCTCGACCTCGACGGCACTCTGATCGACTCGCAGCCTGGCATCTTAATGAGCTGCCGGACTGCGCTGCGGGCCCTGGGGCACGTGCCGGAACCATCACTGGACCTGTCCGCCATCATTGGCCCCCCGATTGAAGATGTTATGCGGTTGCTGCTGAAGCCTTTTGGCGATGATCGGGTCGTTGAAGCGGTGGCGGCCTATCGGGCAGACTATGGCCGGAACGGCTTGTACAACAGTCTTCCCTATTCCGGCATCGCCCAGGCATTGGCCGAGATTCGGAAGGCAGGCGCACGGCTGTACCTCGCAACATCCAAGCGCGCGACGTTCGCTCTGCGTATCCTCGAACATCTCGATCTCGCCCCCCTCTTCGACGGCATCTACGGCTCCGAGGATGGCGGCGCCTTGGACCACAAACCGGAACTCATCGCCCACGTCATCGAGCGGCATGCGCTGGCGCCGAGCAACTGCGTCATGGTGGGCGATCGTCGTTATGACATCGTGGGGGCCCACGCGAACAAGATGCGCGCGCTGGGTGTCCTTTGGGGATACGGCACCCGCGACGAGCTAGAGGCCGCGGGCGCGGATGGTCTCGTAGCGGAACCGGCGCGCCTACCGGCTGCTACCTTGGCAATTGCCACGGCTGATCTGGACTGACAGAAAAGCTCGAAGCCGGCGAGGTCCGCTTCGGATCCGGACCCAATGGCCGGTTTCGAGCGCCTTGGCCGGCTCGTGCTTGGGCGAATGACCCGGACGGGGCCGATTGGACGGACGTCCGCAATCGGGGCGCCGATGCCGCGTCTCCTTATGGCGCAATCCGGCAAACCCCGAGCCATTTCAGAGGGCAAATTTCTAAGAGTGCCAAGGCTGACGCGACTCGCGTCACGCGGCCGCCGGAACCTGCATCCCTTCTACGAGGAACTGCAGAAGAGGTTGTACCAGCGACTTCTCAGCATTGTCATCCCCGAGCACAATGATTTCGGTCATCGGCAGGGGCGGCCAATAGTCCGGCACCTTCACCACCTGCATGCCATCCTGAATGAAGGAGCGGCCGAGCAGTGTAATCCCGAGCCCCCCTGCGACGGCGGCCTGCACGCCCATCAAGCTGCTAACGGTGCAGGCCGTGACCCAGTCCTGCCGCGCCGTGTCGAGCGTGGTGAACATCAGCTCCCTGTAGCTGCAGGGGGGCCTGAGCATGACCAGAGGCAACGGCCGTTTCAGATCAAAGCGGAAGTCGGACGCAGCAAACCAGACCATGGGCTCGCGCCAGATGACACGTCCTCGATCGGAGGACTGCCTCGTCGCGATGACAAGGTCGAGGTTGCCTTCGTCGAACTCCTGCAGCAGATCGTGGGTGAGGCTCGTGTTGACGTCCAGATGGACGGCCGGATGCAGCCGCAGGAACCGGGCCAGCAGCCGTGAGAGCTGCAGCGGGACGAAGTCCTCGCAGATGCCCACGCGCAGCCGGCCGGCGGTCCGAGGCGCCTGCAGCGACCGAACGACGTCGTCGTTGAGGTCCAGCAGGCGTCGCGCCCCAACAAGAAGCTGCCCGCCCGCACCGGTCAGGGACAGGGAGCGACTCGTTCGATCGAAGACAGGATATCCGATTAGGTCTTCGAGCCGCCGGATCTTCTGGCTCACGGCGGATTGAGATCGGCCCACCACATCGGCGGCGCCGGTGAAGCTCCCGGCGTCCGCCACCGCGACGAAAGCCCGTAACAGGTCGATGTCGAGATCGGGCATGGGAGATCTAGAAGGCTTGCTACTGGGTCCATTCAAACTATGCGTTTTTCTTCATTTGGCCAAGCATCGATAGTTCCGCCGACCCGATGGATCGGTGTCGCCTGCTCTGGCCAGGCACACGGATCCTCAGGGAGACACGTCATCAGTCGGAATCGAACGCCATGCAGCTCCATCTTTGGAAGGGAGTATCAGTCCATCTCCTGGATCGCGGCAGCTCGATGACTGGGTTCTTGACCTCCACGTCAAATGCCGAAGGACGCCCCGTCGTCTGACGGCTGCGCCAGGCTTCGCATCGGACCGGCAACGGCCACCTCGAACCGACATTCCCATGATCGGCGTCCTGCCGACCAGACCACTCGCGTCGACGCCGTTTCGGCGGAAGGAGCGTTCATGTCGTCAACCAACGTCCCGTTGAAGCTGAAGGCCGTACGAAGCCGCGCCGTCCTCGTTCCGCTGCGACGGCCGGTCATCGCCGGCATCGGCCGATTCGATTTCTGGCCTCTCGTCCTCGTCGATGTGGAAACAGTCGGGGGCGTCGTCGGCAGCAGTTATGTCGCGCCATATCGCGCTGCCGCCGTTCCATCCGTCATCGCCGAGATCCGGGACCTCGCCACCGCGCTGAAGAGCACGGCGACCGCTCCGTTCGATGCCTTCGAAACGGCCATGAAGGGCCTCAACGTCATCGGCGTCTCCGGCGTGTCGACCATCGCCACCTCCGCCATCGACATGGCGCTGTGGGACGCGCTGGCAAAATCCGCCGGACTGCCCCTGGCGGTGTATCTGGGCGGCTCGCTCGGGCCGATCCGCGCCTACAACAGCAACGGCCTCTGGCGGCACGCGGTCTCGACACTCGCGTCGGAGGCTAGGGAACTCCGGGCGGAAGGTGGCTTCTCAGCGATGAAGCTGCGCTTGGGCAACACCCATCTCGCCGACGATCTCGCCGCCATCCGGGCGGTTCGCGAAGGGGTCGGAGAGAGCGTCGATCTGATGGTGGATTTCAACCAGGCGCTCGGGTTGGGAGATGCCATCCGTCGCTGCCATGAACTGGATGATCAAGGCCTATATTGGTTCGAGGAGCCCATCGCCTACGACAACGTCCGTGGCTACGCGCAACTGGCGCACCAGGTCCGCACCCCGCTCCAGATGGGCGAGAACTACTACGGCGCGCGGGACCTGTTCACGTTCCTCGCCGCCGGCGCCGTGCACTACGCCATGGCCGACCTGATGCGGATCGGCGGCGTCACCGGCTGGCTGCGGGCGGCGAGCCTGGCCGGGGCCGCGGGCGTTCAGCTCAGCAATCACCTCTATCCCGAAATCTGCGCGCACCTGATGCGGGTGACGCCGACCGCGCATTGGCTGGAATGGGTCGATTGGGCCAGCCCGATCCTGGCGGAGCCGATGCAGCCGGTGGACGGGCATCTGACGGCGCCGGACCGACCCGGCACCGGCATCGCGTGGGACGAGACGGCCGTCAGCAAATACGCGGTCGCGACGTAGCGCCGGTCGCGCCGGCTGCAGCGAGGCGGTGGAGCTGACTCAGGCCCGGCCGCCAGATCCGAGAACACGGAGACCGAGATGGCGTACCAGACAATCAGTCCGGCCACGGGAGAGGTGGTCCGCACCTTTCCCGACATTTCCGATGCCGAGCTTGAGGCAGCGGTCGGGCAGGCCCAGGCCACCTATGAGACCGATTGGCGGCACCGCGCCGTCGTCGACCGGGCGCGCATCGTTGCCGCAGCCGCAGCGACGCTCCGCGAGCATGCGGAGGAATATGCCGGCTACCTGACGCTCGAGATGGGCAAGCTGATCGCCGAGGCTCGTGCTGAGGTCTCGCTATCCGCGGATATCCTCGACTATTACGCCGAGAGGGCGGAGCGGTACCTGACGCCGCAGCCGATTGCGGAAGCCCCCGGCAGCATCGTGGAAACCCTCCCGCTCGGGCTCATTCTCGGTGTGGAGCCCTGGAACTTCCCATACTACCAGCTCGCGCGGGTCGCCGGCCCACAGCTGATGGTCGGCAATGTCGTGATGATCAAGCACGCCGGGAACGTGCCGCAATCTGCCCTTGCCTTCGCTCGCCTGTTTGAGACGGTTGGTGCGCCTGCCGGCGCCTACACGAACGTCTTCGCCAGCATCGACCAGGTCGCGCGCCTGATCGACGACCCGCGCGTCCGAGGCGTGACTGTCACGGGCAGCGAGCGGGCGGGTGCCGCCGTCGCCGAGCGGGCCGGGCGCAACCTGAAGAAGTCCGTCATGGAACTAGGGGGGAGCGACCCGTTCATCGTGCTCGAGGACGCGCCGCTCGAACCGACTCTCGACAATGCGCTGTGGGGTCGGATGAACAACACCGGCCAGAGCTGCGTCGCGGCCAAGCGCTTCATCGTCATCGGGAAGGAGCGCGGAGCGGTCTTCCTGAAGGGCCTGTCGGAGCGGATGAGTGCCCTCAGGACCGGCGATCCCGGCGATCCGGCCACGACCCTGGGACCGGTCTCCTCGGAGAGCGCCATGAACGGGCTGCTGCGGCAGATCTTGGCCGCGAAGGCGGCCGGGGCGCGGGTCGTGATCGGCGGAGGCCGCGTCGACCGCCCCGGCTTCTATGTCGACGCGACGATCCTGGCCGACATTTCCAGCAACAACCCTGTCTACACCCAAGAGCTGTTCGGCCCGGTCGCGAGCTTCTACGTCGTCGACACCGAGGATGAGGCGGTGGCCCTGGCGAACGCGACCCCGTTCGGGCTCGGCGGCTCGGTCTTCACAGGGGACCTCGACCGGGGCCGCAGGGTCGCGGCCCGGATCGACAGCGGCATGGTCTTCGTCAACCATCCCACCTGGACCGCCCCCGCTCTACCCTTTGGCGGCATCAAGAATTCCGGATATGGCCGCGAACTCTCGGACCTCGGGTTCGGCGAATTCGTCAACCGACGCCTGCTGAGCGTTTCGCCCGTCGGCGCGCCGCCCCCCAGCGTCGATCAGGCCGGCTGACCCACATCCACCTGGAGACCCCCATGAAGACGGTTCAGGATGCCTTCTTCGACGTCGCTCGGCGTCTGAAGTTGACCACGATCTTTGGCAATCCCGGTTCGACCGAGGAGACGCTGCTCAAAAACTTTCCCAAGGATTTCCGCTACGTGCTCGCGCTGCAGGAAGCGCCGGCGGTGGCGATGGCCGATGGTTATGCCCAGGCGACCGGTGAAGCGGTGCTGGTGAACCTGCACACCGCCGCGGGCATGGGCAACGCCTTGGGCAACATCGAGAGCGCTTGGTACAACCGCGCGCCCCTGATCATCACGGCCGGGCAGCAGACGCGCGAGATGCTGCTGATCGAGCCCTACCTGACGAACACGCAGCCGCTGGAGATCCCGAAGCCCTTCGTGAAGTGGGCGTATGAGCCGGCTCGTGCGGAGGACGTCCCCGGCGCGCTCATGCGGGCTTATGCGATGGCGGTCCAGCCGCCGGCCGGCCCTGTCTTCCTCTCAATCCCCATGGACGACGTTGATAAGCCTTGCCCGGCTCTACCGGAGATTCGGACGATCGGCCGCCGGCTGGGTGCCGACCCGCTCTATCTCGCACCAGTGATCAGCGCTCTCGCCGCCGCGAGATCGCCCGTCCTTGTCATTGGTGGTGCTGTCGATCAGAGCGGGGGCTGGGACGATGCTGTCCGGCTGGCCGAGCGGCTGCGCTGCAAGGTCTGGGCGGCCCCGGCCGAGGGACGGCCAGGCTTTCCCGAGACACACCCCCTTTACCAGGGCATGTTGACGAGTGCCATCGGCCCGCTCTGCAACGAGTTGGAGGGGCACGACGTGATCGTCGTCATCGGAGCGCCGGTCTTCCGTTACTATCCTTATGTCGCCGGTAGCTACCTCCCGGCAGGCTCACGCCTGTTCCACATCACCGACGACCCCAACGAGGCCGGGCGCGCGCCGGTGGGGGAAAGCGTGCTGGCCGATCCCGGCAGGGCCTGCGCGGTGCTCGCGGAGCATGTCCCGACCTCCGATCGCTCGGTGCCGCCCATCCGGGCGAAGCTCAGCCCGCCTGCGGCCGGGCCCATCATCACGGCGGAGCACCTCTACCATGCCATCGACGAATTGCGTCCTGCGGACAGCGTGATCGTCCAGGAGTCGCTGTCGACCCTCAAGTGGCTGCGGCAACGGCTGCCGACCAGCCGGTCGCGGTCCTTCTTCTCGATGTCGAGCGGGGTGCTGGGCTACGGGCTGCCGGCTGCTGTCGGCGTTGCCCTGGCGGAGCGCGACCGCGGCACCAACCGCAAGGTGATCGACATCGTCGGCGACGGTGCGGCCAACTATGTGATCCAGGCACTGTGGACGGCAGTCCAGCACAAGCTGCCCATCCTCTTCATCATTCCGCGCAACGGTGCCTACAACATCCTGAAGGCGTTTGCCCGCCAGCTCGACACACCGAATGTGCCGGGCCTGGATCTGCCCGGGCTGGACTTCGTGTCGCTGGCGGCTGGTTACGGCCTCACGGCCGAACGCGTGTCGGCCGCGGCCGACCTTCCAGCTGCACTTCGGCGCGGAATTGCCTCCAACGTTCCACACCTGGTTGAGGTCGAGATCGACCCGACCGTTCCGCCGCTGATCTGAGTCCTCGACAATGGCCTCCGCAGCACGATGCCGGACGGCCAGCCGAGAGCCGCCCGCGCGTATTGGAGAAAGTCCGATGTCCAAGAGACAAAAGTTCCAATCCCGCGGCCCGGCACTGCGCCGGGCCACAAGGGTCCATTGCCGGGGCCTGGCCCGTCTCTGCCTCCCCGTTGCACTCGCCCTGCTGGCGTCATCCGCCGGCGCTGCGGACGCCGTCGCGCCCGCACTCTCGGGGCCGCCGGCGGTTCTCGACGCCCCAGGGCGGGGAATCCAGGGCAGCGCCAGCGGGCATTCAGCTATCCTGCCGACGCTCTACCAACTCGATGCCCAGCCGATCGAACAGATCTCCCCGCTGGTTCAGCGGCAGATGCTGCATGGCACGCAATCCACGCTCGTCCGCTGGATCGTGAAGAAGGGTGGTGTCTTCCCGCTGCACCATCATTCGAACGAACAGATCACCTGGATCACCCAGGGCCGGTGCGAGGTCTATTCGCAGGGCAAAGAGTTCGTGATGACGGTGGGGACCGTCCTGGTCATCCCGCCGAACACGCCGCACGAATTCGTCTGCACCGAAGACACCGTCGACATCGATTTCTTCTCGCCGCAGCGTCAGGACTGGATCGACGGGGCGCCTTCGGTGGCGGCTGCTTCCAAATGACGGGTCGGGAGCGGGCTGACAGCCATCCACCGGAGACAGCCGAATGACCAGACTTCGCGTGGGGCACATCGACCTCTCGTTCCATGATGCCAGCGCCCTCGAGGTCGAGGCGGTCCTTCAACGACACGGCCATGCCATCGAACGCTCCGCGGCGCCCCACGAAGAGACGTTCCGGCGGATGGGACGCGGTGAGATCGACGTTCTCGTCTCCGCTTGGCTTCCGGCCAGCCATGGCCGCTATCTCGCGCCATTCCGTAGCGAGGTGCGCGAGATCACGGTTCTCTATGAGCCGTACTGCATCTGGGGTGTACCCGACTACGTGCCAGCGTCGATTGCAGGCGTGGCGGACCTGCTGATGCCGCCTGCACTCGACCGAATGGAGAGGCTGATCCAAGGAATCAACCCCGGGGCGGGCATCAGCCGCTTCTCCGAAGCCATGATCGTGGAGTACGGCCTGGCAGCCGCCGGATACCATTTCCGGACCGGCACGGAGCAGGATTGCTTCGGCCGGTTCGGGGACGCGGTCGCCGCATCGCGCTGGGTGGTCATCCCTCTCTGGCATCCGCAGGCGCTGCATCACCGTCATCGGATCCGGGCGCTGGAAGAACCGAAAGGGCTCCTCGGCGGCGTGGACAAGGCCACGCTGATTGTTCGGCGGGACGCCGAAGCCAATATAGGCCAAGCCGCGCTCGCGGAGCTGGCGATGCTTCATCTCGGCAATGATCGTCTGAGTGCGCTGGACGATGCCCTCCGCAGTGCGTACGGCCTCGACGCGCAACCGCCGGCGCCAGGCCGGCCGGCCGACACCGCCACAGACCTCTAGCCCATCACGCACGGGGACCAGATATGTCCACACCCTCCCTTATTCGGAACAGCCGGCAGCTGACCTACGCTGCCGCCGCCATCGCTATCGAAGCCGCGGTTGCGAAATCCCGGGAGCTGGCAGCTCCCGAATGCATCGCCATGGTCGATGCCGGCGGCAATCTCTTGGCATTCGCGCGGGTGGATGGCGCGGCCGTCCTGGCCCGAGATCCCGCGATCGCCAAGGCCGCCACCAGCGCATCCCTGGGCGCGCCCACCGGCGGAATCCCGTTCGAGTTCGGGGCCAATCTCGGCCTTGCCAGCCATGGCGGCATCGTCAACCTCGGCGGTGGGCTGCCGATCGTCTTCCAGGGCGCTGTCCTCGGGGCGATCGGCGTCGGTTCCGGAAGCACCGAGCAAGACGTCGCGGTGGCCGAGGCAGGGCGCGACGCCGTCCTAGCGGCGCTCGGCGCCTCGTCAGCATGACGCCCCGGATCGCCGGCAGGCGCCGGTCCGCCCGCTTTGCCCGGACAGTGGCCTGGAGCAGAATAGTCATCATCATTGCCACAGCCGCCGCCTTCGAGCCGGCAGCGGCCGTCGCGCAGAAACAGGGAGAGCCGCAATTGCCGTCCACCACATCATCGGCATCCGGCGCGACCGAGCGCCTCGCCAGCGACCGCCCGATCGGCCGGATCGAGCCGGTCTTCGAGTTCCACGAGGCGATGCCGACCGGCGTCACGGTCGCCGCCGGTGGCCGCATCTTCGTCAATTTTCCCCGTTGGGGCGACGAGGTTCCCTTTACGGTCGGCGAGATCCGAGCCGGCCGCGTGGTCCCGTATCCGGACGCGGCCATCAACCGGTTTGATCCGGGCAGGCCTGGCGAAACCCTCGGCAGCGTGCAAAGCGTGGTGGTCGACCCGGCCAACCGGCTCTGGATCCTCGACACGGCGGCACCCGGCTTCTCGGCGCCGGTCGCCGGCGGCGCGAAGCTGGTGGCGGTCGACCTCGCGACCGACAAGGTGGTGAAGACCATCGTCCTGTCCGCCTCGACCGTCCTGTCGACGACCTACATCAACGACGTGCGCTTCGACCTCCGCCAGGGCAAGGCGGGCGTCGCCTACATCACCGATTCCTCGGTCAGTGGCCCGGGCGGCATCATTGTGGTCGATCTCGACAGTGGCGAGAGCTGGCGGAAGCTCACCGGACACCCGTCGACCTCCCCGGACCCGGCATTCATCCCGGTCGTGGAAGGCGAACGGCTTGCGGTCCGGCAAACGGGCAAGCCACCGGCGCCGTTCAACGTCGCCTCCGACGGGATTGCCATCTCGGCGGACGGTGCGACCCTCTACTACTGCCCGTTGTCGAGCCGGCACCTGTATTCCATTCCGACCGCCCTGTTGCTGGATCGCTCGGCCCCCGAAGCCACGGTCGCTGCGGCCGTTGTCGACCTGGGCGAGAAGGGCGCATCGGACGGCCTGGAAGCGGACGACAAGGGCCGGATCTACGCCGGCGACTATGAGCGCAACAGCGTTCGCCGGCGCGAGGCCGACGGCGAGTGGACGACCATAGCCCATGACCCGAGGATCCTGTGGCCCGACACGCTGTCGGTGGCGTCCGACGGCTACATGTACTTCACGGCCAACCAGCTGCACCGGCAGGCCCAGTTCCACGAGGGCCGCGATCTGCGCGAGAAGCCCTACACGCTGTTCCGGGTGAAGATCGACGCCGGCCCTGTGCTCCTCAAGTGACCCAAGGCTTCACGTTCCACCAATCCTTCCGGAGGTTTTCGATGCAGTCTTGGTTCGGGCGTCCGATTGCACTGTCTTTCGCCGCGATGCTTGCCCTCGCGGCACCGCTTGCCGTCGCTGCCGACGGCACCGTGGTTCTGGTGCATGGCGCCTTCGCCGACGGCTCCAGCTGGAGCAAGGTCATCCCGCTGCTCGAGGCGAAGGGCCTGCGGGTGATCGCCGTCCAGCTGCCGATGACGTCGCTGGCCGACGATGTTGCCGTGACGACGCGCGCCATCGATCGCGCCTCGGGGCCGGTGACGCTGGTCGGGCACAGTTGGGGCGGCACCGTCATCACCGAAGCCGGCACCGCCGAGAAGGTCAGGTCGCTGGTCTATGTGGCCGCCTTCGCCAATGATTCGGGCGAAAGCGACCAGGATCTTCTCAAGGGGTATCCGGACGCGCCGGGCGGGGCCGCCATCCAGGTCGACCCGTCGGGCTTCGCCCATCTCTCAGATGACGGCGTGACAAAGGATTTCGCGCCGGATCTTCCTGCCAGCGAGCGGCGGCTCATTGCCGCCACGCAGGGACCTATCCGGGCCGCGAATTTCGGCGAGAAGACGACCGCTGCGGCCTGGGCCACCAAGCCGAGCTGGTTTGTCGTCGCCGCCGACGACCGCATGATCCCGCCGGCGCTCGAGGAGGCGATGGCCCGGAAGATCAAGGCCAGTATGACGACGCTGAAGAGCAGCCACGTGGCGATGCTGGCCCAGCCGGAGGCGGTGGCCAAGGTGATCGAAGCCGCCGCTGGCTTTCGGTAGGCCGGCATGCCATGTCCACCACGCTCGATGTTCCTCGTTCTCCTGCTTGCGGCGTGGCCCGCAATGGCGGACCAAGTGCCTGACCTGATGCCGGAATTCGAATCGGACACGCTGATCGTCAACGGCGTCGCGACGACAGCCGACGGACGGCGCTTTGCGGTCGTCCAGCCGCAACAGGCCGGTCAGCCCGAGGTCGTCGAAATCACCACGGGCTCGGCCAGGCCCTATCCAGACTCGCGTTGGAATGGTTGGCGGGACGGCCAGGACGGGCATGCCGCCTTCGTCGGCGTGAACTCGTTGCGGGTCGGCCCCGACGGCGGGTTATGGGCCGTTGATCGCGGTAAGCCCGGCATCGAAGGGACGCTGGTTGCGGGCGGCCCTAAGCTGGTCCGCATCGATCCTGCCACCGACCAGGTGACCCGCATCTACGATCTCTCCTCGGTCGCCCAGGGTGAGAGCTTCGTCGACGACGTTCGGTTCAACGGCGGCCATGCCTACTTCACCGACGCCGGCCGTCCGGGCCTGATCGTGCTGGACTTGGCGACGGGCCGGGCCCGCCGGGTCCTGGACGGCCATCCTTCGACGGTGGCGGCCCGGCCACTGGTGGCGGAGGGCCGGGCGCTCGTGGACGCCGCGGGAAAGGCAATCGTCATCCATGCTGATCAGCTGGAAGTTTCGAATGACGGGCGCTGGCTCTACTACCAGCCCTGTTCCGGTCCAATGTCGCGGATCGAGACGCGCTATCTCGATGACCCGTCACTCGTCGAAGCGGCGCTGGTCAGTCATGTCGAACCTTTCGCAGACACGCCTTCGACCGGCGGCACCGCAATCGATGCCGCCGGGACGATCTATGTCAGCGATACGGATCGGTCTCGGATCCTGGCCATTTCGCCGGATGGCCGGATTTCGATCTTACTCGCCGATCCTCGACTTGCCTGGGTGGATGCCATGTGGATCAGTGATGACGGCAAGCTGTGGCTGCCCGCCGCGCAGCTTAACCGCACTCCAGGCCTCAACCACGGCCAGGATGCCGTCCGGCGGCCCGTGACCGTCTACTCGATCGCTCTTGGCCTCAAGCCGGTAAAGCGGTGACAGCCCAGCCCGCGCTCCGGGCGGACGCCTTCGCCACCGCTTCTATTTTCTGGAATGGCACCATCTGACGCATTGAGCATGGAAGGACAGATAGTGTCAGCGTCTGTTGTCCGAACAACTTGGTTCGGCAAGGGCGGTGTCCGGTTCGGGGAACCGCGTGAAAGGGCCGGTTTAGGCTACGGCTCGCCGGCCGGTTGGGCGGGAGATGGGCCGGCTTCCTCGGCTTCGGTCAATGTCCGGTATCAAGCCGCATCCGCACTGACCGCTTATGGCGCGAGCCGGCCGGGACCGGTAAGGTCTGCTCCCGGCCGGCGTGACACGGTGGGCGATACACGCGCCCCTGCAAGTCCCTCAGAGGTCAAGCTGCTCGGAGATGCTGAGCGCGTCGTCCACCTCGATGCCGAGGTATCGGACGGTGCTTTCCAGCTTTCTGTGACCCAGAAGGAGTTGGACTGCTCTGAGATTGCCGGTCTTGCGGTAGATTTGGGCTGCCTTCGTACGGCGCATCGAGTGCGTTCCGTAGGCCGGGCTGTCGAGGCCGGCATCTGTCACCCAACCATGAACGAGGCGAGCATACTGACGCGTCGAGAGATGAGATTGGCTCCGAGCGCGGCTGGGGAACACGAAGCCTGCGCCTGAACCGCGGTGCATCAACCAAACCTGTACGGCCTTCCGAGTGCCATCGGTCAGCTCGAACTGAACCGGGCGGGCGGTTTTCTGCTGGATAATGGTCGCACGCTCGCGGGCACGCCCGCCGACCTGAACATCTTCAATTCGCAAGCTGACCAGGTCGCTAGCCCGGAGCTTGCTGTCGATCGCAAGGTTGAATAGTGCCAGATCCCGCTCTCGACCTTCGATTTCGAGCCGCGCGCGTATGGACCAAACATCCTTCGGCTTCAGTGGTCGCTTCTGACCGACCAACTGCCCCTTGTTCCAAGGAGTTGGCCGATTTGCTGAGGAGTTTGACTCATCTGTGGTGGGCATGGCCTATCACTCCTAGCCACCCTCCCTCCGCGACGCTCATCGATGTGAGCCGCCAAATAATATCATGAGCTAGGACCGTGACCTATTCGGAGGCGCCACGGCCATGGTCGGAAATGGCGTGGTCCTGCCGTCGTGGACGGCGAAGGATGATGGACTGCCTGGTCCCCCAGGCGGACGTCCGGAAGCCTTCCAGGCTCCTCCGAGCTGGACTTTCCCGACGATTCATCGGCGCCCTAATGCGGACTGTCGCGCGAAGGGCACGACCGTCCTCGATACCGTTCGGATGGTCCTCGTCCAACGATCAAGGGAAGTCAGAGCAGTGGCGGCTTTCGGCACGCCCCGTTCGGGCAAACCGGCCGTGAAGGGCGGTTAGCGGTCGAGCGCTCGTGCCCACTACCGCAGCCGACCGGGATGCACGACAAACCCGACAGTGATCCGGAGGGAGCGCAAGGAGCAGCAGACCAATCCGGCTTGTTAATAGCGCATAGATACCCTTTGACGAATATGTGCGAGTTGTCAATGTTAAACGACTACTGCATCTTTCTATATACCCAAATATCCTCCTCCTTTTCACTGGACGGTGAAGGCCTGACCGCATTGGTAGTGCACGGTATATTCGGAGTGTCTATTGTGGACTCATCGTATTTGTGATCAATGTATTTTAGATAGGTGCCTCCAAATTTCAGAGGTATAGATTGGACGCTATCATCTATGACCGTTATTCTAACAGCATGCTGTTCAGGAGGAGCTGGACCGCTAACGCTGATATTGCAGCTGTCTGTATATACCTTCGATTCGCGGGCGCCGTGGAAATTGACCGAAACACCCAGATTTGAGGCCAACTGAATGAACAAGTCCTTCAATTTCGATGGATGCGAAACCGGGAAAAATTTTATTACGCTAATCTTTCCTTCGTCATCAAGATAATAGTAAACCCAAACTCCTGGCAAATTCGTGCCAAACAAATATCTCATATAGGATCCAGATACCTGCTCATCGAAATCGTTGTCGAAAGAGATGCGCGAACCGATTTCGTTGGTTTTGAGAGTCTGTCCGATGCTTACGTTGGTTAACCCAATATCTTTTAGAGCGCTGTCCAATACTGTATTATCTTCGTGAGTCTGATCTGCCTGAGAATTAAAGAGATACTCGTAGATTCCATCCTTCGGACAAATTCCAGATTTGCTGATCATGCGGAGCACCAATTTTGATGGTCTCCGGTCGACACCAAGAATCACATCTACAGCATAGGTACAACTAAACAATTCACCTGAGAGCATCACGTCCGCGCCGCGATCAAACTCAGCTCGATAGCGACCTTCGCCACCAGAATAATAAAATATGTTATCAGCAGAAAATAGGAGGTGATCTCCCTCGACGTTAACCCATTCGCCAATAATTTTTTTTACTGCTTGAGACGATGTCGGCGATATACTGATTAATATAACAATGACGACGCCCATAAATAACACACTAATTCGATCAGTAAATTTCATTACTGAACCTCTCTTGAGAAAAATCCTTCAGGGCACCGTCGCACGGGTTTACCCGAAGTCAGATGCAGTGTAAATTGGCTTCTATCCTGCACAAATCTAATGCGATAGCTGCAATCGAACCCCTCTCCCGAGATGCACCAGTTAGCACCGGCAACAATGCAGGGTGCTATGCTTGCTTCACCCAAATTGGACAGGAAAACATCACCACTGTCTCGGAATTCGATTGAATCCCCGGATGAAACATTTACGTACCGACCACGAGGGCTCGATTGAGCATGGGCCACCGAGAAAGTGGCCAATAGCACTCCGATTATGACGCACCCGCAATCGAGGAAGAAATTCCGCTCTCGCATGATAATCTCCATAGGCAATTGACTACCGCCCGTCCAGATTGAAAAGATCGGTATCAGATTGTCAGAAGATTTTAGAGCCTATGAGGAAGCATGGGGATTGTCCCTTTCGGTTAATTGAGTGCCCGTCTAGTCATCCAAAAGTACAAGATGAGGCCTGTCGACTGGCGCGGGTTCTAAAAAATTCAAAGAGATTTGTCTCTAATCATCTTATTATCCAAGATATGCGTAGCCAAGTCAGCTTAGGGTCGAATCCGGTCACGTCCGCTTTGGAGAGCCGCGGGTGATGTCTGGATATGGCGCGCTCCGGCCGGGTCAATGCCGTCCTGGCCGTAGGCTGCTTGGTCATGATCGACCTCCCATGCTGGAATCCCAGCTGGTCGCCTTGGCGGGCCTAGATGGATGTGTCGGGTGGGTTTCGAATCGCGACCGACGCGCGCGCCACCAGCCTGGTAGGAAACACCATGTGGCGCGCGGCGCCGTTATATCCTTTCAGCCTGGACACGAGGAGCTCGGCCACCGCCGTGCCGAGTTGATGGACCGGCTGATCGATGACGGTGACCGATGGGCTGGTGACGCTCGTCCAATCGGCGTCATGAAAGGTGATCAGCGACAGATCGTCGGGGATCGAGAGGCCGAGCTCGCGAGCCACCTTGAAGATCTCGAGCGCGATCAGGCTGTCCGAGGCCAGGACGGCGGTCGGTGGCTGCGGCGGCTTCAGGCGCTCCATCGCCAGCCTTCGCGTCTCCTGGCGGCTATTCGCCCCGAGCCAGACGGATCGTCCGGCTGGTGGGATCCGGGCCGCCTCGCAGGCGCTCAGGAAGCCTTCGATGCGGTGCCGGACCGACGCGGTGTGAATGTCGGCAAGGTCGCGATAGGTGTGCTCCGGCGTGTCGCAGGCGGTGACATAGGCGAGGCGGCGATGGCCATGCTCGATCAGCAGGCGGGTCGCGGCCTCGGCCGCCTCCCGGTCGTCGACCGTGACCGTGTCGACCGCCAGCTCCGGGATGGCGCGGTCGAGCAGGGCCAGCGGCCGCCCGGAGCGTTGGAGATCCCTGAGGTGGTCGATCTCCCGGGACCGTGACGGTGCGACGATCAACCCGTCGACCCGCTTGGCGATCAGGGTTCGGATGGCGTCCTTCTCGGCCGCGATGTCCTCGCCGGAATTGGCAAGGATCACCGTGTAGCCGGCAGCGCGCGCCACATCGGTGATGCCGCGGACCGCCGAGCTGAAGAACGGGTTCTCGATGTCCCCGACCACAACGCCGATCGCGCCCGACCGGCCGGTCGTCATGCTGCGCGCCAGCTCATTGGGCCGGTAGTCGAGCGCCTTCGCTGCCGCCAGCACCTTCTCGCGCACCGCATCGCTGACGATGCCGTAGCCGCCGAGGACCCGGGCCGCCGTGGCCTTCGAAACACCCGCCGCCCGGGCGACGTCGGCGACGGTGACGGACGGCTTCGCGAACGGCGGCTGTTCCATCGGGCTGCTCTACAGGAGAGATTGACGGGCGGTCAATGTGGCTCTAACAATTTCGGAAAGAGACCGGTCTCATTTATAATGAGACCGGTCTCTCAAAGAAAGAGATCGGTCTCATTGACCGAAACGAGAGGCCGGCGCAGATCCGGCATGGGCAGGCTGGCGGAACCACACAACGGAGGGAGACATGAGGACATTTGCGGCGATGCTGACGATGGGGGGCCGGGCGCTGGCTCTCGCGCTGGCTTTGGGCGGCTCGCTCGCCGGCCCGGCCATGGCCGAGTCCAATTCCTATGGCCTGATCGACCCGAAGGTGATCAGCGTCGGCACCATGGGCGACGCCAAGCCCTACACCTTCGTGACGGCGGACGGGCAGTTCACCGGCTTCGACATCGAGCTGTTCCTCAATGTGGCGGAGCGGATCGGCTTCAAGAAGGACCAGGTCGTCTTCACCGGCCAGGAATTTTCCGCCTTGATGCCATCCGTCGCTAACGGCCGCTTCGACGTGGCCGTCGCAGCGATCGGCACCACCGAGGCGCGCAAGAAGACGATCGACTTCTCCGACGGCTATCTGGCCGGCTACCTCTCGATCCTGACGGCCGACCCGAAGATCACCGATGCCGGCCAACTCGCCGGCAAGCGCCTCGGCGTGGTCCAGGGCACGCTGCAGGAGATCTATGCGACCAAGACCTTCACCGCGACCGACCTGGTGAAGTTCCCCGACAACAACTCTGCCGTCGCCGCGCTCAACAATGGCTCGATCGACGCGCATTTCCTCGACTACGAGGCGGCCAAGGACTACACGGGCCGCTATCCCTCGCTCAAGGTTGCGATCAACATCCCCAGCTTCGACGCCCCGGCCGGCTTCGTCATCCGCAAGGGCAACGACGCGCTGCGCACGGCGCTGAACCAGGGGCTGCACGCGGCGATGCAGGACGGCACCTGGAAGACGCTGTATCAGAAGTGGTTCCCGGGCTCGCCGATGCCGGACCAGTACCTGCCCAAGCAGTAGGCCGAATCCTGCCCGGCCGCCGGGGCCGGGCAGGTTCTGCCGCCATCGACCCCGGAAAAGAATAGCCCCGCATGGACTGGATCGAAAACCTGCGCCGCAGCTTCCTCGACTGGGACGCGATGGGTGAAGTGCTGCCCATGATGATCGCGGTCGGGCTGAAGAACACGCTGATCCTGGCCTTCGCCTCGACCGTGCTGGGCGTCGCCATCGGCATGGCGCTGGCGCTCTGCGGCATCTCGCGCTCGCCCTGGCTGCGGATTCCGGCGCGGATCTACACCGACGTCTTCCGCGGGCTTCCGGCCATCGTTACCATCCTGCTGATCGGGCAGGGCCTGGCCCGGGCGGGGCGGGAGCTGTTCGGGCCGTCGCCCTATCCGCTCGGCATCCTCGCCCTCGGACTGATCGCCGGCGCCTATATCGGCGAGATCTTCCGCTCCGGCATCCAGAGCGTCGACCGCGGCCAGTTGGACGCCTGCCGGGCCCTGAGCATGAGCTATGGCCAGGCGATGCGGCTGATCATCGTGCCGCAGGGCATTCGGCGGGTGCTGCCCGCCCTGGTCAATCAGTTCATCGGCAATGTGAAGGATTCCAGTCTGGTCTACTTCCTGGGCCTGCTGGCGTCGGAGCGCGAGATCTTCCGCATCGGCCAGGACCAGGCGGTGGTCACCGGCAACCTGTCGCCACTGCTGCTCGCCGGCGTGTTCTATTTGCTGGTCACCGTGCCCCTGACCCATCTGGTCAACCTGATCGACAACCGGCTGCGGGTCGGCCGCAGCACGACGGGCGCGGGGACCAGCGGCCTGGTCGAGGTCGGCGAGCTCAAGGGCGCCGCCGCGAGCGTCGATGCGGACACGCGCTTCAACGGCGGCAGCCTGGCCGTGCGCGGCCTCAGCATGGCCTATGGCGAGCACGAGGTGCTGAAGGACGTCGACCTCACCGTGAGGCCCGGATCGGTCACCTGCGTCATCGGCCCGTCCGGCTCCGGCAAGTCGACCCTGCTGCGCTGCCTGAACCGGCTCGTGGAGGTCAAGGGCGGGGACATCCTGCTCGACGGCGACAGCATCCTCGGCATGAAGCCGGAGAAGCTGCGCCGTCGGATCGGCATGGTGTTCCAGCAGTTCAACCTGTTCCCGGACCACACCGCGCTCGAGAACGTCGCGCTGTCGCTGACCCGGATCAAGCGCATGAACAAGGACGCCGCGGACCGCGTCGCCAAGGCGCGCCTGGCCGAGGTCGGGCTGGCCGGGCGCCAACATCACCGCCCGTCGCGGCTGTCGGGCGGCCAGCAGCAGCGGGTCGCGATCGCCCGGGCGCTGGCGATGGAGCCGGAGGTCATCCTGTTCGACGAGGTCACCAGCGCGCTCGACCCGGAGCTGGTGAAGGGTGTCCTCACCCTGATGGCCGATCTCGGCCGCCGCGGCATGACCATGGTGATCGTCACCCACGAGATGGGCTTCGCCCGGCGCGTCGCCGACCAGGTCGTCTTCATGGACGAAGGCCGGGTGGTCGAGGCCGGGTCGCCCGAGGCGATCTTCGACCGGCCGCAGAGCGAGCGGCTCAAGCGCTTCCTGGCGGAAGTCCTCTAATCCAGGCGGAAGATCAGTGATGAAAAGCAAAGTCTCGAACGTCGTCGTCATCGGCGCCGGCATCTTCGGCGTCTCCACGGCCGTCCAGCTCGCCCGGCGCGGCGTGGCGACCGTGCTGGTGAACGACGGTCCGGTCGCGAACGGCGCCTCCGGCCGCTCGCTGTCCTGGCTCAACTCGTCGCGCTGGCGCTCCGACGCCTATCACCGGCTGCGCATGGCCGGCATCGACCGCTATCGGACCCTGGCCCATCGCCATCCCGATGCGGACTGGCTGAGATTCGACGGCGGGCTGACCTGGGACGCCGATGGCGACGGCAACCGGATCGAGGCGGCGTATCGCCACGAGGTGTCGCTGGCTTATGACGCGCAGCATCTCGCGGCCGGGCAGGTGCCGGCGGTGACGTCCGGTGTCGACGTCGCCGCGATCACGCCACAGGGCGCGATCTTCAATCCGGGCGAAGGCTGGGTCGACCTGCCCAGCCTGATCCGCCTCCTGGTGGAGGAGTTCCAGGAGCGCGGCGGCTGGCTCGTCACCGAGGCCGGGGCGGCGCGTGCGGTCATCGAAGGCGGCCGTGCTGTCGGCGCGGCGACGGCACGGGGAGGGGAGTTCCGAGCGGACGCCGTGCTGCTCGCCACCGGCCCGTCGGTGCCGCAGATGGTGGCCGAGGCCGGGCAGAGGATCGACGACAGCACGCCGGTCTCGCTGCTGGTCACCACCAAGCCGGTCGGCGCGCCGCTGAAGGCCGTGCTGAACACGCCGCGCGTGGCGATCCGCCCCGCGCCCGGCGGCGCCTTCACCCTCGATTCCGCATGGTCGGAGGAGGAGGTGGAGATCCGCCCTGACGGCAGCTACCGGGTGAAGCAGGAGACTGTCGACGGCCTGCTGGCGGAGGCCTCGAAGGTCCTGGAAGGAAACCCGACGCTGGAGCTCGACCGCTTCGGTGTCGGCCGCAAGCCGATCCCCGGCGACGGCGATCCGGTGTTCGGCGAGCTGCAGGCGATCCCCGGCTATTTCGTCGCCTTCAGCCACAGTGGCGCCACTCTCGGGCTGATCGCCGGCGAGCTGCTGGCCTTCGAGATCGCCACCGGCGAGCGGCACCCGATGCTCGCCCCGTTCCGGCCGGAGCGCTTCCGGGCCGTTGCCCAATAGCGGCTCGCCGGCCGAGGCCTCGAAGATCGTCGGGCACGTCTCGCCGCCTCGCCTGGGCGGCGAACGCCCTCCGAAAACGCCGAGATCGGGTCCGGCGGCGTCCCAGCGGGGGCTTCTATCGTGTCCGCTCTATCGGCAGCTTGGGTCTACTCCGGTCCGCCGAGGTGATGTCCGCTTTGGAGATGCCGAGGCGATGTCCGGAGTTGGCGCCCTTCAGCCGGGTCCACGATTCATGTTGGGCTTGGAGTGACGGCCAGCTCGCGATGCCTCGCTTGGGACGGACTGACGGCACGGCGTCGCTGGGGACCGAATTCTCGTTAGGGGTATCCACTCTTGATCTCGATCAAGGATGGGGGTGACCGCCTATCGCACGTTCGCCTGCACCATCCGATGGAGAGCCGATAGTGGCCAGGCCGATACGCGCAACGGTAGTGGAGCATGCGGTGGGCCGCTGGTGAACAAGGAACGACCGATCGAATACCGCTGACCTTGCCGCCGAGGGGAGCGTGGCGACGGCGATCATGACCATGCCCTTCCAGGTGATACCGTCTTCGATGCCCTAGAAGCAGGGGCGATCGAACGTCGTACTGTCCTAGTTTTCGGTCGCAGACGGCAGCCGAACGTCAGCGCCCACAACCTGTAGCGACTTGATATGAGGCAGGCGGCTACGGGCTGCTTGCCGTGACGGTCTCTCACGACCCACTCAGGAGAATGTTCATGGTCCACATCGCCGGAGAACGCCTTGGAATGCTGGCGCTGCTGGTGAGCAGCGATGTGGCAGCGCAAACGGCCGTCGGCCGGGCGTGCCGGGCACTGATAGAGGATCTGGAGTCGCGCGGCGTCACCATGCTTATCTCCACCACGGCGGCGGATTCGGGGGCCATCATCGCCTCCGATCCGGCAGTGCAGTGCGTGCTGGTGGATTGGGACCTCCCAGGCGCCGGGCCGCAGGATGGCGCAGCCGAGCTGCTGCGCCGCATCCGAGCCCGCAACGCGACCGTGCCGATCTTCCTGCTGTCCAACCGGAGTGCCGTGTCGGCGGTCCCGGTCGAGTCGATGCAGCACGCCGACGACTTCATCTGGCTGCTCGAAGACACTCCGGACTTCATCGGCGGCCGCATCGTCGCCGCGATCGAGCGCTATCGCGAGACCGTGCTGCCGCCGATGTTCGGCGCTCTGGTCCGCTTCTCCCGCGTCTACGAGTATTCCTGGCACACGCCAGGCCATACTGGCGGCACCGCCTTCCTGCGCTCGCCCGCCGGTCGTGCCTTCTTCGAATTCTTCGGCGAGAGCCTGTTCCGGTCCGACCTGTCGATCTCGGTCGGGGAGTTGGGATCGCTGCTCGACCATTCCGGCCCGATTGGGGCGGGCGAGCGGTACGCCGCCCGAGTCTTCGGGGCGCACCGGACCTACTACGTCACCAACGGCTCTTCGACCTCCAACCGCGTGATCCTGATGGCCAGCGTGACCCGCGACCAAGTGGCGCTGTGCGACCGCAACTGCCACAAATCGGTCGAGCACGCGATGACCCTGTCGGGCGCGATCCCGTCCTATCTGATGCCGGTCCGCAACCGCTACGGCCTGATCGGACCGATTCCGCCCGCACGGCTGACGGCGGCGGCGATCGAGGCCGTTATCGCCTCCAATCCCCTGATCCGCGCCAGCGTCGACCCAACGCCGGTTCATGCCATCATCACCAACTCGACCTATGACGGCCTCTGCTACAACGTCGCCCGGGTCGAGGAGCTGCTGGGCGCCAGCGTCGATCGGCTTCATTTCGACGAGGCCTGGTACGGCTATGCCCGCTTCAACCCGATCTACCGTGACCGCTTCGGAATGCATGGCGACCCGCGCGACCACGACGCCGGGCGTCCAACGGTGTTCGCCACCCAGTCGACCCACAAGCTGCTGGCGGCGCTATCGCAAGCATCGATGATCCATGTCCGCCACGGCCGGAGCCCGATCGACCATATGCGGTTCAACGAAGCATTTATGATGCACGCCTCGACCTCGCCGCAATACGCGATTATCGCTTCGAACGACGTTAGCGCAGCGATGATGGACGGTCCGGCCGGCGAGGCCTTGACCACCGAGCCGATCCGAGAGGCGGTCGCCTTTCGCCAGATGATGGGCCGGCTCGAACACGACTTCGCCGGCAAGGGCGACTGGTTTTTCGGCGCCTGGCAACCCGACACCGTCAAGGATCCGGCCACCGGAGCGGACATCCCGTTCCACGAGGCCCCGGCGGACCGGCTGGTGACCACCCCCGACTGCTGGGTGCTGGAGCCCGGCGCCGGGTGGCATGGCTTCCCCGAGCTCGAGCCCGGCTACTGCATGCTCGACCCGATCAAGGTCTCGGTGGTCACGCCCGGCATGGGTGGCGACGGCACGCTCGAGCAACGGGGCATCCCGGCCAGCCTGGTCACCGCCTATCTCGACCGGCAGGGCATCGTCGTCGAGAAGACCACGGATTTCACCATCCTGTTCCTGTTCTCGCTCGGCGTGACCAAGGGCAAGTGGGGCACGCTGGTCAACGCACTGCTCGACTTCAAGCGCGACTGCGACGCCAACGCGCCGCTGGAGCAGGTCCTTCCCGGACTGGTCGCGGACCATCCGGGCCGCTACGGCGGACTGGGCCTGCGCGACCTGGCGGAGGAGATGTTCGCGGCAATGCGTGAACTGCGGACCACCGCGATGATGGCCAAGGGCTTCTCAGTGCTGCCGAAGCCGGATCTGAGCCCGGTCCAGGCCTACGAGCGGCTGGTGCGCAATGCGGTCGAAAGCGTCACTCTCGACCGCGCTGCCGGGCGCACCGTGGCGACCGGCATCGTGCCCTACCCGCCCGGCATCCCGCTGTTGATGCCGGGCGAGAACGCCGGCCCGGCGGACGGACCGCTGCTCGGCTACCTGAAGGCGCTCGAGGGCTTCGACCGCCGCTTCCCGGGCTTCGCCCACGACACCCACGGGGTCGAGCTGGTCGACGGTACATACCGCATGCTCTGCGTCGCCTGACGCCCGGCCTCAACGGAGAACAGCAATGGCTTCGGACAACGGCAAGATCGGCGTCTTCCCGGCGACCATGCTGGTCGCGGGCAACATGATGGGATCGGGGGTATTCCTGCTGCCGACCAGCCTCGCCAAGATCGGCACCATATCGCTTCTCGGCTGGGTGGTGACGATCGTCGGCTCGCTGTTGCTGGCCTTCGTCTTCGCCAAGCTCGGCCGGCTGGCGCCGAAGGCCGGCGGCCCCTACGCGTATGCCCGCGACTATATGGGCCCCTACATGGGCTTCCAGACCAACACGATCTACTGGTTCGCCAACTGGATCGGCAACGTGGCGTTGCCGGTCGCGGCGGTCGGGTATTTCAGCTACTTTGTGCCGGCCCTGTCGGACCCGATCCTGCGCACCATCGTGGTCCTTGCGATCATCTGGGTGTTCACCTTCGCCAATATTCTTGGGCCGGATGTCGTCGTCAGGATCCAATCCTACACCACCTCGCTCGCGCTGATCCCGATCCTCGGGGTCGCTGTCTTTGGCTGGTTCTTCTTCAGCGGCTCGGTGTTCCAGGGCGCCTACAATCTCTCCGGGACTGGTGACTTCAGCGCTGTTTCAGCGGCAGCTTCGATCACTCTTTGGGCTTTCATCGGCGTCGAATCCGCCTCGGTCACCGCCGGCGTGGTGCGGGACCCACAAAGGAACGTCGCCATTGCCACCCTCGCGGGCGTAGCTCTGGCCGCGGTCGCCTATCTCGTCAGCTCGGCCGCGATCATGGGGATGGTGCCGAACGCCCAACTCCAGACGTCTGACGCGCCGTTCGCCCTAGCGGCGAGGATCGCCATCGGCGACATCGGCGGCTCGGTGGTCAGCCTCTGCGCCGCGATTGGCGCCGCCGGGTCGCTCGGCGGCTGGATCCTGTTGACCGCACAAAGCGCCAAGGCAGCGGCCGACGACCGGCTGTTCCCAGCGATCTTCGGAAAGTCCAATGCCAAGGACGTGCCGGTCTTGGGCCTCGTCGTCGTCGCAGTGCTGATGTCGCTGATGGTGCTGGTCACCGCGTCCTCCCCCAGTGCCTCGGCGCAGTTCGACGTCATCGTCCAGGTCGCGGTGACCTTGACCCTTTTGCCTTACATCTACTCCTGCGTCGCCTGCTACTTCGCGGTCGAGGAAGACGGAAAGCTGCACCACATCGGTGTCTATTGGGCGCTGACCAGCATCACGGTGCTGTACTGCCTGTGGGCGGTACTGGGCTCGAACCCGTCGATCGTGCAGTATTCACTGATCTTCGTGCTCTTCATCACCCCGTTCTATCCGTTCTTCAGCGAGCGCCGTCGGCGGTTGGGTGGGCTTCCGATTGATGCGAAGGCGGATCGGGTCGCGTCACTAAGCTGAACCCGGCATAAGCGGGGCTATGGCCGTGACGGTCTCGGGGGAAGCAGAACGCGGCTTCGCGACTCCTAGGCTTCGGCCTGATCCGCCTAGGCCTCACATCAATGGACGCAGGTCGCCTGACGAATGTGCGGTGGCGGGCATCCGCGTCGGGCCGGGAGGGCTGGGAAGGGGCCGAATGTACTGGGTTCAGGCAATGTCCGGTGTCGAGGTGCCGGCGCGATGACTGCTTGTGGCGGATATCGTTGAAAAAGTCAGAACGCCATTTCCACGCGCAGCAAAAAGCCCGAAAACGAATGGCCGGTGCGCTCGAAGATGCTAGACGGCGACAAAATCGGCAATAAACTTGCTTGATTTTACGTCCCAAGTAGTCGTTGGGAACTTTTCCAACGATATCAGCGCGCTCGAGCCTATCTGGTTCGTCGGGAAGGCCAGGGGCCGACCTTGCAGTGGAACGGCGGCGTTCGGTCGAAGCCGTGTGGAAACGCGTGTTTGGTGAGTGCGAGGCGAGTTTCGCTGGGGGGCGGCGGTCGAAGCTGGCTCAGCAGCTCAGATGTCAGGCCCGGATGGCCTGCAGCAAGCCCACCACCCCCCTAGGATCGAGATCACGCGCTTGAAGTTGTAGGCGAGGACCTGGAGGCTCATCTCGGTGCTGACCCGCTTCAGGCCTCTGGTCAGGAAGTGAGT